>NZ_JAMYJW010000007.1:0-251724 GCF_024136975.1 Haladaptatus sp. AB643
CCTCACTGCGGGTGGAAAAAGAACGAATGGGTCGAAAAAGGTCGGTACGGGTTAGGAAGATAATCATCACTCAAACAAGATATATGATGGATTGAACGTTCTCCGTCCGATAGTAGCTACACTTGGCAACGGACAATTGTCATCAAGATCTTTGCTGTGTCGTCTCGAATGCTTGGAACCGTTTACCACATACAGAGACGCCGGAACAGACCAGTGACCGACGAATATTCGGTCGTTTGTTTTGTTATTTAATCTACCCTAATCGAAGACACTCTATACCCATCCAGAATTACATATGATTCATCTTGTTAGAATATTGACTCTAAAAATCCGATGATCGTAGGGAGGAGGGTGCCCAACATGGACTACAACCTTTGCATAGAACAGGTGAGGGGTCCCGGGGCGTTTGCACTTCCGCTTACGGCGCTAAGCGGTAGTGTAATTGAGGTCACCTCCTTGTGCTCAATCTGGCGATATAGATCCTATAATCGGTGAATGCTCCCGTTCTGAGATCTATAAATTACATACAGCTATATCAAACTTGCCTTAGTCTACACTACCGATAACAACTCAAGAATGGATGGTCACAGCTTAACTATCTTCTACGTACGCTTCAAGAGTCCTGTAAAATCGAACTATCTCTGTGGCATTACAAGACTAGTGATGTAACGACACAGTAGATAGAAACTACTACAAGAATTTAGACAATTCGATCAGTTGCATAATGAATAAGTTGAAAGAAGCTCCGTCGGAAGCAATTCAGGCGTAACGATGTTTTATACGGATAGTATCAGCAACATTTTGGAGACGTTCAGGGATTTCGTCAGTAAATCTTTCACCGGTCATTCGGCCGCGCGGACCGGAGATGCTAATTGCTGCAGGAAGTGCATTATCGCGCATAATGGGTGCAGCGACACAGTGGAGGCCTTCAACACGCTCTTCCCGATCAAAGGCAATTCCAGCTTCGCGAATCTGTGCAAGCTCCTCGAAAAATTCATCCCGGGATGTAATCGCGTTTGGACCATGGTGAACGAGCCCGTATCTATCGATAGTTTCGTGAACGAGTTCTTCAGGTAAATGCGCCAGAATCACTTTGCCGCTAGCGGATGAGTGAGAGTGAAGACGAATCCCTATGTATGTATCCGTCTCAATCGCCTCCTCTCCTTTAGCGATATAAATATGAGCAGCGAGCCCATGATCATAGACAACCAAATTAACTTTATCACCGAATTCTTCAGCAAGTTGATCGACCTTTGGTTTCGCAAATTCGAATAAACGGGATTGGCTCCGCCTGAATCCTCCGGTTTCGAGAAAACGATAACCAATATCGTACTCACTCCCTTGCTTCACGACGTATCCACAGTCGTGAAGAGTGGTCAGGTGACTGTGTACCGTGCTCACTGGAAGTTCAAGTTTATCTGAGAGGTCTGATACTCCGACGCTACCATCGATATCTTTGAGGGCGTGTAATATCCGGAACGTCGTTCGAACCGCTTTGACTCCGCTTTTGTCGGTCATAGTATGCAGGATGGAATCGGAGGATTATAAATTTTTCACTATCGTCGGAAACATACCGAATTTTATTCCAGATCTATCGTGAAGTCCAGAGATCCCCTTTCACCAGGCCCTTAACAAATATTTTCATAGATATATAGATGATGTAAAAGGCTCAAATTTGTCCCCTTCTTGATTTGAGGTCCATGCAGTCTCTCGTTTCTTTGAATTTGTTGTACATAGATATCTGGTTCTCAATGAAAATGGCCATCTACTACTGCCGAAAATCTGGGTCTCTGACGCGGTGGACACTTGAATACGAATAGTATAAACACCTCAACCATGGAATGAGCGGGAGAAGGATTCACCAGTAGTGAATATTCTCAACCAACAGTAACTAGGGCAAGATGAACCCTCAGTTATTCTCGAATGTTAGGTGTCAAAATATGGGATAATTCACCACATAAGTTGCATTGATTTTTTGTCTGAATAATATTTTGCATGGATTGTTCATGGGTTTTATTTGATGAGAAGCTATGACCGTTTATCCTTTTACTTTCCGAGCCACTCTCGTTGTCAACCCCTTCGAAACGGTTGGCGACACCAGTTCGCTACTGCTTCGTTCAAGCAAGGTACGCTCGTAAGTGCTCAAATAAGGAGATCCGTCAGATTTAGGATGAAAAAGAATCTGCGGTCAGTCCGTTTTTCTTGAACAGGGATAGTTTCGAAGCGCCAGCGACAACAGATTCGACCGGATCTACAGGGTCTTCGTGTTCGTAGACCAGCCATTCAACTCCCACATCGATAGCTGCCTGGGCAGTTTCCCGAACATTGAGATCACCATCGCCCAGGTTGACAAACTTCTCTTCTTCGAAGCGCATATCTTTGAGGTGGACAGAGGCAGTACGATGGCCAAAGTCTTCGAGTACCGAGTGTGGATTCGTTCCGGTGACACCAATCCAACCGAGGTCGAGTTCAAACTCGACGCCATCATCGGTTTCATCAGCTAAGATATCGAAGTGAGTGCGACCATCAGAGGAAGTAAACTCGTGACGATTGGTGTGGTAGAGAAATCGGAGGCCCTGCTCGTTAACTGTGTCCGCTAGGGAATTAAGTAGGTTCGCTGTCCGGTGAGTCGCTTGTACTGATCTGAAATGCTTTTCGTCTAGGTAACCAAGGATGATAGTCTCACAATCGAACGCTTTGCAGGTAGTTACCAGTTCATCTAATGAGTGTTGAAAATCGTCGAGTCCTGCCGACAAACCAGCTACTTCAAGACCAGTTTCGTCAAGCGCCGCTAATGTCGCATCCGAGGGGGGCCCGTAATATTCCATTTCGACGCCATCGACGTCCGTCTCCGACGCTATTCTTACTTTGGTCGATTCTTTTACATCAAATTTCCGTAACGTGTATAGTTGTATTGCGGTTTTAACCATCTAGTTAGTTTGTTTATTGGCAAGTAATTAGGTTTTCTGGTGCGTTGCATCGAAATCGTCATCCGATCAATTTGCAATTTTGGACCCGATGAGTTTCGTATGATCTTCGATTTTATGGATGAATTTTAGATTATTGAAATCTGTCTGCCAATTTTGGAACGCTAATCGATTATTCGTCCACCGGTTTTGGCTGTAGGTCGCCGGATTTGATCATAGAGGTGAGAGGGTTATCGTCGATGTTGAGAGGGAAGTCGATCCGTCCACGTCGTCGAGCCGATTGCCACGCACCGAAGATTAGTTCGGTTGCTCGGAGGGCATTTTCCCCAGAGAGGAGAGGGACTTGCTTCCCATCGATACTTTCGACGACGTTTGCCAGTGCGCGCGTAAGTACAGTTTGACCTTTCCAATCTTCGGCGTCTCGGCGACCATGAACGTCCTCATTGTTCACATCAAATTCTTCCCATGATGATTTCCCATTCCGTCGCATTCGAAGCATGGGGCCAGTGTCATCCGTCGGAAATCCGACACCGATTTCTATAACGCCTTCAGTACCGACGAGTCGATTGTGACTATTGATTGCGTTCCCATTTCCGATTCCTGTGGTGGCTAGACCCTGGACGCCGCTTTCATACTGCCATTGGACGACACCTTGATTCTCGTTATGGGCCCCGAAGAGGACGTTTTCTTCTCGGTAATCGATCTGCCCGATCACCCACTCGGGGTCGGATTCTTCAGCATAAAAGTTACTGAGATCAAACGAATGCGTTCCATAGTCAAACAGATTAGGTGAGGAGAACTCAACTCGTTTGAGTGCACCGATCTCGCCAGCATCGAGCAATTCCTTTGCCTTGACGAATGGCGTACCGAATCGCCGTTGATGATTGAACGTGAGTTGAATGTCGTACTCGTTAGCTTTCGAGACCATTTGGCGACAATCTTTCCACGTGTCCGCCATCGGTTTCTCGCAGTGAATAGCCTGTGGAATCTCGCTTTCGATACAATCGAAGGTGATGTCCGCATGAACTGCCGGTGGTACGCAAATGCTGACGATATCCGGCTCGACTGCAGAGAGCATTTCGTTGTAATCTTCGAAGACGTTGTCGGTGGCGATACCGACTTCCTCGGCGAACCCAATCGCGTTCTCACGGACGATGTCAGCACACGCTGTCAGTTTGCATCCATCGATACGGTTGTACGATTCTGCGTGTTTATACGCCATGGCGAATCCAGTCGCGTTCGAGCTTTCTGGGGGTTTTCCTGTGCCAATAAACGCAACGCTGTAATCCTTCATGATTGACCTTCAGATATTCGTTTTTGACCCGATCGATATAATCTTTCTTACTTTCAACGCCAGACTCCAGTTTGATTTCTATTTGAATATCTGAGAGATTTTATATTCTGATGGAGAAGAAAAGGTGTTCAATTTTACCCTTCGACCTCATTCCTTCGCCAAAGTCTCAAACTGCTACACTTCGAGAGGTTGCGATCATCATTTCACAGGGACAGAAGCGTTAAATGCGGAGCACAGAATGGTAGGTGCATGGTTCAAACAGCCATAATTATGGGGATGATCGGCCATCTCGATGACGACACTGGTCGTACTATTACCCGTGTGGGCGACGCAGAGTATAGTGGAATCGAACTCGGTATCGAATCCGTCGACGATGGGTCGACGAAAGCACTCGACGAAACGGGGCTCGGCGTCACGAGCATCATGACCGGATTGGATCAAATCCGCTCTCCAGAAGAAGGACTTCTCTCGGCATGTCGAACGCTGGATTGCGACCGCGTCGTCCTTGGTTGGCTCGACGAAACGTACTATGCGTCCCCCCAAGCGACGAAGGACACTGCGGCACTGCTTAACGAATGTTCCGATGGACTCGCCGAGTACGGACTTACGCTCTGTTATCATAATCATGACCACGAGTTCATCACGTTCGATGATGCGGAGGGACGGACGGCGTTCGAGGTGCTGGTCGATCACCTAGATGACCGTGTACAGTTCGAGTTCGATGTCGGTTGGGTCGGCACCGCTGGCGCTGATCCAGCCGAAGTCATTCGAACGTATGCCGATCGTGTCCCTCTAATCCACCTCAAGGATATGGTTTACGAGACGAGCGAATCCGTTCAGCTTGGTGAGGGAGATCTCAACGTCGAAGAGGTCGTTGAAGCAGCCGTTGATGCAGACGTTGAATGGCTCATCTATGAGCACGAGTACCCCGAAGACGCCGAAGTTTCGATGCGAGAAACAGCCCCGAAAATGAACGACCTCGTGAGTATGACCGAAGGTAACACTGAATGACACTTCGAATCGGCATGCTCGGATACGGGTTCATGGGGAAAGCTCACACCAATGCACTTGACCGGTTGCCCCTCTTTTTCCCAGACGCGCCATCCACTGACCGCCACATCCTCGTCGGTCGACACGAGAAGTCGCTTGCCGAGGCAGCAGAGCGGTACGACTTCACCCGAATTACTGACGACTGGGAGGAAGCTCTCGATGAGATCGATGTCCTGTTGAACCTCGGTCCAAATCATCTCCACGCTGAGCCCTCAATCGCCGCGTTGGAAAGAGATATCCATGTCCTCTGTGAGAAGCCCCTCGCATCAACTCGTGATGACGCCGAGAGGATGGCGGCAACGGCGGATGCCTCGAATGCCGTAGCGGGGATCGGCTTCAATTATCGCTTCGTCCCGGCTATCCGGTATGCAAAGCGACTCATCGAAGCGGGTGAACTTGGCGAGATCCGTCACTTTCACGGACGATACGTCAATGGGTTTCTCACCGACGAAACGGCCGGCTGGTCCTGGCGACTTTCGAAAGAACATGCGGGTGCGGGGGCACTTGGAGATCTCGGTTCCCACACTATCGACCTCGCACGCTACCTGGTCGGTGACATCGTGACCGTGAGCGGTCACACACGCACCTTTACGACCGAACGTCCATTTGAGTGGGGTGATGATGGTGAGACCCGCGAAGTCGACGTTGACGATGCGTACTCAGCGCAAGTCGACTTCGATAACGGTGCGATGGGTGTGCTACAAGCAAGTCGGCAGGCTCACGGAGAAACGAACAATAACAACTTCGAGGTTCACGGCACGGATGGTGCAGTGAAGTTCAACCTCGCTCGGCTCAACGAACTCGAAGTCCATACCGGGGATAATCGGGGCTTCCAAACCGTGCTCATCACTGATGACGATGATCCCTATGGAGACGTCTGGTGGCCTCCGGGCCACGTCATCGGGTGGGAACACACATTCGTTCATGAGCATGAAAAGTTCCTTACCGCCATTGCCGAGAATCGGGCGTTCAGTCCCGACTTCGCGGATGGAGCGGCAGTTCAGCGTGTCATCTCCGCGATTCAACAAAGTGACGAATCTGGCCAGCGGGTCGAACTCTAGAAGCCTTAACGGCTGTCCGAGTCTACAAATAACCAACAGAATATAGACATCTAATCTCTATATTCATATTCATGTCTATAATTGGAACAATAGCACAAATTATTTATTATGGGAATTTGTTGTTGCGGCAAGGCAGACCATGCCAATCATAGAGCCTACTCCCAAGACTAGACGGCAGATGCTTCGCGCCGCCGGAATCGCCGGTATCGCAAGTCTCGCTGGCTGTTCAGGTAGCCAAAGCAAGAATGACGCTGGAAATAAAAAAAGCGGGTCCGGTACAGGTGACGGATCCACGGTCAACGCGTCATGGACCACGACTGCGGGAAGCGGAAATCTCGCTCGAAAGCACTACAATCAGTATAACTTCAAAGAGTTCCAGGGTGCCATCACCGGATACATTTGGGACCCATTTGTCGCACAAAATGACTTCACCGGGGAGTACTACCCTTATTTGATCACGGACTGGTCGATTACGAAGGGCGCGATGGAGCTAAACATCCGTGATGGATTGACATGGTGGGATGGGTCAAAAGTCGATTCGAAAGACGTTGCGTCCTCGTTGAAGCTCGGGTTCCTGATGAACGGTTCGCTCGATACTATCGGCGAGGTCAAGGAGAAGGATAAATCGACCGTCGAGATTACACTGAAAAAGCCGACAAACGGGAATATCCTCAAGCAGACAATACTCCCGCAGAGCCTCAACGTCAAATATTCCTTGTACAAGGATTACGTCAAGCAGTACGATCAGGCGTCGTCAGAGGACGAACTACAGAAAGTACGTCAAAAGCTGGCAAGTGCGACGATTGATGAACCGTACGGACACGGCCCTTGGCAACCTGACCAGATAAACCCTGGAAAAATCACACTGAAGAAATATGAGAAACACCCGGATGCGGATAATATCAACTTTTCCACGGTAGAGTTCATCCAGATGGGCGGCGGTAATCAGAAGATCTGGGGAGCCATGAAGACCCAAAATATCGATGGCACAAAGGCATTCGTCGAAAATGCCGTCGGTAATACATTCCCCAAGTCCGTCAAGCACAAAAATTTCCCCGCAAACTGGGGAATGGGCCTTTGGTTCAATCACGATGATCCCGTGTTGAAAAACCGAAACGTTCGGCAAGCGATCGCGTACCTATTCGACCGGAAGACGATTGCCAAGAACTCCGATGCGACCAAACATCCGGTTAACATCCCGAACGGTATCACCAACGCCACTCAAGATCGATGGGTCGGGGACTTAGCTGGGAAAATGAACAAGTACCAAAAAAATACTGGAAAAGCATCCACTCTCCTGAAAAAGGAGGGATTCACAAAGAAGGGCGGCAAGTGGCACCAACCTGATGGTCAGAAGTTTTCGCTCCCGATTAACACACCTGCTGGTTGGAGTGACTTCACCGCATCCGTTCAGACGATGGTTTCAGAGCTAAACGACTTCGGAATCGAATCGCAGGTGAAAACAACCGACAGCAGCTCTTACCTCAGCACCCTTTGGCCGAATGGTAACTTCCGAGTTGCCACCTACGGGTGGGCTGCCGGTATCGCGTATCCGTATTACACGTATCGTCTAGTGTACGAAGATCCGGGGGTGCAAGGCGCGATTAGTCCTCCGGACACGTTCAAAGCCCCACCAGTTGGAAAGCCCAACGGGAAGCTACAAACCGTTGACCCGAACGAGTTGCTCGCCAAACTCGAGAAGAAGGTCGATAAGTCCACAGAAAAAGACCTCATAAGTCAACTGGCGTGGTTGTACAACTACAACCTTCCGTGCCTCCCAGTTCAGGAAAAACTCGACCAAGCATGGTACGATACTGACGGTTGGGAATATCCCTCGAAAGACGATGACGCCATGACGTACTACGGCGGCTTGTTCAATTGGCTTCCACGACAAGGGAAATTGAAAGCAGTAAAATAGAATAATACGTACGGAACGCGCATTGTAGCAGCTATTCTTTTCGACTTTCACCGTTCGAAGAGAAGAATCGAAGAAAGAGTCAGAGCTTTTGTTAATTAATCCTCAGCAAGTATAGATACTTCCTTTGGAATAATCAAGACCAAACATTTATTATGAATCCTATATTGGTTCCATCTATCGGATGTTGAGTGATGAGAACACGGGTCCTCGGTGTGAAACATCGATGCCTCGAGCAGATGCGAAACGGAAATCGGTAGCACCCAAGTACAACATATGAATCTGAGATACCTCGTTAAACGAGCGACGTATGCACTCGCCACGGTTTACCTGGCAGTGAGTCTCTCGTTTTTCTTAATCCGAATGCTTCCAGGCGGACCAGAAACGTACATCAAGAACAAGCTTATGCAGAGCCAGACGTCGATGTCGGTGGAACAAATCAACCACCTCGCCGCTGCATACACGAACGTGTATCCCGATCAGCCGTTGTACGTTCAGTACATCAACTATATGACCTCTGCGCTGCACGGCGATTTCGGAACGTCCGTGTGGTTTGGGGAACCGGTCTCGCACGTAATTTGGCGAGCGATGCCGTGGACATTGTTCCTCTCTACCGTAACATTGTTCCTCGGTCTTACTATCGGGGTCGTCGTCGGCGGGCTAATGGCGTATAAAGAGGGTGGAAAGTTTGACGTTGGAGTGACGTCATACACGCTCATAGCCGGGTCAATCCCGTACTATATGTTGGCAATCGTCCTCGTGTACGTTCTGGGATTCATGTGGGGAATCTTCCCAACGAACGGGGCATACGCATCCGGACTGGAACCCGGCTTCAACATCCCGTTCATGAAGAGTGTGGTGTATCACGCGGTGCTACCGGTTCTCTCGATGGTATTCGTCAGTTTCGGTGGGACGGCGCTCGGGTTGCGAAGCAACGCGATTAGCGAGCTCGGGTCAGACTACATTCGAGCCGCTCGTATCAGGGCCCTGCCACAACATCGAATCGCACTCCGATACGTGGCGCGCAACGCGATCCTTCCAATGTATACTGGAATCATGATGGGTATCGCGAGCATCTTCGGTGGGTCAATCATCCTCGAGCAGATATTTGGATACCAGGGAATAGGCTATATTATGTTCAAGGCAACGATGTCAAGGGATTATCCGCTGATGATGGGGTCGTTCATTCTCGTGACGGTAGCGACAGTCACCGGGATTTTCATCGCCGACATTACGTACGGAATGGTCGATCCACGGATCGAAACGGGAGGTGAGGGTCGTGAGTCGTACTAACGATAACGGTTCTACCCCTGAAGATAGCCCGTTTGGGGCCGTCTCTGAATATTCGTTGACGCGAACTGACCGCGCTCAGCGGGCGTTTGAAGAGTTCGTCGTCATGCCATTTTCCATCATATGGGATGACTTCCGGGCTCGAATTGGGTTCCTCATTATCGTGTTCTATCTCCTCCTGGGAACGTTAGGGGTTGCCGTGGTACGCAATCCCAAACCGAACCAGGCAGGACGTTTGCTGCCTCCGTTCCAAACGATGGCGTTCCCGCTCGGAGCCGATAAACTTGGTCGTGGGATCTTCGCACAGGTGGTTCACGCGACGCCGGTTATGCTGGAGATCATGCTCTCCGGTGGGCTCTGGGTGATCGTCGTCGGAACGTTCCTGGGATTGGTCGCAGGATACAAAGGGGGTAAACTCGACACCGTCATCATGTTCATGAGCGACACGCTGATGATGCTGCCTGGGCTCCCCTTGCTCCTTATCTTGATTTGGATCGTGAAGCCGGAGAGTCCAATTGTCATCGGACTCACTCTCTCACTTACGGGATGGGCTGGTCTCGCACGTGCGATCAGATCGGAGATGCTCTCGCTGCGGGAGGCAGACTATGTAGAAGCATCACGGATCATGGGACTCGATACCAGTTATATCCTGAAAAACGATTTATTGCCGAACATCATGCCATACGTACTGATCAATCTCGTTAACTCCATGAAAGGGATGATCTTTGCGTATATGGGATTGTCTTTCCTTGGCGTCCTCCCGTTCACGAACTTGAATTGGGGAACCATGCTGAATAACGCCTACACCGAGTCTGGTGCGATATACTCATGGAAGGGGGCCCACTGGTTGCTCGCCCCTATGCTGGCCGTGATGCTGCTTTCGTTCGGGCTCGTGATGTTCGCTCAGGGTTGCGACAGACTGTTCAACCCCCGTGTCAGAGCTCGCCACGAGAACAATAGCAAGACGGACAAGAACTCGACCGATAACGATTCACCGACGCTAATGGAGTCGAACTACTAATGTCACGAACAACACCACGACAAAGTCGCGCTGGTCGCACAGATACTGTCCTCGAGATCCGGAACGCATCAGTTACGTTCTCGATGGACAGAGGCGATGCAAGGGTTCTAGACGACGTTTCGCTCGATCTTCAGCGACACGAGACACTCGGAATCGTCGGGGAAAGTGGCAGCGGCAAATCCATGCTTGCAGCGGCAATGTTAAACGTGGTAGAGGAGCCAGGTGAGCTAACCGGCGAAGTCATCTACCATCCACCAGACGGCGAACCGATTAATCTCGTTTCGGCAACACAAAAGCAACTCTCAAACATCCTCTGGGAAGAGATTGCGATGGTGTTTCAGGGCGCAATGAGCTCGTTCAATCCGACGCTCACGATCCGCGGCCACTTCAGAGAAACGTTGCAGGCACACAACAAGAATGTTCGAGAGGGAATGGCTCACGCTCACGATTTGTTATCCGATCTCTACTTGGATCCCGATCGAATTCTCGACGCCTACCCACACGAGCTCAGTGGCGGGATGAATCAACGTGCCCTCATCGCACTAGCGCTGCTGCTTGAGCCAAACATTCTCGTTATGGACGAACCAACCGCCGCACTCGACCTCCTCATGCAGCGCTCAATCATCTCTCTTATCGAGAAACTCCAGAAGAAGTACGACCTGACGATCGTGTTTATCACACACGACTTTTCGTTAGTTGCGGACCTCTCTGACCGGCTGGGTGTAATGTATGCGTTCGATCTCGTCGAAGTGGGTGAGACGAACGTCATGACGACGAACCCAGCACACCCGTACTCCCGTGCTCTGTTGAAAGCAGTTCCCTACTTGGAAGGTCCGCTCGACGAAATGGCTGCGATCGAAGGTCGAAGCCCAGATCCCGTAAACACGCCCGAGGGGTGTTCGTACCATCCGCGGTGTCCGCTTGCGACGGAAAAATGCACGAACCAGAATCCAGAGATGCTGGGCATCGAAGGAAAACATGACGAGCATCTCGCTGCCTGCTTCCATCCTGAAACAGCACGCGATGAGATTACGCTGGATTTGGGGGTGAACCAATGAGTACATCGGAGCCGGTCGTTTCGCTCGACAACGTCGAGGTCCACTTCGAAGAGTCGAGTAGTTTGTTCAGCTTCGGATCAGAACCGGAACCCGTTCGTGCAGTCGACGGGGTTTCCCTGGATATCCATTCCGGGGACGTGGTCGTTCTGGTCGGTGAAAGCGGCTGTGGGAAAACGACGCTCGGACGAACGGCGATTGGCGTCCAACGCCCGACAGACGGGTCAGTTTCCTATCGTGAACAGGACATCTGGGATGCAAAGGAAGGGAAGGGTGACGTCGAAATAGAATTTAGCGAAATCCGTCGATCGCTTCAGATGGTTCATCAAGATCCCGGAAGTGCGTTGAACCCAAATCAGAAGGTCATTGCCACGCTGAGCGCTCCCCTCCGAAAGTGGCATCCGAATCTCTCGAAAGAGGATCGGCAAGCCCGTGTATTCGAACTGCTCGAGACGGTAGGCGTTCAGCCTGTCGAGGACTATGCGTTCCGCTATCCACACCAGCTCTCGGGTGGCGAACAGCAGCGTGTCGCACTGATTCGATCGCTGTTGATGAACCCGGATCTGGTGCTTGGGGATGAAGCTGTGTCTGCGCTCGACGTTTCGCTCCGAGTGGATATGATGGAACTCATGCTGGACCTCAGGGAACGTTTCGAGACATCATTCCTGTTCATCAGCCACGATCTTGCAAACGCCCGCTATCTCGCAGAGAAGGCAGGCGGACGTATCGGTATTATGTACCTCGGAGAATTGGTGGAAATCGGTCCAGCGGAGCAGATCATCAAAGATCCGCAACATCCGTACACGAAAGTCTTGAAGTGGGCAACGCCGCAGCTCCACTCAGATGACGAGGGACGAATGATCGAAACACCGGTTCGTTCGATCGACATCCCGGATCCAATCGATCCACCGTCGGGCTGCCGATTCCACACCCGCTGCCCCGTCGCTCGCGAAGCTTGTAAGAAGGAGACGCCGTCAATGTTCGATGTCACAGGAGAAGGACAGAAAGCAGCGTGTTTCCGGCAGGATTCGACTCACGAATATTGGCATAGTCGAGAGCTAGACGGCACCGATAGACGAGTGCAAGAGGAGTTGGACTTCTGACCGCGCGATTAGCATCATCCGATTACCGCTGGAATTGAAACCCGATTCCGATTCGACCGATCGAATTCGTGGCCCCATTCTAGCCACGTACTATAGGACCAGATTTGCATTGCTGGAGTTCGATTTCCGCTACTCACGAACATCGCCAGAAGTAATTATCCGTGGGGGGAGGGTGTCAGTTCTTTATCGAGGGGGTTGATGACTGAGGAGGACACATTAGAGGCGTTTGAGGAGCTCTAGACCCGCAATTCCAATGACCGCAACCAAAATCAATAGTGTACCCCAAATGCCGAACAACCCGGCATAGATGCCATTGAGAATGATCATTCCGATGAATATTAGTAGAAGGCCGAACGCCGCCATTGCGACTAGGAGTGATCGGCGAGCTGCCGATACTATCTCAATTACAACATCGAACGGTCCACTCTCTCTACCTGTGGTAGCCATACAAAACGATATTACTCCCACATACATTATTTTTCCCATAAGATCTTCCATATTGCGGGTCTCTGTGATCGTCAGAATTGGATTAGTAAAAATTGTGACGACGGCAAAGATAAAGCATCGGTGCGAGGATGACGACCACTATTCCGTTGAGAAGGATTGTGAAGAGGGCGATAGGATAGCTAGGGGCGGAAGACGGGAGGAACGCGAGGCTCAACAATGAGAAGAACGCAAAAAGGAAATTGAGACCAAACGCAATAGCTAAAATCCACGAATATGGGCAGATCGTATTGAGGAACGGTTCTAATCCTGTTGCGTCTTTGTCCCCGCTCGCACGAGTTGAGCTAGATGTCATGCTCCCGGAAACGACCATTTTGGTCTAGAACAGATATTATTCCTATAATAACGCTCCATATCCTGTTTTCAGCGTGGTTCATGTCTGGTGGTACCCAGAGGGAAGATATGAATGTTGGGATTACATCATGGGATAATAACTCTTTCAGCAGATACCACGATCATCGATGGTGTGTTCGCCAATCGATCGTCTCAACCGCATCGGTAGGGAGCGAAGAAATAGATTTAACGAGTGTTTCGGCGAGGTCGATCGCACACCGGGTCTTAGAGGATGATCACAGTCGGGTTCCAAAACTGGAGAATTCGATTTGTGCTGTGACCTTTCGTTAAATTGTAAAGGTTTCCCGTTCAAGGAGGTGTTCTGGACGTTCGCCGATCTCACTGTCGTGGAAGTAATTGCGGATGGAACCATTAGAGAGATGGTTTGCGATAGCCGTGATCGACATACCCTGATCAAGGGAATAGAATTTCTTCGTGAGTTCACCCGTTTCTGCGTTCACAGAGTCGTAGAATCCGTACTTTCCGTCGATTCCCATCTTCCGAAGTTGCCTCACGTTTTCGAGGGCTGCATGGGGAGCGTAATCTAGCGCCAGGAACGTCGCGTGGGGTGTGACGATCGGACCAGGAGTATAGTGATCTTTCCAAGCACCTTGGTCCGGGACCCCAAATGCACCATATCCGTTTGGCGTTCCGCAGGGTGAAAGCCCCCAAATAGGCCAATTTTGGTCCTCGGCGAACTCGATCTGCACCCGGGTCCAGTGGGCATTGTTCTTCCCAAATCCTTCCGTTCCCAACTCTTGCTCTTTTATAAACAATGAGGGCATCAGTGCTTCGAACTGGGCACCACCCCAGCTCGGAACGTATTTTGTCCCATTATATGTGTAATGACCCTCGAACACCTCAACCCCGTCGTATGTTTGAAATTCCCCCTGTGCGGTTTGTTGTGTCCAATCATCTTCCGGCTCGAACGTTCGGTTAGGTCGCCACCAATGTGTATCCGGGATGTCGCCTTTGCCGATGGCACAGTAGCTGGCGACGCGAGGCTCACTGTTAACCATCCCGTAGGTCCAATCGGTCAACCCGGACTCGAAGTCGTATCCACCACGCAGTTGGCCATTATCCGGGTGGTGGAACGGCGCGTAGTCCTGGGCCGCCACAAGGGCCTGCGCACGGTCGGCAAGTTCGCCGTCATACCTCTGTCCAATTACGACCAGTGCAGCTGTTAGATGACCGTTGTCGACGGTGGAGACGTACTTCGTCCCGCTATGTGTTTCCATCCACGGTCGTCCGGTCCGAATGTCGTACCATCGTAAGAATAGTCCATTCCACTTTTCAAGCGATTCGAGCGTTTCCACGACGGTCCGGATTCGCCACTGAGCTTCGTGATCGGAGACGACACCGATTTCTGCTGCGCCGATAGTACTCGTGAGATACATTGCGATGTTCGACGGGGAAGTACGGTATGACCGTGTCACCGTATCTCCGCTGACGTCGACAGTGTCGTCTGGAAGCCCGCGGTCAGATGTGAATTTCTCGAAGAAACGGTAGTGACGACGGGCGATACCGCGAAGCCGATTCTCACGGTGGTTTGTTCCCGAAGACGCTCGTCCAACCGTTTTTTCATCCTCCGTTCCGTCAGCCGTCACCGTACTGACCCCCGCCGCTGCCGTGATACCTGTTAGGCCGATAGTCTGGAGGAATTTTCTACGCATGTGGCTAGTGAACTGGCTACTTGTCATAGGTTTGCGCACCAATAATTATGAGTATCGTTTCGGTATTAAAATTTATGAACAATTATTGATTGAATTGAGCGAGCCCTAAACAGATTCCGCGAACGAACGGTCCGACAAGCCAACACCCATGATGGTACTTGGTAGCGTCCTAACAAACAGAGGGGGACGAAACTGACAGAGACCGACTCCAATCGTACCTCGATCCCAGGTGCCAGGACGCGTGTGGAAAATTAGAGGTCGTTTAGGTACGCTGCTCCGTGATAGAGAGACGCGGCAGGATCGGATGGTTGATCGTGTTCGTAAATAAGCCACGTCGCGCCGACGTCACGAGCAGTATCCGCGCACGCCTGCATATCCACGTTGCCCTCACCAATTTCGCAGAACTCACCGTCAGCCATATCCTTCATGTGAACCATCTCGATACGGTCGTCGTACCGTTCGAGCAACGTGACTGGATCCTCTCCACCAGTGAGCGCCCATCCGACGTCGAGCTCAAGTCCGACGTCGGTCGCAACACGAAGCAGGCGGTCGAGGCCCGTCTCATCACCGAGGTCGACGAACTCCTGGTCATGGTTGTGATAATGGAGACGCCATCCACTGTCTTCGACTTTCTCCGAGAGACGATGGACCATGGATATAGTCTCATTGGTGGTTTCGGAGTCCGCGAAATAACTCTCATCGAGATAAGAGAGAACCGCGGAATCACAACCGAGTCGTTCCTGAAAAGTGGCTCGTGTTTCTTCGAGATTTCGTTGTAAATCCTCGAGTCCAACGTGGGCGCCGCTGACTGGAGTAAGGCCGGTTTCCTCAAGTTTATCCAACACCTCAGCAACCGTTGGCTCGCCGAATCCAGCGAATTGGACTCCGTCGTATCCGGCATCAGCGATTCGATCTAAGACATCCAGTAGAGGCTCATCTAGATCACGAACGGTGTACAAATTTATTGCAGTTCGAGTCACGGTTAATGATGAATATGGGGGACTATCGTTCTTTGGATTCCACCGTTGAGTAATTGAGCGATGACGAATGATGATATACCGAGCAGAGCGTTATCGGGTTGGCACGGTTTCTCACCGTTGTATCAAAAAGTCGTTGTTGAGCCGCTATCCGATCAGTGGACTGACCGCGTGTCGCTAGTATCGATGTCTTCAATGGGTTCGTGGTTGCCGCGAACGACTTCGGACCCGTCTTCGGGTCGAGCGGCCCATTCGCAGGCGTTTGCTAGGACCTGCTGGATTTCGTTTTGGTGGTACACTGGGTAGGTTTCGTGACCCGGCCGAAAGTAAAAGATGCGCCCCGTACCTCGGAAGTAACAGCAGCCAGAGCGGAATACCTCGCCACCTTCGAACCATGAGGTGAATACGAGCGAATCCGGTTCGGGAATGTCGAAGTGTTCGCCATACATCTCTGCGTCCGGCACCTCGAAATAGTCGTCAATCCCGTCGGCTATCGGATGGGCAGGGTTGGTGACCCATAATCGCTCCGTCTCGGCCGCCTCGCGCCATTTCAGACCACAAGACGTCCCCATTAATGCGCGAAAGATCTTCGAGTAGTGCGCCGAGTGAAGAACGAGTAACCCCATGCCATCGAGAACATGGCGTTTCACCCGTCCAACTATTTCATCTTCCACTTTATCGTGGGCAGCATGCCCCCACCAGGTCAAGACGTCCGTCTCCGCAAGAACCTCCTCGGTGAGTCCGTGGTCTGGATCATCGAGCGTGGCCGTTCTCGTTTCGAACCCACGTTTCTCGAGAGCGTCTGCAATCGCTCCGTGAATGCCGTCGGGATATAGCTCGGATACTTCGTCGTGGTCTCGTTCGTGGACGTACTCGTTCCAGACAGTAACTGTCGTCATATGTAGTCTCGTGCATCGACCGACAAAATAAGTCTACCCCTTCTCAGGAAGGAAACGAATCCGAAATATGGAGTCAGCGTCCGTTTGGTGGAGTCCGTATTGGAGTCATATCCTTTCCGGGAATAGTTTGTCAGTCCGCTCAAGGACGCCAGTCTCGCGCTCGACTGTCTCTGCGTGCTCCTCGCGACCCGTTTCGCGGAGGCGCATTACGTACGTCTCCCTGTTTCCTCGCTGGTAAAACGGTAATTCTTCACGGATGACCTCTAGTAATGGGTCGGTGAGTGCACGCGGCGTACCAGCTATACCACCATTATCACCAGTCGCATTCTCCATCATCCGCGTTGTATGCCACCGCTGGAGCAATGAGAGACCCTGCTCGGCCACCGTCGGGTGTTCGTCAACTAAGTTGGTCGTTTCGTGTGGGTCTTCGTCGACATTGAACAGTAGTAGAGATTCGATTTCGTGCCACCCGTCATGGTACGTCTGTACGAGGAGCCAATCATCCCATCGAACTGCTCGTTGACACGTCCACGTTCCCTGACTCAAGACCAAAAAGTCACGGCCAGTGTCGTTGCCTGCTGTGAGCGTATCGGCAAACGAGCGCCCATCCCAACCCTCCGGTATCTCTCCCCCAGCAAGTTCTGTCACCGTGGGAGCAAAATCAACGTTGTAGTGGAGTCCTTCGTCGACCCCCGATTTTACACCCGGTCCACTTATGATTAGGGGGATGCGGCATGCACACTCGTCCGCCAACTGATGGTCACCGTAGACGTTGAGTTCCCCTTGGTTCTCACCGTGGTCAGCCGAGACGATGATAAGCGTCTCCTCAAGCACATCATCGTCGGCAAGCAGGTCGAGAAGTTTACCGATATAGTCGTCCATGTATCTGATTCCTGTGTCGTACCCGTCAATCCACTGTTTGAACGCTTCCCGGTCGTAAATTTCGTCGGGTGTACGAGGTAGATCGAGCACGTCTGAACCGTTTATGTATTCATGATGAAGATCCTGGGCGCTGTGTGGACCGTAGCTCTCCCTCTGTGCGGCGATCCGTTCTTCAGTAAGCCATTGGGGAGCAGGATCGTCCGCGAAGGGGCGTCCATACTCCATCGGTGTGTCGTAGTTGGTATGAGGGTCCCAAAAATTGACGTGAAGGAACCAGTCTTCGTCAGTTGAGTGCTTTTGCAACCAATCCTCGGCATACGAGTAGACCTCGTCAGCGCGCTCGTGACCGCTACCTTTCGTATCCCACCACTCGTCGAACCCATCCACGACATGCCAGGCAGCGTGACGTTGTGGAAACGGACTGATGAACGCGGTGTGGAAGTCCTCTTGGCGGAGCGTGGTCGGGAACGACCGATACGTTCCTCTGTTCCCCTCTTGGCGACCGACTCCTTGTTGCCGGATGTCGGCGGCGATACCCCCGTGGTTGACGACACCGGTATGGATACCGAACCGGCCGGTGAACAATGCCGTCCGTGATGGAAGACAGGGAACGTCCGAGGCGTAATAGTTCGTGAACCGGCAGCCGTTTTCGGCGAGCTTGTCGATATTCGGAGACGTATTGCGATGATACCCATAGCAGCCGAGATGATCCGGGCGTAGCGAGTCGCAGTCAATGTACAGAATTCGCATATCGTCCTATTCGGTAGGAGTTAAATGAGTGTTACGGTGCATTTACTACGACAATTGCAGCTGTGTGGACACAACGTTACATAATCGAGTCAGTGACGAACCCATCAAAGCTGAGAATCGGCCGCTGAACCGTGTCTCCAAAGATGTGGTCACATCCGTGTTTTTCAGCTACTTCGAGCGTACATTCGGCGTGTTCGTCATCTTCTGCGACCATCACAGTGCGCTCATAGTCGACCATTCGGTCCTCGAATACCGTCGCAGCTATCTTCTCAGTTTTTTGTTTGACTCCAGCGAGGACGACAGTGTCATTGTACGTGACGTTTTCGAGATCCCCAATCGAGGACAGCGCATCGTCTTCATACTCCTTTTTGGAGATGAGCGAAAGCAACCGGAGTTCGGTACCGGTTGCGTTCGCGTACTCACCGGCTTCTTCGAGGAGTTCTTCGGAACGGTTGGTATCTTATAGTACTACGAGTCCGCGCTTCATAGACGTATATTTCATCCAAGCCAATAACAAATCCAATGGAGGTTCCATTTATTCAGAAGCATTACTGAAATTCGTTTTGGGTTGCATAGGATTAAGGGGTAATCAAGCAAATACAGGATTGATATGCGTTCGACCTTTGGACTTGCTTCACTTACGGAGCTCAGCAACGAGGACAGCCGTTCTATCACCGCAGAAAACCCGGACGGCAAAGTCGGAGAGGGAGGACAGGATGCAAGTAAATTAGGACCTAGTCGGAAAGGACGACCATCGATAACCGTCGGGAGCGGTGAGACAGTCGAACTAATGGATACCGACGGACCAGGAATCATCAAACACATCTGGATAACTACGGCCGAAGAGACTCCCTCGAATGATTACCCTCTGCGGAACCTCGTCCTTCGAATGTATTGGGACGACGAACCCGATCCATCGGTCGAAGTCCCGCTTGGAGACTTCTTCTGTAATGGTCATGGGAAGCGATGCACCGTCGATTCCATGCCGATCATCGTCGCACCGAGTGGTGGCTTCAACAGCTACTTCCCGATGCCGTTTCGTGAGCATGCCAGGGTGACTATCGAATCCGACCACCCCGACGACGTAGTGTTTTTCTACCAATTCGATTACTCGGAAGTGCCGTCGATGTCCGATGATGTTGCGTACTTTCACAGTCAATGGCGGCGTCAGAACCCGGTTTCACTTGGAGAGGACGTCACCATCCTCGATGGGGTCGAAGGTGAGGGCCACTACGTCGGCACATACTTAGCGTGGACTGCACTCGGCGAGCATTGGTGGGGTGAGGGCGAGGTGAAGTTCTACCTCGATGGTGACGACAAGTTTCCGACCATCTGTGGGAGCGGGGCGGAAGATTACGTCGGTGGTGCATGGTGTTTCTGGAATCCCGGTTCGTCTACGTATGCCGACGCACAAACGTACTCGACAGCTTTTCTCGGATACCCGTTGTACGACGATGAACGTGGTCGACCGCCACGACATGGACTATACCGCTGGCACATTCCCGACCCCATTCGATTTCACGAGGATATCCGAGTGACCATTCAGGACATCGGCCATGATGGCTCGGAATTGTTTGAACGCTCCGACGATATCGCGTCGGTCGCCTACTGGTATCAGCGAGAACCACATGCTCCGTTCCCTGATATTCCGGAACGACGTGAACGTCGACCTCGCTGAGCCATAAACTTCCGATGTCGCGACCGAACACATTGGTTATCCCAATGAATGCAATCATTGTTGGCTGTGGGTGGCAGATCCATATCGATTCGACTACAAGCAATCGACTTACGATTCGTGGTCCTCCGAGCTAACAGCATCGGCCGAGCCCCACGAGTTCAGGAAACATCGTCTCGAATGGACATCTGATCTCCAGTCGTCCGGGACTGCGTACACCCCTCGTACCACTGGATCACCGCACTCAGGAAAAAACGAACAGACAATCCCCCCAGTGAGTTCTCCATGAAAACAATCCTGATTATGGATGAAATCTATGCCTCGAGCGAGCACTCATGGGAAGTGATCGCGTAGGATGTGGTCACAGCATATTTCGAGAGCGGGAAAGCACCCGTCTTTCAGTCGGCGATCAGCTCTGAAATCGTCGATGCTGCGCCCTGGAGTGTGTCCTTCTCGTAATCACCCTCGTATAATACCCATTCTACGTCGACCTCCCTTGCTGCTGCAATGCATCCCGAGAGATCGACGTCACCGTCACCGAACGAGACGGATGCTTTCGTGTCTATGTCCCGGTCGTAGAAGTGAACCGTCTGCGTCCGATCGCCGACCCGATGGAGAAGTGCGACCGGATCAGCACCGGCGTACAGGGCTGCAGGGAGATCGAGTTGGAACGAAACCGATTCGTCAGTTGCCGCGACGAGTTCGTCGAACGCCCATTGGTCCTCGAGGCGAACGAATTCGTGGGCATGATTATGATAACAAAACTGCATGCCTCGGTCGTCGATCCGCTTGGCCAATTGCATCAAGCGGTCGGCAGCGTTTGCGACGGTCGATTTAGACTCGAAGTACGAGTCATCAATCGACGGAATGACGACGGTTTCACAACCAAGTCTCTGATAGCGGTCCATCGTCTCGTCGAAGTCAGTCTCTAGCCATTCGATAGGAACATGGGCTCCTGCAACCTCGGTTCCTGTTTCGTTGAGCACGTCTCGAACTGCGTCTTGGTCGGCGTCCGAGAGTCGAAAGGCGAATTCGACACCAGTGAAGCCAGCGTCCGATACCATTCGAATTAGCTTCGGGAGAGACGACTCGTGCTCACGTAGTACGTACAACTGTATCCCATTGTTTGCCATATGGTGTACTCTAACACATAATGTATAGTCTTTTGGTCGTGATTTCTGGCATCAATGCTAAAGAGCAGACTACTAATAGACAACTATACTGTGAGATTTTCATTAACGATCACAGGGGAACCAAAACATTGAACCTGTGGTCCTGTATCGTATTGTTTACCGAAGATGGCCGCTAATCAAGATTCTGAGGATCCAGAAGAAGAGATACCTTTCGAAAACGAGATAGATGGTTTGCTAGCAAGATTGACGTTAAAAGAGAAGGTCGGGCAGCTGAATCAACTCAACGGCTCCGAACAGACAGGGCCAGCCGTTGAGGATGTCGATCTCGAAGATGAAATCAGAAACGGGAAGGTCGGCTCCGTGTTGAACGCGGACGGCCTCGAGAACCGTGAACGTTACCAGCGTATCGCTGTAGAGGAGACCGAACATGGCGTTCCGCTATTGTTCGGTTACGACGTCATCCACGGTTTCCGAACACTCTCGCCAATCCCCCTCGGCGAAGCCGCGAGTTGGGACCCTGACGCCGTTCGTGCGAGTGCTAACGTCGCCGCCGCCGAAGCCTCAGCGTCGGGAATTCACTGGACATTTGGTCCACCGGTTGACGTGGCGAGAGACGCCCGATGGGGACGATCGATGGAAACGAGCGGCGAGGACCCTTATCTTGCGGGTGAACTTGCGGCGGCACGGGTCCGTGGGTTCCAGGGTGACGACCTCACTGCCGCAGACACTGTCCTCGCTTGCGCGAAGCACTACGCTGCCTACGGTGAGGTCAAGGCTGGACGAGAATACAACACGGTCGATATCTCTGAGAGTACGCTCCGTGACATCCATTTACCACCGTTCGAAGCCGCGGTAACTGAGGGCGTCGGCACGGTAATGAATGCGTTCACCGTATTCGAAGGGATTCCTGCGGGTGCAAGCAAACGTCTCGTCAGAGATGTGCTCAAAGACGAATGGGCGTTCGACGGATTCGTCGTTTCCGACTGGAATTCGTTCCGCGAATTCATCTATCACGGAGTGGCTGGCGATGAGCGTGACGCCGCTGAACTCGCTATCGAAGCAGGATCCGATATGGACATGGTCGGCCATATCTACACAAATGAACTCGTCAACCTCGTTGAAGACGGAACTATCGATGAGGCGTTGGTCGATGACGCCGTGCGTCGTGTCCTTCGTTCCAAGTACCGTCTTGGCCTCTTCGAGGACCCGTATCGTTACTTCGACGACGAGCGCCGAAAGGAGACCGTCCTGAATGAGACTCATCGAGAAATCGTCCGTGATGTTGCTCGAAAGTCCATCGTACTCATGAAGAATGAACGTGATGTGCTCCCCTTGGACGATGTCGATTCAATTGCCGTCGTCGGTGCACTTGCTGACAGCGCGGACGACGTACTCGGTGACTGGCGCGGTTGCGGTCGACCAGAAGACGCCGTGAGCGTCCTGGACGGTATCGAGGGGACAGTCGATAATGCTGAGGTGCGATATGCGCAGGGATGCGACCGTTCCGGTATGGTATCGGCAACTCTCCGAGAAGAAGCCATCGAGACCGTAGAGGAGACAGATGTAGCGGTGGTCGCAGTCGGTGAGTCATATGAACTTTCAGGCGAAGCTTCGAGCAGATCTGACATCGATCTCCCGGGTGAGCAACAAGAACTCCTCGAAGCGCTGCAGGCAACAGGAACACCCGTGGTTGCCGTACTTATGAACGGACGCCCACTCGCTCTCCCCTGGCTAAGCGAGAACGTTCCTGCGATTCTGGAAACGTGGTTCCTCGGAACGGAAGCTGGCGATGCTATCGCAGACGTGCTCTTTGGCAACCATCAACCATCGGGTCGGCTTCCGATGAGCTTCCCGCAGACGGTTGGCCAAGTACCGATCCACTACAATCATCTACCGACCGGTCGACCGCAACACCGCGCAGAAGCTGGCTGGGGGACGTCTTATCTCGACATTCCGAACGACCCGCTGTATGCGTTCGGTCACGGGCTTAGCTACACGACCTTCGAATACGCTGATCTCGAACTCGGTGCATCGACTATCAAGATGAATGAACCGCTTTCGATAGGCTTGACCGTCGAAAATATTGGAGATGTCGTAGGAACGGAAGTTGTTCAGGTCTATATACATGATCTCGTTGGCAGCCGCGCCCGTCCAGTCAAGGAGTTGAAACGGTTCCGAAAGCTAGAACTCGAACCTGGCGAGCGCCGCGAAGTAACATTCGAGATAGAAAGCGACGATCTCGCTTTCTGGACCGCTGATGAAGTCTTCGCTGCAGAACCGGGCGAGTTCGACGTGATGATCGGGCATGCGTCCGATGACATTCGGCTGACTGATTCTTTTGAACTTCGAGCGTGAGCACGGTTTCTGGTTCGACTAGATTTGGGTCCGTTTGAGATCAAGTTTCTCCCTCGGACTGGAATCTGATTGGTCTCAACGAAGAGACTACGAATACAGTGTATCTCGGGATCATCACCGATTCACAATGAGCTGCTTTGCGGCCAAAATCGATATTTTCAGCGATAGTGAATACGTCTCATCGAAGGTTGATATCCTCGAGATTAGCCTTTCAATGTGACACTGGTCTTGCTACTGTCGTTCGGAGTGCTAATCGAATGTCATTCACGTGAATCGCTAGTTCGATAACAAAGGTCAATTCATTTCGGTTCAGCAGTGGAAGTATAGGAAAGAGCATTCACTATCGTCGGAAACTTCGTGAAGAGATCACCAGGGATCTTAAATCAAGGATGATGTCTACCATAACTGTCAACAAGGTAAATGAAGATTTCCCATGATAGTGAATTAATAACAAGGATCAGGACAGGAATTACAGGACTATATTTGTAATGGGAGAAAATGGAAAGCCCCCGAGATAGTAAGCTATTTAATAATCGGACAAGGAGAGAAGATCGTAGTTACTTCTTTATACCAAGATATGCATCGATTCCCCTTTCGAAGTTGTAAAGATGAGACTCCGCCAGTAATAGTGGACCTAAAATGCACGATTTCAGTCGGTCTAACCATCTACATACGCTTCCACCCGCATACAAACGATACAGACAGTGAAAATACCGCACTAGCGAAGATCGCCGTGATGCCGGGACTGCATGCAAAATAAATAGACATGAAAATGATGAGTCACAGCCGTTGTGATCAGATACGAGACCGAAACCACAAGGAAGCTGTAACATACAGTTACACCACATCTGAATAAATTGTGCTTCTTTCTTAGTTGTGACTCGAATAAGAGGCGTTGGAGACGTGAGGAACCACCCCAAGCCGCAACCAGAGGCAGTCTACACGTCAGGTCTCGTCCAACGTATCAACCGTGTTCTGTTTTCGCGCCGTTCTCACACCCCACTACCGTCACGTCCGGTCACAACGGGTGTGACGCCACCCGTGACTGCGCCATTGTCGAGAAGATCGAACTCGTGATACCGCATTTCATTCAGCCCTTCAACTGTATCCATGTCCATCGCCACAATCTTGATTTTCTCTTGTCGCTGACTCACACGGCGCTCTTTGACCGTCACGTCCGAGCCACCAAGCTCGACGAGCGCGTTCCACACGCGAGTGACCGTCGTCCCGTGCGGTTTCTCGCCATCGATGGCAGTGATCGCTTGCTTCAGATCCGTCCGCGTCCAGAAGACGCCCGAGCCGTTTTTCCGCCGTGTGGCAAACTCGTCCCATCGCCGAGCAGCTGTTACCGCCCGCCACGAGTTCTTTTTGTTTTTCTCGTCCACGAGCCGCTTTTTCACTTGGTACGGTGAACAGTTCGCGTACAGATCCAGCGGGGACGTAGCCGGATCGACGTCACCCGGTAGACCAGCGGTGTTCGACGGTTCGCCATCGTCTTCGATCTCGGCTTCGAGTTGGCTCACCTTCGCTGTGGCCGCTTTCGATATCTCCCGCGCAGCCTTTGCGTTCTCGTTTGCCTCGTGTGTGTTTGCGGCAAGATCCGTCCGTGCCGTACTCGCCTTTTCGGTGGCCGTTTCGAGGTCAGCAACGCGCTGTTCAAGCGTATCGATCTGCTCGGCCTGCTGTTGGATCACTGTCCACATCGTCTCCCGGCTGGGGACCTCCTGTTTGGTCGTACCTGTGTTCGGCTCTGCCATGTCCATTCCCATCGCGGCGGCAAAGTCGTCGTCCGAGACCGCGCTCTCGTCAACTTCGTCGGGTGACAATCCGATTGACATCTCACCTCCGAAATTCGGTGTCTTCATCGACGCTCACCCAATGGTTGGAGGCCCAAATCCTGGGGCGATAGCTCTTCCAATTGGTTTGCAACTTGGGAAAGCCCCTGCGTGTCGGGGTCATAGATCCCGTAGTGAATTAGCCAGATGCGTGCTGCCGTCTCTGACACATCGAAGTAGGTGGCCGTGCCCGCGATTGTTCCTGCTTGCTCGTAGGCCGTCTGCAATCGATCTGGATCCCGGTACGGATGCTGCTCGAGTTCGTCAGTAGTCGTCAGCGACAATAGTGACTTTGGAAAGTCAGAAGAATGCGGAGCAGATTGTTGGATGAAAAATCCGAGTTGGAGCTCACGGAGACGATGGCCACGGTCTGTGGAGTACATATAGCAGCATTTCGTGTATACCTCACTGTCCTCGATTATCCACACAGCACAATCGCTGAAATTGCTGAAATTCTCGACCGTGATCAGAGTACGGTAGGGAAGCAACTACAACCGCTATATGAACAGGAATTGGTCACTCGGTATCCTCGTACTGTCAATAGTGGTGGTGTCAAGTATTTGCATGTCGCTCAACCACTCCCTGAGATGACGGAGTGGCTACAACATGAAGTGAACAGTTGGACAAATGCAGTAACATCCCAATTGTCTCAGCTTTCCTCGGAGTGAATCACCATATACTGAATACGGATACAGCATACAGATATTGTATACAAACACAGAAGAAGGATTCCAAATTCAGATCTGCATCAGTAGAATAATCTAGTAAGAGATTTCCAACAGGCATTCAACGGATAGATATCGGAGGCCGAATACAATATACAGATACTATATGCGAATACAGAATTCACATCAGAAATGAGTGATTCAGTCCATACAAGGTAGGGTACAGATTGTTCACCAGCATCAGCGAATTGTATACATATTCAGCATATTCCTTCTGTTTTCACATCCAGGATATAACTTCGGAATTCACAACCAGAAGTAGAAAACAAACGAAGAGATCAGAATTCGTCTTCTTTAGACAGGAGGTATTCTTTTTTTGCCTTCATCGCTTGATCAACTGTATTCGGAGCCACTTCTTGCAACCCAACTCGAATGAGATCCCCAATAGTCTGGCTTCGATTCACATTGGAATCATTTTCTCGGTTGAGCGCCCGGCGTGCATCTGCGGCAACGTTTTCGAGCTCGCCAGACTCCTCGAGTCCGTGAAACAGGGCTGCGAGATTCGTATCTCGAACAGTGATGTTTGAGCTGGCATCGCCGTTGTCAATTGCTTCATAGGCGTTCTGAACAGTCTGCGTCAGTTCAACAGTCTCGTCGGCCTGGGACGGTTCGGACGTTGAACGTTTCTGGTTTTTACTGCTCTGGAGGAGCTTTTCTGCTTTGTCTTGGCTCATTGGTCTCTGTGAGTCGGTTGAGGAGTTCGGTGGTGTTCTCACGGTACGCGTTTAGCACACGCTGCCCTGTATTGTACAGCTCATCTTCAGGGACAGCGAACAGTGTGCAGCCTTCGTTTTGCTTCTTCGAGATATCCTGTGAATTCGGGACAGGAACCGGGGCTGCCTGGTCTGGATATGCTTCTTGGAGTTCAGCAACGAATTCCTTTGATAAGTTCGTCGAGCTCTTCACCATCGTCGGAATGACCATCGCGAGCTGCGGATCGATTGGATGTTCTTCGCGAAGGTCATCGAGATCGTCGCGAAGATTATCTAGCTGATTCCGCTCGAACGCACCAGGTTTGAGTGGTGCAATGACGTTTCTGGCGGCGAACAATCCGTTCAACGCAATGTTGTCCTCTTTGCCCGGCAAATCGAGCAACACGAAATCGTAACGATCGCTCAGGTCTTCGGTGATGAACTCATTTAGCTTCGAAAAACGCTCCTCAATGGGAACGTTTGCGAGATTATTATCTGCACCGCCGAGCCCAGGGTCTGCAGGAATAAGGTCAATACCTTCTCCCGTATCATAGACCATGCGATCAACGACATCTGGGATATTGTCTCGGATGAATTCCCAATCTTCGCCAAAGATAGCGGAGATAGGAGCATCGATATCATCGACCTCATCGTTCATCCCAAAGTGAGTGGACAAGTCGTTTTGCTTCCCTGCTAAGTCAATGAGGAGCACGTTAAGGCCATGCTCCCGTGCAGCTGCAACAGCTACGTGTGCAGACGTGGTTGTCTTGCCAACCCCGCCTTTTTCAACGTAGGTTGCAGCACGTAGTATCCGGTTACTCGATACAGTGACCATATGCATTTGCTGTATACATATACAAGATACAAAAAGGTACGTCAGACAACGAGATGAAGAGGATAGCAAGGTCTCGTATTAGCCTTGTCTGTCAGGTAGAAAGCGCCAGAATCATAATATACATATCCTGTATTTGTATATAGTATGCAGATTCTGTAATCGAGGTTAAAGGGTGAGTTTGAGATGTGAGACAAATTGGGCAAATACACTGGACGTGCTGTATCCATCACACCACATTTCCACAGTCCACCTCGTCCAATGAATTACGAAAAGAATTGGTTCCTCTCACGTCCTTCAGGGCAAAGATATCGACACAGAACAGCACTATCAGGTCCTGGTTTCTCAATTTCAGTGACGGCCACCATAGCGGTTTTCCTGAGTTCATCGTTATAGCCGGTATCAATACAGAGATACCCATCCTCGTCACAGATAAAGATCAACTCATTGTTTGTTAACTCAGGAAAACCGCTGTGTGAGAGGGATAGTTCCGACTTCGCTCTTGGCTTCATTAGCAGCAGTGTTGTCTCTCTGGTTCCCGTACTCTCTCTAAACTGGTCACACGATGCGGTTCACATGCAAGAGTGGTGTGGTCCCGCCAGATGGTCTGGGGACAAATGGTTATTTTTGATCTCACGCAACCAGATCGGTACTACAAATCTACCTTCGTCAGACACCACTGTTGCAAGTGAAAACCAGAACTACAGAACGTCATTTTGCTGTGCGAGCGTTTCTAACTTCGTCAGCGTCTCTTCTAAAGATAGCACATCAGAGAGCGCCGACAGCGCACTAGAGAAGGGAACATCTAGTGCATAGCTGTAGTAATTTCCACGGGATCCACTCCGATTCTCCTCGGCAGTCAATATACCCAACATTCTTAGATCAGACAGATGGTTATGTACGGACCGCTGAGCAAGCGGATCGACACCTGCAAACTGACAAAGGTCGGTGTACTCCTCATAGATACGTCGAGTACGACACGGCGTATCACCTTTTGCAGCCATTGAGACGACTGCTAGAAGGGCAAAATGACCATTGACGGTTAGTTCTCGCATCCCTTCTTCAACGCGCTCCTGTTCGAGCATCTCTTTTGCTGCTTCGACATGCGATTCTGTAATGATGTCATCGTCTCTGTTTTCAGCATGCTCACCCGCGAGTCGAAGGAGATCGAGTGCTTGACGAGCACTGCCACTATCCTTTGCAGCGAGCGCAGCACAGAGGCGTGGGACGCTATCTTCGATAGACCCTTCTGCAAGTGCAACATCAACGCGAGACTCGAGAATATTCTGGAGTTCAGGCGCGTCATACGGCGGGAAATGAAGTTCCCGTTCACAGAGTGTGTCTTGGACACGAGGATCGAGCCGATCTCGGAACTTGAAATCATTACTGACACCAATCAAACCAACTTTCGTCTCGGTGAGCTTGTCATTTGATCGCGCACGAGGAAGTTCATAGAGCAACTCATCACGAGTACCGATGGAGTCGATTTCGTCAAGGATGATGAGGACTGTTCCGCCAAGCTTGTCGAGTTCAGTGTAGAGTTTTTTGAAGATCGTTTGCTGTGGATATCCTGTCGAACTGATTTCAGCACCCTCGGGTCGGAGCTCGTTCACCAGTTCGATAGCAACTTGATAGGACGAATTGAGTGTTTTACAGTTGAGTGAGAGTACATGAAGGTCAATGTCGTCGTACTGTTCGATGTCTTCACGGAGTCTATCAAGGAGGAAATCGGTGACTGCAGTTTTCCCAACTCCTGTATTCCCGTATACGAAAATATTGTTTGGCTCCCATCCGTCGACGACGGGTTGTAGAGCGTTCATGTACGCGTCGATCTCCTCATCGCGTTCTTGGATACGCTCGGGTTGATAGGACTCGTTGAGCGCGTCCTTGTTTGTGAAAAT
The DNA here is from genome assembly GCF_024136975.1 of Haladaptatus sp. AB643. NCBI lineage: Archaea > Methanobacteriati > Methanobacteriota > Halobacteria > Halobacteriales > Haladaptataceae > Haladaptatus > Haladaptatus sp. AB643. Next base: position 29,883 of record NZ_JAMYJW010000007.1, read on the forward strand.
ATTTTGTTTTCGGGTGAACCGCCGCATTCTGTCTCAATACTTATGTCCCATCCATATAAAACCATAGCTGCAACTGATTCAAGTGAACACTAGAACAGACACACACCACTGTTACAAGTGAAGCTAGTAAGAGAGAGTTTAGTAAGAGAACAACAGTGCACGATTACAACTAAAGCGTTGACACATTGGCTGACACACCACCTGTTCAAGTGAAAACAGGCGAGATACAGCGTTTATCCGCTGAATTTCCGGGAAGTGTTATAGTCTTCGTGAATTTGTCTTCTTCGGTCAGTACCGACAGTCATTCATGAGTTCACTTGCAGCAGTGGTGTGCGACTGCTTTTTTGTTAGTTATTTGAACGAGTTAGTTCTCTCGTTCAGTTGTATCCGTGGTTTAGATGCATTTCTCATCACCTACCCCTTTCCACGACTAGCTTCACTTGCAAGAGTGGTGTCTCTCTGGTTCCAGAACTCTGTCTGAACTGGTTATACGGTGATGTTCACATGCAAGAGTGGTGTGTTCTGTTCATGGGACCGTTGTTTCCATTCACGTGCAAAGGTGGTGTGGCCTCGCTAGATATCGCAAGTCGAGGTGGTGCTCAATACTGTCGGGTTAAGGAAAAAAGCGAGAGAACGGTTTGCTTGTTCAATATCCAGGGCGACGCCAACTCTACCCCACTATGGCAGGTCAGCGTTTTGAGGTCACGACTAACGCGCCCTTATCACGATTGAGTTGCCGTGCAAGATCTGTTCTGAGATCACGGGCTCCTTCCATCTCACTGTATGCATGCGCTCGTGCCATCTGTTCTCGACGAAACACAGAGACGGTTTCGATTACCGCGAAGGAAAACGTGATCAATGAAATTCATCTACCCTACTCGAATTGCGTGGGAATTGTAAATTATTCACAAAATCCAGATGGTTGCGACTGCTTTCATAGAATGTCAGAAACCCGAAATTCGGAGAGTCACCTCTATCGATTTGTTGTGTGAAAGACCACCAAGCCGTATAGACACACCCCTATCGACTTGTTCTTGTCAACGGTAGAGCTGGGTTATCGATAACACCCACACCCTTATCGATTTGTTCGAGAAATAAGTTACTGCTTGAGCTGTGCGTTCACAACAGAACGGAGTTCGTCATCATGGACGTCGTCTAGGCGCGAATCTTCCCGGAGCGTTTCGATGATGGTCTCTGGGTTTTCACCAAACGTGAACTCGAGGTAGCTGCCCGAGTGTGGGCCTTGGCTCTTCCGCTCTGTCTCGACCAACGAATACGTCGTGAGTTCCTTCATCTTATTCACGTACGTCTCCTGGTGATACTGATCCGAACCAAGAGTGCCCGTAAGATACTGATACACTCGGTACCCAATCGGGCTTTTCGCTGCACCAGTTCCAGTTTCACGTGCCACAGCTGCAGTTGCGAAGAGACAGAGCTTCTTCTGCGTGCTAATCCCACGAGTTACCTCTAATACGCGGTTCTGTTCAACCTTATCTTGGGCTTCTCGAACATGCTCTTCCAGGACTTTGTCCGCACCTGTTTTTTCTGCAATCGACCCCGCTGTTCGCATCAGATCGATCGCTTTCCGTGCGTCCCCATTGGTTTGTGCGGCGAATGCTGCTGCGAGCGGGATGGCGTCGTCACTGAGTACATCCTCATGAAAAGCATCTTCACGGGCCTGGAGGATTTCCCGGAGCTGATTGGCGTCGTAGTCGCTGAAATGGACATCCTCAGGGGTAAACGAACTGAGAGCACGACTACCGACATTCTCCATCATCTTCGTATCGTTAGTAATGGCGGTCACGGAAACCTGAGCGCTGATTTCATCGGTGCTTCCAGCACGAGAGAGCTGATAGAGAAGCCGGGAGAAGGCTGGCTCATCCTTATCGCGACGACCGACGAGCATATCGAGTTCATCGAGGATGACCACGACCGTATCGTAATGTTCGTTGATAAGACGGTAGAGTTCGCGCCATTTTTTCTTGGTTGGAATGCCGTGTTCTGGAACGTCGACAGTCGTTCCGATGTTGTTTGCCACCTTTCGGGCAAGCTCATAAACGGCCGCACCGAGGGTCCCCACGTTCTGGCAGTTCATCTGGATGACACCGAACCGAATATCACGACTTTCGCAGAGTTCAACGATGTTCTGGCAGACGGCATTAATGATGAGTGATTTTCCGGTCCCAGACGGTCCATAGAGGAAGAGATTCGGTGGCCGCTCGTTACTAATCGCAACGCGAAGATGCTGAGTAATATCCGTGAGCTGGGTATCACGGCCGACGATCCGTTCTTCATCAACGATTTCGTTCGGTTCGAGGAGGGAACGGTTCTTGATGAGACTCGCAGCTTCCTCCTGCTCGAGGATGAGATCTTTGATAGAACCCGTAGACTTAGGGGTTTCCTCGGGACCAGGGTCTGTGGGCATACTTGACCCACTCTATCAGGATACTAAAAGTTTCCCCCGTCGATTTCTTTTCTTCCGGTATAGCGCTCAGAAACAGGATATCGGGAGGTTACATTACTGCCTTCCTTGACCTCCGACGATTTGTTAATAAGTCCCCGCCTGGATCGACTCACGATGAGTCCAGCACACCCTCTCACCCCTATCGATTTGTTCTAACCACAAAGGCGGAGAGGGTGGTCGAATCCTCAAATGTGGTCGTGGTCGCATCTACGCCACGATTAACACAGAACTGAGAATCGTCTTTTTTCTTCTCTTCTTTTCTTTCTAGTACTAGTCTAGAGCTAGCTAGAAGAACACACCCCTATCGATTTGTTCTAATTACGTCCATCCTGCCTATTTCCCGACAAACGGCTACTTAAAAGAGAGACCAAAAGAATCGCAAGACAGAGAACAGAAGCGTGCCGCTATTTGTTGCTTCCTCTGTTTTCCAGATTCTACTCCTATCGTCTCACCCCTATCGATTTGTTCCATATGCCTGCAATCAGCCGAATACGGTACTATTTGGGTATATAAATTCCGAGATTATCAAAGTGCGATTTCTGGTATGCTATCTTCTCGTGGATTCCCCGTAATTGACTACCTCTCTACGCTCTTTCCCGCTAGAACAAATCGATAGGGGTGTGAGTGTGGTCTTTAAATCACTGTCCAGATATATTCGTCGATCACGTCTAGAGAATCGCTATTCTCAATTTCGACATTTTCTCTTCATTGATTCTATATTATCCGTTCTGGATTTCTCTCCAATGAACAAATCGATAGAGGTGACTCTCCGTATGCGGAGGTTCGATGAACAAGTCGATAGGGGTGCGTCTCTCCAGCTAGTGAACTACCCCGCCCTATCATCATCTATGGCCATCGTCGAGTCGGCAAAACAGAGCTGATCAAGGCGTTCTGTGAGAACCGCACCCATCTCTATCACCTCGCATCGCAAGACTCGGCGAAAGTCCAACAAGAAAAATTGGTCGAGGAGTTAGCAGCCTACCAAGGCGAACGAGTTCCACGTATCGAGGACTGGCACGATGCAGTCGATTACCTGGGAGAGACTCTCACAGGAGGCAAGCAAATCGTGGTCACGCTCTTTGACTACGACGAGTCACTCGAAGCGAATCTCCTCCAGAATCACCTCTCGAAAACGTCGATCCTCTACGATGAACCAGAGTTCTTACTTCGGACGGAACTACGCAATCCATCACGATACATGAGTATCCTCGAGGCCATTGCGAATGGATACACCACACCGAACGAGATCGCTGGACAGACGGACATCGGTTCTGGACCACTTTCGGGGTATCTCCAACGGCTCCGTCGATTGCGACTCGTGAAACGCAAGGTCCCCGTTACGGCGATCGAAAAGAAGTCAAAACGGTCGATCTACGGAATCAGCGATGAATTTCTTCGGTTCTGGTTTCGCTTTGTCGAGCCGAATCGATCGGGCATCGAACAGGCACCCGAGCTTGTGCTCGAAGACCGAATTATGCCAGAATTGGATCGGTTCGTTGCATCGACCTTCGAAGATATCTGCCAAGAGGCACTCTGGCACCTCACCAAAGCTGGCAAATTAAACGGCTCGTATGGAGCGATTGGTCGGTGGTGGTACGGTGAACATAAAATCGATCTCGTTGGGCTCGATGATCGGACACCAGCGGCACTCTTTGGCGAGTGTAAGTGGACGAACGCCCCCGTCGGCATGTCTCTGGTAGAGGATTTGCGCGAGAAAGCGCATGAAGTCCGGTGGAAGACGAGTGAACGTGAGGAAGAATACGTACTCTTCTCGAAGTCTGGCTTCGAAAACGGGCTGCGAGATAGTCTTGATGATCGCTGGCAGTTGGTAAACCTCCAACAGCTTGCAGATATATTTGATTGATCAGTGGTTTGATTTCTACCTCCATCGAAAGTACGTCTTGCTCGCTGTAACGAATCTCGCTGCCCAGGGAAAGACGCCAGCAGGGACGAGGGATATCTACGAGTACTACAAAACGGTGGCTCGGAAATTCGGTCGTGACCCCCCTTACTCGACGTGGAGCGCACGAACACTTACTTGAGATGTGTGATAACGGGATACTGAAAAACGTGAATCGAGATCAGCGCGGCCGAGGCCGACTGAATAAATACAAGCTCGACACGCCACTCGATACCGTGATCGATGCGCTCGAACAAGAAGAGGACGGTGAAATTGACGACTTAGACAATCTCCGTGAACAGGCGAATAGACAAACGACGCTCGGTGAGTGAGTTGGAAACGGTGGGGTGTCTTCTTTATATACCTCGAAGTTTTGGAATGGTTCGAAATGGTGGAATGCCTGGCTATTCAGCCTGAAGTTGGAAACGATGGGGGGAGACTGACTTAAAGATTGGAATAGATGGTTGGGTTGGAAACGAAGGTCTGACGTGCGTCAGACATATGATGGAAGTAGTGGTGTGTCCGTTTATATAGTTGGAAGAGACGGTTAGGTGGTGTGACTACTACGAAAGCCAGCACTATCTTTGAGTATCATACCATCCACCTCTATTCTTCGGACCCTCCCCTTTCCATGGCACTGGTTTCATTTGTAGTTCAATGCGGGGGTGTTTTCTCAAGATCGGGCACCATTGTCAATTCGATTGACCGGCTGGATCCGTCTATCTGTTAGCATATTATACTAACCAAGAGCGGACGATTTTACACCTGCTCTCGACGAATCATCGCTATATCGGCTGCCAATCGTCCCGATTCTTCTGCTGCAATCACGAGTAGATTTGGCGCTGGTGTGCAGGGTGCTCGATCACCGACGTGAAATCCTGCATCTGCGGCACCTGGCAGTTGGACTTGATAGCCGTTCCCTGCAATCTGAAGTGAAGCGTTTGCAACTCGGTGGATCGAGACGGTGTCGAGCGCGGCTGATGTCGCGAGTTCGACGATATTCTCGTCGGTGATTCGGTCGAGGTCGACGACAAGAAGAAGGCCGTCAAATGCGAATACGCGGATGTCTGCGAGACGGGTCGGCTCGTCGTCGGCCTCTTCGACGAGTCCAGCGGCTCGGGCAGGCTTTGTGACTTGGAGAGCAAAGCCATCGCCGGACCGCTTGATCTTGTTTGGCATTGATGGTTAGTATAGCATACTAACCGAAGAAGATTCGCCTTGGCGAATGCGATCGAAGACGCATTCGACGCGATGGCGATCAATTCCGGGAGAGACGTACGCCGTTCGCTCGAGTGCGACAGCCGAAGACCTACCGGACGCGTCGTTCGCGGGACAACAGGGGAGGTTCCTCAACGTCCTGGGCGATGCAATCGTCGATCGAATGGGTATCGCGTTTGGTCGCTACCATACTTTCCATTCCGCGGAAAACAAACAGTTCTGTCGCAACATCGAACATGGGACCTCAGGCACCACGGAAAGCATGGCTTCGATGACCTCGCCTGGTCTCGAATTTATGCGGACTCGGTGGGGGGTAATCCATCGAAAAGAACAGGGAGTGGACCTGCAATACGAGAAGTCGATAGATGATGATAAGCTTGAGATTCAGATTAATTGCGGCTAAATTATGCGGACACGGTGGGGGGTGTCCCCTACCCTTCGAGACTCTTAACGAGTTCCTCTGCTTGAGTACAGTACTCTTGATGATTTGGAGAGCAAGACCACCACTAGAGCATTTGATCTTGTTGGGAATTGGCGGTTAGTATTATATACTAACCCATGGATATTCGCCTTGACAGTGTGCTCTCGGCTTGACGTTGTTGGTGCCGCGAATCTTCTCGTGTCTTCAGTTTCACTTCCACTCTGGTTGGCTGAAGTCTTTATCCGTCGGGTACCAAGCGTAGATTGCAGTCAGTGTACCCCAACAGACGACGTGGGTTCCTGTGCCCAGACCAACTCATCCTTCCACGTCGTTTGCTTATTCCCCTTGTTACAATGAGCGAGATAGTGTCACGAGGAAACTCTGTCCGAGGGTTTACCTATCGTGTCCTCTAATTTGGGAGTACGAATGGGTCCAAATGGGAAATCGCCGCTCACACCACTTGCCCAAGAAGCGCTTGATGCGCTCGCGAGTGCACTCCCGGATGAAGGAGAGCTCACGTACGAGCAAGCGTATGCGATTTTGAAGGAAGAAGAGGATCTTGGACGGCCTGCTGCCGATGATATCGTCGAACGGCTGCACAATAAGGGCCATCTTTACGAAGTCGAAGGGAAGCTCCGGCTTACTGATTACGGGGCTGAATAGCGAGGTTAGTCCGCGATTTCGAATGTGTCTCCCCACCGTGCCTGAATATCCGTGATAACCTCTCCAATTACATCAAAGAAGTCGTTGGGATACTGCCGATCTACTGCATCATCAGTGGTTGCTGCTGGAAACGGGTGGTAGTGATCGCGAGCGTTATGGGGATTTTCGTGACTATCCCAGCGACACTCTTTCCGGCCATCTTCCCACCTTTCCACATAGTGGATGTGGAAATTGCCATTGAACTGTAGCTCGATATCGACATACACACGTGAGATATGCTCCGGATACGCAGTTGCATCAAAGACGACCTCGACGGTCGCTGGTTTGTTTGGTGGAAACGTGTTGACCTGCGTAACGAGACTTATATTCCCAAGCTTCCGTGCAACTCTTCGCAGAATCTCCTTGTTCGGCGACTTCCCATCTATCTGATTAGGAGTGGTTTTCTGAACGTGTGTCTGCAGAAGAATTCAATTGGTTGGACTGCAGCTGCTGGAAGAACTGAACCATATCCGAAATTTTCACCGTCTCCGTTTGTGCGCTTGGTGTGCCATGTCCGAGTGCCTCGACGAGCCTATCGACTTCTTCACACGCTGCGTTCCACTGTCGAAGATCATCCATCGTCTCATCGAGCCTCTCGTAGCCGTGCTCCTGCGGGACGACTTCATCAGGCGTTTCGGCCTCATAGGTCTCTTGGAACGACGAGATAGTGTCACTGAGTTCCGATAGTCGATCGTTTAGCTCCTCGATGGTGTACTCTCGTTGCAGGCGATCGATATTCCGCCATTCGAGGTACGAGTCGTTCCGACCATACGTCACCGGCTCATTGCCGAGCTTCTTCGCGACTCCCATCTCTCCAAGGAACTCCAGATATTTCCGTGCGGTATCTGGCGCCACTCCTGCTCGGTCTGCGATCTCGGAGACCCGAAGTGGATCGTTCAACTGGAGGAGCACTTCGTAGACCTTCTCGACAGTCGTCCGACCCTCGAGTTCGGTTTCCCACTCCGATGCTAAGTCCCGTGGAGAGTCACTCATGATACTCACTACTCTATTAGTCTACTAGACCAAAAAGATTTGTTAACTCACTACTATAGTCGTCATACTACGAACCATATATGGTCCTCTTAGGCATCAAGTAGCAGAACGATGATTAATATAATGTACTAACTCGGTCTCATTCGATGCCTTGTCTGTTGAGATTAATCAGCCAAGCATGAGTTTTTGCTGATCTCATGCTGCCCTCCAAGCAGGTTGCGAGTATTCATGCCGAAAACTAGACCGCAGGGATGCGCACTTAGTCAGCCGAGTTTGTCTGGGGAGTGGGAGCAACTGATGTCGATTCTGGAGAAATATCGACGGGGCCATTCACGAATAGTGCATGCCCGATGAGGAGGACGGAAACAGTTGCACCGACAGGAACTGCAGCTGTCATCGAAAGCCCAGCAGCACTGACTGCGCCGGTAACACCAATCAATGCGAGTGGGATCAAGCCGAGAATGAGATCATAATATTCTGTCACAATCTATTCTATTAAATGGGTCGTAGGTACATAAGAGTTCTGCATAGCTACTCTTGAGGTTCTCCATTATCACTATATAACCATTGAAAATAGAATCTATAACTTATAGAGTTCAGATGGTCATCTTTTGTTTCAAAATTGAGCAGTTGTCGGGACATGCAACCTGATACCAGCGACTGCGAATGTAAGTTACTACAATCTGCATTTGTGTTACCGGTACGCGTTTTATGCCTCCGTCCGATGGTCCAATTGCGCTCTCACACCTGGCCAGCGCAACTTCCCGACGCCATCATGCGGCGCTGACGGTCTGGCTGGTTGTGAGAGCCCTGCCAACGGCTTTCCTTACCTTTCTCCCAATGAGCGTTGGTGGCAACTGAGGTTTCGGAAAATACAATCGGAAAGGATTCGATCGGGCTGCTGACGACCGGTCCTACTGGACTTTTTGAGGCTCATCCCGTAGAGAACGTTCTGGAGAGAGACGTACTGATTCGCTCCAAACTGACGGTAACAGAATATCAGATCTGGCTTCAGAGTGGTAGCCAGCATGAACAGTACTCACTCTGATTTCCTCTATTGGTATATTTGGAAGCGGCCCTGGCTTGCCTAAGGGACTCTCGGTAGTCGTGATTACCTGCAATGATGCAAAGCAGCCACATCGAGTCTAGATGGGATGCGTATCGCCGAGCACTTCGACCGACGGATCAGGAAGTATTCGATCGCCTCCTTGAGTATGCGTACTTGCATACTGATCCTAGCACGGTTCACAAGCCATTGTTCGTCGAGACGCCAATTCTCATCTCGATGTTGCTTGAACAGCAACTGCAAATCGACGATTTGGAGGAGCGACTCGATCACATAGAGGACGATTTGAACGATCAGGGATGAGGCGATGGTGTACAAAATCGACTACGTCGACGGCGACGTGCTCAGATGGTCGGTGACTGGGATGTGGGTGAGTTGTGAGTTTGATGAGTTGTAAAATAAATATGCTGCTGATTTGGAAGTCGGAGTGATCACCACTAATGGGCCGAGTTTTCACTCGATGCTTCCATTGCTTGAATCTTGAGAATTAGGATATTGTTGGTATCGTCCTTGTTGTCGAGTTGGCCTTCGATAACTAAATCCGAGAGTGGTGTCGGTCCAACACGTACTGTATCACCGGTATGGAAATCAGTTAGCAATCCCTGAATATGGATTTCGGCACGACAGAGTTCTGGGTGATGAACACTACTCAAGGAAATCTTTTCGACGGTCGTGTCCTCTACGGAGTCACCGTTGCGGAAGAGTGGCACTTCAGCGGCCTCGTCGAGGGTTTGTATGTCCAGGGCGTTATACGCCGTTGCAGTTGGCTTGTATCCACCTTTTGGACCCGGAACACCTTCGACGAGTTGGAGTGCTTTCAGCGATTGCATCTGGTTGCGAATCGTCCCTGCATTCCGATCAACTTCGTCTGCAATGTCTTCGCCCTTAATTGTGCCTTCACTCTCACCATGGAGGTTGACAAGTGCAGTCAGGATCGTTTTCTGACTTGAGGTTAGCTCTATTGATGACATAGTATGGTGTCCAGGTTGCTGGAGGATAAACCCGTCCTTTCTACAAATTGCTTTCAGATATCATTTTTTTTGCTTCGGCTGTTTTCTACATACTTTGATCGAGTGGCATTTGTTCACTTCTTGTCTACGACAACTGGTGCCGAAATCGGCTTATCTTGGGGACGGGTGATCTATAGTATGTCTCAGGTTCAGTCTGTCCTATTTGATATGGATGGCGTCCTCGTCGATTCAGAATCGTTTTGGCAGCAGTTCTGGCGTAGCCAGATTTTTCCTCATACCAAAACTGGTAATCCTACTCTTGAAGACGTGAATGGTCGTAATTTCCGTGAGAGTCTCGAAGACCTTGCAGCCACCTATGGGCTTTCGGCTGCTCCCGGGCATTATGCACGACAGTTCGAACGAGCTGCCGAGACAGTGTATGGCGAACAAGTATCAATGACTCCTGGAATTCCAGAGTTCTTTGCGACGCTTCGTGACCGGGACGTTAACGTCGGAATCGTCTCGTCAGCACCAGCCGACTGGATCAAAACGGTTATCGAGCGCTTTGATTTGGCGCCAATCGATGTACTGGTGAGTGCTGAACATATCGATTTGCCTGGTAAGCCAGAACCCTTCATCTACGAGCATGCAGCTGCCGAGCTCGATGTCTCTCCCTCTACATGCCTTGTTATTGAAGACTCTGTCAATGGTGTTCGCGCCGCCGCCCAAGCAGGCAGCACTGTAATCCGGTTTTGCCATGGCGCTTCCGTTCAGGCGACTGACCACACTGACGTTGTTGCCAACTCACCAGCCGAGCTTCGGCGAACCATCTTCGACTTCCTTTCGTAGGACTATTTCAGCCTACGTCGTCAGTAACAACACCGTTGAATCTTATTTTATCGATGGATCTCTACATCAATCACTTGTCTTCGCAGTAGGGTGTGGAATCTAAAATACTCGGTTCGCGATGGCAAAACGTGGGTGAGTGGTGGGTGAATGGTCTCCTAATACCCACGCTTGTCGGGTCGTTTCTCTCCCAATCGCTTGTGAAATCACCACCCGACAATATTACTCACAATGTCCACTAAAATTAGTGTTTTGATCGGTGAGTTGTATGTTGTAGCGTAGCCTATTGTTCGATTTCGATAGAAAGCCAATCCCGTTTCCCATTCAAAGGGACTTCGGCTGGTTTTGGAGTCTCGTCGGTATTTTCGAGTCGTTGTGAGTACCGTATTCTTCTCGTCGTTTGCTCTGATGCTCGATTACTCATATTGGAATAAGCGTGAGTACGTCGGCCAGTGACTATCACAGACGTGACTTCAACCGTTACTCGTTCCTGGGGTTCCGTGTCGGGAACGATAATAATGTAGCCGCGTTCAACACTAGCGATTCCGTCCCCTTGTTCTCCTAGGTCGTTGATTTCAACACTCCGTCGCTCTCCTTCCTCGACGGCTGGTTCAAGCAAGCCGTCAGATTCGTCCGTGTTTGGGTCTGAGCTGTCTTCATCTGTTGACTGGGAGGTGAGTGAACCGCGAACCTTAATATCCCAACGCGGTCGGGAATCCTCGCCCTTCAGGGCGGGGGAGGATGTCAAAACGTAATTCCGGTTCCCGTGCTAGTCGTGGTTGTTGGGGGTGATGTGGTAGTTGTCGAGGATGGTGCTGTAGTGGTAGTTGTTGGCGATGATGTGGTAGTTGTCGTGTTACTCGTAGTTGGAGGTGATGTGGTAGTTGTCGAGGACGGTGTTGAAGTCGTAGTCGTTGGTGATGATGTGGTAGTCGTCGTGCTACTCGTAGTTGTTGAGGATAGTGTTGTAGTCGTAGTTGTTGAAGATGATGTTGTAGTTGTTGTACTAGTCGTCGGTGTCGATGGTGATGTTGTAGCAGAAGCTGTTGGTGATGATGTTGAAGTCGTCGTGCTACTCGTACTCGATTTTTCCGTCAACGTCGCATTCGATTTCGTGGGTGTCGTACTCGCTGGTGGCTGCGTTGTATTCTGCGACTTTTCCGAAGGTGAACTGTCACCGAAATCGCCGAATCCCGAGTTGAGAAACGCAAACCCAATACCCGAGATGAACAGCAGTATTCCGGCGACGATCAACAATTTTTGTATCGAATCGGATCTCATTGTGTTACCTTGTATTTTCGTTTGAAACGTTTCGGCCTGTGAACCACTTCGGTTTCTGCAAAGCGCGTCTTGGAGGCAGGGATATCTCTCCCTCAACGAAGCCGTTAGACCGAGCAGGGCGGGATAGTTTATCGGGCAAGAGCGATCAGTCCACCGACTACACAGAGAATTCCGATTATCGCGATAATCGGTGAGTTTATGTCTGGCAACAGACCGAACCCGCGGGCATTCGCTCGGTCCGCTTTTTGCGATGCTTTCGTGTTTGGTTCGGACATTGTAGTGTGTGTATTCGATGAGCTAGTCACAGTGGCCCCTGAATCAGTGGAGTGGTCGGTCGGCGCGCTATTGTTACCGGTATCGTCGGGATTCGGTTGCGTAGCCGTCGTTCTATTCGGACCTGAATAACACTCGTTGGAAGTGCTCGTCTTGGTGGCGGTGCAATTGCCCGTCTTCGTACCGTTGGTTGGCGCACAGTCGGTGGCCAATCCCGTTTCAAGAGCGCTGAGTGTCCCACCATCGATCCGTTCCAGGTTCTTCGACTGGGTCCCAAGCCGTTGTTCGTCCTTCGTGGCGGCGGTTGCGACACTAGGAGCGACACACACGATCAAGAGAAGTTGCAAGACGATAACGAGGGCAGACATCCGATGTCGCTGCAAGAGGGGGTGGCGATTTCGATCGCCGTCGTTCTCGAGGCGGATGAACCGAATTATTGCTGTAATTTTCATTTGACTGCATCCCCTCGAGGAATTGTTGTTTCCTCGCTCTCAGTCAGGATAGTATCGGTCTCCGTCCATACTCGTTCACGAGCTTCCGGGATTTCGACCGATCGAGATGGATAGCTCACCTTCCCGTCCGCTACAATCTCCGATAATGTGCTCCTGGTTATGATCGCTCCGCACGTTTTGTTCGGTTTCATCAGGCATCGTTCCCCGTATGATCCACCATTCAGCTTTCTCTCATTAGTGTTGTTGCCAAACGTAGAATTGCATAAATTATTTGCTTCCTCCACAAATAACACTCTAGTATATAAAATATCTACAAAACTAGATTGACAATCCGAACTCGCTTCCCGACCTACGGGATCCGCTAAACGACGGGACTGCGTGGCATTCGCCAACTCAGAGAACAGTAGCTAGGTATCTCTCATGTTCGCTTGTGAGCAGAAGCAACTGACACAGTCGTCAGAACCAATTCACGCATCACCGTCCTCTCTCCAACCGCAAACCAATCGCAAAACAAGACGCACTTCAGAGTAATCGATAGTTGCTTAGGTCAGTTTGTGTCGTAGTGTTTTGATTCGTGGTAGATTGGTACACCTCTCGGGATGGGTGTACTGACGGGGAGAGCTACGTTGTCATTGACGACGCTGTCATCTTCCGAAATGAGAAAAAACCTCGTTTGAGAATTGCCGGAGAATGTCCACCTGCTCGCGTTCGCGTTCAACGGCTGTAGAAAGACCCCACGTGATTATCCATACTGTGATCTTCTGTGGAACTGAACAACCATGGCTTCCATCCTCGTCTTACGGTACCGGTGAAGGACAAACCGTGAAGGTGGCTGACCGCATTGCCGACAGGCTCACCGGAACGGTCACGAGACGATGACGGTCGATGTGAAGGAGATCAGTCCCGATCTCGATATCGACGATGGGAGAGAAAGTCCATAGATTTTGACGTAAAAAATGGCTATGGATGTTCGGCGATGAGTATACGTATGGACCTCACGGAGACTGTCAAACATCGACTCGAAGTTCGTGAATTCGCTGATAAGCCCGTTTCAGACGACATCGAACGTGCTGTGCTAGAGGCTGCACGACTGGCTCCCTCAAGTCGAAACCGCCAGGACTGGCACTTTCTTCTGATCGATGGCGACACTCTCGACGATTTGGCTACGGTGAGCACCAGCGGGAAGTGGGTCGCGGATGCTGCCTTTGCTGTCGTTGTCCTCACTGACGATTACCCCTCCTCCGGCGTCGATGTCGGACGTGCAGTCAGCCACATGCAATTTGCAGCTTGGGATCACGGCGTCGGCTCTTGTATCTACACTGGCATTGAGGAGGAGGCCCTGAAGAGACAGTTTGGTATTCCACTTGAGCTCGTCAGCGGAGCTGTTGTCGGCTTTGGCTATCCCAAAGGGTCCGGGATGGGGACGAAACGACGGCGATCGATTGCAGAAGTCGTCTCGAAGAATCGGTTTGGAGAGTCGCTATAGGCTAGTCGATTTCGTCCTTGATCATACTGTCCTCAGGGAGTTGTTGGGTGGTGCGACAGCAGGTGTGGTGTCGCCGCTTGGGCAGAGAGAATCGGCTATCGACGAGAAGGTAGGACAGTATATCGAGTCAAGTTTGGCGTCATTCAGTTGAACCAGAGACAAATTTCTGCCATTTTTCAAGTTCTCCCCCGCGCATTTTCACGGGGTATTTCGAAATATCCCTGTTCTAGTACCCAGTACACGATCATTGGTTTCGGACCTATAATCTGAAAACTCGACGATCGGAACGTAAGATCATCGGGTTCCGCTCGCGATCGATGTTGCTGACCTGCTATGTCGATACTCCATTGCTGCTTGAATACTATTATCCCTTGATTGATTCTTTAACGATCTCGATGAACGTTCAGGACGATACTTATCATTGAATATTGTATGGACCGACCAACGATACTATTAGAGCGTATTGACTCCGATATTGCTCAAGTAGAAGACAAATACATAATCATGAACAATGAGCACGAGCGAGTTCTTCGACCATTCAAGGCACAACTTCAAACGCTTGCAGAGTCATTTGCTCCTTCTGATCGAGGTGCGTACTGCGTAGAGGGAAACCCACTTGAAGGTAGCCGAGAACAAAATGATCCTCTTGTGACTCATTTCGAAATCATTGTCGAAAATGCAAAAGACAATCTTCTAGTAGCTGACCTTGGGACGACAGAGACGAAACCGATACTCCGAGGTACGTTTCTAACTGCCTATTATGATGCCTGTGCACTACCAGAGGACTGTATTCGGTGTGAAAGGGCAGTATCAACAGATCACCAGTGTGGCCATCTCAAGGTTGGGACACCATGCCCATTCGACGAATGATTTCCCGGCAACTAACGTCGCGACCCCATTCACGTACTTCCCGAAAACAGCGATTTCCCCTGGTTCGCGATTTCAAGTTCAAGAGTTTGTTCGAATACCTCCGCTAGAGGAACTTCTCGTGTACGAAAGAATTTTCGATTGAGTCGATTAATCATCCTCAACCACAGACGCGGTAGCTGGTACTGGCTCTCCCCCTTCCGCTGTCACGTGTTTGGTGTTCTGTTGAGCATTGTATAAGTAGAAACACATTGCGTTCTAGAATTTGCGTCCGTCATTGGATGATGAGTGAGAGGGAGTAGAAATCTTGGCTAGGTGTATCCAAGCGCTTCGGCTGCTCCAAACAGCCGTTCGACGATGAGAATTGCAACCAACACGATAACAATGTTGACTGTCGAGACCGCTGCGATAACTGGACTCGCACCGAACTGCATTTGTGCAAAGATTCGCACTGGAATCGGTGTCATCCCTGCACCCTGCAGAAACACTGCAATCTGTAGATTCGAATAACTCACGACGAACGAGAAAATCGCAGCCGTAAGCAGGCCCGGGAGAAGTGAGGGGAAGGTAATCCGGATGAAGGTTTGAATCTCATCGGCACCGAGATTCATCGCCGCTTCTTCCGCACTTCGGTCGAAGTTATTCATCGCCGCTAGAATACTTCGGGTTGCATACGGTGTCGTATACACCGCTAACGCAAGTGATAGGCCGAGAAGGTTCCCCACAAGGCCAACGTGCTGGAGCGTGAGGAGGAGTGCCAGTCCAAGAATGATCTGTGGAATCATCAGTGGAAGGAACGTTGCCGCATCAAGCAAGTTCCGGAAGCGGAAATCGAACCGACCGATGGCATAAGCCGTTGCCGAACTGAGCAGGATGCCGATTATCGTCGCGAAAATGGAATACTGGATACTGACGACGAACGAGGACACCCACGTGTATCGAGAGAAAATCGCCTGATACCACTTTAACGTCACACCATTCGGCGGAAATGCGTAGAGGTCGGACGGGTTGAAACTGATGAGAATGGCGAACAGAACCGGCATCAGCAGATAGAGGAACACGACCGACAGCAACAGTGTATAGAGCATCTGTGAGAGCGTAACCCCACCGATGGATTTCGAGAGGTCGACCTTCCCGAGTAACTTTGCGGCACGGAACCGTCGTGAACGACCGATGTCGCTACTCATACCGCATCACCTCCCACCTGAATGTCTGCCACTTTAGTGTAGAGGTAGACGAGAACGAGCGAAACGGCCAGCAGGATAAACGACATCGCCGAAGCGAGTGGCCAGTTCAAATCCGTGGTCGCTGCGTCGTAGATGAACGGTGCGATCATCGGAACTTGTGGCATCCCGATGAACACCGCCGTCGAAAACGTCCCCATCGTCAGGACGAACGAGATGAGCGTCGCGCCGATAACGCCCGGAAGGGAGAGCGGAAGCGTGACGTAGAGGAACGTCTGTAGTTGGTTCCCCCCCAGGTTGAACGCCGCCTCGATGAGCTCTCGGTCGATGGTATAGAGGACGCTCATCAGGATGAGAATCGCGAAGGGCATGAGTACAGACGAAATCGCGAGAATAACTCCTGGTTTTGTGTTCAAGAGTGTATATTGAACGCCGAAAACACCGAGCAATTGATTGATGATTCCGCTCGAGCCCATGAGCGCGAACCATCCAAACGCCCGAACGACATTGCCGACGAGCATTGGCGCGATGACCAGAAGGACGAGGGCCTTCGAATAGCGCCAGTTGGAGAACACGATGAAGTAGGCAATCGGATAGCTCACGATGATGGTAAAGAGCGTTGAGACGACGCTTATCTCCACGGTGACGAATAACGCTCGTCGATAGAGTTCGGAGGAAAAGAACTTGACGTAGTTGTCGAACGTGAATCCTGGAACCATCGTCGCTACGGGATTATTGTGGTAGAAGCTTACCACGAATAAGTACAGGATGGGGAGAAAGAACAGGAGTAGCATGTAGACGAGGTATGGTCCAGCGAGCAGATAACCCGCATACGATTCGTTCTTGTGACGTTGGATAAACGATCGGAGTCGTTCGTGGACGAGGGGAACTCGTTGTGTATCGAAATTCCAGCGGGATCCGGTACCCGTTCCGTCGCTCATGAAGCTCCTCCCGGGATAACGAACGGCGATTCACGATCGAAAGACAGATCGATTGCTTCACCCGCTGAATGCGGATTGCCCCCGTCTAAATTTTGCTGTGCGACGTGCAGGCGGCGGTCCGTTCCGACTTCTACGAAGTATTCGATTCGAGATCCGAGGTACGTCGCCTCGACGACGGTTCCAGTGAGGGAGTTTTTCCCATTACTGCCAGACGAGGATTGTATTTTAAACCTCTCCGGTCGAAACAAGAGGGTGACTGGTTGTCCAGCTTTCATGGCGACATCACTGGTCTGTTGGCCCAAGTGGACCTGATCCCCTGTTTCAAGCGAGACGGCGTACCCATCCGGATTTACGGTTTCGATCGTTCCGTTGATCAAATTCGCGTTCCCGATAAAATCGGCGACGAACTCGTCGTTCGGCGATTGGTAGACCTCCTCCGGTGTTCCTATCTGGTGGATTTCCCCCTCGTTCATTACGACCATGCGGTCGGATATTGTCAACGCCTCCTCCTGGTTGTGCGTGACGTAGACCATCGACACGTCCAGTTCCCGATGCAATCTGAGTATCTCGAGTTGCATCTCCTCACGCAATTTCTTGTCGAGATTAGACAGCGGTTCGTCCAGCAACAGGACGGACGGCTCGATAACCAATGCACGAGCTAACGCCACTCGTTGCTGCTGACCGCCAGATAGTTCGCTCGGGTACCGGCTGCCGAGCCCCTCAAGGCGGACCATGGCAAGCACGTCTCGAACACGCTGGTCGATTTCGTTCGCCGGACGGCCCTGCATCTCGAGCCCGAATGCAACGTTGTCGGCAACCGTCATATGGGGAAATAAAGCGTACTGTTGGAAAACCATCCCCGTATCTCGATTGTAAGGTGGTGTACCAGTAACGGGTTGCCCGTCAATCTCAATGGATCCGTCTGTCGCTTTCTCAAAGCCTGCAATCATCCGTAACGTCGTCGTCTTCCCACAACCGGACGGGCCGAGGAGCGTCAATAGTTCGCCGTCCCGTATCGAGAGATCGATTTCTTTGACAGCGGTTACTTCTCGGAACTGTTTCGTCACACCGGACAAGGTAACGACTGATCGGTTCATGGTCATCCGTGCTTATTGATGATTTTGTTCGCGCGTTCACGCCAACTCGAACGATTCTGTGCGATCCAGTCGAAATCGGGCACGTTCAGTTTTTTGAGATCCTCGGATTTGACAAGTTTCTCCGAGACGGAATCCGGATATTTTGCCTTTGGGTTCGGATTCGTGTAGTACATCTCCTTGGCTACGACTTTCGCAGCTTGATTTCGGAGCGTGAAGTCGATGAATTTCCCCGCCCATTTGGCCTTGTCATCCGAGATATTCTTTGGAATCGCGTTGCCGAAGTTGGTCGTCATAGCGCCGCTTTTCGGGATGATGCTAGTGACGGGTTTGCCCTCGCTTTCCCACTGTGCCGCCCGTGCCGACCAGTACCGACCGAGAACGATCTTCTCCTGACTGAACATCTTCCCGTATTCCTCGCTGGAGGTGATATATTCGGGGTCCATGTTCTTGACGACGTTTTCATACATCTCGAAAGCCTTGTCGACGTTCTTGAACGATTTTCCTCCGGTCTTCGCCAATGAAAACGCGAGAACGTCGTGAGTTGGGTCCTCTGTGAACAACCCAACTTTCCCTTTGTACTGTGGGTCCAGATAGGCGTCCCAAGTAGTTGGTTTCGATTTCACCTTTTTCGGGTTGTAGAGAAGACCACTTGCGGCGAAAATCTGCATCACCCAGTCGTCTCCCTTGAAGTTGTCCGGGATTTTGTCCAGCATCGGAACGGTATCCGAATCCAACTTCCGCCAGAGACCTGCGTTCGACCCTCGAACAAGTCCCGACCCGTCTTGTTGGGAGACGTCGACTGGTGGGTTCTTCTTCTGTGCGATTATCTTGTTCAGACGATCTGTGTTGTCGCCCAAAACATACTCGGCGTTGATTCCTGTCTCTTTTTTGTATGGTTTGACGACGGCTTTTATCATTAGGTCTTGCCAGGTTCCTCCCCATGTACCTAGCCGGATAGCCTTGGGTTTGCCTCCACCGCCGCCGTTTCCGAGGCACCCTGCCATACTTGCTCCGCCGATGGTAACACCGAATGCACCGGCTCTCCGTAGATATTCGCGCCGGAGTATGCTTTGTTTGTCCATACCATAGAGTAGGTCCAGACAGGTATATATAAACCCAGGTAAAACGGATATTATTTCCTCATCCTCTTCTTATGCCGATACTATTTTGGATAAAATTCTATTACTCTAATGCTTATTCGTGTTACAAATATATAGGAAAATTTCATTATCTTCTCCCTCCGATTTCATGAGGAATGCAAACACTTCACATTCCTAAAGATGAATATGCCGAACGGCAAACCGAGATTCTCGACCGGGCGAACGCTGATGGATACGATGGCATTCTCCTTTTCGGGGCGCTCAACATCCACTATCTAAGTGGAATGTACCACCTTCCGACGGAACGCCCCTGTGTATTGGGGATTTCGGACGAGGGGAGCGAAATCGTCGTTCCGCGGTTAGAACAAGAACACGCCGAAAGACCCGACTTCCACATCGATGGTGTGACCGTCTACTTCGATTATCCACAGGGAAAGCCCATGGAACGAGTCGCCGAGATGTGTGAATCGTTGGGTATCGCGAATGGAACGGTCGCTGTCGACAGTGACGGAAGTCCCGGACGAAACGGCTACACCGGCCCATCGATTTCCACGCTCCTCAGTGGTGATATCGGCGTTGAGGATTACGTCACGGAGATGCGGGAGGTGAAGAGTGGAAATGAACTCGACCTCATCAGAGAGGCGAGCGTCTGGGCCAACCTTGGTCATCGTATCCTACAGGAGAAAATCGAAATCGGACGGCGACCTGTGGTCATCAGTTCGGAAGTCGAGGCGGAGGGGACGAAAATGATGCTCGATACACTCGGGAGTCGATACGAGATGAAAAACTGGTCTAGTCCGATGCAATGTAAGTTCACGACGGGCGATGTGACGAGTCAACCGCACAGTGTGGACCAAACGACTCCCATTGAGGAGGGTGACAACATCGTCACCATCGTCAAGCCGAATGTCGGTGGCTATACTACCGAACTCGAACGGACGCTGTTCGTCGGGGAGCCGAGTGTCGAACAGCAGGAGTACTTCGAAATCATGCGTGAGTCGCAGGAAATCGCAATCGATACCATCGCTCCCGGCGTCGAATATGCGGCTGTCGAGGATGCCGTGGTAAGCTATTTTGAAGAACAGGGAGTCGCCGACCAAACACAGCATCACATCGGACACAACATCGGTATGCAGGGCCACGAACGCCCATTCCTCGATGTGGAGTACGAGGGGAAGATCCAAACCGGGGAACTGTACACGGTCGAACCCGGTTTCTATATCGACGGTGTCGGTGGGTTCCGCCACTCGGACACGGTCGTCGTAACTGAAAACGGCGTCGAGCGGTTCACTTACTACCCGCGTGACATCGACAGCTTGACCATTACCAATGCGTGAGCAAATTCCAGATCCGGAGTCGCGGTTTATCGACGACGACCGCCTCGACCGGATACGAGAGACGATCTCGGAGCTCGATGTTGACGGAATGATGGCCTTCTCTCCGTCGAATTCGTACTACCTCTCGGGAACTTTCGCTGGAATGTACTCCCGTCCCGTCGCAGCGCTCGTGACTGATGAATCGAGCGTCTTCATCGGACCGTTCCTCGAACGACGGAAAGCAAAACGAACTGCATGGGTAGATCGACTTCTGGTCTACGAGGACGCTGACGATCCCTTCGAGATTATCGCAGCAGCAATCTCCGAAACAGGAGCCAAATCGATTGGGATCGATAGCGGAATTGCACGTCCGGATTGGATCGATGCAGTCGCTGTTCGCTCTCCTTGTTCCTTTATCGATCTTACCGAACAGTTTCAGCAACTCAGGGCTGTGAAAACTGACTGGGAGCTCGATATGATTCGGCGGGCTAGCGATCTCGCGGGTGCCGGGATGGAAGCGTACCTTTCTACTATCAGTGCTGGTACGCCGGAACTCCGCGTAGTCGATGCTATCCAAGACGCCTACTACGAGACGTACCTTGACTTACATCCGGGATACGACATCGGTACTGCAAACGAACTTGGACAATATGGGTTTGCAAGTGTCCTTACCGGCGATCATGCTCTCGAACCGCACAGTATCTCATCAGCACGACCAATCGAGGATGGAGAAAGCGTCGTCGGAATCGCGCTGCCCTCGATACAGGGCTACGTTTGTGAGGAGGAACGAACCGTTCTAGTTGGTGATGTCCCTGGCACAGTCGAAACGGCGATGGAGACTCTCGTGACCGTCCGAGAAGACGCCATCAAACAGATCGGTCCAGGTGAGTCCGTTGCCGACATCGATTCGACGGCGGCAGATTCTCTCCGAAGTGCAGGATATGGCTCGAATATCATTCATCGCACTGGTCACGGGGAGGGAATTACAATTCACGAAGGGCCAGCACTCAACGCCCGTGATTCAGGAACACTGCAACCGGGAATGGTGATTAGTATCGAACCCGGACTCTACTTCGAAAACGATGGAATAGCACTCCGACACTCAGATACGTTCATTATCACTGAAACCGGTACCGAACGACTCACTCATTCAGAGGCAGACGTGATTCGACGTGCCTGAATTCGATATTCTTTGTCACGGCGATCTTTGGGATCCGGTGCACGGGCGACGGAACGACCGGTGGTTAGCGATTCAGGGCGGACGTATCATCAGTGAGTCTGAAGAACACCCTGGAGAGGCACGAGATACCGTGACCGCGACTCTGTTTACACCCGGGCTCATCGACATGCATGTGCATCTCGTCTGGGATGGAACTGATGATCCGGTTGCGACACTCACCGATGAAACGGAGAGTGAGACGACCATTCGAGCGATCGAGAACGCCCGAAAACAGCTCGAAGGCGGTGTGACAACGGTGAGAGATCTCGGCAGCACGGACGACATTGCCATCGCAGTAGGTCGGGCAATTCGCACTGGACGCGTTCCCGGACCTCGAACCATTGCCAGTGGTCGAACGATAATCATCTCCGATGGTCATGATCCGTTTTGGGGAATCGAGAGCGACGGCATCGATGCATGCCGGCGGGCCGTTCGAAAACTTCGTGGCGCAGGCGCTGACGTAATCAAGGTAAGTGCGACTGGTGGCGTATATGGACAAGCCATCGGTGAAGATCCAGGCGCCGCTGAACTTTCACGTGCGGAACTGACTGCGATTGTCGAGGAGGCAAACCGATTCGATCTCCCTGTTGCGACTCACGCTGTCGGAACTGACGGCATCCGCAATGCAGTGGTGGCAGGCGTTGATACGATCGAACACGGTAATCTCATGGACGACGAGACGCTCGCACAATTGGAGGACGAGGACATCGCGTACGACCCCACCCTGTTTGTCTATCAAGAGATTGCATCCGGCTCTGCTCCGGAGTACGCCCGTACGAATGCTTTACGAGTAGTCGATCAGCATACGGAGGTCGTCAAAAAGGCCAGTAGGGAAAATGTACGACTTCTCGCAGGCAGTGATGCTGGCTCTCCAAACACTCCACATCCCAGCTTGCATCGAGAGCTACAATCTCTCGTCGAAAACGGATTGAGTGAGGAAGCTGCCTTGACGGCTGCGACGCACACCGCAGCGGAGGAATTAGGCCGATCCAGTCTCGGAACGCTCGACCCCGAAACCCCCGCAGACGTCATCGGATTCGACGACGATCCATTCGTAGATATCGAGGGAACCAGTTCTCCGAGCATCATCGTCAAAGACGGAGCGCTGTACTAACTGTTTCTCACAATCGAACGAGCTCACGAGTCGTCTGCGTCAATGTTTCGGCCCCTTCGTCCGTGAGAACGACATCGTCTTCGATTCGGACACCACCGAGGTCCTCGATATATATTCCCGGTTCGACCGTGATCACGTTCCCGACTGAGAGCGTTGATTCGTTCCCTTCGACCAGATAGGGTGGCTCATGGCCTTCCAGGCCGAGGCCATGACCGGCACGATGAACAAAGTACTCACCGTACCCTGCGTCTTCGATGATTGTGCGTGCAGCTCGATCGATTTCTTGATACGGTACTCCCGGCGCGACAGCCTCACGAGCGGCACGAGCAGCTCGTCGAACCGTCTCGTAGATCGTTTCGAGTTCCGCATCGACGTCTCCGACTGCGACTGTCCGTGTGATGTCCGAGTGGTATCCTTCGAGGACGACGCCGACGTCGATCATTACGAGATCTCCACTTGTTACTTTGCGTGTTCCCGTCGTGGTATGTGGGAGCGCGGTTCGCTCCCCAACAGTCACGATTCCACCACCGAATTCGTCCGTTTCGCTATCGAGGACTCGCTTTCGAAATTCCCGTTCGATATCTGCTTCGGAATCTCCTGGCTCGATCTGCTCGATACACTCTGTGAGCAGACGGTCGGTAATTCGTCCAGCAGTTCGCAACTTCTCGATTTCGCTGCTATCTTTTTCCTCCCGAAGTCGCGAAATCGCGGGTCCGATATCGTGCACGTTCTCCCATGGATAACTGTCGGCGAGAAGTTGATACTCTAATAACCGTGTCCCACGGAAATCGAGTCCGATTGATGTCTGTTTGGCCAGTTCACTTTGGAGTTTTCGAAGTGCTTTCCGTGCTGCATCTATTGGATCGACTGAATCTTCGTATGTGACGATCTGTACGTCGGACCCGAGTGTCGCTCGTGCACGGCCAGTTTCTAAGCGCGGAAGCAGCAAAACTGGTGGGTCGGATCTACGTAAAAACACAAGGGTCGGACGTTCGCTTTTGTGCATCGAGAGTCCAGTCAGATAGTACAACGATTTACTTGGGGCTAAAATCGCCGTGTCTACGTTCTGTGGGAGCTGCTCGAACAACGAATCCTGTCGCTGAAGATGGCGCTCATTCATGATTAAAAATAAGGGTCCTGCTGTTAGTATCTACGGAAATAGGCAACGAACGCGACCAAACTGCCATGTTGTGATTCGTTGATTTCCAACTCGATATTAGGGAACAGTTCACCAAGGCATTGCTCTACTGTGACTTATGCTGGAACTACTACTGGGCGCTAGTCACAACGTGAATTTAAGCTAGTTCCCTCTTGGAGGAACTTCTTTCTGGCGAGGTTGCTTCTCTGACGATTGGTTCTCTGTATCAACAATGTACACACCGATCGCCAAGAGTAGCCCTCCGCCGATGGTTTCGATACCAACGCTCTCATGAAGAAATACTGCCCCAAGTAGAATTCCGACAACTGGTTGTGCAAAAAAGAACACAGCGACTGTACTTGCATCTGCGTACTCCATTCCCTTATACCAGCAATACCACGCCGCTGCCGTGCTTAGTAGCCCAAGGTACAGGAGCACACCGACGATTGGGAGCGTCATCGGAATTGAATTCAACGCAGTTGGGTTCACGTACAGTTCCACTGGAACCAGCATACCAAACAGAGGAACTGAGAGGACTGTTGAATATGTTACCGTCTCGAGTGCGGAATAGCGCTCAATGAGCGGTTTCCCAAACACGGAGAACGCAGCGAAACAAAACGCTGAGGATAATAATAATCCGACTCCAAAGAGGTTTCCACTGGTAAGGGTGCTCAAGTCGTACTGTCCCACTATAACAACGAGTGTCCCAATCAGCGCAAGACCGATCCCGGCCACTTTTTCACGGGTAAGCTGCTCACCGAGCACCTCCCTCCCGAGAAATATCATAAATACTGGGGTCAATACGGTCAGTAACGATCCCTGACTCGCATTTGTGAGATCCGTTCCAACGAATTGCGTTGTGAGTGCCGCCGTAAGCCAAATTGCGAGTGTAGTGAACCGCCACCATTCCCGGCGAGAGAATGTTCTGGGTGGCGTCGTTATCCGTACGATAAGATAGAGTGTCCCAGCACCGAGTCCGATTCGTAAGAATGCAAGGGTGAGTGGAGGAATTTTTTGGAATCCCCATTTACTGACGACGTACATACCGCCCCAGAGTACTGCTGCAAGGAGTGGCGCAGCTGCTAATACTCGGTCGCGATCCATTTACTGGTTGTGTGTCAGCCGTGCCTAAGAGTCCCCAGGTTCGTAGTCTATTTTTCCTTCACTAAGCTATTCTGTGAACAGCTAAGAGTTGTACTGAATTCGTTCGTGTATTTACCCACCTTAAGATGACGTCGGTACTCGCAACGATTGGTCAAAAGTGGACGATGGAGTGGGTTTGAGAAGAGACCGAAATTTCGTATGGTCCAGGACATCGCGATACAGTCGGAGAATGGGTTGTCCATGCAAATCACCTTGAGGGGTTCTGCGAACTCCCGTGAGTACGATGCTATAATCAGCATCCTCCGTTTCCTCCCGCGTTGGCTTCGTGTGCTCGCATCCATCCGGCTACGTCAGGATGTGCGAACCTGATCTCGATGTGATGGCCACCGAGACCCATGCCATCGTCGATCGACAAAGTTCGAGATTCCTTGTCGGTCACGCCGGGAACGCGTTCGGCCATCTCATCCATTACCCGATAACCGTCGTTTGTGTACGCACAGCCGTAGTGTGATTCAACCTCTCGATAGCCAATCGTGCGACCATCACATCGTTCGTCTTGGCGACGTTCTTCGCGTGCTCGAGGACGTCGAGATACTTGTCCTCGACTTGCTGGCTCTCAGCTCGCTTTTCGCGGAAGTTCACGAGTTCGGTATTCTGTTCCGAACGCTGGACCGTCTCGAAGAGCTGGCGCTCTGTACTCGCGGTTTAGTCGGAATTCGATTGTAGCAGTTTGATCCCACGTTCGACGATCGCGTCGGTGATGAAGAGACTCGTTTCCGATTGAGGGGCTCGCATAAGCAACGCAGCATCATCGCTGGGTACGACACCTCGATGATGCGCAAGTGCGATCACGCCAATCGAACCATGGACTTCGATATTCTGGTCCTGAGCGAACTCTCGTGCTGCCAGGTCGTCGGTGAGAAAGACGATGTTGTCTCGTTCGAGAGCTACCGCCAGTGCTGCTCGTTCGCCTGCGTCCAGTTCAGCACCGCTCTCGACTGGTTGTGCAACCTCGATCCGTTCCCACTCACAATCTGAAAGCTCAGGTGGAACTCCTCCTTCTTCGAGTTCTGCATACACAGTTTCCGGAATCAGTAGTTCATTGATTGCCGTCAGCAAATAGAAGGCGTCGATTTCTGCAAGATGAATCAGTGGGCCTGTATCTGCGACCGCAACGATCGTCACGCGTTTAGACCCCAGTCGACATCCTCTTCAACGGCTGCTGCTTCGCGATCGGATCGCTGAACATTTTCGAGTCCAACTAATTCGATCGTCTTTTCGCGAGATAGCTTGCCATCCACGTATTTCCCGAGGACGACGTTTTCCCACAGATCTGCGATTCCGAGTTCGAGGGCTTGCTCGAAAACCTCCGACTCAGGAACTCCTCGTGCGTCAGCGATTTCACGGGCACGATCGGAGATTTCAGTTGCCATAGTAGAGAATATGGGTCGCGTCACGTAAGCACCATCGTCATTCCCGACTCGCCGGGGCGATCTCGGTTGACTCAACCACGTATTCCCGACCACAGACGCAGTGGCCGGATTATCGTCTGTGTTTTGCTTCGAAACCTCACCTGGAAGCTCGAAAAGATAGATCTCGTTGCGTAATCTTGTACACCAACGGTCGTTGGTTAGTATTTGCTACTAACGTAGAACTGTAGTTACTCGTTCTCAAGAGCTGCGTAGATGTCGGCGTGGCGGCGTCCGTCGAGTTTCCCCATCTCAAGGGCAATTTTCTGCCGCTCCTCATCGCTCTCTGCCGACTGATATCGTTCGTATAGTCGGCGGACTTCTTCATCAACCGTCCCTGAGGAATCGGTACTAGACGCCATTTCTGTTGTGAACATACTCTCTGTCCCTTTATCAGTTGCGACGAGCACACGCTCGAAAGTAGATGACTGCAGTCTCGGTATCAACTGCGGCTTCGTCAGTCGCAAACCGATGTAGTAACGCACGAATTTCGTCGCCACTTAGCGAAGGAGGTTTCATGGTCATGTGTTCTCGTCCACGAGCCACTGACACCGTCGTCAGAACCAACTCACACCCCACTGCCTCCACTCCAACCGCAAATCAACCGCAAAACAAGACGTACTTCACAGTAGACGATAGTTGCTTGCAGTGGTTCGTGTCGTGGTATTTTGATTCGTGTTAGATGTATGTCTCTCTCGAGATGGGTGTCCTGACGGGGAGGCCTACGTGGTCACTGACGACGCTGTCATTTCTGTGGTGGTCTGGGTGGACGAGAACGGCCGGTGTTGCTTGAGCATCCAGCCGTGTTTGTCGTGCTGGAAGAACGTGAGCCGTCCCTGCGATAGCTGTTCGATACGACGGCAAGCGCGGTACACCTGCTTCCAAGCGAGATGCTCGTCGGTTGCTGTGGAGAGGAGCGACTTGAGGTTGTCACTCGTCTTGAGGAGATTTCCTTGCGGTGTCTTGGTTGACCACTCTTCCCAGTGTTCGAAAACGGTTACAGCGCGTCTGTCGCTGGCAGAGACGTGATCATCGAGTGCATCTTCTCCAATCAGCGAAAGCCGCTCGAGTGGGGTCCAATCGTCTGTGGGTGTACTCTGTTCGTCACTGTGGTTGCTGTTCGCGGCGTCAATGTTGTCTTCGAGGTTCGCGATGTCATCGTTGACACTCTCGGTTCCCATCCCAAGGGCATCCATCCGTTTTTCCTGCGTGTTTTGTTCGGCTTCGAGTTCATCCACTTGCTGCTCGAGGTCGTCGATTCGCTCGTCTTTCTCGGCGACTTCCGCTTTGAGTTCGGTGATAGAGTCAGCGAGCGTCTGAACGTGTTCGGCGAGGTCGCTGACTGAGACATCCTCAGCGGCACAAATGGACACAGCGGAAGTGGTGGTGTTACTCATTGGCGGGCACCTCCACTGTGGCTGCAGTGTCCTCTGTTGGCGTCGAGATCCGCGGCAGGCGAGCGATTGTGGTAACCGACCGATACAACGGATAGTCGTGTCAGTGGCGGTGTTGGTGTACTCGAGAACAGTCATGGCAGAATCGGGCTGACTAGTGCAGTGGAAGGTGGTTTGCTGTGCATAGGTAATCGATGAAGGGCTTGCCCGGGGGGTTGTCATCGAAGACGCCGTAGACTACTGGTCGGGAGAGGATGAAACGCAATTGAGGTCAAAAACCGTACTACTGTCCGGTAAGATTACCACGTTGGGGGAAATGACTGGGGGCATCGAGTGTCGCCAGCGGAGTTCGCCGTTGTATATCAACGATGCGCAGAAAGCGTTGATTCGAGCGGTCGATGAGTATCGTGATCCAGAAGCAGTCTGTGAGGAACTGCGGTCGTGGGTTGATCGGCTTGAGCGTAGGGCGGTTGATCCGAATGAATTGGTGACTACGGTTGGCAGCTCACAATGTTGTCAACGATCTCGGCAAGCTTTCCCTTAATACGTTCACATAATATCCTAGATTTCATTTAGGAATGCATGAGCGACGATCCTACTGATAGTTCATTCGCTACTGACTCACTACATGCAGGCCAAGATCCTGATCCTGTGACTGGGGCACGAGCGCCACCACTCTATCAGACCACTTCATACGTTTTTGAAGACGCGGACGATGCAGCAACCCAGTTTGCGCTCGAGAAGCCGGGCTATATCTATTCCCGGTTAATGAATCCAACTCTTGAAACACTCCAAGACCGGCTTGCCGCTCTTGAAGGCGGTGTCGGGGGCGTTGCTACTGCATCTGGGATGGCTGCGTTGAACCTTGCAACGTTCTTGCTGACTGAAGCTGGCGATAATATCGTCACTGCCTCCTCATTATATGGAGGCACCTACACGTACTTCACCCATTCAATCGAACGCCGAGGTGTCACAGCCAAATTCGTTGACACACTCGACTATCAGGAATACGACGAAGCCATCGACGACAATACTGCCTACGTCCATCTTGAGACGATCGGGAATCCAGCCCTCGATACACCTGATATCCAGCAGATTGCCGACATCGCTCACGACCACGGCGTTCCCTTGCTCGTCGATAATACCTTTGCGACACCCTACCTCTGTCGTCCACTCGAACATGGCGCGGATCTGGTCTGGAACTCGACCACAAAATGGCTTCACGGCTCCGGTACTACCATTGGTGGCGTGATTGTTGATGGTGGCTCGTTCCCTTGGAGCGATTACCCAGAGAAATATAGTGAGATTGCTCAAGATAACCCTGCATATCATGGTGTCAACTTCGCGGAAACATTTGGAGATGAGGCGTTCACATACGCTGCGATTGCCCGCGGACTCCGTGATCTTGGAAACCAGCAAGCGCCCTTCGACGCTTGGCAAACCCTACAGGGACTCGAAACGCTTTCCCTTCGGATGGACCGTCACTGCGAGAATGCAATGGCAGTAGCCGAATATCTCCAAGACCATGAGGAGGTTGCGTGGGTGAACTACCCCGGTCTTTCGTCCCACAAAACCCACGATACGGCTACCGAATACCTCGAAGGCGGCTATGGTGGCATGATCACTTTCGGTCTCGCGGATGGATACGACGCTGCGCGAAAAACCGTTGAATCGACAGAGCTAGCAAGCTTGCTCGCTAATGTCGGTGATGCAAAGACACTCATCATTCATCCAGCTAGTACAACCCATCAACAGCTTACAGACGCTGAACAGGCTGCTTCCGGCGTCACTGATGATCTTGTTCGCCTTTCTGTGGGTATTGAAGATCCTGGACAGATCATTGCTGATCTTGAGAACGCTATTGACGCCGCCACATAGACGGCTCTTGTCGTTTCGATACGAGTGTCCGGACGTTCACGAATGCCGCGGACTGCTGTCGGCTGTGCGCGCAGTTCTGTACCTACATTCAAAACGAAGAACTCTATGGGTCGCTCAATCGACTAGACTGTTGCACACGACAGCGAATAGAGACGGGCCAGCCGTCGAATAGCAACTGAGCAACCGGGAAGAAACCATCGATGACACGTTCGGGATAATCTTCGGCTTTCGCCATACAATACATGTTCATGGGTTGCGTAATGAAGCTCTCGAGCGGCAATTGATCTATTCTCGTCTCTCGAGGCCTAGATTACAATGTTATAATAGAGGGAGATCGCAAATTCGACCCTTTCCATTTCGCAGAAAACGATGCACTCCACCGTAATCAACCGATTACTACCACAATGTGTCACCGGTAGTGCGGTGTGACTCTCGTGTGGTGGTGTGGTTTGAGAGGGGGTTCGTCGAACCCTCGTAATTACAACGCTCTAATCAGCGACCTCTGTTCGCTATGTCCGCGTTGGCTTCGTGTGCTCGCATCCACACTCGGCAAGGTCGGAGTGGGCGAACATGATCTCGATATGATGCCCACCGATACCCATCGCGTCATCTACCAATAACGTTCGAGATTCCTTGTCGGTCACGCCAGGAACGCGCTCGGCCATCTCCTCCATGACCCGATAGCCATCGTTCGTCTACGCACAGCCGTAGGGGGTCGCGACTTCGCGATAGCCCAACCGTGCGACCATCACGTCGTTCGTCTTGGCAACGATCTTCGCATGTTCAAGGACATCGAGATACTTGTCCTCGACTTGCTGACTCTCGGTACGCTTCTCGCGAAAGTTGACGAGTTCAGTATTCTGTTCTGGTAATGGGCCGTCTCGAATACTCTTGAAGCATCATCGTGAGTCCATCACGATTGGTACTCGTTCGGATCTATATTGAAAATCAAATTCCCATTTTTGAACCCACGGACACGACTATCTCCCTCACTCAAAACAATCGCAACAGCGTCTGTTTCATCTGTAATCGCAGCTGCTGCGTTATGTCGTGTCCCGAGTCCTTTTGGAATGTCGAGATTCTCAATTGATGGTTCCAGATACTGATACGCACTCACAATCTTTCCTGCGTCAGAAATAACAAATGCACCGTCGAGTCGTGAAAATTCCTTCAACATTACACTGACAACCCGGTCGCCAGCATATACGTGAGACTGGTCAAAAGGATTGTAGGAGAGTGAGCGAGACGACTTCATTACAGTGCCTGCATCACCGATTGCAAATAGAGCTCCAACCGGCTTCCCTTTCTGTCCACTTTTCCCTAATTCAATCGCTAACTCAAGTATGGCTTTGATTTCTGGTTGTTTTGCTCGCGAGTGATAAAAGAAATCATAGAGCTTGCTTGTTTCGCTTCGGGCAGCGTCGATCCGTGTAAATGAATCAATACTATCGCTAAAGAGCTGTGCGGCACAAATCACCGTTTCGTCGTCAGTAATATATTTGTGATTTAGTGCACCCGTTAGTCCAAAACGAAAGAGTTCAGATGTATCTTCAAATTCTATAGGCAGCCCAATAAACTGCTCTTCGTCAAAACTGTTTTCTATAGCCACAACGATGACATTAACGCTGCTTTTCCATTTGTTATATTGTACCTTAGTAGGATTAAACAACAGAGTAGTGTCAACATTTCCTATGATTTCCTTGTACAGATCTTGTAACTGGTCCATTGTGGGATAGTGTCGGTGTGTAATTTGTGCTTGTTCCCTTAGATACCTCTGCCTGTCAATTTCTTGTCTAATAGTTCCCAAAGCTAGTACTCATCCCTATTGGGTAGTCTCCGATACTGAAAAATCTCTCTCAGATTTCAGTTTATTATCACTATCGTTAACATCGAAGAGTCGCCTGACTCTTTCTCATACTGCCGTTCGGTTACAGGAATATAGATAATTCCCAGGAATTTACTTCTCCACTCTAGTTAACGCCCGAATGAGAACGTGTGTCTCGCTATTTTTCCTCTAGATTAACCAAAAATCCATTCTAAACACGATCGTTTGTCACGAGTCTTCTAGTGACGAGAATTGAGTTACAAATGGAACCAAAGTTTCGGTAATTCGATCTGCGTGCTGAATTAGTACTGTTCCAATAATGCTCATGAATAGCACATACCCAACAGTAAATGCAGGAATCACAGATTGAAACGCAACACCACTTATTCCACCAGCAAGTGCTGCGATTACCAATGAAAACTCCCCTCGAGGAACCATTCCCAAGCCGACTCGAAAGGATCGTTTCGGACTCAGACCGTATATCCGACCCGAAATTGCACCACTGATGATTTTGCCGATAACGGACAGTACAACCGCGACTATCAGCAGTCCAACGACATCTGCAAGCACCGTGATGTCTGTGGTTAGCCCGATCGATAAGAAGAAGATTGCTGCGAAGAGATCACGTGCCGGTGAGATAACTCTCTCCACTCGTTCTAAGTGATTGGTTTGGCTGAACGCTGTTCCAACGAAGAAGGCAGCAACTGCTTCACTTACACCACTTGCGAGTGCGGCACCAGCAATGAGTATCGTTACACCAAGAACTCGTAGGAGGAACTGTTCATCGGACTCGGTACTGAATAATCGCTCGACAAGTCCGGTTCCATACCACGCAATGACCGTTAAAACTCCGAGAAAAATGAATGCAGTCCCAATCGAGACAGCAGCACTTGCGATATCGCCTCCACCGAAAGCGACTGCGGAAAGAATAGCTAAATAGATCGCGATGAGGATATCTTCAAAGACGAGTGTTCCCAAGATTGGACTACTTTCCGGATTTGCAATCCACCCGTTTTCGAGCAGTGACTTCGTAATAACGGCACTTGAGGAGATGTAAATAATCCCTGCTAAAAAGAGTGTTTCGAGCAGAGACCACCCAAATACCACTCCAATAGAGATCCCAAGTCCAAAATTGATGAGAAAATCAATGAATCCAATCGTCCCTATCTGGGTTCGTGCTTCGAGCAACTGATTGATACTAAATTCGAGTCCTAAAAAGAATAAGAGAAAGACGATACCAAGCTCTGCTAGGAGATTGATAACTTCTCGATTTTCGACGAGCTGGAGAGAAAATCCGGCAATTGATGTCGGTTCGTGTGGTCCAATGAGAATTCCAACAAGAATATAGGCCGGAATAACGGACAAACTAATGCGATTTGCGAGTGCGCCTGCTAGGGCAATAGCTGTCAAGGCAATTCCAATCTCAATAAGGAGTACGTTGGCCATTAGTAGTGGTTTTCATTCTCTTCGCTGTTTTCAGATTGACCAGTAGCAATAAGCTCAGAGAGGGACGCCTGTTCGTCCCGTGTGCCGATCGTCACTAGAATATCGTCTGCTTGGATTGTTTCTTCTGGGTCTGGGTTCGAAACGGTTTCTTCTCCTCGTTGAATCGCAATCACAGAGACCCCTGTTCGATTACGGAGCGCCACTGATTGCAGTGTCTTGCCTACAATGCTGGAACTCAAAGGAACATCAATCCACTCGATTATGGCATCCCCAAGCGGAACAGTAACGTCATCTAGCTCGACAGGTTGGAAATATGCACCTTCGAGGATCGACCCAACCTGACGAGCTTGCTTTCCAGTAAGTGAGAAGAGTTTTTCGCTATCCGCATCATCGCTAGGACGAAGATATACCTCACGTCGCCCATCATGATGGAGAAGGATCACTAATCGAGTTGTGTCGTCGATCTCGATCTCATATTTTTTCCCGACACCCGGAACATCCGTTTCGTAGACCGTCATACGATGTATATGTCTCCCGAGGCAGATAAACTTCAGTTTAGAAGTATTGTATCAGCTCTTCTGAAGCAGAGTCGCTCACTATCTGTATAGTTTCTCGACCAAGCTATACAATTGGGGATCCAACTACCTAGTCCGGTAATGACCTTCACTACAATCTATCTCAATCTCGAGAAAGAAGCTGCACACGAGGTCATCATAGAGTCAGTGGATGGAATCCGGTCGAAATCGGTAGATGATTCTATCGAATATCGCAATACTGGTGGTATGCTTCTCGCTATTCTTTCGACTATTGATGGGAAATCAGAAGCGAAATCGAAGCTTCGATATCAAATCTCGGTGATCGCTCCCTTTCTTGCCCATGGGCGAGTGAAAGCACGCGAGATACAGCAAGCAGTCGAAACCCATCAAGTGCCTCTGTGAACGGGAACCACAC
Organism: Haladaptatus sp. AB643; assembly: GCF_024136975.1. Classification (NCBI taxonomy): domain Archaea; kingdom Methanobacteriati; phylum Methanobacteriota; class Halobacteria; order Halobacteriales; family Haladaptataceae; genus Haladaptatus; species Haladaptatus sp. AB643. The sequence goes on from NZ_JAMYJW010000007.1 coordinate 63,978, forward strand.
CGAATAACGATCGGCTTCATAGCGTTCACGCCACGCTTTCCCCGCGAGTTCGCCGGGCTTGCGATTCGTTATCGACGCGAGCATCTCATTGTCATAGCGGCTAAATAGCTGGATCGGCAGGTGATCCGCCGTTGAATGAGCGATGGCACCACCGCGACCGAGCGCATCGTCCTCATCGGGGAGTCGGAAGTAGATCTTTCCGTCGTCTTTCGTGATACGCTCGGGAGTATTTCCCTCAACAGTGATACGGTCTTCTTTGACGTTGTCGGTGAGTAGATGGGCCCCTTTCTCGAATTCGCGGGCTTGCAACTCGTTGAGCCGCTTGTCGCAGGGCTGTGTCCGTGTCTGCAAAGCGCGTTCGCCAGATTCAGGGGAATCTGGCTGGCTGTCAGACTCCTTGAGTCTGACAACGTCATCGAAGCAGGAAGCCTCGGGGTCAGGTCCCGAGGCGATTCACGAACTCTGGTAAGGATTGCAATACCGTTCTTGATCTCGATTTTTTCTCGAAATTGTCACTCCTCCGAGGACCGAACAGTCGATTTGAGTTCCATTGACCGAGTGGGGAAAAGTTGATAGTCCAATTCTCGTAATGTATCTTCGAATGTTCGACTGGCTAACTCACAGTATCCTTTCATTCGTATCCCACTACGGGTACGTTGCCGTTTTCGTGTATATGATCCTCGAAACAGCGTTCATCCTCCATTTTGCACCCAGCGAAATTGTCGTCCCCTTCGCAGCGACTCAACTTGTTCACGACCCGATTTCGTTTGGGCTCTTTGTTCTTGATGCGACGGCAGGTGCCACTGTCGGCAGTATTCTTGCATACTACCTTCTCGGGAAACAGAGCGACACTGTCCTCAGCCGCTATGGCTATCTCATCCACGTTTCCGAGGACGACATTCAACGCGGACGACACTGGTTTCGGCGCTGGGGAGAGAGTTCAGTCTTCTGGGGACGAATGCTTCCACTCATGCGGGCGGTCATCTCGATTCCCGCTGGAATTGCCGAGATGGATCTTCGCAAATTCGTGGCGTATTCTGCCAGTGGTTCCTTCATCTTCAATATCTTTCTCACGTTTCTCGTCTACAGCGGTGCCGGAAAGGTCTCCCCGCTTGGATGGGTTCTTCAGCAGATTACACCCGAACTGACCGGAATGCTCCAACAAATTACAACAGAATTCACGGCGATCCTCACGTATGTACAGCTCCACCCAAGAGTCGTGATAATCGCCACTAGTTTAGTAATGGTCGCAGTGGGCAGTCTCTGGATGAAACGCGATTACATCCAACAGAATCCAACCGCCGCACAACGCATCATTCTCCACGTTCTTCGAGGGATTGGGAGTCTCGTTGGCGGCCTTTTCCTAGTGGGTGCCACTGATACTCCACGCCAGTCGTTTCGAACGATCACGAGTATCTGGAACGATCCGTTATCTCTCACTCATCTTGGACTCTCGCCACAAATGGCGCTCATACTCACTGGTGTTGCATTTCTTGGCAGTGCATTGGCAATATTCGAGCTTGGGAAGCGAGTTCCAATCGCTAAACTCGTCCAGCTCATCTGGGCCAGACAGTTTTTCACACTCACACGGATGTGAGGCGGGTTTTCTTCCTGTTTAAAAAGGTCAACACTTCGGTTACCGACGAATCGAGATCACGATTTGCTTGAAAAGAGTATATATACGAGTGACCTCGATGAGTTTACCGATTTCGTAGACGATCAGACTACTCAACGCGATGAGAACTCCTGTAAGCAGGAGTGCGATCTGGTCGGAGAATCCAAGCTGTGTCCAAAATAGTGGATCATTCCAGACAGCCGTGATCACTGTAAAAGCGTGTTCTGGATTCGCCAATGCGCCAAGAACGAATATACTACCCGTAATCAGGCCAACGAGACGTATCACGTGGAGTGCGACGAATTTCGCTACGTCAGGATTCGACGTAATCCATTCCCGTGCCATCCACATTGCTGCAAGGATTAGTACGAAGACACCCACGAGAACGACGACAACCTTGACGTGGGTTTGAATGTATACGATTTCGCGGCTGATTGGTGTGCGGATCGCTTCGAGAACGAGTTCGAGTGGTGAGGCAGTCTTTGCACCCGTGTAGACGAGGTACGTCAAACCGGTATTGAAGAGGGCTGCACCAGCTGCCGAGTAGAGAACGAATCGCTCTAAATCCATCTCGGCCAGTCCAGCCGGAATCGAGATGAGTGCCCGAACGAACGGGAGCATTCGCCCCCAGAACACCGACGATTCACCATACCGGATAAAAATTGCCTCGCTTCGTTCGAGATCCTGCTCGGAGAGGTGGATCACGTACCCATACCGATCGAGGACCTCTCGGCCATATGTCCGAAAGAACAGGTACGCGAGGAGACTCCCAACCGTTGCCCCCGTCGTTGCATCGATGACGAACAGAACGAACGAGAGGGGGTCGTGGACGAGCTGGCTCGCCGCAAATGGGACGACCACCTCGCTTGGCACGAAGTGCAATAGAAACGAGGTTTCGAGAACCATATAGATGAATACCGCAAGATACCCGTACTGTGTGATGAATCCAAGAACGGCGTGAACAAGTCCCTCAAACACGACCATCCCACCCGTGAGGCCATGCGAGCAGCGTCATAGCGATACCACTGAGTAGAATCACGTTCTCTTGGTGAGCGCTAGAGAAAATAATTTCAAAAGGTGTGAGAATGATTGTAACTGCCGGGGTGGAAGCTGATTTGATTGAATGTATATCTGACGACGAGATGTACGAGTCTAAGTGCAATTCCTGCAATGTCATCGATAGCGTCGCGGATACCAAGGACGATACGAGAGATCGTAACGAGACGGATAATGAAACTTGCATCGAGGACATGCTGCTCCCATCGTGGTGTACCACTTCATAGCGTCGCAAGAAAGTACCTTTGTCAGGGATACCAGAATAGTTCCTCGCGTGATCAATCCCACGGATATTCGTTCGAACCACAGAGTGTTCAATGCACTGGTTGGACTGTCGGCAGGCGTTCGTCCTAGCAATTTTCGACGAAATTATCATTCCACCTCTGATTTGGTGTGACTGCCGATCGTGAATCTATCGTCGCAGAAGAATGGATCATTCTCAGTGTTCCGATGGGTATCATGTGAACTACCCCACCCTACTGCGCTACTCGGTCGCTTTGCTCCCTGCGTTGCTCCTTGAGGAAGGGGACGTAGCGCCTGAATACATTAAAAGTTCGGAGGCGTAGAGGTAGATACAGCCCTCCTTGGCTTCCCCGCTAATGACTGAAGATGAGACCACAACACGACCCACTCGACGGACCTTGCTGAAAGCCATCGGAGCAACCGGTTTTGGCGGGGCTCTCGCTGTCGGCGGCTATGAGATGGCCATGAAGCCTGGGCAGTCCCAAGGGGGATGGACAACGTCCACGGGAACTCATCACTCAACGAGCGACCATCCAACGACGACACCGATCAAGCACGTTGTCATCATTTTCCAGGAGAACGTCTCTTTCGACCATTACTTCGGGACATACCCCGAAGCGAGGAATCCACCTGGCGTCCCACAGTTTCACGCGAAACCTGATACACCCCCGGTAAACGGGCTCACTCAGTCGCTTCGTGAGTCGAATCCGAACGCATACAATCCGCGACGGCTCTCCCGGAAGCATGCTGTGACGGCCGACATGGAGCATGGGTATACGGCCGAACAGCGCGCCTTCAATCACGGCCAGATGGACACGTTCGTTCAGAACACTGAGGGTAGTACGTGGGATCCGCTCCAGTACTCGCCGAACGGCCTCGTGATGGACTACTATGACGGGAATACCGTGACGGCGCTGTGGAACTACGCACAGCACTTTGCGTTGAATGACAATTCGTTCGGAACCGTCACTGGCCCTTCAACACCGGGCGCGCTCAATCTCATCTCCGGCCAGACGCACGGCGGGTACTGGGTTGATGCGAGCGGAACCAAACTCGGTAACCCTGGACGAAAGCAGAACGTGGGCACGCTCGCAGCAGTCAATTCGAATGGTATCGGGACGATCATCAATGATGCCGACCCGGCATGGGATGAACGTGGATCAAATCCGGGGCTGGCGATGACTGGACGGAACATCGGCGACCTGTTAAATGATGCGGATGTCTCGTGGGGCTGGTTCCAGGGCGGCTTCCGGCACAATGGTATCCATCTGAACGTCGCTGACCTTCCCAGCCATGATTACAGCGCCCATCATGCAGCATTCCAGTACTACGAATCAACAGCAAACCCGACACATCGCCGACCAGCGTCCCTCGATGAGTTCGGTTACGACGGTCAAGCCAACCATCAGTACGGACTCACGGACTTCTTTACGGTTCTCCATCACAACCGACTCCCAGCTGTGAATTTCCTCAAAGCGGCGCGATATCAAGACGGACACGCAGGGTATTCGGATCCGCTCGACGAGCAGCACTTCCTCGTGAAGACAATCAACGCGATTCAGAAGACACCCTACTGGGACTCCACCGCGATTATCATCGCGTATGATGACTCCGATGGTTGGTATGACCACGTGTTCCCTCCCGCCGTCAATCCATCCCAGACACGATACGATGTCTTGACCGGCGACGGCGAGTTTGGGTCCAACAGGCCCCTCGGTGGCTATCAGGGCCGGTACGGCTACGGCCCGCGCCTCCCACTTCTCGTGATCTCTCCCTATAGTCGTGTGAACGCAATCGATAGCACCCGTACTGATCAGTCCTCGATCCTCCGCTTTGTCGAGGATAATTGGAAGACAGGACGGATCGGGGACGCCTCCTTCGACGAACTCGCCGGCAGTATTGAGAACATGTTCGACTTCGAGACGCCACGAGCGGAACAGCTCTTCCTTGACCCACAAACTGGCCAACCGATCCACGGCCACACCCGGACTTCACACTAGTCTCGCTGATCGTCTCGAATTCACGTCGGAACATAACTTTTGCACTCCGTCCGTACGCAGCGAGGCCGCCAGGCCGAGCAGAGCGGGGTAGTTCACTGAGGACACCGAGTCGATCGTGACGGCGTCCGAACTCGGTCTGAGACACTGATCGAATATGTTCGAGTGAACCTCCACGATTCGTGCCTCCCTACTATATCCTGTGGTCTAATAATGCAACGCCAACCAAATTCAACCGAAACCGGCTCCAGTCCAGCATTTGCTATCGAAGCAACGAACCTCGGAGTGACGTATTCGAATGGCACCGAAGCGGTCAAAGACGTCTCACTCGAGATTCCAAAAGGCGAATTTTTCGGCTTTCTCGGAGCAAACGGAGCAGGCAAAACGACGACGATCAAGATGCTCACGACGCTGCTTCGACCGACTACTGGACAGATCAGCGTCAATGGATATAACGCTGAGACGGATCCTCGGTCAGTTCGCGAGTCGATTGGGTATATGGCACAAGAAACGAGTATCGACCCGGTGCTCACCGTCCGGGAGAACCTCAACTTCGCCTGCCGTGCCTACGGTGTCCCGAGTGCCAAGCGGGGTGCCCGGATTGACGACCTTCTCGAACTCGTCGGGCTCGAATCCAAGACGGCCGACAGAGCGGGGATGCTCTCTGGTGGACAGAAAAAGCGCCTTGACGTTGCGATGACGCTGGTTCACCACCCCCCGATCGTCTTCCTTGATGAACCGACGACCGGACTCGATCCGGCAGCGCGTAATCGGCTCTGGGAGTACTTCCGTGAGATCAACCGGCAGGGAACGACCGTCTTCCTCACGACCCAGTACCTCGAGGAAGCCGATGCGCTCTGTTCCGACCTCGCGCTCATTCTCGATGGGGAAATCGTCGCGACCGGTTCGCCGGCCGAACTCAAAGCCCAGGTAGGTGGCGATGTTCTCGAAATCTCCCTCGACGACCCGAGCGAGACAGCTGTCGAACACGCCAGAGCAATTATCGAGGACTCTGAGGTGGTGGCTTCGGACGAAATCGAGAGTATTCAGCCGACCGAAGACGGATTCAGTGTCACGGCCACTCATGCTCGCCGGATCGGGACCACCCTCCTCGTGCGGCTCACGGAGTCAGGCGTGACTATCACGGGATTCAATATCCGGTCACCGACGCTCGACGATGTCTTCCTGACACTGGCAGGCGAGTCGAAAAACGACGCTGCGGACAGGGAAATCCGACCGAACGGGCACCGAATGGAGGCATGATAATGACCACTACTACAACCACGACCAAACAGCCCGAGAGTGAATACCAACGACACCCAGAGAAAACGAGCGGCAACAGCTTCCTCGGCGATGTCTGGACGAACTTCTTGCGCTGGAATTTGAAGAAGGTGCGCGAACCGTTCGTGCTCGTCTTCGCATTGGTGCAGCCGATAATCTTCCTCGTGCTGTTCAGCCAGGTGTTCGGGAAACTCGCGGGGCGGGCTGTGCCGGGCGGCGACTATCTCGCGTACCTCGTCCCGGCGATCGTTATCCAAGTCGCACTGATCACAGCGGCTGGTTCCGGGACGGGATTCGTCCAAGATATCGAGTCTGGAATGTTCGAGAAAACGCTCGCGTCGCCGATGAGCCGCACGGCCGTCTTCACCGGCAAGATCCTCTCGGACCTCCTGTTAATCGTGGTGCCGACGCTGATCATGTTGGGACTCGGGTACGTCTTAGGTACATCGGTGACGACCGGCCTGCTCGGTGTCGTCGGCATCCTCGGCGTGGCGCTCGTGTTCTCGGTGTGGTTCATGGCGTTCTCGAACGTCTTGGGTATCGTGACTGGCGACGTCTCAGTGACGGGTATCGCAACGAACCTCATCCAGTTCCCATTGTTGTTCGCGAGTACCGCGTTCGTCCCGGTCGACGCACTGCCCGGTTGGCTTCAGGTCGTGAGTTCGATGAACCCTGTCACCTATGGGATAGACGCCGCCCGAGCGATCATGCTCTCTGGCTGGACGTGGGGCGTCATCGGTCAGTCACTCGTCGTGCTCGTCGCCCTCGATCTGCTGTTCGGGGCAATCGCGGTGTACTTCCTCGGCCGGGCGTCGAGTTCAGCTGCTTGGTAACTGCGTGGCTGTCCTGAAACGCTCGATTCGTGATCTATACTAACGGTTTGCAACACTGTCTTTCTCGATCGTTGAACGTTGGTTAGAACATGTTCGAGCAGAGAATCATACGAATTGAGCGTCGTTCTGTCTCCACACGTCCATAGTATCTCCAGAAGCGGAGTTTTATCGATTAGTTCTCACTGGCCAGTTGCACCTCATAGGTTAGCATCGCAAAAACATCGCCATATTTTTGCACGCTAGCCAATTTCAGTGGTGGAGTGGTGATCCTTCGTGGTAATAGTGGAGCACCCGAAGCGAGCGTGACAGGAGCAACGCTGAGAATAATCTCGTCAAGTAGACCGTGATCATGGAATTGACATACAAGGTCACCCCCACCGACAAGCCAGACGTTCTTGCCGTCTGCTGCTTTCACCATCTCTGCATGAACGGGTACAATATCCCCTTGTACGAAGTGAATGTCCGCACCATCGATCTCCGGTAATTCCCGACTGCTGAACACCCACGCCGGAACCTCATATGGCCACTTTTCTGGGTCCTCCAGTATGCTTTCGTGCTCGATGATCCACTCATAGGTCGTCGAGCCCATGGCCAAGGCACCAACCTTGTCTATGAACCGCGAGTAGTCTTCGTCCACACCTTCGATCTCCTCGGTCTCTCCAAATTGGAAGAGCCAGTCGAGTGAGTTATTCTCATCGGCGAGATACCCGTCGATGCTCGTTGCTGTGTAGTATTGGGTCTTCATCCCTTCAATCGTCGTTTAGAAAGCGTTCGAGTCGCATAAGACTACACGCCACTAGCCCGCTATGTGCCATCGCAGATCGCTATGAGCGTTACACTGTCGTAACGCACCCCAAACAAACAGTGTAACACAGAATAAGTCATTCTTTCGCCTCGCGAATGAGAGGAGAAAAGAAGGATTTGTTACACCCCACAGTAACCGAGTGAAAATTACGCATCAGAACGGACGCAAATTGCGTCCGTTCCTCATCTCCGCTGGTACTGTGGGGGCAGTGGTGTTACGCCCGTCTGTGGGTGGGCGGTACGACAGTGTAACGCCCTCCGTGTCTGTGGCTTCAATGAGGTCAATGGACGCCGCTCTAGTAAGTATTCTGTCACTTCGTGGTTTATTTCAATGTTTTGGACCATTCTAGCGGGTATCGTCGATGGAAACTCTGTCACTGAGTTAGTTGTGCTCGTACTGTCGCACAGTTGTCTGGAGAGTAAACAACCCCATCTTTATTGACGCATACTTTTGTGAAATCACGTGCCGTTGGTGAACTCCATAAAAATAGTCGCTCAGAGAAATATTGCTACTGTTGGCAGCAACGAGCGACACTGGGCGGTTGATCCGAGTGAGTTGGTGATCACGAATCGGGTTTCGAAGAAGAAGGAGGAGTATACGCAGTCGACGCGGAGTGTGGCAGCACTGGAGCGGGCAGCGGATTTGGGGGTGGATCGTGCCCCCGGTCAGAGTGTGTCGTATGTGGTGGTTGACGATGCAAAGTAGTCGCGTGAGCGGTGATGTTGGCAAGTGAGGAGTTAGACGAGTATGATACTGGATTTTATTGGGAGTTGTTGGTGCGGGCGGCAGCGAGTGTGTTGTCACCGCTTGGGTGGCGTGAGAAACGCATTGAACAATTCCTTTCGAGTCATGACGAACTCAGTCTCACATCGTTTCTCTGACGACCACAGGTTAGAGGCTGGATCAGTTGCACACCTTTTCTTCTAACGAACCACAAATTACGGCTTCGCTGGAAACTCTCCATCGATAACCGATTTCGGCGGTCGTGCTGATCGCAGAACACGAATCAAGCCACGAGCGGACACAAGAAATGGGTAGGTCGTTCAGTACACAGAAAACAGATTTCATACCAATACTGATCAGGTGGCTAACCAGTTCTCACGCCATTATTGCTGGAATTTATGTTATCTTGGAGACAGGACTTTGTAGGAGTCTATCGTATGGAGTGCGAGTCGGATGGGGAAATGGTGTTGGACATCACTCGAGAGAAGGGAGGACATGAGCCATGGACAAAGACACACACGACAATACGACTGAAACGGAATTCAAACCGCTGCAGGCGACCCGCCGAAGTGCGCTTCAAGGAGCAGGGCTCGCCGGCTTACTCGCAGTGGGCGTCGGTAGTGCCAGTGCTAACCAAGACACGCCGAGTCAGACTACTGAGCAGGCCCAGCAACAGACGACGGACAATGCCAATGCAGTCCCGGTGACGTGGGCGAACTACCCACGCGCCAACTGTCATGCGTCATTCCAGGCAACCGTCGACAAGGGCGGGTTCGGACAGCTCCTTAATATCAGGAATATCGCCCCTATCGGGGAGCAGTTGGACGTCGAGACAAATCGTGACACGCTTTACTCATATGGGGTCTTTGATCTGACCGAGCCAGTTACCATCACGCTCCCAGACACTGGTGACCGCTACCAGTCAATGAATGTCCAGAATGAGTGCCAATATGGGAAGATGTGCGTCACTGACCCTGGCTCGTACACGATTACACAAGAGCTCACAGAGACTCGGTATGCCGGCGTCGCGATCCGAACGTTTGTTGACCCTAACGACCCGGACGATGTAAAAAAAGTCCAAAAACTCCAGGACGAGATCGGCGTCGAACAAGCATCGGCTGGGTCGTTCGAGATTCCCAACTGGGATCCACAATCATTCAAACAACTCGACGACGCGCTCACGACTGTCTTTACCACGCTCGAGAACTTCTCGGGCGCGTATGGTGATGTTGGCCAGGTCGACCCGGTGAAATTTTTTGTCGCCAGTCCGTCGGGGTGGACCGGCGTCCCGCAGCCGTCGGAGGCGCTCTTCCTCCAACGGATTCCCACCCAGAATGACGGCACAACGCCATACGAACTCACCGTCGGCGAAGATGTTCCCGTCGACGCGTTCTGGTCGGTTAGCGTCTACAACCGCGACCTGTACTTCGAGGAGAACGAGTACGACGCGTACACGATTAACAATCTGACCGCCGAGCGGAACGCTGACGGCAGTGTCACGATTCATTTTGGTGGTGATCCCGACCAGCCGAATTTCATCTACACGCCAGACGGATGGCACTATATCGTCCGGCTTTACCAACCCCGCACGCCAATCATCAACGGGAGCTATCAGTTCCCCGAAGCAGAGCCAGTTAAATGACACGCGCGGGCGGAGAGCATGCCATTCAGGACCAAATCGCTGGGATGTTGAGTTTCGACTGTTTTCTCACCTCGTACTACCGGTTGTGCTGAACTTATCCTCTATATTCAGCAACCCAGTTGTGACAGCAGCGTGGTGACTCGTCAAGCTGGTGCAAGATACGAGGTGCGAATGCAGCACGCTCACAATCTCGAAACGGAACGAATCTGGCTGCTCGGTGGCGAGAGAACCTATTTCAGATTCCAACTGAATTGGTCGCCCAACAATTGCTACTTCTATTATATATGCATATTATGCAATTATACCACCATTTCTTTATCTGGAGTTGTCGTATGAGAGTGGGAGTTGGGTGGAGCAGTACTGCTGGGCGCCGAATGAGAGAGGGGGGGACATGAGCCATGGACAAAGACACACACAACAAAACGACTGAAACGGAATTCGAACCGCTGCAGGCAACCCGCCGCACCGCACTTCGCGGGATGGGCCTCGCCAGCTTCCTTGCGATGGGCGGCGGCAGCGCCAACGCCCAGCAAGACACGCCGAGCCAGACTACCAACCAAGCCGAGCAACAGACAACGGACAATAGCGATGCAGTCCCAGTAACGTGGGCGAACTATCCACGCGCCAACTGTCATGCTGTATTCCAGGCAAACGTCAACAAGGGCGGGCTCGGACAGTTCTATCACTATCGAAATCTCGGTCCCATTGATAAGCAGATTGCCGCCGAGGAGAATCGTGACACGCTCTACTCACAGGGGGTGTTCGATCTGACCGAGCCAGTCACCATCACCAAACCCGACACCGGTGACCGCTACCAGTCGATGAATGTGCAGAATGAAGAACAATATGGGAAGATGTGTGTCTACGAACCTGGCCCGTACACCATAACACAAGATCTGGTAGGTAGTCGGTATGCTGGCGTCACGATTCGCACATTTGTTGACCCGAACGACCCAAACGATCTGAAACAAGTTCGGGAACTCCAGGACGAGATCGCCGTGGATCAGTCATCAGCCGGCTCGTTTGAGATTCCCAACTGGGATCAGAAATCGTTCGAAGAGATCAACAATGCGCTCAAAACAGTCGTGCTCACGGTAGACAACCTCTCGGGTTTGTATGGTGACGTCGGCGAGGTCGACCCCGTGAAATTTTTCCTCGGTAGTACATCGGGGTGGACTGGCGTCCCGGAGCCGTCGGAAGCAGTAATCCTCACAGAGACCCCCGCCCAGAACGACGGCACAACGCCCTACACACTGACCGTCAAGGAGGTCCCAGTCGACGCGTTCTGGTCGGTCAGCGTCTACAACCGTGATCTCTACTTCGAGAAGAACAAGTACGACGCGTACACGATTAACAACGTGACCGCAGAGCGAGCCGATGACGGCAGTGTCACCATCCACTTCGGTGGGAACCCCAACCAGCCGAATTTCATCTTCACGCCAAAGGACTGGCACTATGTCGTCCGGCTCTACCAACCGCGCAAGCCAATCATCAACGGGAGCTATCAATTCCCCAAAGCTCAGCCGGTCAAGTGAGGCGAGCGCGGATTAGCCGTATTGGCCGCTACTGACTGCGTCGGCGCGCTCTCGACTGTCGGCTCGGCTGCTGTCTTGTCCTGACGGTCGTGCTGAACTTGTCCTCTGAATTCAGCACTCGATTCGTGCATTTGTTGACGATTTCAACAGAACGACTTTCCCGGGTCGTCGTTCAGGTCACTGTTTTCTCTGGAAGGGGTCGTTGGGTTAGCTACGCCGATCGGATCCGATCGATTATACCGTTGTAATAGAGGGGGATCGCGAGAGCGGCCCCCTCGCTTTCGCAGAAATAGACGCAGAAATAGACGTACTCCACGGTAACCAACCGATTACTAACACCATGTTTCACCGGCAAAGCGGTGTGAATCTCGTGTAGTGGTGTGGTTCAAGCGGGGGTTCTGCGAACCCCCGTGATTACAACGCTATAATCAGCGCCCTCCGTTTCCTCCCGCGTTTGCTTCGTGTGCTCGCATCCATCCCGCCAGGTCAGGATGAGCGAACGTGATCTCGATGTGATGACCACCGACGCCCATTGCATCGTCCACACACAGCGTTCGTGACTCCTTGTAGCTCACGCCGGGTACACGCTCGGCCATCTCTTCCATGACGCGATACCCGTCGTTCTTGTACGCACAACCATAGAGAGTTGTCAGCTCTCGACTGACCGTTTGTTAGTATTAGCTACTAACGCAAATGGCTTTCATCCCTTAGTAGTATAGTCCTCGAATTGATAGACGAACAGTACTCTTGTAGAACAGTAGTTACTCGTTCTCAAGAGCTGCGTAGATGTCGGCGTGACGGCGTCCGTCGAGCTTCCCCATCTCAAGGGCAATCTTTTTGCGCTCCTCGTCGCTCTCCGCCGACTGATACCGCTCGTATAGTCGGCGGACTTGTTTATCTATTGCTTTCGAGGATTCGGTGCTAGACGCCATTTCTATTGTGAACATATTCTCTGTGGCCCTTTATCAGTTCCGACGAGAACACGCTCTGAAGTAGATGACTGCAGTCTCGGTATCGACCGCGGCTTCGTCTGTCGCAAACCGATGCAGTAACGCACGAATTTCGTCGCCGTATTCGAATGTGTACCCGTTCAACATATAAAAGACGACTACCGTACGAAGCGCCGTTCGTTTGTTTCCATCAACGAATGGATGATCTGCAACAAGCAGTCGCATCAGCTGAACCGCTTTTTGGTGGACCGACTGTGGTACCTCACCAAAAAATCCCTCTGAGACGTACTGAAGGGCAGATTTAACCGGCTCCTCCGATCGAACTCCTGGTTCCGTATTCTCTCCCTCCTTGACGACTTGCTCGTGGAGTTCGAGGATCAGCTCAATGGAAGGATACGCGACGTCCTCGCTCACACTACTAGGTCTCTCACGCCACCCGATAATCGTTCTGATGGACAATTGGTTTCTTAGCGAAGGAGACTCTCGTACTCCATAGTTTTTCTCGCACGCACTCCTGACACCGTCCTCAGAACCACTTCACGCTGTACTGAAAGTGACTTTCTCGGGTGATTCAATCACGCAGTTCCGACCATAGACGCGGTGGCCGGTACCACCTCTTCCCCTCCCGCTAGCTTCTAGCCGATACAACTGCCGTACTTACGAGTAGCCGTACGGCGTCAGTCCCGAACTGTGTCAATTCGGGACGTCCACGACCGCGGTTGTGTGGGGTTTCGTGTTAGATGTGTGTCTCTCTCAGGCGTGATTTCGTCCCGACCACGCTACTCTCCGGCAACCCTGTCTGTGGTCGGGCTATCGTCCGTGTTCTCCTTCGAAACCTCACCGGGAAGCTCGACGTCCGACTTGAGCACGAGACGAGTCTCCTGGTAGCTCAATCTGTCTTTGGATCGCTGGCGTTTGATTTTCCCTAAGCGTCCATTCGACAGTTCGTGCATTGCGTCCATGGTCCGGCGAGCGAGTTCCTGGCTGTACTTCTTGCTCACACCGGACTCTTTGAGTCGAATCCACTCGGCGGAATCCTCAGTTGCGACTTTGCCCCTGTCACTACATCGCCAAGGAAATCTTTATAGAAATTCCAGATGTTACCTGTTGTCATGGGTGCGAGTGCAAAGGTAAGTGGACAGCGGATTTCTCTTCGCCGATGTAGCATTTGTAAACAAATGACGGAAGATTATTTCGTGTCTGGAGATGACGCCTTCTGCTTCAATTGCTTCTCCCAGCTGTTCGGCTGGGATTGATCCTGTATCACCCCGATCCAGATGAGTATACGTGACTGCCCGGGCATCGAATGCAAACCGATGGTACACTGTTGATTTGCTGGAGGATTGCCTCTCTCGCTGATTTGGCGGCAGATATGTAGTTGGGTGTTTGCTCGATCGGCGTGTTGTCTGCTGTGATTCTATCCCGAATCGGGATTCGACTGTAGCAGTTTGATAGATACCGATAGCGCATACCTCCGTCTTTAGGCGGAGGTCAAGCGGTAGGCATAGTGCGTCCATCTCTCGTTGCTACAAACGGCTGGATTTCCCACGCCATTCGAGAGACGACATCATCTCGTTCGAGAGCTACTGCCAGTGCCGCTCGCTCACCTGCATCTAGTTCAGTACTGCTCTCGACTGGTTCTACAACCTCAATCCGCTCCCACCCAAGGTCTGAGAACTCAGGTGGAATCCCGCCTTCGTCGAGTTCTGCATACACAGTTTCAGGAATGAGCAGCTCGTCGATTGCCGTCAGCAAATTGAGGGCGTCGATTTCTGCAAGGTGAATCAGTGGGCTGTATCTGCGACCGCAACGATCGTCACGCGTCGAGGCCCCAGTCGACATCCTCTTCAACAACTGCTGTCTCACGGTCGGCTCGCTGGACGTTTTCGAGTCCAACGAGTTCGATCGCCTCCTCACGAGATAGCTCACCGTCGATGTATTTCCTGAGGATCTCGTTTTTCCATAAATCCTCGAATCCAAGTTCGGCGAGGTTTCGGTCGGTCATGTGCTGCCCTGTTGTTGGAACCATTGGGCGACTTGCCGACTAAACGCATCATACACTTCTAATCCGCTCTGGAGAGTCTGATACACTTCAACGTAATCAACCCTGCCGTATTCGTGAGCTAGGACGTTTCGAAACCCGACCGCAGCGACGAGTGTATTCATCGTTTGCTCGTCAATTACTTCCTCTTGGCCGAGCACCCGGATTGCCTCCTTGGATGCGACACCCGCAAAATCAAAGTCGTGCGTTGCAATGTGTTGTGCGAGGTCGGAACACGCTTGAATCGCATTCTCGAACATCCGCTCGACAGCACGTTGCTCGGTCGTATTGGTGAGAAGTTCGGTGCGGGTGAGTGACTGTTGTTTCTCCTTCAGCTCCCCGTGGTACTGCTCGATTTCCTCAAGCTTTGTCGAGACAACCCGCTCGTCAGCCATGGAGGCCGTCCTCGGCTATGCGGTCGATTACGTCTCGCTGATGGCGACGAATATCTTCGTGTTGCTCCTCAAACAGTGACTCTGTATCTGCTTTGAAGTGGCGGAATGCATCCTCGTCACCACAGAGGAACTCGCCATTGACGGCGTCGTGTGCTACTTCAAGTGGTAGCGTTTCAATGTCAGACAAATCGATGAATGGGGCACCTTCTCGTTGGAGGTCACCCGAGAGAAAACAGAGCTTTTGGAATCGCTCGTGAGAGGAAAGGCTCTTTGTGAACTTGACGGCAAGATCGAGGTCAGATGACGGACGCGAGTTGCTCGTGAGCTGTGAGCCGAACACCACCGCGAACTCGATATCTGCGTCGCGGCAGAGTGACTCTCCGAGGACGGCGAGCAACTCCGAGTGTCCGTCAATTGAGTCCATACGTGGAATAATGACGGTTCACCACTAAAGAATTCCGTTGATCGGAGTGGTGGGAGCCAGGGGCAGAATGTGTTGTTCGCGAACTATCTCGGAGTATAACCCTGAAACACTCGATCAGCGGTTCAACCACGAGTTCCGACCACAGACGCGGTGGCCGGTACCACCTCTCCCCCTCCCGCTGGTTTGTAGCCGATAGACGCCGATACAACTGCCGTACTCACAAGTAGCCGTCCGGCGTCAGTCCCGAACTGTGTCAATTCGGGGCGTCCACGACCGTGGTTGTGGTGGTGTTCGTGTTAGAGTTGTTACCCTCTCGGGCGTGATTTGGTTCCGACCACGCTACTCTCCGGCAACCCCGTCTGTGGTCGGATTATCGTCCGCGTCCGTGTTCTGCTTCAAGACTTCTCCGGGAAGCTCCACATCGGCCTTGAGCACAAGACGCGTCTCCTGGTAGCTCAATCCGTCCTTTGATCGTTGACATTTGATTTTCCCAAGCCGATTCTTCGACAGTTCGTGCATCGCGTCCATCGTCCGGCGAGCGAGTTCTTGTGAGTATTTCTTACTCACCCGGTCTCTTTGAGCCGAATCCACTCCGCGAGGTCTGAGGCGTCTAAGTAGGCTCGGATCTCCCCACTGCCGGTTGACCAGAGTGAATAGCGACCGGCCTCATCGCGTTCGCGCCATGCCTTACCAGCGAGTTTGTCGGGCTTGCAGTTGGTCACCGACACAAGCATCTCGTCATCATAGCGGACAAGTCGCTGGAATAACCGTACCGTTCACAAACCGGCCGCTGGGGTCAGGAGTAGGGGTTGTCGTGTCCCGTGGCCTCGAAGAAGCGCTTTTCGATGAGATTGCCGGCGATCCGGATTAAGTCGGCCTCGTCCTCGGAGACGTCCCCAAAGATCCCGAGCGGGAGTTGGGCAGCAGCCATCTCGTCGTGGCCGCCGGCGCTTCCGACGTCGCTGAACATCTCCTCGATTGACATCCTCCCCGCGCTAAAGCGCGAGGATTCCTCGGTTGGGGGTTCGGCTACCGACCCACGGAGGCAACTTGCGGGTTCGTGCGCGCTTCTTTGAGACTTTCATGAGGATATGGTTTCCCCGACCAGTCGTGGTCGTCCCACTCGAATCGCACGGGCCGTGCCATCGGCCTGATTTCGCAATCGCTGTTTTCTCGAAGGAACGTCTCTGACGCCGTGAGGTCGGCGTGTCCCTCGAAACCGCACGGACACGTCAGCGTATCCTTGTGGCGAATTGTCGCGTCGTGGTCGCCACACTCGGGACACGTCTGACTCGTCCACGCTTCCGACTCGGCTTCGAGGGAGATGCCGTATTCCTCACAGACGTACGCGAGACGGTGGATGAACTTCTTGAACGCCCAGAAGTTGTGCGTTTTCCCGTTCACCCTGACCGACCAGTGCGTTTCCAACACGTCGGTCAAGTCGCCCACGTACACCGTCGCTACACCTTCGTCGTACAGCCGTTCAACGAGGTCGCGCACCAGCGCGTTCTGTGCGTGGTCACGACGACGGGTTCGCTGTCGGTACAGCCATCGAATCCGTTTGGAACTGTAGCGTCCCTCACGAAGTTTCGACTGTAGACGGGCGATTTCGTCTGTCGTCTCGCGGAACCGTCTGAACAACTCCCGACCGTCGTAGAGGTACTGGTTCCCAGTGGTCGTGGAACAGGCGACGAGATTGTTCGCGCCAACGTCGAGGGCGGCTTCTTCGGAAGCCAGTGGTGAATCCAGTCGAGAATCAGGTACGGTGACTGGTTGGAATGCCCTGAACGTGTCGCTCACTTCGTCGTATTCGAGTTCCAGACGACCCTGTTTGCCGTCCCACTTCGGGTTGCCTCGGACTTCGAGGCGGAGTCGTTCGTGGTAGCCGAGTCCGTATTCGTCTTTCAGTTCTTGGCCGACAGGGATTTCGAGACGACTACGCTTGCCCCACCGAAACGTGTACTGGTTGTTTCGGATGTAGGTGCGGAGTTCGCGTCCGTCCTCCTCGTTGCCCCAGTATGACGGTGGGTTGGCGTACTCGCCTTTCTCCTTGAGGGCGAAGAACGACCGCCATGCTTCCGAGTTTTTGCGCGTGACCTGTTGGACGGTCGCGCTTCCGACGACGCCGTTGTAGCGCCCTCGGTATTCGGAAGTGTCCCACACGTCGCCGTCACCAAAGTAGTTCTGACGGCGTTCGTAGGTCAGTTCGTTCCACAGGGAGGCGGAGGCGTCGAGTAGCCGTAGGAGGCACTCTTTGTCGTTCTCAGTCTGTGGCACTACCTCGAAGGTGTTGACGCGCTTCATGCGCCCTCACCCTCCTGTTCAGCGATGTAGCGTTCGACAGCGCCCTTCGAGGCACTCCCCGCCGTTCCAACGTAGTACGAACGAGTCCACTTCACGCGGTCGTCGTACCGCTGATTGTATTTGCGGGCGGAGATGCCCTTAACCCAGTTGACGATGAGGGACGGGGCGTTCTTGGGTGGGCTCCCGATGAACAGGTGTACGTGGTCGGGCATGACCTCGGACTCGGCCAGTTCGAGGTCTTTGTCCTCACAGATTTCCGCGAAGATGGTTTCGAGACGTTCCTTCGTCTTCCCCGTCAGGTACGAACGCCGATATTTCGGCA
This sequence comes from Haladaptatus sp. AB643, assembly GCF_024136975.1. Lineage (NCBI taxonomy): Archaea > Methanobacteriati > Methanobacteriota > Halobacteria > Halobacteriales > Haladaptataceae > Haladaptatus > Haladaptatus sp. AB643. Next base: position 82,144 of record NZ_JAMYJW010000007.1, read on the forward strand.
CGAACACTATGTGGTAGTAGAGTTCGTATTTCGCGTGACGGGTACTCTTTACCATCGATGCATACTATGCACAGTAGGATGGCTTAACGATTGCGTTGGAACCTCGTCTGTGCTGTCGTCGGTGGTTGAATACTGTTAGTCGGCTTCATCCCCGCCCTGAAGGGCGAGGCTTTCGCCTCGAACTTTCCGTAAACACACTTGCCGACCGTCCATCGGGACGATCGATCAGTAAAGCAACCTATAGCACCCTCATCGGGTCGTCAGCAGGCAAGAGCTTCATGCCCGGAGCGGTATTCGACACAGGCGACGACACGAAGACGAAGACCGAGACCACACACCTGTATCTTGGGAACATCGACGAGTACAACTCGAAAACCGCCCGCGAACTCGCGGAACTGATGCAGGTCGGTAGCTACTCCGTCGGGTCGACCCCAGAACCGGTTCGAACGAACGCTGCACTCTTCTGTTACGTGCCACCAAAATACGGCTCCTGGGACGAGTATGAACCGATCAGAGAGCAAATTCCGGGAGAGATAGACCTCCAACATGCCGTGGACGTTGTCGTACCCATGTTCGAGACGTCTGAACACCGCGACGTAGACCCGATGGTACCCGGCGAACTCGAGATGCTTCTCACTACTGGTCAGACCTACTCGGTGACAATCTCAGACGACGTTCGAGCATACGCCGAGAGAGAAGCCGCGGAGATTACGCCGACAGGAGACGACCAAGGTGCAGATGCGTGGCCACACACCCGCGTCACCCGGACGATACTGAAGCTGGCCGTGTCGGTCGCAAAATTCGATGTCAGTGATGTAGTTACGACCGAGCACATCGATCGGGCCGCTACCCTCCTCGGCGACATCAATGAATCACTCGGCGTGAATCCGGATCGCACTGGCGAGTTTGACGCAGCCGTAGTCAAGACTGACAGATCACGTACGATCACTACCAATGACTCCATCAGCAAAAACGACGTGTACAAAGAGCTCGTCATCAAGAGAATCAACCAGTTGTGCGACAATGAGGACAAAGAACCCGCCTCTCTCTACGACGTCCTCCGAGAGTTTGACAACCCCGGCTACAACCGGTCTATCGCCGAGAATACAATCGATCTACTGAAACAACAGGGCGACGTGTATGAACCTTCGACTGATAAACTACGGGCCCGCCGATCCGATCACATCGTGGAATTCTACGGTGGAACTCACCCCAACATGAGACCTCTCATCGTCGACCTCGAGGTAGAAGACGACGAAGGTGCGCCAGTCGCAGAGTACTACAGAGCCGCCATCGAAACACTCGGGCTCCCTAAACCACTCGCCACGTACGAACTCGAGCGACTCAAACAGAAAGGCGAGGTCTACGAGCTGAGCACCGACCACCTCCGAACCACCTAACAGCAACCAGCCTGCAACCACGTAGAGATGGACAGCATTCTCGAAGTCTTTCTAGGCACTTAGAGAACGTCGATTTCTCGACGCTCGACGCCCAAAAATTCGAGTGTATAGTCGGCACCGAACGCTTCCCCAGGAGTCTGGTATCCCACATCTACTTCGTCCTCAAGTACCCGACGTGCGGATTCAACGGCGGTCTCCGCAGTCAGGTCGTACGTATCCGGAGTTTGTATGTAAGCACTCGCCTGCTCACCTGCCTCATTTTCGACCTCGCCGACGATTCGCGTCACGTTTTGCTCACGTTCTGCGGCTGTCGGACCGGAGACGAATGTGTCGATCAGTGACTTTAGGACCGCTTGGAACGGGCGTGCTTTGAGAATTCGAGACACTCGAGTCGAACGTTTCATTGCCGCGATAGCGTACTCCGGAACCGTCGCGTAGGTCTCGATATTCGGAATGTTCGTCGTGTGGAATGCGGTCGAGATGTCTCCCCACGGTACCGTAACAGCCTCCTTTTGAACGTCGTCAAACGTGAATTCACGGGTCTTCCACGCTGGCGGGACAGTTCGCATTTCACCATCTTCACGAACCGCACCTGGACGACTTAGTCCCTCAACCATCGATTTTCCCGTCCCGGGTGAGAAGGTCTCGAAGCCGTCGAGTGCAAGCCGCAAATGAGTTGGATCGTCGATCTGTTCTGCGAGAAAGACGGCGAGACAATCGGTCGGGACGACGTCGAATCCGACTGCAGGGAGAAGCGTCACACCCGCCTCGACGGCGTCGTCGTGTCGTGTTGCGGTCGATTCGAGAACGTCGATCTCTCCAGTGATGTCGAGATAGTCTGTTCCAGTCCGTATACACGCGTCGAGCAACGGAGCGGCTGTCGATGAAAACGGTCCCGCGCAGTTTAACACGGCATCGAATTCCTCGACCGTCTCTTCGATGATCGTCGGATGCTCGAGGCTAAACGTTCGATGTTCGAGCCCGAGCTCGGTTGCCTGTGCCTCCAGTGGTTCGGCTCGTCGCCCGCCTAACACCGGTGACATGCCCGTATCGATCGCTGTCTTCGAAATCAACGCACCCGTGTAGCCGTACGAACCATAGATGAGCAATTTGTCAGCCATATCCGTGTATTGCTGTGCCTCCGCCAAAGTTTTCGTGGCGGGTATTGTCATCGAATAGGTCGATCCACTGAGTTGGCGTCGTTCTGGACACGACGAACTGACTGCCGAGGCAGGTCACAACGAAGTGAGGCGCCGTATCGAGTGTACGAGGTGACTATCAAGGATATACTTCGAATTTGTGGAGCGAACCAACGGTGCGATTTTCTTAGAAGTTCCACCGGAAGAGTGGAAGGCACCACAGACGAGTGATATCACAATCAGTCGTGTTCTCGTCGTTCGCGTTTCTTGCACATTCGTCTCGGTGCAGGGACGAAACCGACGCATCGAGACGGTGCTTCTTCAACAACACGGGAGAAAGACTACCGAAACTAGCAACCAAACAAAATTAAATCGCTTGCAGTTGGAGAAAATTTTAAATACCCATGTACTCTAGAAGTCCGTAGGAGAGCTTTTGTGGTGACGGACGACTTGTGGTCGTCCGGAACGGCGTGGTTTGTTGGTGTGGCGTGTTCTGTCGTGGTTCGTGTGTCTTCGTGGTGCAGTCCCCCGTGAGACCCGTCTTCGGTTTCATCGGTCGGACGGTTTCGGTGGAATCGTGTGGACGAGAAGAACAGCGAGAATTGTGATATCACTCTGTTTGAGGGGTGGTTGGTGGCATCGAGAGCGGGTTTCACCGGATATCTCCTCTCATGATTCGCGTGTTAGGAGTGATATCACTCGCGTCGCGTTGTCGACATGCGCTACTCGTGCCCTCTCTGTGTAGAGATCGATCACTCCGATATTCTTATAAAAAAGAATTACACCGCCGGCTCTTGCCCTTCTACGATTGGTTGTCCATTCCCATCCCGGCGACGAGCTCATCCGGAAGCGCACCGATCTGCATGAGCATGCCGAGAATATTGACTTCCTGCCACGTTTCGGCGAGTTTCCCATCCTCGAACCGGTTGATGTCGATTCCCGTGACGGTCACCTCTTCGTGCGTTGGCTCAATCCCCATCATCTCACCAACGTGTTCACCCGTCTGTGACCAACGTCCGATCACAAAATCGTCGGTGGAGATGAGTTGTTCAGTGACAAGCGGTCCATCGATGATGCCGGCACCCATTTCAGCCATTTCTCGATATACCTCCCGACCACGCATCGGCTCTGGCATGGATTGGTCGTGAAGAACGTAGTCTTCGGCAACTAACTCATCGATCGCATCGAAGTTGTGATGTTCCCAAACCTCTTCGTTGAGGCGCTGTGTGAGCTGCTCATTTGCTTCGGTTGTGGTACTCATGATAGCTTCTCCTCGTGTCCGCACAGCTCTGACGCTGTCTCGGTGCTTAGTTATGAACTCGGGTGGAGAATGCCGGACCGCCATACCGCTCTCCAATGTCTGTTTCTTCAGTCAGTCCGTATTGTTGTACCTCTACGATATCGTTGTGACGTTTCCGAGAGACGTTTACCCTCACTAGGCAGAAGATGTGAACGAGTGGTTGTGAGTAGTATGTCGCTTCTCATTACTCGCCTACGACGTGTCCGTGGCAATTCTCCATTGATTCTTTCATTCTTGATTTCGTGTGTTTCCTCCGATTCTTCGAAGGAGCGAATTTGACGATTCTCACAGCTATTCGGTGATACTCGTCGCTACGTCTCGATTGCTATTACCCGACTTCTATTTGAACTTGAGAGCTGTCGCTACTCCTCCCCCCGGCGTTTCAAGCTCGTTTGGGGCTATTCACCGATAACGGCGAGCAATCTATCCTCGAGAGCCTCGATACAGTCGACTCTCACCTCCGCCGGCAGCGTATCGAAGGCTTCGAGTGCATCGTGGATATTCGCATGGAGCCCGTCAAAGGCTGTTTCACCCTCATTATCCGCATTGTCGTAGTTGTCGCGACGGAGTTCGATGGCATACGTACGCCCAGCGTGTTTTGCCCGGGCAATGTCCTCGAGCCACGTCGTGAGCTCCGAGTGCCACTGCTGGCGAAGGTTCTCATCGTCGAAGGCACAGCCCTGTGTCTGTTGCCACGCGTCGAAATCAGTGACAGTCTCGGCGCGATTGGCAACTCGTTGGGCCATATCGATCTCTGCTTGAAGTCGTGCGTGGAGGTTGGTCTTCGTCGTGTAGTAGGAGTTTGCAACCGGTGAGGGATTCTCGTAGAGCTGGTTAGCAATGAGATTCGTGTACGTCTCGCGGATATGTACTTTCCCGCGTTCTTGCTCGCCGTCAGTGAGCCGATTCGTGAGATGGAGACAGTACTCATTGACGAGATCCTCGATCATGTCGTGGGGGACGATGCCGTTCTCGTAGGCCTTTGAGCGAGCAACCCCAGTGAGGATTCGTGCAGCAGGGCGGTGACTGGCTTTCAGCGTCGTGTCACCAACTCGGCTCTCATGGATTTCGAGCTCGTCGTTCCAGTACCCACCATCCTCCGGGTTTTCGACGGCATCACGCAACGTTTCCCAGTCGAGTTCTGGACCGGGTTCAGCAAGATCGTCGGGGGTTACAGTGAGATAGTACGAATCCGGTTCGTACTCTGTGACAGACTCGGTAGTGATCGACGTCAAATCCAGTTCATCGACGGTGATCTCGTCGTTCGCGAGTGCCTGGAGATCGTCGACGGAAACTTGACCCTGTTCGATATGTGCTGGATCGAGGTCGTCGAACGCTTCGGTGTAGGTCTCCTCAACGAGTGAGCGAAGCAGTGCACCCTGCGAACAGTCGTTGAGGGCGGCGAGTGCATCGAGTTGAGCGTCGCCCTGGTTGTCCGTCCAGAAGGTTTTCTGGATGTTTTTTGGGCTGGGCTGGGACTGGTGTGGCTGCGTGACTGATTCAGTGGTTGCCGCCATCTATCGATCACCTCCCGAAATCGACTCTCCTGTTTGTGGTGGTTTCAGGGTCGTATCCTCGGTGAATTCAGTGGAAATGGTGGTGTCTTCATCGGCGTGCATTTTCATTGGCACTGCAGTGTCCTCTGGTGGCGTCGAGAGACGTGGGAGGTGGGCGATGGTGGTGAGCGTGCCGATACAACGAGATGTCGTGTCACTAGGCGTGTGGAGGTACTCGAGAACCGTCATGGCAGAATCAGTGTTGGACTGACTGGTGCAGTGGAACGTGGCTTGCTGTGGGCCGTCCTGTGCGGTCGTGGTGATCGGTGGGGCCGTCAGGACAAGCTGTGGACCATCGTGTGTCGGTGGGTTCGTTGCTTTGACCGTCAGAATCGTGCGCGGGAGCTTCGTTGTGGTGATGCGAACGCAGTCTCCGGGCGAGAGACGATGAACGAGGGCGTTGGCATCGCGGGGATTCAACGGTCGTGGTGTATCGCTCACGCCTGCTCACCTCCCGTCGGATCGACGATATCCTCGACCGTCGCGTAGGTGCGCAACCAGGCGTACTTGCCTGAAGGGGTGCGGCCGTACCGATCGAGGTCAGCCTCGGTGTGTTCGTACTCATCGTAGTAGCGGTACTGCAGCCGGTACAGGTCGTTCGATGGTGTGGCGATGTACAGGACGTGCTCACCGGGCTCTGGTCCTCGGCAGGAGAGTGAGGGCTCCGAATGCTCACACTGGTAGACGACGCCCATGAACGTGCGTTGCTGGGTGTGGATCTGGATTGGGTCCGTACACTCCAGTGCGAGGACCGTCCGCTGGTCGGTCATTGCTCGGCCTCCTGTTTTTCGCGAATGCGTTCACAGCGCTGGCAGGGGGCGAGGAAGTGATCGTGGGCGTGCTTACGAGGACGTGTGCAGAACGCCTGGTCGGTACTGACCGAACAGAGGGATGTCCCGTCGCTGTCGGGTTCGTGGTAGGCGTAGGTGTTGTACCGTTTGTGTTCGCGGACGAGAACTGGATCGTCGTCAGGGAAGGGGTTGGTCTCGATGCGGTGTCTGAGTTCCTCCCTGTTTACGCTGTGCCACTGTTCGGCTGGTTCGCAGGAATGGGCGCCGTTGTACTGCACGACGTACGTGCCACAGTGTGGACACTGCTCGAACGCCTTTGCGATCTCGTCTTCGGTGATTTCGTCGTCCGGTGACCCCTTGCTGTAGTCGTCTCTAGTGGGTGTGTGCGATGGCTCACGATCGTAGTGGGCCATTACGCTCGCCTCCACTGGTATGGGTGCCCGTCAGGTGTGACGAGGGTCGTGTGTTTGCTGGGATGATCGTGGTCGGACTGGAGTCGTCGTCGCTTGCTGGGGTTCCGGGATGTGAGTTTCATGGGTGGGAACCAAGTGTGGCGTTGCCGGTGGCTGGTGCTCGTGGAGTACGGTACGTTCTGGCCGCGTTTGGGTCGATAAGGATACGCCCGCTGGCGTTTCAGGCTCGTCTGCCTTGGTTGCAGGTTCCCGACTAGGGAGAAATAGCTTACGCACACACCGACCGATTCTGATAGGGAACCGTTCTGACTCACAGACCGGTACTCGTCGTGGGTTTGTGTGCCGACAGCTAGCGCTCTCCGGGAAGGGCGTTCGGTGGGGGACATCTACGCGGGCACCTCAGTTGTGGTGTGGGTGGTGGCGTCGATGTCGTAGCACCGATCGAGGATGTGCTGGTAGTGTGCGCGGGTTTTGGCGTGGGTTTCACCCGGTGGTGTCGAGGGTAGATTGGGATTGCCCGTTTTGGTGGTGGCGACCGAGCGGTAGGTGTCGGTATCCTCGGGAATCTGGAAGCCTTCTTCGCCGTACTCGATCGGGCAGCGGCGTTCGAAGAATTGCTGGCAGTCCGGCGTGGCGTAGATGCAGTACAGGTAGGGGTCTTCGGTGGTGGTCTTGGTTCGGGTTTGAAAGCCCACGCGGAGTTCGACGAGGTACGCACGAGTGATTGGCTCGTCGGTAGTGGGCGTGGGTTGGTCGGGGTCCTGGGCGGCGGTGTCGGGTGTAGGTTCGAGGCGTTTGACGGGGTGGAAGGTGGTCTCGCCGAGGTGGGCCTCGACGGAGAGGGCACCGCCGTTGGGTTTCTCGTCGAAGGACGCCATCAGTGCTGTCCTCCGAAAACTGGTGGTTGGTAGTCGATGCGTTTTTCTACGGAAAGGGTATTGCTAGTCATGCTTCTGCATCCCAGAAGCGCGGTCGGTGTTCCAGCACCGGCCTTTCTGCGAAGGTGCCCGCGCTTCTTAATAGATAGTGTACTGTGATCAACTTAGTATTAACGATACGTAAAGGCTAATAGTACGATTAACAGTAAATGCAAGTACTAGTAGCTAGTACTAAGACTGTAGTGATAAAATGATCCATCAACATATGCCCGTTAGAACCGACGATACTATGAATAAAATTTTGGATGCTTTTCACGAGACAGACGGATATGCAACTACTGGATATCTAGTTGATTCCTCAGATTCTTCTCGACCGACAGTCACAAAGCGTCTTGACAGGCTTTATGCTGCTGATTGTATTGAATACGTTCATGAGCCTACCGCTTTTTGGAGATTGAAAAAAGATCCTCGAAATAAAGATTAACCACTTTCTAAAAATACTCCGTCTCGATGTCTCCTCCTTGCTCGGGGAAAGATCAGAATATCAAGTCGGATCGAAATACTGTGCTTTCCATCGGTGATTAAGTTACGGGTCCTTACTTATGACACACCGCTCCGTCCATCTCGGTCCTCCGTCATTTCGGACACAGCCCGCTCGACAGCACGTTCAAAGATTTATGGGAGTAGCTTGGTTCGAAACTCAATTTTTAGGTACCGCTAATTATCTTCGTTCAATTGGATAGATTGAATTTTCAAATTGATTACTTCGTCAGTCTACCTCTGGCTGTTGGTCGAATTCAGAAAAACGAACGTCTGCATCAATTCGAGCACTTTCTAAAACTACTTGCACTAACGCTGCAAATTCAGCCGAGGATCCGGGTCGTAGAATGATCGAATCAATCAGTTTGTCTAAATTTACAGACACTGTCATAATGTCCTGAGAATGCACTGGATTCGCGTACACTGCACGAAATTCCTTTTCATGATTAAATCCGCCACGTTTATGGAAGTATCGGGCATACGAGTGCATACTCATCGGTACAAAGTCAGAATTAAAATCAATATACTCCACGTTTCCAATTTGCACCTTTTGAAGCTCCTCTTGATACTCGGTGCTAAATTCTCCGATTTGGTCACCAGAACCTTTGTCTCCTAAATAGTAGTCAATGTAAGGCTCGGCTACTGGAAGTTCAAGGCTTTTACGAAACCGCCCAACTGTCGTTTGAATCGCTAATCCGAGAGATTCGCCAATATAGGCATCCCAAAAAACCTGAGACTCATCCGTACCTTGACGCCAACAGTTGATGTAGGTGGATTCATTTTCCATTTGACGCCGGTTTTCACGGTGAGCTCTGCTTCCTACAGAACGCTCAAATTCGGCATTCGGAGATGGAAGAGTTCCCTCAAACGAATCGGGGAATGAGTTCACATTTGAGAACCAGAGGCAGCTATTGGATATAATTGATAGGAATCTATCGAATCCTCTATACCTCCGAATCACTTGATTGTTTTCCGGAATCTCGGGGACCCATTCGGCATGGTTGGGAAAGTTTGAATTCGTAATTGCTTTCTTAGCTGCAATTGACCGAATCTTTTCCTCATCAACCTCCGAGAATGTTGCTCGTAGGATCTGGTATTCACGATTGTCAATAAAGTCTTCAAGCTCTGATCCGAATATATACTTATCACTGCCCGCAATTACATCGTCTACCCACTCAAGCATCGATTCTTCGTCAAAGAGTTCTGTGTAAATAGACATGGCTAGAATATCTACGTACAACAGATAATCTTTTCGAGCCCTCTGACTACCAGATTCATTCTTTGTCCTGGACTCCTTTTGGTGCAGATACAGTATTTCTATATTATCCGTCTAGACTGAGAACCTGATTATTGGGATCCCCAATTATTCGAAAATCTGCATCCACACCCTCTAACCACTCCTTGCAGGTAAGCAGAACCGTATTTAAATTCTCGCTAGATCTAGCATTTTCGTGATCCAGCCCTGGTTGGACGACACAGACAGTGAAATCCCACTCCATCGGCAGGAAGTCAACTTGGAATTCTTCAAATTTATCCTTCCCAGAGATGAAATGTGGATACTCAGTGTTCTCAAGTCGATATAAAATCTGTTCAGGGAGACCGCTATATTTTATCCATGATATGCTTCTGTGTACCTGATCAACGACTTCCCGAACGCTTTCTAATCGGGCTCCACTGTTCTTGCCTTTATTTCGGGCTTTGCAATGATAGAATGTGATTCGTCGGTCAGAATGTTCAATTTGAACATAGTCTGCTATCTCGCCTTGTGTGTGATCACAGAAGACTATTTGGCCAGATTCCCCGTTATCTTCAATATATTCCTCAACCCAGCCGTGGACATCAATCCGCCTTTCCGGTTCTGTGGAATTTCCATTCTTTGTGATGTCGTATTCATTCCATGTAGCGCATTCTTCCCAGTCGATACGTGACTCATCGATGAAACACTCATCAGGTACATCAGATAGCTCATGTCGAATTCTATGGCCCCGACCATTCGAGACGAGGGATCCATCTCCTGTGTAGAAATATGGTTTGTATTTGTCAAAGAAGCTATCCCCAGGTAATTCAGATCTCTCACCTTCTTCATCGATAATAAATTGACATTTAGTAATCTCCCCTCTTACTTCGTTGCTTGAGACGTCATATTCCCCTGAAAGCGCCACAGCTCCCTCCTGTGGAATGAATTCGAACTGAACAACTCCCGAGTCAGTTCCCGAACACTGCAAAGAGGTCAGAGCGAGTTCTTTGATCTCTTGACGAACGCCTGAAGAGGCCACTGTCTGTGTATCTATTTCAACATCAATACGACGTAGCTTAGGATTCAAAGTTCCAAAAATGACCGACTCAGGGAATGACCTAATTCGCGTGATTTCTCCGAGACCTAACCTCGGAGGTGTTGTCACATCCTCAAACCTCTCAAGCTTATCTCCGATGTCATTGCACCAGTCGATAAACTGGTCAACTTTTCGCCTGCCCGACGACCAGACACGCCCTTGATCGTTGCTGATGCCTACTGTCTCCCCATCGACCTCCGCAACGGCGTGTCCATGCGTAAACGCCTTTGCATCCGTTTGTCTCACTGCCCCTTCTACTCGATCGCCAAGTAACATCTTGTATGTTGGTAAACTCCCTGAACTGCCGAGAGCATTCGCTAACCCTGCAACTTGGTATTCAATATCCTCGTCACCTTGTATTACCCTGACCAGCGATTCACCCCCGTACAAATCAGCATCACCTTCTAGTAATATCTCCCTTATTTCGTCTGCTAGCGAACCGGGAGAAGATGTGGCCTCGAACAGCGTCCTAGTATCCTCATGGTAATAGAACAGATGAAGATCATACTGGCGATGGTACAGGGGTGTCTTCTTTCCCCATGTTGGTCTCTGTTTTCTTTGAGTAATTAACCCAACAAAATCATCATCGGTTCTGGGTAGTTTGTATGCGACTACGTCATCTCCTAAATCAATGGTATTCAATGGACCAAACTGGTCCGGTGTCACATCATATAGACGAGTGCTAAGATAAGGTTCGAGGTCCCCTTCGTCCACACCCCGAAGCACCCTCCGGCTGCTACCCACTGAAACCGGACTATGACTTTCAGTATAATCAGATGCGATTTCGGGAACCAAGTCTTTCCAGCCCTCGTCTTCATGATATAATTTTTTCACCTCATCCTCAACGCCAGATTTTGCCAAATCAACGGGATCCGCGATAACCTGTGCCTGGACTTCACCATCTTCTGTTGGTCTTGTCACCCGACCTAGGAGTTGTAGTGTGAACGCGAATGATTTTGGTGGCTCATGTAGAACTGCAAGTTTGAGATTTGTAATATCGATTCCTTCTCCAAGCATTCCAACTGCAATCACACCATCAATATCTCCTTCCCGGAGTTTTTTCAATCTCTTAGAATTCTGTTTTGAAGTCCGATCCGAGTGGATTGCTTTGACTTCTAATCCTTCACTTTGGTATATTCTCTCTAATGATTTTGCCTCCTTAATTCCTCCACAGCGGACGAGCATTTTGGCATCATCGAACGAGTTTCTCATTTCCTGAATCCTTTTCTTTGCTCTGGCAGCAAACACCTGATCTGGTTCGTCTTCTTCTCTAGCTGATATTGAATCTAGTGAGAGTGGCTGATACAGCCCTTCTTCTATTGCATTACTAAGCGGGTAGTGGTAGACCAAACGACCAGGGAGCGATTGGCGATCCTGGCGGAAAGGAGTTGCAGTCAGAAGAATTTGTTTAGCACTTTGAAATGTATTGAGGAGGTTCATCCAGCTTGGTGCTCGACTCCGGTGTGCCTCATCAAAGAAAACTAGATCGAACTTATCGATCGGAGGATCAACAATTTCCCTGTCGTATTGCCTAGTGTTGTAGACACTGCTGATGTTTTGTGGTAGGGCAACCACGACGTCTTCGTCGATCTCGTCCCACTGTTCTTCGTCCGTAACGCGATTATTGATTATCTTTACAGATGGTGTCTCGATCTCGTCTTCAAGTATATCTGCATCTTTCAACCCATCTAGTTCACGGAACTTCTCGGCTGTTTGGTTTCGAAGAATATCAGAAGCAGTTACCACTAATACTTGTTTCTCACTAAGGGCAAATGATATCATCATCATTAGGGCTGTCTTGCCAGAACCAGTTGGCATCGATATAAGGGCAGGTTCTTCTGGATACGCAGTGAGATGGCTTCTTACTGCCCAGAAGCCTCCTTGTTGACACTCCCGAAGGCCTTCACTAGTTTGATTATTAAATTGGTCAAATCCAATCAAACCATTATTCTCAGAAAAGTATCCCATTCGATGTCGTGATCGTTTCTATTGTGGAATAATGAATTTACCCATATTAGTTTATTCTAACAATTCTTCTTAGATGAGGAAATCACCACTTCTCTAGGGGAACAGAACTCTTTGATAACGACCGCTACAGAGGATTGCAGTTAGCACGTTTCGTGATTTGTTAACTATGCAAAAATTGATTTTCTGGCTTTTCACCAAAGTAGTTGTTTTGGGTTCTGACTTCCGACTAGAGCGTTTACCCGATGAGAATGAATCCTTCTTCGGTATCTCTATACCAGACCATCACAATGAGATCGTCGTCCAGATCATTGTCGAGGAGTGTCTGTGCCTGAAAAGGCTATATCGGAAGTGTGAGACAGACGTTTTCGACCTCGGGTGCTAGTGAGATGACTCGCGCTTTCCGCTGGAGCTCACGACGCCGTTTCTCGATTCGTTGTTCGAGCTTCGAGAGCCGGTCTCGCTGCCGCCGAATCGCGATATCCATATCTGAACCGGCCTCTGCCTTTCGCTCATAGTTGGCGATGAACATCTCAATCCGCTCGCGTTCAGCTTCGGCATAGGCTTCGAGATCGTTAAGTTCCTGTTCAGTCTCCTCGTGCCTGCGTTCCTGTAGTTCGTCTCTCAGGGACTCGACGCGCTGACTTACGTACCGGTCAGCAGACGATCGCATCTCACTCTCATGCTCAAGAATGGAGCGCACCTGATCTTCATCAGACGACCCTTTGATGCTGTCTCCCTCAATGATTCGATGCCCGAGACGTTGTTGAGGATCTCGGTGTGCTGCATCGACGAACACCGGGATGATTTCCTCACGGATCACTTCACCCGTCCCATCTTCGAACTTGACACGGTAGTTGTAGGTGACTCCAGGATCACTGACGAATGGAAGCAGTTTGAGACCAACCGCCCCTCGTTCGCTGTCGAGTACGTGTTGCATGAGGTCTTGAACCAGTGCTGCGTCAGGAGAGATGTACTCAATCCCGTCGTGATCCATCGCGAACTCTCGATTGAACGTGAACGGTCCATACGGCTCACCATCTGGCGATTGCCGAAGCGGCTCGGGCAACTCAGCGCGAAAGAGGTTGTTTCCAGCTTTTTCGACGTTCCCACCGAGAGCCCCAATACCTTGTTCGAAGAACTCTCGAATTTCGGCCTCGCTTCCATAGACATCTTCGGACTGATCCATCACCTCTTGGATCTTGCGACGGCTTTCCTCATCGAACGTCGTTGTGTCGATGAGACTTCGTTCATACCACTCTGCGAGCGTCTGTTGTCGCTCGTCAATGAGTTCTTCCAGTTCCTCCCTGGTCGCACTCGCTGGCTCATCATTCTGGATCGATTCCATAATGAGTGAGTCGACGTTGATGTCATCGAGCATTCCCAGCACATCTGCAGTGCTCCCTAACTGGCCACGGATGTTCTCGACCTTGTCTTGGAGCATCTCGAAGACCTCACTCTCACGGGTATCCTCGAACGAGAAGTTCCACACCTTGACCTCCTTGTCCTGACCGTAGCGGTGAAGACGACCGATGCGCTGTTCCAGACGGTTCGGGTTCCACGGCAACTCGTAGTTGATCATGATATGGCAACTGTGCTGGAGATCGATCCCTTCACTCGCTGCGTCCGTCGCGAACAACAGACGGGACTGCCCATGGTTGAATTCGTCCTCGATGCGAGCCCGATCTTCCTTGTCGACGTCCCCGTGAATGAGCAGAATCTCGTCAGCCCACGGCTCGTCCTTCACCAGATTGAGGATATAGTCGAGTGTATCGCGGTACTCCGTGAACAGCAGTACCTTCTCGTCGGGTCGTTCCTCGAGGAGTTGCTGAATATATCGGCGGACCTTCTGAGCCTTCGAATCGACCGGGATACCCTCGGCGAGTGAGACGAGATCACGGAGCGTCTCGATTTCCTCTTCGAGTTGAGCGTCACTCTCTGTGATCGTGAGTCCTGCAAGTTCTTCTTCCGCTTTCTGCTGGTCCGGTTCGTCCAGGTCCTCGCCCTCAAGATAGGCCGATGCTTCTTCAGACAGATTGGTCGTGGTGGATTGCTGGTCGACCAGATTTGCGAGTCGACGACTGAGCGTCGCCTTGATCGCTCCGATACTACTGACAAGGCGTTTTTGCATCAGTGCCATTGCGAAGCCCACAGCGGGCTCGTTGAGTTGCTCAGAGCGATTGTAGACGTGTTTGACGTAGTCAGTCACCGCTCTGTAGAATTGGCGCTCCTCATGGGTCATCTCAACCGGAATCGTCCCGACCTCGCGGTTCGGGAAGATCCGCTCGCCGTCGTCATCGTAGATGGTCTGCTTCCCACGGCGCATCATCACGCGGTCGACCGCCTCCTTCGAGAGATCCTGGTCTTCGGCGACGAGGAAGGGATCGATATACTCGATGAGCGAGCGAAACGCCTCGCCCTTGCCGTCGTGTGGCGTCGCACTCAGCAGGAGTAACGAGTCGGAGTTGTCGGCCACTCGCTCAACCATCTTCGACGTCTTACTGGGAGACTCGCCACGCTTGGCGGCCTTGTGACCCTCGTCGACAACCACGACATCCCAGAACGCGTCGTCGAGCTCCTCGCGGAACTCCTCCTGGCGGAGGAACGCCATACTCGAGACCATCTGTTGGTGGTCCTGGTCCCAAATGTTCGCCTCCTCGCCAAGACGGCGTCGCTCTCCCTCGACCCACTGCCGATCCGCTGGTGTGAGGCTGATGTCGAAGAAGCGGTCCATGTCACGAACCCACTTCTTCTGGAGGTGGGCCGGAACAACGAACAGGACGCGGTCGGCGCGGTTGCGTGCGGTGAGTTCCTTAAGAATGAGTCCTGCCTCGATGGTCTTTCCCAGCCCGACGTCGTCCGCAATGAGCGCTCGCTGTCGGAGCTTCTGCATCACCCAGTTCACGCAGGCGAGCTGGTACGGTTCGAGACGGACGAGCGAGTTCGAGATACTCAGCAGCTGGCCCTGTTCGTGGGCGATTTGGAGCTGCAGCGCCTGTGAACGGAGATCGAACCATTCCGCGGAGACGGACTCGTGCTCGGGGTGCAGTTGAGAGGCCGTCGCAGGTTCGAGAGCACCCAACTGGTCCCGCTTGCGCTCGATATCCACGTCGTCGATGCAGACGGTCTTGACGCCCACATCCTCGACGTAGGCCCGTAAATACTCGAGATCACCGACCGAGTACGTCTTGATGACCTCGGCAGTGTTGTCGTTGAGGAGTATCGTATCTCCTGGTTCGAGGTCGTTCATGTGTGGTTATTCCTGCGTGATAGTGACGAAGTTCAGGACGAACTCTTGGGGAAGGACACCACCATGGTAGAACCGAGCGTCTGGGAGTCCCTGATTGCGGAAGCGCTGGATCGGATCAGCGAGGATGCTGACTCTGGCGTCCTCGTCGAGATAGCCCAGATGGGTATCCTCGTCAAGTAACACTCCCGGTGAATCGTCGTCGAGATCCTTGCTTGCGACCCATCGGCGGGTCACCTTCTCCGCTTCGGCTGGCGGATGCAGGTCATCGATGTCGACGTGCCTCGGGAGTGAGACGAAGCCGTGGTCGGAGAGGATGTACGCGCGGTCCCACTCCCCTTTCCGCAGCTTTTCACAGATAATCCGCGAGATTGCTTCGATTCGGTCGCTGAACAACTCCTCGAAGTTCGTCAACTCCTTCTCGCCAGTCTCGTCGATGTCGTTCCAGTAGTAGGCGACGCGGGTGTTGCTCCAACCAACCTCGTCGTCTTCGTCCTGCATAATGTAGCTCCAGCCGTCGTTCTCGAGGAGCGTCTGGCGACGATGGTTGGTGATCTCCCGTCCGTTACGCTCGGGGACTAGCTCTCCGTCGTCAAGATTGATGTTGAAGCTAAACTTGCTCCCGGGCGTGAGCGCAGCTTTTCCGAACTCGGTATCGGATGGGAGCGTACCGACCCACGTACTTTCCTCGACTTCGAGCTGGGAAATCTCTCGTCGGATGGATTCTGCGAGTTCGTGGGCGAGGTCAAAGCGCAGCGCATCGACGATGAACAGCGCGACGCTTTGCCCGCTCTGGAGGTGCTCCTGCTCCTCGGCGAAGAACTGGTAGGCGTGTTTCTCGCCAACGAAGGGTGAGCCTGCTTCGATCTGGTCGACAACGAGGTCACCGAGGTCGGTGAGGTACTCGAGATACCGCGATTCAGTTAACGAGGAACGAAGACCATCGAGCGTTGCCGTCGACGGGTGTTCACCGGGGAGTCCGGTCTCCGGTTCGCCAGAGACGATGAGGTTGAAGACGGCGTTGTCGATTTGCCAGGTTCCTCCGTCAACGTCACCGTAGAGGTCGACGATGTCACTGGTATCGCCGCGCTCTTCCCACGTCGTGAGTTCCTCAGCGAGCGTGGCAACATCGATGGCCTGCTCCCAGACGTTCGTCCACGGAACATCGCCGTAGGTCGAGTCAAGCCGATCGTGACGCTGCTTTGCTTGGGTGACACAGGTCTCGTAGTCTCTGCTGTTGAACGATTGGGTCCACTCGTTCCAGAGTCGGTGTTCGAGCGAGGCGTCGACCGGACAGTCGACGAGCTTCCACGGCTCGTCGTAGGTGCGGAGGACGTCGTGCCAGAACCGCTGGTCTGGATCGAGGTAGACGTTCGCCAGTTTACGCTTCTGTGCGGTCTTGCTCAACACCGAGCGGAGTTCAGGTCTGGACACACCGAATCCCGTGTTGGGTTCGGGATGGTATTCCTCCGGGAGCAGGGTCTTCTCGAGTCCTTCGTCGACGAGCCACTCAGCGACCGCCCAGCGGCGTGTTCGCTCGACGATGGTGTGAGCGTCGGATTCCCCTTCGACAGCCGCGACGCCGTCGTCGACGAGCAGGTCACGAATCTTCAGCAGGTCGTTGCCATCGGGGAGGTTCCCCGTGCCATGTTCGAGGACGAATTGCACCGGGTCGTCGTGGCCGTCCAGCACGATCTTCGTCTGGAGGCCCTGGAGCGACGGCAAGCCGCCCTCACCGTTTAGTTCCTCGTAGAGCGTCTGGGAAACCTTCTCGCGGTCCTCGGCGTCTTCGTAGGCAGTGCGAATCGTCGCCGCATGAAGGCGGTCGTTCCCGAAGCAGCGTGCCGCGAGTTCACCAATGTGTTGCTCGACGACGCCGCCCGTGTGTTCAACGTCCTTGAACCAGTCCACGTCGTCGCTGCTGGGCTGGGGAACGTACCAGACGGTTTGATCTCGTGGGGCGTCTGCACGGAGATCTAACGGCGTCTGACCGGCCGCACGGAACTCACAGTGGAGTTTGGTGCTCGCGTGTTCGACGATGTCTCGGAGATAGCCGCCGTCGTCCCACCAGAGGATGACGGGGTCTTCGTCGGCCGCCTCGTCGATAGCGCTCTCGATGGCGTCGTGAGCGCACTGTGGGAGGGTCTTCGTCGCAGGCATGATCAGAGAACGTCGTCTTCCACCGTCTTCGGGACGATCTTTGCGTCGGCGAGTGGCCGAATGTTGATCTCAACGCCGTGCTTCCTGTTTGGTCGGTATCCCGCAGTTGTGATCTCTGTTAACGCTCGGTCTTCCCAGCCGGAGGAAATATCGCTCGCAACAGCGTCACACGCCTCGGCAATTTCGTTTGCGAGCTCTTCGTACTCGTCGAGCCCAGTCGCCAACTCGGAAAGTAGACGTTGGCGTTCAGTGATACCTCCGTCGCCAATTTTGGCTTGTCCGTCGTCCTCGAACTTCCCGAAGTAGTACGTCATGAACAGAATTCCGTTGCTCGCATAGTGCGTGGAACCGACGAGATCGTCGTAGTACTCGAAGAGATCGTAGAGGTGTGCTTCGACTGGCTCGGAACCATCGTCCGCGTAGGCCTCGAACGCAGACTGGAGATCGTCCAAGGCGTCGATCCACTCCTCCTTGTTCTCTTGTACCGTCTCGTAGAACGACGGGCTGAATAGATCGCCCATGTCGACGTCGTCGAGTTCGGCCAGTTCCTCGAGCGTCTCCAGACGTGACGCGGTCTCATCTCTGAAGTCGGCCACTGACTGTACAGCATCCGCTGCCGTCTGTTGATTCTCCTCGGGCCACTCACGCGGCGACGATTGGGCTAACTCAGACAGTCGCTCCTCGAAGACACCAATCTGTTCGAGACCGCTCTCACAGTGGGCATACTCTTCGGCCGCTGCGGCCTTCTCTGAGGCAGAGAGCGACTCGTCACCACGTCGTCGGTTCGCGGCACTTCGTCGCTCCCGAAGGAGGGCTTTTCGCGGTTCGAGGTATCTATTCTGAAGCCGGTCGAAGACACCTTCGTCGAGTTGGTGGTAGTCAACGAGGCAGGCGAACCCTTCCCCCTCCGGGTCGGAGACGAGCCGTCCAGTGGTGAGTCGCCACAGAATTGGCGTGCGGTCGAACGTGGACACGTGGTAGTCGAATAGATCGTCTTCGAGCCACTTGCGGAGGTTCGGGTACGCTTCCTCGTCGGCGGTCTGACTCCCGAGAACCAGGTCAGCCTCTGCGAGGCGTGCTGAAGCGTGCTCGCCGAACAGGTTCTGCATTTTCCTCTCGATAAGTGTTAGAATGTCTGGTTCATCCTCCACAGCCGAAATTGGGACAATATCATCGTCACTTTCGATCAGAGTGTCTATACAAAGTTGGTGGAGGAGGTTTTTCACTACACTTTCGACTGATACTTCTAGCTCGGCATAGGTCCCCTCCTGTTCGCTTTCTTCCAGCTCAGTGAGGGGATTGTCGATTGTTCGAAGTTCAACTTCCTGAAGAATTTCGGTTTGGAGCTCTTCTTCGAGTTCAAACTGATTGAACAAGAGGACGTCTGTCTCCCGTGCAACTCGTTCCAGGCCCCGGTTGAGTCGGTGGAGATACTGCTCACCCTGTGTAGCGATTTTGTCGAAGCTAGTTTCGGGACTGACCGTTGGTGGAGTCTCCCAGTCGATGTCCTCCAGCAGGGTTCGATGTGGATGGTCGGGCGGATGCGGATTACCGTACCCCAGCATCTGAGCAGCGAGGCTCCCCGAGAAGTGTGGTGAGGTGAAGTCGATGCTCCGCCGTGCAAGAACCTTGGCGACCTGTGTCTTCGCTGCATTCGATAGTTCTGCCCGGTTCTCGAAGACTGCGTCTGAAACGGGGAGGCGAGAAACAGTCCCGATCTCCCACTTCCGCTCGAACGTCTGCGCCAACTTGAGATACGTTACGAGTCTACTGTTGAGATACGCAATCAGAGCCCACGGGTCCTCATCATCCGGAAAGATCGCGGTCCCCGACTCCGTGAATACCGATTCGGGATGCATATATCCGAAGTGACGCCCGCTTCGTTTCCGACGGTTGAAGGTAATTCCTTCCGAGAAATACAGGTGAGGGCTACGGATATACGAGCCCGAATATCTGCGAACCTCTTCACCATCGTTTTTCCAGTTGATACTCTGTGTATTCTTCGGAAGGAGCCACGTATCCTGCCCCCCATTCGAGACAGGCGTAAATGTCGTGTGGCTACTTTCGACTTCCCAAAATTCTGGGAGGAAGCGACCGTCATCTCCGCTCGCTAGCCCCTGTTTTACGAGCCCGATACTGTCTCTCTCGGGCAGGTCAGCATTGTCCGCGTCCAGAACAGTTTCTGCCTGATAGAGTTCCCGAAGCTCCGTTGGAACCCAGTACGAAATAGGTGTGCCCGGAACCATCGCCAGCTCGGAGGTGTCACGTCGGTAGCGTCGTCTGATTGCACCGTCGAATTCTTCGACAAATGCGGCGTAAATGAATGTCGATTCCTTTTCAGCTTTGAGGACGTCGTGCAATCGAATGAAGTCCCCTTGACTATCTCCGTCTGTTTCGGTTCTGACCACCGTTCCAACCGTGCCAACAGTCGCATTGTCCAGGATATCGTATCCGAATTCCGCAAGGAAGTCGAAGTCGCGATTGCTTCCAACGAAGTCTTCCCGGAATGTTTGGAAAACTTTGCGGAACATGAAAGACCACGGGACTAACATCCCGACTCGTCCGTGGGTCTTAGAAAGACGCTCGCAGACCTCGAAGAAGTTAATATAGTACTCCGGATAGTAATCGTAGTGTTCTTTCACATATGACTTGACGCCGCCTGGCATCCTACCTCGCATCCCGTATGGAGGATTCATTAACGCTACATCGTAGTCCTGCGTCAGCACCACAAGCAGATTCAGGAAGCTCCGGAGGTTCTGCTCGCCGAAAGAATCGGACGTACGCTCATCAACAGCCTCCCGCAGTTGTCTCAGGAACCCGTTCAACGTGTGCGGACCTTCGCCGCTCCACTCCATGATATCTGTCTGCTGGTCCATGAATTCCTCCGAGAGTGTGCTCTGGACGTCCAGCAGGCTCCCGAGCGCCTCCGTCGTTTGGAACTCCCCAATAATCTCGTCGAGTGCCTCGCGTACATCTGTTCCCTCACCCGTAATTTCGTCGAGAACGGCGACAGCCTCCTCGACTTCGGCCACGCGAGCGTTGGCACAGACGATGCCGACGTTGGGCATCTCGAAGCCTCCATCCTCTACCTCAGCTCGGGTCCGGGCCTTCAGGTAGAGATTGAACGCCGAGAGCTGGCAGGAACGCAAATCGATGTCGACGCCGTAGAGATTGTGTTCGAGGATCTTCGCCGGAATCTCGCTTCGATCAAGGTCAGTTTCCGCCCACCAGATGCGCTCCAGAATGTCGAAGGCGTAGAGGAGGAAGTGCCCACTCCCACAGGCGGGATCGATGACGCGGAGCTCCGAGGGGTGATCGAACGACGGTGCGTCCTGTTCGTCCTCGTCGGCGATGAGATAGGTACAGAGTTCCGGGACGCCAGGTGCGTCCTCGGGAGTGACGAGACGCTCTTTCCGTTCCTCGATGGAGAGTTCTTCAGCTGCAGGGACCGCTGACTCTTGCCCGGTTGCTTCGAGATAGAGCTTCCCGAGGCTATTGTCAGCAAGCATCCGCACAACCCAATGAGGCGTATAGAACTGGTTCGCAGGGCCGACGTCGTCGGGCTCGAGGGTGTTTTTGGTGTCGAGTGCTTCGACGACAGGACGGTTGTAGTACTCGTAGATCCATCCAAGCACGTCGTCCGCACGCCATACCTCGTCGGGGACCTCGTCGAGCATCCCGCACAGTTCCTCGAACGTGTCGTCGTCTGGGTCGATCAGACTGTAAGCCGATGAACGGTCGAAGAGAATTTCGATCTCCTCGGCCAACTCATCACAGGCATTGTGGTAGGCTTCGAGGATGGCCTCATCTTCTAACAGGAACTCTTCGTGGACAAGTGTCTCTGCTGCAGGCGTCAGGCCGTTCTCTTTGAAGACGGTGACCTCCTCGTTGACGAAGTCACGGACCTCCATACAGCGCAGCGCTGCGAGGCGGTTGACAATGGTGTACCCGACACCTGTGACGTACTGCTCGAACGCCTCGTCCCAGGTGTGGCTGTCGACGGCTTCGAGTTTGACTGCTTCAACGAGTTGCTGTGTGTCTTCGTCAAGTCCGTCCGCATTCTCCGGCTCGTCGTTGAGGCCTTTCTGCGTCAGTTGATATCGGACGTTGTTCTCAACCCGCTCACGCAAATCCTCGACGACATCTTCGAGATGTTCGCGTTCGGCC
Source organism: Haladaptatus sp. AB643 (assembly GCF_024136975.1). NCBI lineage: Archaea > Methanobacteriati > Methanobacteriota > Halobacteria > Halobacteriales > Haladaptataceae > Haladaptatus > Haladaptatus sp. AB643. Next base: position 104,033 of record NZ_JAMYJW010000007.1, read on the forward strand.
TTATCCAATTGCGCCTTCCGTTGAGAGAGTGAATCGACTTCCATAGAATGTAACTCAGTATGCTAACACCGACTGACAGGAGTGTCTTTAATGTTGCCAAACTCTCAAACTTATTTTCAGACGATTAATTTTGGTTTGGTTCGATTAGCACGATGCTGCCTTCTTCGACATCGTCTAGAGCTTCTCTGATTTTACGCATCCTGGCCAGCAGCTCTTCTGCTTCGTCGAGGAGTTCTGTCGCTCGTTTGTCGGTGGGTCGGTCGTTCGCGTCGACGAACGCCGTCACTTCATTGGTGACGTTGGTGTTCGGAAGCTCTTGCCTGAGCTCTTCGGCAATGTGTCGGAGATCGCCCCATACGTCATCTCCCCCGATAATCGGCATATCGATGAGTCGTTGAACTTCTTCGATCGATGGTGGACGTGAGGCATCCAGCGCAGTCTTGACTGACCTCGTGGTGGGAGACTCCAGGTATTCAGTATGGAGCGTTTTGTACCTTGCTTCTAACTGCGACCATAGACTTGGATCACCTCTCAGGATATCTCGACCCTTTTCAAAGTCTTCAAGCTGCTGTTCAATAGAGGAGCCAACTAGTTCGCGTTCTTCGATCTCGTCTCCGCCCCACGCGACTTCAAATACCGATTCGAGGTTACCGGACGAGATGCTGTCGAACGTGGCGGTGACATCGTTGAGAAGAGTCTGTATTACCGATTCGTTCTCTCGAATCCACTTAGTCAACTCCGCACAAATCCCCTCGGGATTAGAGACATCACACCTCTCCCCGGTCACCCGACGATACTGCGTCGTAAGCTCGTCGACGCGATGTCCAGTCGCATCTGCCAGCCGTGAGTTCACTGTCGATTTCGTCGGCACGGATCCACTCTCTGCGGTCGTCTGCATCCGCGACGTGATTGTCGCGCTTGGGTACAGCTCTTCCAGCAGATCGAGGGTGGCGGTGAACTGTTCCCACAGCGCCTTCTCTCCATCTTCAACAGCAAAGAGTTCGCGTGCATCTGCGAACGTCTCTGCCTCCGACTGGACATCGTCTTCAACCAACTCCGATGTGGTGAAGTCATCGCCGCTATACGCCGGTTCCAGTACGGTCTCCAGAGAATCCAGAGAGACGCCGAACTCTCTGGAGACTCCTTTGAACGTCCGCTTGACGAGGACGCTATTAGCTTCTACCCACGAGGCTAGTTCGGCTACCCACGCATCTAGGTCGCTCCCTTCTGGATCGTGGCCGAGGACCGTCGACACGACCTTGCGAATCTCTTTGGGGTTGACCGTATCGACGCCGAACCGTACCTGGAGCGAAGTGAGGCCTCCCTTCGTCCGCACTTGCCGACCAATCGACGTAGGATCAGTCACGTAGTCGGTATCCTGCTTGAGCGCGACTTTCTCGTTAGACGTCGCGAGTGTGATGAGCAACGCGGCAATCGATTCCTGTGGTGTCCCCCGATAGTCACCATTCGCCGTTCGTGTCTGCTGGAGTAGTGTCTCGACGTCTACTGCGGTCTGTGACTCGTACTCGTCGGTGAACTCTCGACACCAGCCAGTGTCTGAAATCTCTGTACTCGATGTATCGACGCCCAGCATCACGGCATCGCTGTCTCCGAGCGGCCAGCTGCCACTTCCTCGGAAGAATTTCGCCAGTCCCTTCGCATCGTCGACCTCGACGAGTGGTCGTGAGAGCACCTTCCGCGTCGAACCGAAGACGACCTGCACCTGGTCCTGTACAACTTCCTCGAGGATATTCGGTCGCTCACCGCGATAGTCATCAACCGTGTAGACGGATGCGTTCTCGAGGAGGTCGCTCACGGATGACTCCAGACGCCGTTTATCTGTCCGGTGCTCCCGTTCGAGTTCCTCGTGGCTCTCTGTCTCCTCTTCCAGCACCTGCCCCATCCCAATGACGTTGCGGATTCTGTCGAGCGTCGTCTCTTGGACGTCAATCGAGATGAGGATGTGTTCACCGCCCTCGCGTCCATCATTCACTTCCTGCCAGGTCGCCACCTGGTCGGTGACAGTATCTGGGTCATCCGCTAACACACGAATTCGGACGGCATCGTACTCGGTCGTGGGGGCTCGGCCAACTGGATCGAGAATCGAATACTCGTATCGGAGTGGAACACGTCGCTCGTCACCAACGTCGGCTTCGTGGAGGCTGTTATCGCTCCGGAAGAAGTCGTCGTTCTCGCGAAGCCGCGTCTCCAGCCACGCAGAGAGCTGGTGCGGGGAAATCTGTTCAGCTTTCGTCTGCGCTCGGCTCAGGATGCTCTCCTGTTTCTCTGAGACCAACGTGTATACCTTGTCGCCCTGTTCGTTGGTCTCCGTGAGCACCTTCCGCTTGTCGACGAGCGTGTTGAGCGCCGACTGGGTCTCCTCGACAGCGTCGTCTATCGACGCGTTCACATCGTCGAGCATCAGTCGTCCCAGATTTTCCGGCGTCGCCGGGACGGCAGGCGTCTGATTCAGTAGGTACAGGGCCTTCGATACGCGCACTTCCCATGCATCCTCGTTGCCATCGAATGTCGGGATCAGCGTGTTGTCGAGCATCTCCTGAACCCAAAGCGGCACATAGGTCGTCTCCTCGACGAGTAGGTCGAATAGTTCGTCCCACGTGACGAGCTTCCCTTCCTCCGCCGTGGCCCAGCCGAATTTGGTGAATAGCGACCGCACCAGCACCAACAATGCTCGTCCCTGGATGTAATCACGTTCTGTAGCCCGACCTTGGGTAATCAGTTCTTGCATCACTTTCCGTAACAGGGTCAGATCATACTCGCGGAACGGGTAGGATTCGACCGGGTCAGGGTCGGTACTCTCGATTGGTGAATATGCCTCTAACGAGACATCGGGCATCGACGAAACGAGTGAGGAGACTCGCTTCTCGCCAGTTGTATTCTTCTGCAACCACCGTTTCCGAACGATGATTTCCGTGTCTGCACCTTCAAGCGGCACCTGTTGGTACGTCCAGTGCTTCTCAGGAGGTTCTCCAATGAGGCTCTCCCGTGTTTTTGGAAGCGAGTACTGTCCTGTAGTAATGACGACTGGATTTGGCCCATTTTGGAGTGCTTCCATCGTCTCCTCGAATTCACGATAACGATGGCGACTATCACCGACGAAGAGTGCAACCTCATCGAGTCCAAGTAGAAGTTCGGTATTCGATCCCTTCTTGTTCAGAGCCTCGGTCACAGTTTCGACACGTTCGACCAGTTCATCGGGGTCGAACGATTCGGGATTGACCTCGTCTTCGGCTTTCTCGATAGATGCTTTCACCCCGTCACGGCTATTGAGTTCGGTTCCTGTTGTCTCCGTTAGTGATGGGAGCGTCTCGTAGAGCCATCGCCGCAGCGAAGCACGCTCTTCGAGCACGTCGTTGAATGTTTGACCGTCGTATTCTGTTGTACAAAGCGCATCCCAGACACCATCGTACTCCATATCCACGCGCCAGGCCCACTCAAGCAGCCAGTTCGGGTCAGTCGGATATCCAAGTTCGCGACCGATGGCCTCGAAGATGAGAAATGGAAGTGGTGGCTCCTTCGAGGCATCGCGGTCCAGTAGATTCAAAAATACCGGTTTCAGTCGGTCAACGTGTGACGTTTTGATCGATTGGGCGAGGTTATCGAAACCAGGCCACTGTTTTGCGAGTTCGTTACCCAAGGACGCAAATTCTGATTCGCTATCGGCAACGAGACCGATGAGCTTCAGCAGGTGGGTCTTCCCAGATCCAAAGGTCGCATGTAAGTAGAGGAATCGGGCTGCTTCTCCCGGATACCTTTCGATTACCTTCCCGAGTTCGGTGAGGACATGCTCTGCACTATCTGTCTCGTAGAACTCTTTGACGTCATTTGCTGCTCGTTCACGAGCATTGACCTTCTGTACTTCTTCAAGTGGTCGCGTCGGATCACTGCTGAATAGATCGTTGATACTCATTGTTGGAGATGCACCTCCTGAATCTGGCCATCAATCTGATGCGCTGGGTAGTAATGGCGTGAATCGCCGCCAAAGAAACTCAGTTTTCCACCGATAACGTCACCCGGGAATGGAATCCCGATTGTCGACCTAACGTTTCGGCGGTCAAGTTCATCAAGGAGTTCAGACGCACGCGTGAACGGGTACAGACTGCCGAGATTGAGGAGTAGGACGATATGCTGTTGTGTCTCCAATCTTCTTGCGTCTATTTCCTGCTCGATCATCACCTGGACAAGTTCTTCGGCGAGCCGATCTTGCATCGTCCCCTCGATACGCTTCGGAGTCGTCTCACCACCTAGCGCCACGCATAGGTTGTACACTTTGGTCTGTGGAAGCAGCTCGTCGAGCCAGACTGGCTGGACGGTTACACCGTCATCGATAGCTGGTGTTTCATCTGCTCCTGTCGCCCACGAACTGAGCCGGTCTGCAGTTCGGTGTTCGACTTTTGGATCGACAGCAGCGATGACGAACGGATTCCGGATCCCGGCTTGGCCGTCGGCGAACGTGCAGAGCTTCTCTTTGAACGCTCTGTACGGGGAGTCCGTCATCGGATGATCACCCCCGAGTCTGTCGTTTCGATGTCCAATTCTCGGCTCTCGACCAGGCGCTCAAGTCGTCGATCGATATTCTGCCGGTCGTCAGGAAGCACACCAATCTGGTCGATGTCATCTGGAGCTCGATCGCCAACAATTTCGGTGAGTTGGTCAAGTCTAGACTCCAGTTCCTCCACCTCATACTCGATAGCATCAGCGAGTGATTCCGCGCCAGACATGTCGTCAGCAGCCGAAATCACGGTGTCCTCATCGCTTGTGGAGATCGACGATATGGCCTCGTCGATCGTTTCGTACCATTGTCGGAGCTCGCGGAGTGGCGTAATGTAGGTTCGCTCGAATGCTATCTGTACTCCTGTCGGCAACTCAGTTGCGGGGATAACCCAGGGATGGTCTGCGATACGGTCGACGAGGTCGCTAACCCCACGTTCTGCGACGTAGTCATCCCAGGATTTCTGGAGGTCTGTACCGAGTCCCGCCGTCGTCTCACTCACGAGCGATTTCCAGCCATCCGTTGTCCACCACTCCCCGTTGAAACCGTCGAGCGCTTCACGTTGAGTAGCGACTAACGACTGCATTTCCTCGTCTACCCATTCGAACCGAGCAGCACCTGCGGTAAGCTGTGCATCGAACCGATAGAGCGACTCAAGACGTCGATTCCAAACGTCGATCACTTCGTCGAGCCATTCCTGTGCTTCGTTCGTCTGTTCGATTGCATCTCCGAGACCGTCTCCCTGTGATCTGATGACAGCCAATCGATCGGAGGTTGCTTCGATTCGATCGGCTAACTCGTCTATGAATGCTTCAAGCAATCCAGTGACTGCATCTGAATGTACGTCAGTATCGACGACCAACTGGACGTCCTCCTGCAACCCAGTGAGTGACGAGCGTAACTGTTGGTTCGCTTCCTGGAGGTGGATGAGCCCATCTGCGACCGTTTCGATCGTATCCTTGAATCCACCCCGTTCGAGGAGCTTCCCGATTGGCTTTCGCGGAAGCAGCTTTAGTCTCGTTGTCGAGAGACGAGCTTGATCGAGGACTGCCGAATTTTCCAACGTGTTGCCGTCTTCGTCGACAGGGACTAATCGCCCCTCTCGGCAAAATCCCCAGATTATCGCACAGAGTGCTGGACGAGCGTCATCATAGAATGGCTTTTTTGAGGCAATTCCGTCGAGAACCGTGTTCATGTTGAGGCCATCTTTGCGGTCTTTCAACTGCCGTCCAGTGAGAGCCATCACATTACGCTGAATCGATTTCTTCCCTTGACTTGCAGACGGATCGGACGACGGAACTTGAATTGTCTGTGCCCATGCAGGAAGTGGATCCTCCGTAGAGAGTTCTGTTAACTCTTGCAGGCGATCGTCTGTCACCTGTAGCATCATCGGATGGAAGTCATCGGGGTATGCAACGTCAACAGCGGTTTGTACCGCTTTAGAGAGTCCACTGATATCCGTTCTGTCTTTCACTGTGTATGAACCACTTTGCATTGCACTGACGAGCTTACTCCGAACGGCACTTGCTCGTCGATCGAGATCACGTTCGACAGCAGGAGGCGCATTGAGCGTCGAGATGGCATCACGCAGGGCCCACCAGTTAACAATGTGTTTCCGGAGATCATCCAGACCCTCCGTATCAATCGACCAGTAGAGCGTCTCTTCATCCTTCTTATCAGACGTGTGATCTGGACGGACTCCCTGCACTTCGATAGATACGTTCAGCCCACCGTCAGCTTCGACAGTTGTATCGAAGTCAGTATCGTCGATACTGAATCCATACGCAATAGGATACTCGTCACCAGAGTCTCCATATGGCACTGACTCTGGAAGCGAGAGATCCTGAGTAATCCGTTCCCAGAGATGTTCGTCAAGAGCTTTCAGAACAGCATCCCAGTCAGGATCGGCTTCATTCGCCTCTGTGTCGTCGTAGATAATCCGTTCTTCTTGAGTGGCAAACCGATATCGTGCTCCAGTCTCATCCTCAGTTGGTCGAATGTACTTCTGAAGGCGACCAAGAGACTCCTCGACACGATTCTGGGTACTGATCCAAGAGCGCCCGTTTAGATCGGCCATCACAGAAACCGCGATATTCCCCTCATTGAGTGGAACAATGTCATGAACATGCTGTAACAGCAAGACGGCTTTCGCCACGGCGAGATCGAATTCTTCCAGTGTCCCCTCTTCGACTTCATCTACAATTCCTCGACTTGCATCTGAGCCTTCGATAACGCGCATGTCCTGCGTAAGTATCTCCCGAAGCTCTGGCTTGACTAGCTCATAGAAATCCACGAGATTGATGACTTCGTCAGCATCTCTCTCTTCGACCCATGTTTTCAGGAGGCTATGCATGAGTGCGAGGATCGCACGAGCAGTACCAGAGAAGATCGATTTGGCTGGGTCATTGGCCTCCTGCCGGAGATTGAATAGAATCTCAAGGAACAACGGCGCATGGTAGGGAAGGGACGGATAGAATTCGACGAGCTCTTCGACATCAATTTTGTCGAGTGGCGGTTTTGTGTTCTGTTTAATTTCGTTGTAGACCAGCGATTCGGTCGGTTTCACTGAGGCCTCATCAAGCAGCTCTCGAATCGCCGCTTCCCCGTGCTCTGATTTCTTGAAAAGTCGTCGTTTCGCGATTTCACCGACGTGCTTGCTGGGGAGCTGGTAGCGGTGCGGGAAGCGATCCTTGACAATGCTGAAGTCGGCACCGTGTGCGGCGAACTTCGGTTGGACATCTTCGATCTTCGCCTGTGCGGTCGCAACCATCTGGATGTCGCCATCGCCGATGTCGTCGACGTTCTCGGCAAGCGTCTGGAGCTCAGTCAGGCGCTCGAAGTCGGTTCCGATGAAGAGACTCACCTCGTCGAGAAGCAGTACAAGCTTTACAGGTTTCTCTAGCTCCGCCTCTCGTTCGGTCCGAAGTTCTTCCAGCCTGCTCACCACTTCCTCTGGATCGATGTCGGATGGCTGTAGGTCTGTATACCCATCACGGGTGCCATTAACCTCCTCGAAGAGTTGAGGCAGGACGACATCTGCCAGTACTCCGTATTTCTGGACGTCCTTCCAGAAACCATCTGATTTCCAGTCGTAGTTCCCGGAGGCTGTTCTGACTTTTTCAAGGACAACTTCTGCACGGCTCTCTCGGTCAGACCAGACATTTGTCGTCCGGAACCATTTCTCGAAGTAGGCAACGTCGAGCTGAGAAGACAATCCTTCAGAGATATCATCGTCGACTCCGGTCAAATCTGGGTCTTGGTGGGCATGTTTAAGAACGATCTCACTGAAGCTTCGCTGCTTCTGCCCTTGGTATTTCAAGAGATTGACTGAGATCGGGATGACGTAGAACTCGTCATGGATCGTTCGCCAGTGCTCGCCGAGTTGCTCGAATTCCTTATGACCAGACTCTTGAACAAGATCTGACCAGACGGAGTCTCGTTGTCCATCGATCCAGTCGGAGTCCAACAGTCCATCAAGGACCGTCAGAAGGTGACTCTTCCCACTTCCGTAGTAGCCGTAGAGCCAGTAGTTCGAGCCCGTTCGCATATCATCTGACTGACCGAGCATCCGGTCAACGAAATTCGTGACGAATCGCTGGGAGTCTGCGGTCATGTGATACGACCGAATCGCCTGTTGGCGGTGATCCTGTTCGTCCCGGTCGATACGGATTGACTCCTCGAAGTCATCTGGGAGGTCGTCGAACCAACCCCTGTCCACCATCAGACCTCACCCCCATCACGGATCCATGAATATGGTTCGTCGGTGGGTCGCAAGTCGAGAGCGCCGTGAAGCTCGACGTATTCCCACGCATCGGTGTTTGCAACCCGGTCGAAAAGTTCCTCCCAGCGATTCTCCGGTTGAAAGAGATAGAGCAATCCTCGTGGTGTGGTGATCCAATCATCTTCAGCATCCTCATACGAATAGCCCATCGCGACCAGTAGTGGAATATCTCCTAATGAGGGAGATGACCCGACAACTGATTGTTGCCCTTCAAGCACACCAATCTCGCGCATCACAGATCTGAAACCCTCACACCATCGTTCCATCGTCGAATCAGCGTAGTCGAATGAATCACCGTTCGAATATTCGAGTTGACTGAGAAGGTGGGTAAGCGTCTCGTTGGAGAAGTCGAGAGGTTCATGCTGTTCTTCAGCAAGTCGAGCAGCATATTCGTGAACGACGTACCGAACGAGCGAGTCATCTGCAACGAGATAGAGATAGAGTATTTGAGCTTTGTCGCGGGTCGTTGTACACTCATCAAGCACTGCTGGAAGAGTGGCTGGATTCGGAAGGCTGGAAGGGGCGTTTCTGAGTCGTGATGTTAGGACGCGGTAGATCTTCTGCGAGCTTCCTTTCGTACTTCGATTCGATAAACGTTCAGAAAACCAGATGTCTTTGACTTCGTTCCAGTTTCTGGTTTCCTGGTAGAGTTGCGCCAATTTCTCGGCTCGTTCGATAAGAAGACCACACATCGTCAAATCCATATTCACCTCTTCCGCGGAGAGTTGACCAGATAAGGGAGTCAAGGAGGGTCTACCCCCATCGGATACGAGAGTCATACGTTGGTAGAATAAACCGATGTACTTTATCTTTTGTTTATACGGAGGCATGTTCCAATAGCATAGTACTGGCATTGTTAGGTCTAATGTGATTTTGTATCTCAAAATACATCGGAATTAACGAAATCTGCAGGTCTAAGAAAGCTTTACTCATACTACAGCCGAGGTTCAAACACAGCCCGAAGCGCATCCATTTCCTGAACAGCCCACTCAATAAGAGACTCCTTTTGCATCGCACTCAGCCCCTCAATGTGATCATCGATTGGCTGTGCGACCTTGATCCGACACGCTCGCTTGTCCGGAAGTTGCTCCCAGACCACGTTGTCCAACTCAGCCTCAATCACATCTTGGTCAGTTTTGAGTTCGGAATAGATGGCTTCGTTCCGTTCTTTGTCGCTCGTGTCGATGTAAAGTTCAACAGCCAACTCCGGCCCATGATGAAATGCCCAATTAAATGTGCAGCCACTTACTCCAGCACCGAACCCTAACCAACCCTGTGGTTGTGCCTTAACTCGATACCAACGCGGGTTTGCGTCTTCATACGCATCCGCCAGCTCCGAGAAGAAGTCCTTGTATGCTTGCTCTCGCGTAGTTAATGACTCTGAGTCCTGTAGTTTCCGTTCCCAATCGTTGGGTTCGACGACGACCATAAAATCGAACCCTAGTTGCTCAGCACCATTCAGACGCAGTACTCGTGGTTTCACACCGAAGAACATCGCACCTCCTGGAGCACTCGTGTTCAACCACTCAAGCACTGAGCGGTGTTCATCTCGAAATTCCTCTGCAAGCCAAATAACGAACTCTGCATCAATCCCGGCAGCATAGGTGAGAAGTTTCCCGAGATGATCGTGATCGGTGGTTCCAAACTGATTTTCGATGACGACCTTTCCATCAGTGTTCACCTCCGTCCCTGTGATGTCTGCGCTATATCCGCCGACAGCGTCCTCCCGTTCAATCTCATCGATTTCGATTCCGATTGCTCTCCCGAGTTGGTCGATATGCTCGACAATCCATGGTGTAAAATCGTGTTCCTCGTGATCCCAAATAGTGTTTGCACTGAGATATTCAACTGAATGTAGTTTCTGGGGAAACATATTCTATATCATTACAGACTGAATGTAAATGTTGATGCCCCGGTAGAGAACCAGCCGTAAGTAGTTTGACTGAATATAAAAATATTAATACAAATAAGTATTCAAACTTCACTTAGATGGATTCTGCAACTATCGCCGATGCTGTGTCCGCTCTTCAGGAAACCGTCGATGCATTTCTCGGTGAACTCGACGAGAGAAACATCCCCCCTAACAGGCTCGGTGAGATCATCGAAGGAAAAGAAGAATTCAATGGTACAGATATCCGGCAATTTCCAGAACGCTTTGTAGAAGACCACCTTATCTGGCCAGTTCTCAACATTCTCGGATACGAGGTCATCCCTCGGCCAAACTCCCCAGCAGGTGGTGACGATGAGTACCCAGACTTCCGAGTAGATAACCTCCCTGCAAATGTGATTGGCGAAAATAAGGCGGTCAACGATATCGATACCGCAAAAACGGAACTTCTGAGCTATCTTGACTCGGCTCGGCATGAATATGGGATCGCCACTGATGGGTTCGAATGGGGTTTATACGAACTCAAAGAACGAGACAACGGCCGTGTCACTCTCGACCCAGTCGTCGAATCACAAAGTCTGAAACCAGTCGTCCAATACGCCGCCCGTGAGAACGATATGGTCACCTATTCAGATCTCACCGGACTTCCCAACCCGGAAGGCGTCTTGGCGCGGTTCTTCCAGCAACTCGGCCATCACAACGTCCGACGAGCCACTGGTGGCCTCTCCCAGTTCCATGATCTCTATTCTGAGGTACTCATTGGTGAAGGTGACTACGACCACAATGGTGTCAATACTCCACTCGTTGACGCCGTTGATGCTCCAGGTGGTGCGACTGAAGCAGAGCGAACAGCATTCGCTGCACTCACACTTGACCGATTGGCGTTCATTCGACTGATGCGTGATCGCGATGTCCTAGAGATCGATCTCCACGACGAGTGGCGACAGAGCAACAACGGTCTGAATCGATTTCAGGGTTCGTTCTACAGTACATGTCTCCTAAGCTTGTTCTACGACGTATTGGCGAAACCATGGAAAGCCCGTAAGGACTTAGAGGCATTTGGCCGTCCACCTGAATTCGGTGGCGGACTCTTTGAACCGATACTCACTGGTGAATCCGAATACGACATCGACGACAGTGCAATGCAGGATGCATTGACTGCCCTGATTGAAGGCGAATCACGAACAGTAATCAACGAAGCAGCACGAGGATCCTTGCTTGAATCCTATCGACAGACAGATGACGTCGATCTCGCTGGCAAGATTGCTGAGTGGTATGCCGACTTGACGGGAGCGTACGAAGCCGAACGACAGTACGTTGAGGAGAACATCGAGCCGACATTGAGACGCTATTCAGAGTGATTTCGTTCGACAAACTGGGATTAATATAGACTGGTAAGTGAATACTCCAAGCACAGATGGGCCATGTCTACTACCACCATCCCGGTGACAAGCAATTCTCCCTCGACTTCGTGCATCCAGACCCTGCCGAAATCGTCTCGCAAATCATCGACTACGATGACGACGTCGCAGTAAAGGTCCAGGCGTACGATATCGCCGAAGAATTCTATGTCATCTATACGTCTCGTGTCGGCGGTGGACCAGTGCGTGAAATAGACTTCAATCTGCAAGCCTCACTCGCGGAAATGACTGATGAGAATAGCACCATCGTCGTGCGTCTGCTGGAAATCTACCGTGCCCTTATCGCGCAAAATGAGGAGGAAGAAGGAGTTCCTGTCGAGGCGTACAAGAATATCGATGTCGATGCACTACCGGATGTCTTCAACAGAACGTCGTGGGAGGGATCAGCAACGGACGTTGCTGGTCGACTCGCCTCCAACCTGATTCTGAAACACGCACTTCCGAACGCCAACCATCGAACCGCTGTCGCTTTGATTCAATTCTACCTTCGGCGGCTGAATGCGGACTTTACCATACCGGAAACATCTGTAGAGATTGATCCAGAAACATACGACTGGCGACAGTGGGTAAACGAGTACATCAACGAATCCAAGCGGCTCTTGACAGTTCGTCGGAAGAACGTCCTCTTCAAGCACCTGTACAGCTTCGGCGCAAGAACGCTTGAGCGGAAACACGATGTGAAAATTGAGTTGGCTGAATACGAGCTGGATATGTACCCGAGTGAAGCGAAAATGGTCTACGCAGAAAAGCACGAAGAGCTTTGGATCCAGTTTGTAGAGCAAGCTGTCGAACGCGCCGGCTACTCAGAACTAAAAGAGGCCCAAGCGCTATCGAAAGCAGACTTCGCCGAGAAGATACGAGATCTCGATTAGAACGCGTTAATCTTGGAGCGTGGCGACTGTTCGGCCTGTTTCCTCGGCCTCTTCACTGCGCGACATATTGTACGTCGCGAGTGCTTCGTCAACCGCCTGATCAAGATTCATTGGTCAACCTAATCTTGATCCTGCTTTCGTATAAACACTTGCATGGCTTCAGAAGGGTCTCACACATCCATACCTCTCCACTATTGGGACATCGAGATAACGAAGACGCACTCATTCTCCTCGGCTGGGAGTGGATTGAAACCCTCAAATCGAAAGACACGACGCAGAAAGCATATTCTGGCGAAGAACCGGCGAAATTCGCACATCTCGAAGCCCACCCCATGAATGAACTGCACAATCTGGGTCCGAACACCGCCCACCTGAAAAGCCCGAAAACCCGTTCAACCCTGGCGACCGGGTGGTGACAGCAGGTGACGATACCACCTCGGTTGCCGTGGTCGTCGAAGTGTGTGTCGGAGATCAATCTGAATGAGGAATGACGCATGAGCAATGACGGACTGACGGATTCCAGGGTTCTTTCTACTGTACGTGCCCCGAGCGCGAGACGTAATGAACTGCCGACTTAGGCCCGAACACCGCCTACCTGAATGTAGGTCTCACCAGTGCAGACCACCCTGTCGTGGGACCACGCCGGACCACTTCATTTCCACTCCTTGACCACATCGGAGTCGGCCTCTTTGATGTGACCACGTATCCGGGCAAGCATCTCTCCTCACCAGTCGGACAGCTCTTCGATTCTCGCATCAATGCGCTCGGAGGGAGACTTGTCGTTCTGTGAATCACTCTTTTTCATGTCGTGGGCGACGCCAAAGCCACATAGGTCTCTTCTGACATGATCAAAGACGAACGCTAGACTCTAAGAGATCTATGATCGCTAAGATTCTAACTCTAAGCAAAAGCTCAATATCACACTGGTAGCCAAGAAATGAACTAGTCAACCTTTCCTCACATTCCCCAACCCGACCCAAACTGTTTGTGAATCTCTCTCGTCTGATTGCTCGATGGTCGACGCACGCGAATATCACAAGCGGACGAATCATTCCCCCGAGAGTATCCGGAGCGATCGATTCTCACTGAACTTTTCGAATAAGCCACGTCCCTACAAAGTCTATGAAACGTTGTCACAGCGTTCGCTTCCGGGGTCGGCACGCTCGCCCGACGAACCTGCCTTATCAGCAATCACTACATCGACCGACACTCCGCGTCATAGCGCTCCATCCTCGCTTGATGCCCAAGCCGTTCACACCCTCTGTCACTACGCGACGGGGATCACAAAGGAGCTGGAGAGACAGGGCCAACGGATGCGGTTTCGCGCAGCCTCGTGTACAGGAAAGCTCTATCACGTCGACCTCTACGCTGTCACAGGTGACATCGACGGGCTCGTCCCCGGCGTCTATCACTTCGATCCGGATACTGAATCGTTCGACGTGCTTCGCGAGGGGGATTATCGTGGTGTTCTCGCTCGAGCGACGGGCAACCACGCGGCAGTCGCTGACGCCCCTGTGACGTTCGTTGCCACCTCAGAATGGTGGCGCAACGCCTGGAAGTACCGCGAGCGAACCTACCGCCACGCGTTCTGGGATTCAGGCACCGTTCTCGCTAACCTGTTGGCGGTCGCTCACGGAAGCGGTCATCGGGCGTCAGTCGTCACCGGATTCGCGGACCACATGATTGCTCGACTCCTCGGCGTCGACCCCGAAGACGAAGCTCCACTCGAACTCGTTCCTGTCGGTAGCGGAGACCCCGCTCCAGACCCTCTCTCCGTCACAAGTATCGAACCCAAGGAAAGGCCACTCTCACGGAATCCTGTCGAGTATCCGCTGGTAGCCGACGCTTGGGAGCAGAGTACGTTGGCGGACGGCGAGGCAGTGCAGGCCTGGCGCGAAGACTTTCAAGATGCGTCCAAGCAGGAGTTCGGACGCCACGATGTAGGTGATGGCGAATTGATTTCCCTTGATCCGGTCGATGCCGAGACGGCGTCAAGTCGTCCAGTGTGGTCTACAATTGAACGTCGGGGGTCACTTCGAGAATACAGCCACGACTCGATCAGTTCGCGGCAGTTCGCGACGATTCTCGACCGTGCGCTTCGTGGGATGCCCGCAGACTGTTTCGGTGGTGAGCGTATCGACGGTCTAGTCGATTGTTACTGTCTCATTCACGCTGTCGAGGATATTCCGACGGGGGCATATCAGTACCATCCGAACGCACAAACTCTCGAACGATTGGGTGATATCGACCGTCGAACTGCAGGGCATCTCGCGCTCGACCAGCCGGTCGTTGGCGACGCTGCGGTGAACGTTTATCTCATGGCGGATATCGACGCTATCGTCGAAGCGGCTGGGAATCGAGGGTATCGAGTGGCCCAATTAGAGGGCGGTATCGGATTAGGGCGGTTGTATCTCGCGACGTATGCACACCGTACGCTCGGTGGTCGCGGGTTCACCTTCTACGACGATCTCGTGACTGACTACTTCTCGCCTCGAGCGGCGAATCAGACGCCGATGACGCTGTTCGCGTTTGGAAAATCGGCGCAGTAGTAGGATTATGTTTTCGTTCGATGTCCCGTGGGTGGTATCAGTGCCTCTATTCATCGCTCCTGTTAAATCCTGTCTGCTCACTGGTCTCTTTCTTCGTTTACTCCTCCAACGAGCCATCACGTTCACTGAAACACGAATCAATTTCAGGAAGAATGGGGAACTGTCGATAATATGCGTAGTCAATGCTAAATTGCATACTAACTCGTATTCCTGCGTATCGGCGATACAAACGGACGAGGACCACCAGAAACTAATTTTGCATCCGAGTTCGCCGATCGACTGGAGAACCCCCCCCTGCCGACGAACGAGTCTACAGAATCGCCCTTGAACTTACCGACCCAACCCGTGTTGCCGAGGTTGCTGACCGAGTAGACTGTTCTGTGAATGCAGCCCGACGCCATCTCAAACGACTCGCTGACATCGGTCTCTTGACTCGTGTGACAGAGAACCCGGCGACGTACAAACGGAACGAAGCGTACTTCGAGTGGCAACGACTGAATCGATTAGCCGAGTTGAGCGAACAGGAGTACAAAACCCGACTTGGAGAATTGCTCGCCGAGAACGAAGAGTACAAACAGACTTACGATGTCGAAAACCCCGACGATATCGATCCCTTAGAGTATGCAGAATACGGGGATCCAGAAGAAGTCTGGTTAGATATCACCAATTGGGAAGCAGTCAGACAGGAGATTCATGATCTCCGTCGTGTCAACCGCGACAGTGCGACCGATGAAGGAGTCGTCTGAGTGTGGTTAACGGGAAGAAGAATCGGACACCAAACCGTGTTTTAATACGGGAAATCACATCGATTCTCGGTTCTGAGGAGTGAATCGCCCGAATTCGACTGTCATCTCGCTTCGTGACGAACACTATCCCAAGAGTGGAGATTTGTTATAACTCACCTTGAAGAGGCGTACTGTATCTGTATGCTGCATTTGTATACTACATCTGTATACAATATGCGGCCAGTCATATCCATGGCTGAAAACAAATCTCAGATATACTCTACTCTAACACAGTACGACCTCCCATTAGCCTACGAGGGTGGTATCGAGCTGTTCCGCTCGGATCAGGCGAAACTCCTCTTGGCGTGGCTTCGAATTCTCGAATCAGGCTCGAAGCGTGGCTGGGCAGCCGTCCTTGAGGAGGCTGGCTACTCGCTAGAGGAAGTTCGACACATTCTGGACCACGAAGTGTACCCCTCGAACATGCAGGCGTTCAGAGCGGAGCTGGAGGCCCTGGAGACGATCGGTGGGGTTCTCGAGTGTGTCTTTTCCCAATATGGGTACGATGGCTCATATGCCGACGTCCTTTTGACGACCATCCAATCCGTGCACAACTCGACGATTCAGACTAGAGGTGATCTGATTCGGTTCATCGAGACTGGTATCGATGAGGGCAGAGTGAACACCACGGGAAAGAAGACACCATCACGGACGTCCTGCAGGACACTCTCGGAGACGAGATCGGTCGCGAACTAGACTCCTACAGCTACCGCATCGAAACCGATGGTAAAGAAATCGATGTCTGGTTCCGGCATCGCGACTTGGTACCGGTATCTCAGTAATCAATTACCGATACGTCCACCGCAATGGGCGATAACGAACGCAAACCAACGTGGGCACAAATCCGAGATGCACTCGAAGTCGACGAGGATCGCCTACTCAGTGCGTGGCTCACGGGATGTTTTGTGAACCCGACGTAGGATGTCACACGAGCAAGCGATGTCGATGTTGTCCTCGCATTCGAGATCGACGAGGCCATAGACGAATTCGGCCTGCTTGGAACTCTCGGGCTGTGATCGGTTTCAGGAGTCGTACTGAATGCAAGGCGCAGATCTCGTAAACTAGCTCGATACCTCAGGTAGAGAGTTGGCGAGCGAGTTCTGATCGAACCCGGTCGTACTCTTCCTGGTCGAGAATCTCGAAGTACGCTTCTCCGATCGCAAGCACCGGTTGAGCAGGCAGCGCAACGTTTCCAATCGTCGGGTTGGTTTCGCTTCGCACGGGCATTCCCAGGTCCTCCCCATTTAGGGTAGCCGATCCGGCGACAATCGGATACATTTGACGTGGCATCAGAATGGTGCGGTGTCCGTTGGGGGCGGATCCAACGAATGTTACGTCTCCGACATCGAACACCCTGTCTGCAATGGGGGCGAGTGTCTGTGCTACTCCAGGAACACGCCACAAAAACACCGGGATACGAGCCCCGATGATGTTCATAATTCTCGTCGGCCAAGCGGCCTCAAGTTTGACAGTCAGAACGAAATCAGGATCGTCCATCTCCACACGGAGTTCCATCGGTCCAACCCATGTGAGTGTGATATTCGAAGATTCGACGTGATCGGTTGCCGCTCCGTAGTAACGAGGACAGGCGGTGTCGTGACGCGGCCCATCCACGTAAATCGACCATGTGCCATCCGGGGTTCGATGCCAAATCGTCTTGTAGGGCGCAAAATCATTCTCGGGAAACACACGGAGTGCGAGGACGTGACCGGTATCCAAGGGCAGGCCATAGATGCCGAAGCCACGCACGTGCTCATAGCCCGAAATGGGTGAAGGCTGGATCATCGGCCGTAACTGCTGTACTTTTGCTGCGACTCCATCCTCCCAAGTGCTTGCTTGACGATGATTTTCCTCACTGTTTGTCGAAGACATGAAAAAACCTACACACCGTACTCACACCCCATAAGGAAATAACGTTGTCTCCTCCTGTCAAGATCATCTAATCCCCGAGCCGTTACTGCCGGAAACTCGGCCTCGAATCACTCGAAGAATCTCGGTCTCACTGGTGTCCTCTGTCTACTGGCTGGAAGTATCGCACATTCTTCGTCTTTCGTCTTTACGGAGATACGAGGAGAAAGCCCCGTCCTTTAGGGCGGGGATGAATCCGACAATCGAATACACAATTTACTGCCAATAGCATAGCCGATATTGGATAGTTTTAATCCGTTGCAATCTCATTACACATGTAATGGTCTCGGTGACAGTAACCGCAAAATTCCATCAACCAACCCGGTCACGACGGCGAGAATGGCAAGACGCCATGCTCGTCTACCGCGACACCAAACAACAGTTGGTCAATGGATGGGACTCAGGCGAACTCGGAATGTCCGTGACCACAGCCAGCATTGACAACGGATTGTACTCGGCGGTTCAGAACCAAGCTATTCGAGAAGCAAAAGCCGAGTACAAGCGCGACGGATGGATGGACTACACTGCCGCCCAGCCGTTCGCCACGAACAACCAGAATTGGACGCTCGAAACGACCGATAACGGCTCGGTTGTAGTTGGCTTTCCCTGCATTTCGCAGTGGTGGCATACGCCGATTTGTGTCCATGACGAGATTCAAGAACCCCTCGAGCGGATTCTCGACGGCGAAGCGAAGAAATCTCGTCTACAGATCTACCGCCGTGGCGACAACTGGTTCTGCTCGTTCACCGTCGAATACGATACCATTCCTGACGGTGAAACGCCGATAGGCGTTGATATTGGCGAGAGGCACATTCTCGCCGTCCACGCCCTCGGGATGGATGAATCAATGCTGGTATCGGGAAAAGAGGCGCGATACGTCAGACGGAAATATCGTTCCCTTCGTGATTCGCTTTCAGAAGCGGGAGCACTTCGTGCTCGCAACCACGTTGGTAACAAAGAACACCGCCGTATCCGCGACCTCAATCACACCCTCTCACGTCGACTCATCGACTTTGCCGGCCAATTCGAGAATCCCGTGATTCGGATTGAAGCGCTCGAAGGTATTCGCGACTGCACCGGGTGGTCCGGTGTCCATTCGTGGCACTTCCACCAGCTTCAGACGTTCATCACCTACAAGGCTGAACAGGCCGGTATCCGGGTAGAAACGGTTGAGCCGGCCTATACCAGTCAAAACTGTTCTTCGTGTGGTGAACGCGGGTCACGGAACCACGACCATTTCAGCTGTTCGTCGTGTGGCTACGAACGCCATGCTGATTTGAACGCGGCGGCGAACATCGGGAAGCGAGAGGGGGAACCATGCACGGCGTAACAGTTCGGCTGACGCGAACCGTGCTCCCTTGCTGGTTGAACAGCCAGCCGTCATCGACGCCCATAGTTGGTGGGGAGGAAGGCCGCTTTGACACGGCTCTACGCGCTGTAACGCACACCGTCGGTCATAATTCGGTGGCTACCGCTGACGTTCCACGCGAAAGCGTCCTTGCGAACCGAGGAAACGCGCAACCTCAATATCCGCTTCGAGGAATCCTCGCGCTTTAGCGCGGGGAGGATGTCAATGCAGTACAGTATCTAGTATGTATACCGAGGCCGAGTTCACTCTCCCAATAGCATTAACCTACAGCAATGGGACTAGTTACTATGTCACACTTCACAGATGGACAGAAGCAACAACTCCATGCAGCGTTTAACCGGCAACTTGAGGTCGGCCTTCATCACGGTGCACAACTAGCGGTTTACGTGGACGGGGAACTTGCGGTTGATTTTGCCGGGGGAATAACTGGACCCGATGGCGAACCAACAACGTCAGAAACTCCGCATATCGTGTTCTCATGCACGAAGCCATACGTCGGTGTTGGACTGCACCAACTCGTTGAGCAAGGCAAAGCGAATTACGACGATCCAGTCGTTGATCACTGGCCAGAATTTGCAGACGAAGGGAGTCAAAAATCCGACATCACCCTTCGACACGTACTGAGCCACACCGCTGGAATACCGTACGGGGAGTTCGACGAGCGAGCCGATAAGTGGGGAGACTGGGATGCGGTTGTTCAAGCAATGGAAGACATCGACCCGATTTTCGATCCTGGTGAACAACCAGCGTATCATACATTCAACTATGGCTGGTTGGTTGGCGAACTCATTCACCGAATCAGCGGACAACACGTCGATAAGTATATCGCTCAAAACGTGTTTGAGCCCCTGGATATGAACGATACCAGCCTCGGACTCAACGAGGATGAAGAGGATACTGTCGCCACGCTAACTGGCTTCGAAGTGTTTGACCGGTGCCGTGATCCGGGAGAAGGGCTGGGGATATCAGCTAGTGAGTCAGCAGAAGCGTTCAATCAGGAGGCCGTTCATCGGGCAGTAATCCCAGCTGCAAACGGTATCGGAACAGCACGGGATATGGCACGGTTCTACGCTTGTATCGCGAACGGAGGTGAGCTTGCTGGAAACCGAATTTTGAGCACAGATACTGTAGAAAAAGCGACTCAAACCCACGCTGAGACCGAATCTGACGGGACGCTTTCGCGACCAGCTCGCTATGCGCTTGGCTTCTGGACGGGCGGCTTAGCTAATGATATGTTCGGCACTGTCAGCACCGAACGAATGTTTGGCCATGCCGGACTTGGAAGTATCTTTGGTTGGGGTGATCCAGAATACAGTATCGGGTTTGCTTATGTGACCAATGGCATCCGCGAAGAGTCATACGAGCATGCCGCACGGGTGAATGCGATTTCCGATGCCGTGCGATTGCTCATTCAGCAGTAAGCGTCCTTTATCTGTTTCATAGAGCGCTGGTATCTTCTGTTGGGAATTTTCTTGTCGTTCAACTCGATTATGCTGTTTACACGTAAGTTCGATGGGCTTGTCACCGTACTGTGGTCTGACCGTGACGAAGGGATGTCTAATACGCGGCGCTGGACGATACAGGGATGATCCGCTTTGTCAGCTGATCGGATTGAGACGGCACAGAACCGCGCACAGGTCGAACAATTTGCCTTCGACGTCGATGGCCCCGGACTCATTGAACTCACCAACCAGAGCCACGAGAACCCAGCAGCCCACCAGTACACAGTTGCCATCGACGACGTGACTGACGAACTGGTGGCCTGTACGTGTCCGCATCACGTTCATCGGAGCGCGTTTTGCAAGCACATGGCTGCAGTCGAAACCGCACCCGACGACGGGACGCTCGACGCCTTCCCCTCCGAGGACGACAACGATTCCGAACCGGAAGGCTGTGACTGCGACGGTCTCAATGGCTTCCCATGCTGGCCATGCGTGCGAACGGAACGGAAAGAACTGCCGAACTAACCTCGTTTCACTCCAAGACTATTTCTACGACCTCGGTTTGTGATCGTCTCATTACCAGTGACCCATTCTCACTGAGACTACTCTTTTCCTTCTATAGCTCATTTCCATCTTGTATGAGCAAAGCCTGTACGTACTGTACGAGAGATGTTCAGCCTGCCGGCTCGATGTTCTGGTTGAGGTGAAACACGTTATTGGGGTCGTATTCGGCTTTGATCTCGGCGAGTCGCTGGTAGGTATGCTCATCATAAGCTTCGCGGACCCGTCGTGTGTCGTCGTCGACGTCAAGGAAGTTCACGTAGACGCCCTCTCGATAGGGCTTGAGGGCATCGAAGAATCGACGGACCCACGCGGTCTCCGACTCGGCGAAATCTTCGTCGGGACGCCACACGCCATTGATGTTGATATTATGTGGTGCGTTCCGACCGGTGTAGGCGGTGGCGTCGCCAGGGACGCGGCTCACCGCTCCGCCTAAGTGGAATAGCACCGCGTATGAGCGGGGTGACTTCGTCGAGAAGGCGTGATCGACGAGAACGTCAATCAAGTCGTCGGACAGCTCAGGTAGGTCGGTCGACTTCCAATAGTAGTGCCATCCATGGAGAACGGTGCTGTCGAGCCCGCTCTGGTGCGCCACATACGGCTTGGGGGAGACCAAGTCGAGAAGCGGTGTGCCGTGCTCGCGCAGCGGGCGGAGGACGCTCTCACCTTCTTCAACCGGACCTGCGTAGCAGGCGTTGATGGCCACGGCGGGTCGCCAGTGAAGCTCCTCGGGGACGACCGAGAGGGGAGGGATGGTTCCCAACCTGACGACGGTGCCAAGCTCGTCGGGAGCATCCCGAACGAAGTCGCGGTAGAAGCGCAGCGCGGCAGCGGTGTCGTCCGTCGACCAGAACACTGGGCCGGCGAGCACAGTGGGACCGACAGGGTGGAGGGCGAACTCGAAGGAGGTCACGATCCCGAAGTTTCCACCACCGCCCCGCAACGCCCAAAACAGCTCGGAGTGCTCGTCTTCCGAGGCACGGATGAACTCGCCATCGGCGGTTACCATATCGGCGGAGAGCAGGTTGTCGACAGTGAGGCCATGCTTGCGCATCAGCCAGCCGATCCCCCCGCCGAGGGTAAGCCCGGCGACGCCGGTGTGGCTGACGATGCCGCCCGGGGTCGCAAGTCCGTGAGCCTGGGCCTCATGATCAACGTCGCCCCACAGGGCGCCACCCTGCACTCGGGCTATCCGTGCGAGAGGGTCGATCCACACGGCTCGCATCGCAGAGAGATCAATGACGATACCGTTGTCGCAGACGGCGGTGCCGGCGACGTTATGACCGCCGCCGCGCACTGCGATCTCGAGGTCGTACTCCCGTGCGAAATTTACAGCTACAATCACGTCTGTAGTGCCTGAACACTGGACGATGAGTGCTGGGTGACGATCGATCATCCCGTTCCAGACGCCCCGGGCCTCGTCATAGTCCTCGTCGGTGGGCCGAATCAGGGTGCCCCGAAGCGTTTCTCGAAGGTCTTCAACGGCTGTTTGGTCAGCGTCTCTTACCGTTGGTGTCATTACAGTCTCCGTTTTGCATCTCCCTCGTTACCTCTTCATCCTTGACGCAGAGTACGGAGAGTGCTACTTGTGTTACGACCCGGCCCATGTTAACTATTGTCACAATGGCGATCTGCTGGATGCATCCTCTATATCTATCACTCCCTTCTAACAAACGACTGAAAGACGACACTAAATTTCGTTCTCCTCCTGCATGGGTGTCAGTGCAAAAGTCGCTTCAGTGATTTTCAGTCACCGGCGATATCCAATACAACCTTGCCAGTGAGTCCGCTTCCTTCGACCATCTCGTGTGCCTTCGCCACCTCCTCCAAGGGAAGAACTGAATCGATAACTGGTTCGAGCTGACCACGCTCAGCGAGCCGTCGTAATCCCTCGAGTGGCCGTCGACTACGCTCAAGGAACAGCATCTCAATTGAGAGGTTCTTCTGGTATGCATTCCCCCATTCACCCTCCGGTTCGAGAATGGTAACCAGTTGACCATGCGGCTTCGTAATGCCGGTGCTTTCGACCAGCGTATCACCCCCGACAGTGTCGAAGACGAGATCAACATGTTCATCGAACTCTGACTCAATTACGTCGGTAAATTCCTCGGATTTGTAGTCGATTGCGCGAGCCGCACCGAGATTTTCGGTCTGTTCAACCATCTCAGGGCTCGCTGTTGCGATGACCTGTGCTCCGGCAGCGTGCGCGATCTGTACTGCGTGGGCACCGACACCGCCGGTGCCGTGGATCAGTGCTGTCTCACCAGCCGCCACATTGCCCCGCGTGATGATTGCCTCCCATGCGGTTCCACCAGCGAGCGGGAGCGCCGCTGCTTCGGTGTGGGAAAGATTTGTAGGCTTCTGAGCGACGATTGACTCATCAGCGACGTGGTATTCGGCGTAACTCCCCTGGTTGCCGAAGATCTCCGGTGTGTAGAACACTTCGTCACCAGGTTCGAAGTCCATGACAGCTTCGCCCACAGCTTCGACAACCCCGGAGACATCGTACCCAATGACTGTTGGCGGGGAAATACCAGCCCATGATCCAGCTTGGCGAATCTTGTAGTCGACAGGATTGACTGACGACGCATGCACCCGAACCAAGACTTCGGTCGGTCCAGGAGATGGCTTTTCGACATCGCGGTCTTCGAATACGTCGGTACCACCGAAGTCTGTGATAACCATTGCGTCCATACCCAACAGTACCACCGCTACTGGAGTATAGATTGTGTCCACTGGGCTGGTACTGGGAAGCCCGAATTAAGTCGCAGGTTGTTTGGCGGGGAGGCGAACCGCAATAAATTGCATCAATCAGAAGTAGCTAATATTTCAATCAACAGTCGATGATAACGCGCTTGGACGAGTCATGTCTGTCCGAACAGAACCAGCACTGGTCTACCTGAATAGATTGGAAAGACCATGAGTACGAAACGCCTACGAAACTTGAAGCTGACGAGACGGCACAGAAACGCGCACAGGCCGAGCAATTCGCCTTCGACGTCGATGCCCCCGGAATAGTTGCTCTGATTTATCACAAAGTAAGCTGCGTACTACTATTCACTGATTTCCTCTATTCTTCTGGAATCCACCAGATAACCACCCGCGGACTCAATTTCCGCTGTTCCATCTCAACCGTATCCGTGACCCACCGAGCGATCACTGCCGGGAAATTTGACTCGTGTATCGCGGTCAGGATATCGTCGTCAGTTGTTTCCTCTGCAAATTGTCCACTAGTATCGCGTTCTCTCGTTTTTACGGGCGGTCAGGTGTATATAATGATTCTGACATTCCTTATCCGGCCGTTCCGATCAGTCTCCTGCCTCAGTTGAGATCAGTTCGATGCCGTCGGCCGGCACCGCGGCGGTCGATTCGAACCACTCCTCTACGTCGAGAGCAGCCATGCTGCCCATGCCGGCGGCCGTGACCGCTTGCTGGTAGTCGCGATCCATCACGTCACCCGCTGCGAAGACCCCGTCGGCAGCCGTTGCCGTCGTCGCCCACGCCTCGTCGTCAGCTGTCCGGACGTAACCATCCTCGTCGAGCTCAACCGGCGTGTCCCGCAGGAAATCGGTGTTCGGCTCGTGGCCGATGGCGTAGAACACGCCGCCGACGTCGACCTCCTCGATTTCGACATTCTCATCAGCCTCGTATTTCTCTCGGGGGTACCCGTCAGGATGGGAGACAAGCGTCACGCCGGTTACGCCTTCGTCACGCGAGCCGTCGATGGCCACGAGTTCCGTGTTCCAAGCAAACTCGACGGCCTCGTGGTTGCGGGCGCGCTCGACCATGATCTCCGAGGCCCGGAACTCGTCGCGGCGGTGAACGACCGTCACGGAGTCAGCGAACTTCGCGAGGAAAAGCGCCTCCTCCATCGCGCTGTCGCCCCCACCGACGACGAGCACGTCATCGCCGCGGTGAAACGCCCCGTCGCAGGTAGCACAGGTTGAAAGTCCGTAGCCCATCAACTCGTCCTCGCCGTCGGCGCCGACCCAACGAGCACTTGCGCCGGTCGCGACGATCAGTGCGCGCGTCCGGAGCGTCTCGCCGGTCGATAGCGACAGCTCGAGCGGTCGCCCGTCTAGGTCGGCGGATTCGATGCTACCGTGTTGAAACTCGGCGCCGAACTGCTCGGCCTGCCCTTTCCCGCGCTGGATCAGCTCCATCCCGCCGACACCGTCGGGGAATCCGAGGTAGTTTTCGACGTCGGTTGTTAGCGTGAGCTGGCCACCTGGTTCGTCACCCTCGAGCACGAGTGGGTCTAGGTCGGCGCGCGCGGCATAGACGGCCGCCGAAAGGCCGGCGACTCCCGATCCCGCGATCACGAGTTCGACTGTGTCGCCGCTCATCTACTCGGTATACCCCTCGATCAGCCCGCGCAGTTGGTCCTCGCCTCGGACCCCGACCACTTCCTCGACCTGGTCGCCGTCGGCGAACAGGACCAACGTCGGGACGCCCCGGACGCCGTACGCGCCGGCTAGTTGCTGGTTGGTATCGACGTCGACCTTCGCAACGACGGCCTCTGTCTCAGCAGCGATTGTTTCGACGACCGGCTCGAGCATCTGGCATGGCCCACACCAGTCGGCGTAGAAGTCCGTGAGCACGACATCATTGTCTGCGACAGTAGTCTCGAGATCTACCTGGCCGTCGATGTGAATCGGTTCGGTAGGCACCTTTGAACCTGCTTCAGTAGTCTCAGTTGTCATCACGCTCTAGTAGTGGCTACAGTAGTTTATAGTTTTGGGGATAGTATACAATACCGTCTGTTCGACCATTTTCGCGGGTTTCTCCTCGAACATGGCCCAGACGTCGATGTCAAGAAGATGCTGAACCTCTCACCCCCGAGAGCGTATATCGTTTGTTCGACCACGTCGTCGAATGCGCCGTCCTTCTGCTATTTCATCGTATATTCCCATAGGATAATAGCTTGTTATCGTTGCCGTGGCGTCGCCGCCAACTACGATGAACGTATCTTCCATGGGAATTGATAGAGCCGACCCGCATCAAAGTATTGCTTATGTCTCGCAAGATTGTGGGATAAGAGAAGGTTGATCGTACTTTCTGAAGCAGTGGGATTGCCTGCTAAGTTAGATAAGAACGATAACGATTGGGTCACAATCGGCTTGCGAAGACAAGCTTCCCATCATCAGTCTGGCTAAGCAATTCAGGGGCCCCTGCTCGTTGGGGGTAGTCTGTTGCAAACTCCTCCCAGACGTGTTCATGCTCGGCAGTATAGTACGCCCACGGATCGTCAACATCGGGCGGATACGTCTCGAACGGGATGATAACATCGCTTTTCCTGCGGACGCCAGTAGCGCCTAAAGATTGAAGAAACGAAAAGAGGGCTGCTTTCTGTCGAACCGTGAGAATCCGCTTTGAGTCACGAATGTACTCGTTTGCCCACGTTGCCCAGTCGTCTCCATGGTTCGTTTGGGGAACGTCCGAAAACGTCTGAAACGTCCGAGTGTACAATTCGAAAAATGCGATCGGTCTTTCAATCGAATCGTCCGAATTCTCTCGTCATCTCGCTTCGTGACGAACACTATCCCAGGAATGGTGATCTGTTATAACCCTCCTTGAAAAGGTATGTTATATCTGCATACCGAATCTGTATGCTGTATCCGTATACAATATACGAACAACCATATCCTCATGGCTGAAAACAACCTCAGATATATCTACTCTAACCCAATTTGGACGAGTAAGTGTTTGTCAACTTCCCGTCGATCAAATCGACTCACAGGCAATTCCGTCATCGTCAGCATCGAGCCGATACGGATCACTCGGATCTTGATCGAGGACGGCTTGTGCCTGCTCATGTGAGTCGAAATCACTGCAATCGTAATCTCCATCTGCTGGCGGTGGCGGAACGTTGACTCCGCTCGCACTTGCCGGTGTTCCAACCGTCGACGTCGGCGTTACAGTAGCTCCTTCAAATTTCCAGACTCCAACGTGGTTGCGTTGCGCTCGGGCTTCAGCACGCTCGAACGCACCCCTTTTCGAGAACGAACTGTCATACAACCGTGCGTAGCCATCCGTCAACAGCTGTCGATTGAAGTTCGTACCATCCACGTAGACATAAACCAAGAGTCGGCCGAAACTCCCTCGACGATCTGCCTGAGGATCCGTTTCGATGCGAACTGTCTTCCCGTCTAATTTATTAGTCGCAAATTGACTCGCACGCTCGCCCCACTCATAGAGGTGATCTCTACCAGCCGTCGAATCCGGAATTCCTTCGAATTTAGATGGGTTTACTCGACTAAGGGTCGTCTCGGGTGTATCAACTCCCAAAAGGCGTATCGTATCCGTTTCACCGTTCGGGAACTGGACCTCCATCGTATCTCCATCGATTACTCTCGTGACAGAAACTGTCCACTTGGTTCCGCTCGCTGGCCCATGGGCGGATCGCGTACGAGCAGGTCGTGGTGATGATTGAGCGGCAGTCGTTGTCATCACACTCGATGTTGTGGCTATCGTTTGAGTGTTCGTCATCTGCTCCGTTGCTGTCGTTACCTGTGTTGTTGCTGGCGATGTCGTGGTTGTTTCCATTGACGTTGTTGCAACCCCCTGGTCACTCATCTTCCCTTGTTGTGGTCCCGTTGATTCGGCTTCTGGGAGCATAGCACCTGAAACGATTACCCCACTGAGCACGATGCCGATCACAACGAGAGTGGAAAACTCTCGCCCTGTGAACGAGCTGACTTTCCATCGAACGGGCGGGATTGCAAACAGTCCGACGGCAATCATGAGAATTCCACTACTAACCGATCGGAGTACATCCGACTCAGGAACGAGAGTCAAGCCTAGTCCACTGAGAATGAATAGAATTCCAAACGTCCAGGGGATCACTGTGAGGTACCGTTTCCAGCGTCTCCTTTGCTTGTCACTCATAGCTGGTAGCTACACTAGTTAGATACTAAACATAATAAACTAGATGGGTGGTCATCTCTCCCCTGAAATACCCGAAAAGCTCGTAATCGCTACTAAGGTACCCATTGTTGCTTGTTCTCTGAGATCCACCAGATAACCACCCGTGGACTCAATTACCCACGTTCTAGCTCACCAAGCCGCTGATGCACTACCCGCCTCATTGAAACCGTATCTACGCCCCACCGAGCGGTGACAGTGGGAGACGTTGCTAGTACATCAAGAATATCGCTGCCGTGTCATTCGACAACATGGGACTTATTATATTGCACCTTTTGTAATGTACAAACAACAAAATTCTAAGTATAGATGAGTCGTAATTATTCCCGATGAATCAATGATACGATCTGGAGTAGATATCGGTGGTACGTTCACAGACGTTATCATCTTTAACGACGAGACTGGAGAGATTGAAATAGCGAAAACCCCATCAACACCTGCAAATCCAGCAGAGGGAGTCATAGATGGCTTGACAAAGGTTGAAACAGGTATTGGAGAATTGGAATTTTTCTCCCATGGTTCAACGGTCGGTACCAATGCTCTCATCGAACGTGAACTCCCTCGAATCGGGTTGATCACGACTGAAGGTTTTCGTGACGTTCATGAAATTCGTGATGCGACGAAGGACGAACTGTGGGATGCGTATAAGGACGTTGCTGATCCATATGTTCAGCGACGCGATCGGCTCGAGGTTTCCGAACGGATTGATACAGACGGAAACGTCGTTACTCCACTTGATGAGGAGACAGTTCGCGAAGTAACTCGTATCTTCAAGAAACGTGGTATCGACACTATCGCTGTATCGTTGATCAACGCCTACGTCAACGGTGAACACGAAAAACGGGTCGCTGAGATCGTCGAACAGGAATATCCCAGCGCGTTCGTCTGTACCTCCCATGAAATCCTTCCGGAGATGTTCGAACACGAACGAACCAGCACAACAATCATCAATGCAGCGTTGGTTCCGGTCGTCCGTGAGTACTTGATCGATCTCTCGAAGAAACTCAGCGAGCGAGATTACAACGGTGACGTTCTTGCTATGCACTCTGGCGGAGGGGTAATGACAACAGAGGCGATCGCCTACTATGCTGCACGTATCGCCAATTCAGGGCCGACTGCAGGCGCGATTGCGAGTCAGTACATTGCCGAACAATGTGGTTTCGAGAACGCAATCGGCTTCGACATGGGTGGAACCAGCGCTGACGTCTCGCTCACTTTTCAGGGCAATATCGAGATGACCGATGAATGGTCTGTCGAATATGGTTATCCGATCATGTTCCCGTCGACAGATATCGAAACTATCGGCGCTGGTGGTGGCTCGATCGCCTGGATTGACGATGGTGGTTCCTTACGCGTGGGACCGAAGAGCCAAGGGGCAGATCCCGGCCCTGCATGCTATCTCCGAGGTGGGGATAAGCCCACTACGACCGATGCCAACGTCGTTCTGGGTTGGGTCAATCCAGACAAATTCCTTGGTGGAGATATGGATGCCACTGCTGATCCGGCTCGTGAGGTAATCGAACGTGACATCGCCGAACCGCTAGGGCTGGATCTCATCGAAGCTGCCTCCTCTATTGAGCAAATCGCTGTCGCCAATATGTGTAACGCCGTTCGTCTGGTTTCAACGAGCAAGGGATACGATCCTCGTGATTTCGCCTTGGTTGCCTTCGGCGGTGCTGGTCCAATGCATGCTGCCCACGTTGCAAAGGAAATGAGCATTCCGAAGGTCATTGTGCCTCCCTATCCGGGAATTAACTCAGCACTCGGCTGTCTGCTAGTCGATGTTGAACACGACCTCTCACAAACGTTCATCG
Organism: Haladaptatus sp. AB643; assembly: GCF_024136975.1. Taxonomy (NCBI): domain Archaea; kingdom Methanobacteriati; phylum Methanobacteriota; class Halobacteria; order Halobacteriales; family Haladaptataceae; genus Haladaptatus; species Haladaptatus sp. AB643. The sequence goes on from NZ_JAMYJW010000007.1 coordinate 133,860, forward strand.
CCAACGCGTCAGGGGGCGTCGTAGATGATATTGAGGATACCTTTGCAGAGATGGAGAGCGAGATTCACGGGCGTCTTGCAAAGGAAGGTATCGACGATGAACAAATGCGAATGGAATACGAGGTAAAGATGCGGTATGTCGGTCAGTGGCGTTCGTTGGAAGTGACCTGTTCACGACCAATCGATAGCATCGAATCAATCAGAGAACGGTTCCATCGCCAGCACGAACAGACCTACGCCTACTCTGATGAAGATCAACCCGTCGAGATATATGGCCTCCACGTCACTGGCAAAGGTGTCGTCGAGAAACCTTCGTTCCCAGAAATCGATCGAGGTGATTCTACTAATGCCCTTCAGAACACTCGTGAAGCGTACTTCACAGAAATCGGAGAATATGTAGATACGGCCGTCTATGACCGCACAGCGCTTGGTTCAGGTGCTACCTTCGATGGACCCGCGATTGTCGAACAGATGGACTCGACCGTCGTAATTCCACCTCAGATGACAGCCGAAGTCGACGAAACTGGAAACATCATCATTACCGTCTAACCATGTCCGATACACAACCACAACAGGATATAGACCTCGATCCAGTTACGTTCGAGGTACTCCGTAGCTCGTTCACGAACCTCGTTGACCGAATGGCCGAACAAATACAGCGAACCTGCTATTCGTTCGTCATTTACAACCGCGACTTCAGCAATTGCTTGAACGATGCAGAGGGCAATACAGTGATGCAAGGCTCACAAGACATCGCTGTTCACGTTGGTACCCTTCATTACACCTGCAAGGAAACCCTCGAGTACTTCGAGGGGGACATCAATCCGGGCGACGTCTACATTGTCAACGATCCGTATCTCGGTGGAACCCATATCAACGACGTCCGCATTATGCGCCCCGTGTTCCACGACGGCGAACTCATCGCCGTTACCCAATCGAATGGTCACTGGGCTGACGTTGGTGGGCCGGCTCCCGGTTCGTTCAACATTAGTGCAAACGACCATTTTGCTGAAGGGCTGCGCATTCCACCATTGAAAATTTGGGACCGTGGAGAATTCCGAGACGATGTCGCGAACCTCCTCACGACCAATATGCGTCTTTCAGAGGATCGAATGGGCGATATGCGGGCACAAGCCGAAGCGACACGAATCGCTGAAGAACGCCTCCTCGAACTTGTTGAGAAGTATGGTGTCGATACGGTGATGACTGCATTTGATGAGTCGAAAGACTACGTTGAGCGCATGATGCGCAAGCAGATTGATGACTTACCCGATGGCACTTGGCACACTCAAGACTACATCGATGCTGACCCCAACAAAGGAGAGGGATTCGTCACTGTTGACGTCAAAATGACTATCGACGGAGACGAAGTCCATTACGATCTTTCGGGGTCGGACGAATACATTGGTAACTTCCTGAATTCGACGTTTGGAACCTCCTTTTCGGCAGTCATCGCTGGAACGAAGATGTTTTTCCCAGACGTGCCACTGAACTCGGGAATGTATCGAGTCGTCAGTGCTGAACTCCCGGAAGGAACAGTGGTAAATGCACCAGAGCCAGTTCCCGTCACAGGATCAGTCGCTGGTGCTTATGAGAAAGTAATGAATGCCATCTTCGAGTTGTGGTCAGAGGTCTTGCCTGAGCGAGCAATGGCTTGTGCATTCAACCTCGAGTATCTCCTTGCAGGTGGGCAAGATCAACGGCCGGGTCGAGACGGTAAAGAGTTCGCTTGGTACGATTGGATGGCCGGTGGGTGGGGAGGTCGTGATGGTAAAGACGGCGCTACTGCTACAGCGCCAGTGTTTGGTGCTGGCCTTGCCGTCCAATCTTTGGAGGGTCAAGAGCGCGACACACCGCTTTTGACGAGTGAACATTCCATTGTAACTGATTCTGCTGGGCCAGGGGAGTACCGCGGTGGGTTCGGTGTTCGAAAAGGTGGCGATATCTTAGAATGTGAAAATAGTGTTATATCGTACTGCTCGGATCGTGCCCGGTCTATCACCTGGGGAATCAACGGTGGTCTTCCAGGAATCCCTCACGGTGTTACTCTCACAAAAGATGGGGAGTCCGAGGAGATGGGTACGGTCTTCTCTAGTGTTCCCATCGAAGAAGGCAACGAATTTGTCCGTCCCTCCTCAGGGGGTGGTGGATTTGGCGACCCCCTCGACCGAAACCCCCAGGATGTGTTGGTAGACGTCGAGGATGACTACGTGTCTGTCGAGCGTGCAGCCAAGGACTATGGTGTCGTCATTGAGGAGATAGACCCCGATTTGTGTGAATACGAAGTCGACCAAGAAGCAACGGAACAAAAGCGCGATTATATCCGCGAAAATCGGAGAGAGTGGTTAGGCGAGGACCCCGAGATAGTTGCTAAGCGCTACAATGAGGGAGAACTTGATACGCTAGATCTTATCCGACGCTACGGCGTCATCCTCGATTGGTCCAGCGGTGAACTGCTAGAGCAAACGACTGAGGATTTCCGAGAGATGCTTGGTGAACGCGCTGTTAGCGAGTGGTCGTAGCTTCCAGCCTGCGGCTCACCTACTGTTCTATAGAATTAGTGTCACGGCTCGATTCTCTTTATAAATCCAACCCGGCTCAATAGACACAGAGAAAATCAGATCACTCGAGGTGCCGGGTGTGTTTTTTCAAAAATAATATGAAAAATTGAGAACAGTATCGAGTATTGGATGACTATGGTCTTCAATCCGGTGCGTTAGTCACGAATGCCGCTGTCGAGTCGCACGATGACTACGCTGCAGCAATCGAAATGAGTGTACTCCACTTATTGGACGATTCCTGTGTGCCAAAGACTTAAAGCTTGTATCTAAGAGATCTCTACTGAGTGACCCGTAGCGTTTTGTGCCACCTCTTCGAGTGTCTGAATAGTATCCATGCCGACTACCAACGATCGCGTCGTCGTGGTCGGAGCTGGTGTCTCGGGGCTTGCTATCGCCCGAGAACTCGCACCGGACCATGACGTTATCGTCCTCGATAAAAGCGGTATCGCAGCAGATACATCCTCTCGAGCGTCCGGGATGATTTCGCTTTCGCTTGAACCGTTTCCCGATGAATGGGCAACGTTCGCCTTGTCACAATTTCGCGACTTGGACGGTCAAGGCGTCTTCTCGTTCACAGAACGCGAGACGGTTCGTCTCGTTCCTGGGGCGAACGCCGACCTATACACCGACCAAGCACCTAGTGGTGGGGAGTTTCTCACCCGAGATGCACTGGAGCGCAGATTCCCAGAATCGTTCGGTGACCTCTCTGCGTATGGAGGTGGTCTTCTCTATGATGGTACCGGTTACCTCAACGCACTCAACTATGCAATGACGTTGAAGTGGGCCGCAGAACAGAACGGAGCGGGCATCTTCCGCGACCACGAAGTCACGGATATTCGAGTCGTAGACGGCACGGTGACTGGTGTTGAGACAGAGTACGGCGTTATCGACGCTGACCATGTCATCTACGCAACTGGATGGAAGACGCGCGACCTCCTCGCTGATCACGTCGAACTCCCAGTGAGACCGCTTCGGTGGAACGCGGTCGTCATCGAACCGGACAACCCACTTCCGGACGACTGTCCTATGGGTTCTGAACCGACGATGCGGATATACTGGCGGACGACCAATCACGGTAACGTTCTCGTTGGCGGAAACGAACACCTCCTTGACGACCCGGAAGGCACACCGATGGGCGTTCAAGAATCGTTCCGTAAAGGTGTGGTTGAGGACGTCGCACCGCTACTCAATGGGGTTGCTGGAGGAACAATCCGCCGAGAGGATTGCTGTCCGACTGCGGACTGTGCCTCACCTGACGGACTTCCTATCATTGACACCCCCCGAGAAGCGCCGGACGGGCTTGCGGTCGTGACCGGTCTTCACGGCCGAGGCGTTATGCTCTCGCCTGTAACTGGGCGCGCTGTTCGGTCGCTGGTCACCGGAGAGAAACCACCCTTCCCGATGGCGCAGTTTCGACTCGATCGGTTCGACGACCGATCCGCTAATTTTGACTATCGAAGCCATTGGGGGACAGGGGAAGACGATTGAATGCCGTAGTAAATGTAGGACATCGAACTCAGGAGAACGGTCACCGGTTCAACCGAGTGGATTAAACCGAATGAGTCGAGTCCATTCGCTAATTGCCTCCTCTGTCGATCGCTTACCGAGAGTCCCCTTGTCGATACGTCTAGCAGATAACCAACTGTCTCCGTTATCGAGGGGGAGAGTCATCAGTGAGCTACTGCCCAGCCATTGCTCTCAATTAGTGAAGTTAGAACCCCGTAGAGCCGTCGAGGAGATGATCTTCGACCACATTCTCGTCGAGTTCGATGCCGAGGCCGGGGGCTTCCGGGACCTCGATGTAGCCGTCCTGGATGAGGGGTTCATCGCGGACGAGTAGGTCGTCCCACCACTCCACCTCCAAGGCGTGGTATTCCAAGACATCGAAGTTCGGGGTGGCAGCGCCTAGGTGGACGCACGCCATCGTCCCGACGGGGCTACAAACGTTGTGCGGGGACATCGGAATATAGTTCTCTTCCGCGCGGTCTGCAACCCGCATCGTCTCCGCGAGCCCGCCGACTGTTGTCGGGTCGGGGGTAACGACGTCCACTCCGTGTTCGTAGATGAGGTCGGTGAGTTCGAACACCCGGAAGCGGTTCTCTCCGGTCGCAACCGGGGTACGGGTAGCACGAGTCACTTCAATCTGGGCGTCCATGTTCTCCGGAGGGACAAGGTCTTCGAGCCACATGAGGTCGTACTCTTCCAGTTCGTACGCGAGGCGTTTCGCGCTCTCGACCGAGTAGTCCCAGTGACAGTCGAACGCAAGGTCGATGTCGTAGCCGATCTCGTTGCGGACGGCCTCGACGATCTCGCGTTTCTCCCGGATGGCGGTGTTAGTGAGGCGGCCGTTGTAGGGATCGGGATCGTTATCCGCTGGCAAATCGAGGTCGAACTTCAGCGCGCTGAATCCCATGTCGACGACGCGGCGAGCTTCGTTGGCATACGCCTCCGGCGAGTATGCGTCAGCTCCGGCGTAGGCGGTCGCGCCATCCTCAACGGCGTACGCTTCGCCAGCGTGGCAGTCGCAGTAGATGCGAACCTCATCGCGGTACTTCGACCCGAGGAGTTGGTAGACGGGGAGGTCGAGAAGCTTCCCGGCGACGTCCCAGAGTGCAACCTCGATGCCGGAGGCAGCCGTGACGACCTTTCCAGTGGTGCCCCCATGTCCACTCATCTCCTGGAAGATGTAGCGGACGAGACGCTCGACGTCAAGAGGGTTCTCTCCGATGAGGAATCGTTTGGTATACGAAACGAGTTCGGAGATTCCGCCACCCCGGTAGGACTCGCCGATGCCGGTGACGCCAGCGTCCGTCTCGATCTTGATGAGGTTCCACTCGAAGTTGCCTTCGACGACTGCGGTCGTGATGTCGGTAATCTGTACGTCGCGGGCTTCGCCGCGGTTGGTCGTGTGGTTGGAGAAATCTCTCATGCGTTGAACTCGTGGGGGGTGTCTTCGTAGGGGAAAACATTGTGGGCGGCAAAGTGCGCGATTTTCACGGCATCCTCGCGGCCGTTCGTCGTATGGACGTGGTTGATGGCTTGGTCTCGGTAGCTGAGAGTCCGGTTGGAAAACGACACCGGTGAGTCAAGAGGTATTTCGATCGGGTACGACTCCACGTCGGTGGCTTCCATGCTGAAGCGCTAGTGTCCAAAAATAAAAATAACCGTATATAGGCAACCCTTTCCGGAGAGCGCGGGTTACTGATTCCCGGCGCGATGCGCTACACATGGAGTTCCCCGACCGCACGGATATCGAACGTCTCCTCGACCCGGTGTCGCTTCCCTCATTCGCCCGCGTCCGCTACGACCCCGAAACGGAGGCCGTCAGCGACGTGACGGCGACGACCCAAGACGAACTGGCCGACCTCGACCTTTCGGACCTCGATCGAGAGGCGACCGTCGCGGTTGGCCTTGGGAGTCGCGGTATCCACGCAATTGAAGACGTCGCTGCCGCGACGGTCGAGTTTCTCGACGGTGCCGGGTTCAACCCGGTCATCATTCCTGCGATGGGGAGTCATGGCGGCGCGACCGCGGAAGGGCAACACGAAGTGTTGAGAGCACTCGGCATCACCGAAGAACGAGTAGGTGCACCCGTCGACGCCCGGATGGACGCCGAGCAGGTTGGGGAGGTTACCGTCGGCGGGACGACGACGCCAGTCTACATCTCAACGGCGGCATTGGAGGCTGACGGCGTGCTCGTAGTGAATCGTGTGAAGCCGCACACGAACTTCACAGGCCGCATCGAGAGCGGGCTCTCCAAGATGGCGGTCGTAGGACTCGGGAAGCAACGTGGCGCAAACGCGTTCCACTCCACCGCCATCGCGGAAGGGTACGTGACAACGCTGGAGTCAGTGCTCGACGTCATCCGCGCCAACATGTCGCTCCTCGGCGGAATCGCGCTCGTGGAAAACTTCCACGAAGAGACCTCCCACATCGAATTCATCCCCGTGGACGCGTTCGAGGATCGAGAACCTACGCTCTTGGAGCGGGCGCACGCTGAAATGGCGATGCTCCCCACTGATGACATTGACCTGCTCGTCGTGGACGAAGTCGGGAAAGAAATCTCGGGTGCGGGGATGGATACGAACGTCATCGGACGGTACCGCGTGTTGAATGCCGACGACCCTGTAAATCCCGATATCAGTCTCATCTACGTGCGGGGATTGACGGACCGGACAAAGGGTAACGGGAACGGCATCGGCCTCGCGGATGTCACCCGAACAGCGGCCGTCGACCAACTCGACCTGCGGAAGACGTATGCAAACGCGATGACGAGTGGGTCGCTGGAGAAATCGAAACTCCCCGTGGTGGCACCGGACGACGAACTAGCGTTCCGCGTCGCCTTATCCGCGCTTGGCGGCTACGACCCGGCAGACGCGCGTATCATCCGCATCGAGAGTACACAGAACCTCACGGAACTGTACGTCTCAGAGGCGGTGGTAGACGACCTCCCAGCGGGCACGGAAGTCGTAGAGCGCGGTGCGTTCACCTTCCCTGCTGGCGAACTGTCGTTTGACGTCTAGTAACCGAAATCGTGAGGGGATTGCCTCTACGAAAACGTTTTCACTCACACCGACTCGTGAATAAACCATGGATTTACAGATAGATGGTAACACGGCACTCGTTACCGCGTCATCTAGTGGTCTCGGAAAAGCATCTGCGAAAGCACTCGCCCGCGAAGGCGTCAATGTCGTCATCAACGCCCGCGACTCCGAGAAACTCGACGCGGCAAAAGCCGAAATCGAGGCGGTTGCGACCGGCGACGTCATCGCACAACCCGGTGATCTCACCGATGAAGACGACATGAAAGAGCTCGTTCAGACGACCGTAAACGAGCTCGGTGGCCTCGACCACCTCGTGACGAGCGCGGGCGGTCCTCCGTCTGGTTCGTTCCTCGACACCGACGACGAGGACTGGTATGAGGCGTACGACCTGCTTGTGATGAGTGTCGTCCGTCTCGCCCGCGAGGCCCACCCCTACCTCCGCGAGAGCGACCACGGAACTATCGTCAACATAACGTCCCGGAGCGTGAAGGAATCTCTCGACAACCTCGTGTTGTCGAACTCCGTCCGGATGTCCGTCATCGGCCTGGAAAAGACGTTGTCGAAGGAATTCGCACCCGAGGTACGCGCGAACGCCGTACTCCCCGGCCCCCATGAGACTGAACGCATAGAAAACATCGTGAACGCTGCCGTCGACCGCGGCGACTACGACTCCTATGAGGAAGGTCTCGACGACTGGGCGGGTAACCCGCTCGAACGCATCGGCGACCCGATGGAGCTTGGGAACACAGTCGCATTCCTTTCTTCGCCGCAGTCCGGCTACATAAACGGCACCGCCATTCCCATCGACGGCGGCTCTACCGGGTCGAACCTATGAGACCTGTCAACTTCGACGATGCAGAATCGTACGAACCCGACGAGGGATGGCGGCGCGTTTCGATGGCGGGAAGCGACAGGTTCAGTTTCGAGTGGTTCGAGAAGCCGCCCGGCCACTCGTCACCAATGCATGACCACGAGAACGAGCAGGTCTGCATCTGCCTGCAGGGTGAGTTGACGGTGGCAACTGAGGACGACTCGGTGACACTCGGGCAGTACGACTCCGTACATCTTGAGTCGGACGAACCACACCGCGTCGAGAACACGGGTGAGGAACTCGCAGTCGGCTTCGACGTGTTCGCGCCGGGTCGGTCGTTCGACTTCTGGACGGACCGGGAGGACGAATGAAGTACCTTGCGCGGACCGACACCGGTGAACCTCTGCTCGGGGACGACGACGGATTCGTCCCGCTCGGCAGCGTCCATCCCGAACTCGACAGCATCCGAGAGGCACTCTCGCCGGCGACTCACGGGAAGCTCCGTGACATCGCGACCGCGACGGCGAAGCCGGTTCCCGCCGAGCACATCTCGTTCGGCCTGCCGCTCGCGTCGTTCGGGAAACTCTGGGGAATCGGGTTGAACTACGAGGAGCACGCGGGTGACTTGGACGAGGAACGCCCGGAGGAACCGGCGAGCTTCATGAAACCTAACTCGGTGCTGACCGGTGCGGGTGGTCCTATCCGACTGCCACCGCGGGAGCAGAGCGACCGAGTTACCGCAGAGGCTGAGCTCGCAGTCGTCATAGGGCGCACGTGCAATGGCGTGAGTGAAGCGGAGGCAGACGACGTCATTGCTGGGTTCCTCCCGGTCATCGACATGACCGCGGAGGACGTTCTCCAGCGGAACCCCCGGTTTCTCACGCGGGCGAAAAGTTACGACACGTTCCTCGTCGTCGGGGACGTTATCTCCGTCCCCGAGGAAGGGTTCGACCTGACGGAGTTGACGGTGACGACCGAGGTGAATGGCGAGGTAGCAGCGAAAAACGTCGTGGACAACATGCTGTTCCCGCCGCAGAAGATCGTCTCCTTCCATTCCAAAGTGATGTCGCTGTCGCCGGGCGATTTATTCAGTACGGGGACGCCGGGTGCAGAACCTATCGAGCCGGGTGACGAAGTTCGTGCGACAGTGGAATCTATCGGCTCCGTGAACTCGTTAGTCAAAAGATAGGTTCTGACGACGCTAAACTTACAGGGCATCATATTTTATAAATACTTTGGAATGGAGAATTTTTACCGGTAAAATTTGAGATATTATTACACATATTTAATAATTTTACAGGATTAAACAGGTAGTTTGTTATAGGGTGACATTGAACAAATGGGTGATCATGTCACGAAACGACATTCGACGACGTACATTCTTGTCTGGGGCAGCGACTGCTGGTGTAGTCGGTCTCGCTGGCTGCAGTGGTGGTGGTGGTAACAGCGACGGTGGAAACGGTGGTGGTAGCGGAAACGGTGGGAACTCCAGCATGTCCCTCCGCGTGGGAACGTCCGCGGGCGGCACCAAGGACGTTGGTCTCGCAGTCGAACGCGCCGTCAGCCAGAAGAGCGACAAACTCGACTACTCGACGGTCGAGAGTCCGGGCTATATCGGTACCATCTACCGGATGGCGCAGAACCAGTTCAACGCCGGTATCACCGACAACAACTCCCTGACGAAAGCGCTCGACGACCGTGGCCAATTCTCGAAGCATGGCGTCGACAGCGTCCCCCAGTACGGATTCTACGCATTCCCGTACAGCATCTACGTCATCGCCCGCGACGGCACGGGTATCAAAACGTTCGACGACCTCGCCGGGAAGAACGTCTACCCCGCGGAACCTGGCTATTCGACCCGCGCAACGACGCTCGATGTCTGGTCACAGAAACCAACGAAGAACGTCTACGACAAGATGAACATCAAGAACATGGGCGTCGACTCCGCGCCCGGTGCGATGGAGGAGGGCAACATCGATGCCGCCATCGCCTACGGTACCCCCGGTGTCCGCTACACCGGATTCGTCCGCGAAATCGCCTCCCGTGTCGACGTTCACTATGTCAAACCCACGAAGGCGCTCAAAAAATCTGCTGAGTCCTACTCTGGCGCCGGCACCGGCACCACGAAGTACAGCGACTGGAGCATCGGTACCGACATCGGGACTGACGAGGTGTTTCACTGGAACCTCGAAGTCAACTACACGTTCAACCCGAGCGCGAGCACGGACGCCGTGTACGAACTCTGTCGCGTCGTCGACAAAAATAATGACGTCGTGAACGAGGGTGAAGAGCAGTTCAACGACTTCAAGTCGACGAGCGACATGCTCGCCTCCGCTCGCAAACGTATCCCCGTTCACCCCGGCGCCGTCAAGTACTACAAGGAGAACAACGCTTGGGACAGCAACCTCAAGGAGGGCAAATAAGTCTCTGGTGGACGACGCGCGTCGTCTTTGAACTATACACGATAGATCATATGTTATCATGAATACACAGACAGAACAGAACCCGACCGAATCCGGACTGGTCCGCGGACTCGACGTGCTAGTTACGACCATCGCTTTCGCCTTCTGGGTGTTCGTCCTCTGGTTCGCGAACACGCAAGAGTGGTCGACAGTCAAATACGGCGTCGTCTTCGTCGGCGGCATCATGACCGTCTACGCCCTCAATGAGACGCGAGTAGCGTTGGCGGAAGGCGATTGGATCGATAGCGCGGTGCTGATACCCGCGTCGCTCGTCCTCATCTCCGCGTCCGCGTACTTTGCGCTGAACTTCCAACAAGTGTATATCTTCCGACAGGGGTTCGCACTCGAACACGAGTATATGCTTGCCCGCCTCATCATCATCTCCCTACTGTACCTGACGTGGCGGGAGTTCGGGAACTTGTTTTTCTTCCTCGTCGTCGGCGTGCTGCTGTACGCCATCTATGGGAACTACGTTCCCGGCATCCTCGGACACGCGGGCATGACCGAACTGACGCTCCTACAGGCGACGGTCACTGACCTGTACGGGTTCTACGGGAACCTCACCCAGATTACCGCGTCGAAGATCGCACCGTTCCTCCTCTACGCAGGCCTGTTGTTCGCGTACGGGGCGTTTGACCTCATCCTTCGGGTCGCTATCGTCGCCGCGAAGTACGTCCGCTCCGGTGTCGCCCAAACCGCTGTGCTCTCGTCCGCCGTTATCGGCTCCATCAACGGGTCGTACACCGCGAACGCCGCGATGACCGGGTCATTCACCATCCCGACGATGAAAGATTCCGGGATGGCCCCCCACCGCGCCGCCGCCATCGAGTCGGTCGCGTCGACGTCCGGTCAGGTGCTCCCGCCGGTCATGGGCGCATCCGCGTTCGTGATGGCCTCCTACCTTCAGGTCTCGTACTTCCAGATAGTCGCCGCGGGTCTCGTCCCGGCGGCTATCCTCGTCGCTTCAATCGCCATCGCTGTCCACTACACGGCGCTCAGCGACACCAGCGATCAGGACCTCGACTTCGACGCGTTCTTCGAGGACAAACTCACGACTTCCCAGAAATGGTTCCAGGCGGTTCGGTTCGGCGTTCCGTTCGCCCTCCTCGTCTACCTGCTCGGGGTCGTCCAGTACACCGTGATGACGTCCGCGCTCTACACGGTCGTTGCTATGATCATTACCGGCATCGCAATGCCAGTCGTCCACCGCGCCGTCACCGGATCATTCGCCGACGCTGGCCGCGAATTCCGCGACCAGTTATTGGCCACCGTCCACGGGTTCCGCCGTGGTGCCATTATTCTCGCACCGATTGCAATCATCCTCGTCGTTATCAGCGGCGTCGTTAACCTCTTCGGAACGACCGGTATCCCCTCGAAGATCGCGCTGATGCTCATCAACATCTCCGGTGGTATCCTGCTGTTCGCCGTCCTGCTCGGGATGGGCGTAGCTATCCTGATGGGGATTGGGCTGCCGACAGTTGCCTCCTACGTCATCGTCGCCATCCTCATCGTCCCGACGTTCGTCGCCGACTTCGGCGTCCCCAAACTCGCCGCCCATTACACGGTGTTCTACGCCGCAATCCTCGCGGGTATCACTCCGCCGGTTGCCACCGCGGCAGTCGTAGCGGCCGGGATCGCCGAGGCGAACTTCTGGCGGACCTGCGGTGCGGCGATCAAGATTGCCGCCCCCCTGTTCGTGCTCCCGGTCGTGTTCGTCTACAACACCGAACTTGTGTCGTTCACGCTCGGCACAAACACGCTCGCCGTCGGGACGCTCGTCCTGCTCGGCGCTATCGCGATGATCTACGGATTGAACTATCCATTTAAACTGAAGCCCGGTCGCCGGATCCTGATACGCACCGTTCTCACCGTATTGGGCGTGGTCGTGATGGTGTATCCTGGGTGGCTCGTGAAGGGCGCCGGGATCGTTGTGTTTGCTGGCGTCTTCATCGGTGAGAAGGTGATGTTCCACGATCTCGAACTTCCGTTACTAACGGAGGTGAAACAATGAGCGAAAACGACGATCGAGGTGCGGCGAGTGAATCGGACGACCCGACGGCGAACGCCGGTGATCTTGGCGAACTTATTCCCGAATCGTTGCTACCGGTGTGGCGACGTATCGAAGCGATCCAGGCGTTCCGCGAGACATACGGTGACCGGTATACTGGCGTTCTCGAGATACTGACCGCGTTCGTCCTCACCGCCGGCTACCTTTATTGGCTGTTCCTCTTGCTGACCGCGTAGCGGTCCGACTGCCCCGATTTCATCGACACGTCAAACGAGGGTGAGTGGTGCACTACTGTTGCCACTCGGCCGCGCGGTTCACATCGTGCGGGATGTGGCTGTCCTGCGTTTTCACGTTCTCGAGGTATGCACGAAGATCCGTCCGATAATCAGGGTGTGCGCAGTTCTCGACGATGCGTTCGGCGCGTTCGACTGGGGAGAGCCCTCGGACGTCGGCGACACCTTGTTCGGTGACAAACACGTCGATGTCGTGTTCAGTGTGGTCGACGTGGAACGTCATTGGAACTACGCGGGAGACGTCCTTCCCGGTGAGGCGAGCGGGGAGCGCGCAAACGGAGACGAGCGAGTTCCGGTTGAAGTCTGCAGAGCCGCCGACACCGTTGATCATACGTTTCCCGCCGACATGTGTAGAGTTGACGTTCCCGTAGAGGTCGAATTCGATCGCGCTGTTCACGCCGACGACGCCAAAACGGTCGATGAGTCCAGGATGGTTGGAAACGTCGGCAGGGCGGAGGACGACGTCCTCGGCGTATCGTTCGACGTCCGCAAACAAACGGTCCTGACCGCCGCTAGTAAGGGCCAGGGAGGTGGCGCTTGCGCTCTTGAGACGACCACCGTCCAGCATGTCGAGCAGACCGTCCTGAATGAGTTCGCCAAAATAGACCACATCCCGGCCACCGAAGTCGAGTTCCTTCAATTCGCCCATCAGTGCGTTGCCGAGGCTTCCAACGCCGAACTGGAGATGGACGGCATCCTCGAAGACGGGCGTTCTGTCGACCTCTTTGGTGAGGAATGCACCGAGATTTTCGGCGATAGCGAGGTCGTCGCTAGTAGGGTCGCGGAACGTGTACGTCGAATCCGCGCGGTCGGTCTCAACGACGGCGATTAGTTTCTCTGGGTCGAACGAAACATAGGGTTTACCGATGCGGTCGCCGGGATCGTCAAGCGGTATCTCGCCGCGGTTCGGGGGTGCGTCCGGCCGGTAGATGTCGTGTAACGCTTGCAGTTCCCGAGGCTGGGCGTAGTTCAGTTCGACGATAAGTTCGTCGGCAGCGGCGACAAACGCCGGAACCTGGCCGAGCGACGTCGACGGTACGAACCAGTCTTCACCCACGGCAACGGCTTCGACAATCGCGACATCCGGGTTGACGAGGGCGCCGTACCGGACCTCGTCACCAATGGCGGAGGCGTTCCGGTCGCTGAACGCGACCTCGCGTCGATTCGTCATCGCGCGGGCGACCCGGGAAGACTGGTAGGAGAACCGGCGGGCGACAGCACCAGATTCAACGAGGTCGACATCGATTTCGTCGCCGACGTTCCCGCTGCTGACGAGGGCGATCGCAAGGTCGCGGTCGTCATCGGCGAGTGCGAGCGGCACGAGTTTTGGGTAGCCGACGCTCCCGAACCCGCTGGTGAGCACAGTGGCGTCCGGCGCGATCGTCGCGGCGGCGGTCGCGGCGTCCACGAGCGGGAGATCACCGTACCGGCGATCGATGACAATGCCCGCGTCCGGGGGACGTTCATTGGTCATCGTTGATGAGCTGGAGCTGGTGTCGGTCGTATCCGTACCACCGATCCTCGGCGGTTCGTCGATGTCGGGACAGTATTACATTTTGATTGCATAGTGCACGAAGTACGGCTGATGACTGAAAGTGCCCGCGGCGACTATTAAATGTACGTTCCCTCCGAAATCTGTGCGGGGTATCAGTGGTCGCGAAGCCGTCACGATGGGTCGTCATAGCGCTCGAACGCATCACAAGCAGCAACAAACACACCCTCTCCAACGGGAAGAATACTGAAACTCTTCGACCACCGGATCGTCTGAAGCGGATCCATTCCTGTCTTATGATTCACTCAATCGCCTGGACTGAAGCACACGCCAGAGAATAGGGGTATCGGGGTCGTAATGATGCCATATATTCTCGGTGATCGGGAGCGCGGTCGATTCATCGCTGAACTCGGAACAACCGTGCCAAAAAGTGGACTCTACTGTGTGTTGGGAGACGCACGACACGATAACGCGAACATCTATGGGCTCACTCCCCAAATACTTCAGTCCCGTTTTGACGCTGCTTGGGTATACTCTTGGCGAACTCTAATTCATATATTAGAACCGTAGTAATCGTTGATTATTGTTTAGCATGGAGCGCATAACAATACAAATAGTTCCTGTATAGAATTTATGGACTACTGGGAAACTGAATCCGAGCGGGAGATGATTCTTGATTGTTGCTGGTCAGCGAATGATAAACGCACAGGATCGTCACCAGATAAACAAGCCAAGGAATTCTGGAAGGGCTTGGTTGTCGCAGGTTCATTTGCATCTCTCCTTTGGCTTGTTTTCATCCTGTCATTAGTAATCCATCACGTACTAATATAATTATTAGTAATATCAAATATTCGTGACTCGAACCAACTCGGTTTCGCCGAGCGCGATCAACTCGACGCAGACTCACCAACAAGGTGGTGCTGGACATCACAGGTGAGTGAGAGAGATTGGGGAACGGAGAGATAGGTATCTCAAAGTCGCGCTCGCTACCGCCTACACGGTGAGCGTCTCGAGTTGGTCGTCACTGATAGTCTGATCGAGGATAATCTGTCCCGTTCCGCGCATCGCAGTGCTCACGAATTCCGTCACGTCGACGTCCTCTTCGTCAAACTCCTCCCGGAACTCCATGTACTGAGCGACCGTATAGAGGGTAACGCCGGTCTTGTACACCCGTTTCACGTACTCCTTTCCCGCGTCCGTCAACGTGTGGTTCGTCAAGAACTGCTGAAGTGGCGCAGCGTCCATATTGATGTAGACGTCCATCTCCTCGGTGGAGTCCATCACCTGCACAACTGTGTCCTCGTCGAACCCACGGTCGTAGGCGTCCCAATCCTCTTCGTGGACGGAATGCGTGGTTGGTAAGATCATCTCGTCCTCGCTAGACCCGTTCGTGTTCCGCGTTCGGTCGTCAATACGCGGCTCTAGATATTCGAGCGTAAACGATCGTTCGAGGGTCATTTTGCCGTCCCCACCAGCGGGACCGACCTTGACGTGAATCGGGAGGCGCTGTCCGGGCGACGCGTTCTCGATTGGTTTCAGTGTGATCGCGAGGATACCGTTCAACACCCGCACGGATTTGACCACGTCACTCGGAGTGACGTCGATCGACCCCGGATCGCCGCTTCGCGTCAGATAATCGTTCGGGGCATCGAGGACAAATCGCTGCCAAGCATACGCATTCGGAGGCATCTCCTTTCCATATTCTAGAGCTGCGTCCGTCTCGACGTTGCTCTCGTCCACCGTGTCAGTGGTGGACGTGCTCCGATCTGGATTCCAGATGTTGTAGTCATCCGGACCGTGGTACGTCTCGATGAGTTCGAGCCTGCACGGATACCGATCGTGTGAATCGACGTCCGAGTTCGCACCGTGCACGGTCGGTCGTTCCAACCGCTCGCCAGTGGCGAAGTAGCGTTGTAACGCCGGGTTCCGTTCGAGAATCGCCATCAGTACATCCTCGACAATCTCGTCGGGGTCGTCCGTCGGTAGTTGTTGGCGACGACGCCGTTCTTCGTCGACGAGGATGTCGTTCGTCCCGAGAAGCGATTCGAGTTCGCGCTTCAGCGTGCGTGCACTCTGACTGTTCCGGAGTCGGTCGCGTGACGCGGGAAAGAGATCGACTACGCTCGAATCGTCGAGGGTGGAGAAGTCGACGAATACGAGTACGTCGCGGGCAACGTGCGGGAGACTGCACCGATTCCGAATGAACGTCCGCCCCTGGTCGCCGTGCGTTTGTCCGTTGATGACGAAAAAGATGGCTTGACCGCGGTGTTTCTCGCCACCGACGAAGTGTTTGTTCTTCGCCGTGATGGGGTCGTACCCGCGTTCGTGGGTAAAGCTATCGTCGGCTTCGAGCGTCGCGTCGTCCTCGAAGAGGATTATGCGGACATCCCGGGTGTCGAGCGTAGCATCCTCGAAGTTGTAGGCGATGGTCTGATCCGATGCGACCAACTCGTTGTACTGGTCGAGAGTGGCGAACAACCCGTTCGTCGTCGTCACATCCGGTTGCCTGTCGCCTCGCGTGTCCGCGAGTGTGATCGGGATGGGCGTGTCGAGAAGATACCGTTCGAGTCGGTAGCGAAACGATGTCGTGAACCGCGTTTTCGCCTCAACGGTGAAGTCGAACAGTTTGACGATCGAACCAGCGATCTGACCGTTTACCGTCCCCGGGAACGTCGGTACGTCGCCATCGAGCGTGAGATACTCGTAGCGATCCTTCGTCCTGTTCTTTCGAATGAGCGTCCAACTCCACTCCTTGGGGCGGTCGACGCCCGCAGAGAGGACAAGTTTGTAGCCCCGCTCGCCGCAGAACGGTAATACGCCGGAGCTTCCCATTCCATACTTGCCCTGAAGGAATCCGTATTGCTGTTTGGTCTTTCCCGGTTGGAGGAATCCGAGGAAGGTCTCTTCGAATCGTTTCAGCGACTGGCCACAGCCGGTATCGGAGAGCGTCAACGACAGCGACTTCCCTCCCGTACCATCGGCAGTGAGGCGTATCTCTTCGTCGTTGGGATCGATGAGCGTGTCGGCGGCCGCATCGAGTGTCTCAAATTCGTCACCGGTGTACTCGTTACCAACGTATTCGTGATAATTTTTCAGCAGAATGGCGTCGATACTATTGACGATGAGTTCCGTCAACGCAGCCATCGGATCGGCCTGCTGGTTCTCGACGATGCCGTAGTTGTTCTCGATACCGCCGAGCGGTTTCCACACGACAGCTTCGAGACGACCGTCGGAGAGCGAAGCCGTAACGTCGGCCTCCGTTTTTGCCGTTAGGAACTGTGCAGCGTCCTCTTGTGTGGTGTTGAACTGAATTGACATGGTCTGGTGCAGCAGGTGTCTTTCGTGATGCTGCAGGTGTGTTGCTTGAGTCGCATCTGGTGAATGTGCGGAATGGCTCGTGTCCACTGACTATCGCTTTGCCCCCTATCACGTCCGCAGATTCCTCGTTCTATATATACGATTGCCATCATACCTGATTGGCCAAATCTCACGATATTGTTTCCCCCCGGTGATGTCTCGTCGGCAGTGTGCGAACCTCGTTGCTCCGTTTTGTCGCCCTGTGAGCGGTAGTACGATGGGGCTATTTGACTATTAACTCGTCTCTGTTCCTGAGGGATGTTCGACAAGGACAATTCCATTCCCGTAGAGATCGATTGCGACAGCTTCGATTCCGTACGGCTGTTCTGTCGGCTCAGATGTGAATTCAACGCCGCGTTCACGCAGCGTTTCATATGTGGATTGGCAATTATCCACAGTAAAGGCGAGTGCCGGTTGCTCCCCGATCATTTCAGAGCGACGCTCTGCTTCCTCGCCTTCGAACCAGTCAAGCGGTTCGAGGACGATTTCCACGGTGTCATCCTTTTCAGCTGCGACAGTAACCCAATGCTGATCATCGGGTCCAAACGTCTCGTCTGCTTTCTTTTTTAAGCCGAGCTTCTCGGTGTAAAAGTCCAGTGCTTCGTCTTGGTCGATAACAATGCGGGTCGTGAGGCGAAGCTTTTCAATCATAGTTTCCTCCGTCTCTATAGATGCCGTTCAGGAGGAAATACTCTCGCCTAGTGGACTGAAAGTGACCGTCTGTACCTTGCCATCGACGTCAAGTCCCCGGACTCATCAAAGTCACTATTAGCCACAAGACCCCCGCAGCCCACCAGTATACTGTCTCTATCGACGACGTGACCGAGGACCTGATGGCGTGTACCTGCCCACATCACGTCCACCGCAACGCCTTCTGCAAACACATGGCCGCAGTCGAAACCGCAACCAACGACGGGACACTCGAGACATTCCCGTCCGAGGACATCGAAGACGATGCCGAACCGGACGACTGTGATTGTAAGAGACTTGGTGGTTCCTGCGCTGGCCGAGCATACGAACGGGACGTAAGGAACTGCCGAACTAACCACCGCTTCAGTCTTTTTTATTCTCAGCTGTGCAGTATTCACGAACTCTTCGGGTTGCTGCAAGCATGAGGCTCACGTATGTCCCCGAGAATACCTATCGACATCGGCCAAATGTGGCTACATCGTTGCGACCACGATGAGGACAACGCCGAAAGCACCGGCGAGGATGCTGACCGCCTTCGTCAGTCGCTCACCCCACGCGACCATTCGTTCGAGAGAAAGGACGACCGTAATGACGGCCATCCACAGGATGTTCATCGAGCCGACGACCACCATTACGGCGAACAATGGCCAGCAACACCCCACACAGAAGGCGCTAAATCTGAAACTCATCCGTGCCGCCCCACGAATCCCGGAACGATGGTACTCCATCAAGAATCCGAGTGGCGTCCGGCAGTATTTCAGACACCGATGCTTGTACGGGGAGAGCTGATACATCGAGAGCAGTATCAGCGTTCCGCCGAACAGCAGCGTACCGTTCCGGTCAGCGAGGGTGGTAATCGGCATCATTGCGTTTATGGCTAGCGGAACAATTCCTGTAAGTGCCCACACGAGTGCGTACGTTCCCATGAACGCGCTCGTACGCGCCGCTTTTCCGGCTCTTGTCGCGCCGTCAATCGTCTTATAGTACATTCGGAAGAGCGGCACCGACGACGGGAACATCATCGCGATCATCATCACACTCCACATGAACAGGTACAGGAGGATTCCCGAGAGGCCATTCGAGAGGGCCATCGCTTCCGGGACTCCGGGTGCGGACATGGACATCCCGCTCCCAGCGCCCGGCATCGGGAGCCAGCGCTCCACGAGCGCAACCCAGGCGAGCAACGCGATCACGTACGTGACAAGCGCGACGACCGGGAGGCGTTGCAATCCGAACCGACTTCGATACGAATCTCGTTCCATCTGAACACCACGAGTGGAAATCGTACTCTCAGGTATTCGCCAGTTCGAAGTCTCCGAGGTAGGCGTTGTTCCCCGAGACGTCCCACTCGAACCGATCGTCGTACGACACAGTAGCCGTCGTCGACTTTCCGGTTCCCATCCGGAGATTTTTCGTGAGCGGATGAGGCATTATGGTGCCGAGTTCTTCGTTGAACCCGACCGTACCGCTCGCGTCCATGGCCATGACCTCCCCGATCTCGACCGAGAAGTCATCACCGTCGCGCGAGAAGTCGATCGGTGCGGTTACGACCTCTGCGGATTCGACGTGCGCGTCGGCCACGGCTGCCCAGATGCCGCCCGCCCGTCCGAAGTAGATGTCTTCGAGCGCATCGTACTGGTCGTCGTCGGCTGCTTCGTCGATCAGCAGTACGACGTCCCAGCCGGTGTCGGGACCGAACATAACGCCCTCCTCGGTGGAAATGAGCATACCGACCGAGAGCCCACCTAGATACACGTCCCCATAGTTGCCCTCCCGAATTCGCCATGCCAACGAGACCGTACAGACGTCGTCATCAGGTGGTTCCAGCCAGATACACTGGCACGCGACATCGCAGTTGCAGGCTTCGACGTAATCCCCCTCGATGGTCCATTCCTGTGTCATTCGGAAACACCATGTCTCGTGTCAACACAGATCACGATAAATCTACCTCTACTTAGTAACTCTTTGTTACGGCTTCTGATCAGCCACCGGTCAGTACGCAATGATATCGAATAGTGGTTCCCAATACCGTTCACAAACTGATCTACCGTGTTTCAGGTGCCCTTCAGCCGGCAGAAACAGCGCCCACCCGAACGTCAAACACACCATCTTTCAAGTGAATTTCAGCAGTGCAAACAGTCTCCAGCAACCAGTTTGGCAGTCCACTACTCCCACACTATATTTCCGGAGTAACTCCGCTGTCCACTACTGGGAGACGCCTTCTCCTGTCACAATCACTCTCGCTCTCACAGTCACAGACAGTCCCAGTGAACCAGTCCACTTCACAACTCGCCGCAGCACGCTGGATCCCTTCAGTCATCACCGGATATAACCATCACCTACTGTTACTAGAATGACTGTCTCACGAGCAGAAGAGCGAACATTTAAAACATTCTACTGAGAAATATTGTGACATGCCATCAAATGACAGGCATGATCAGAGAGACCGCAGTACAGCCACGAGTCGGCGGCGACAGTTTCTGAAGACGACCGGTGCGGCGGGTATTGTTGGTCTTGCAGGATGTTCGAGCGGTGGCAACAATGACAACAACGGAAGCAAGAGTGGGTCGTCCGGTTCGAGTGGGAAGACGCTCACGCTCGGTGCCGCCATCTCGAAGACGGGGGAACTCTCCAAGGAAGGGAAACTGTACCTCGACTCCTACAAGATGACGATCAAGGATATCAACGACAAGGGGGGAGTCAAGGTCGGAGGTGACTCGTACAAACTCGATCTGAAAACGTACGACGACCAGAGCGACCCGACGAAGTCCCGACAGTTGTTTCAGAAGCTCATTCAGGAGGACGGGGTCAAGTATCTGCTCGGTCCGTATTCGAGCGGGGTGACCCTCGCCGCACAGCCGGTCGTCCAGAAGAACAAACTCCCCATGGTCGAAGGCGGCGGCTCCTCGACGGAGATCTTCTCCGACAGCAACAAGTACGTCTTCGGCCTGCTCGCCACCGCACCCCACTACGCAGACGGTGCGTTGAGTCTTGCGAAGGGTCTAAAGAATCCGAAAGTATCTAAGATCGCCATCGCCTACGAGAACGACATCTTTAGCAAGGGATCGGCCAACGGCGTCCGTAAGATCGCCAAACAGAACGGCTGGAACATCGCCGTCGACGAGTCGTTCCCGTCGGGGGCCGACGACCTCTCGTCGATCCTGAACAAAGTCAAGAAGAAATCGCCGCAGGTGTTCGTCGTCGCCGGTCACTACAAACACGCCGTCCTCGCGGAGAAACAGATGAAGCAATACGATGTCGACGTTCCTATGACCGTCGAGACGGTCGGTGCGACGACGAGCGACTTCATCGACGAACTGGGCGACACCGGCAACTACGTCTACGGGACGAGCCAGTGGGCAAGCGGGGCGAAGTACAAAGGCTTCTTTTACGGGTCAGCTCCCGACTACGTGAAACACTTCAAGAAGAGCCACGACTACAACCCGGACTACCACAACGCAGCCGGAAGCGCGTGCATCCTGTCGTATCTCCGTGCGTTCAAGAAGGCGGGATCGACAGATCCCAAGAAAGTCAAGGACCAACTCGCCAAGATGGACGTCGAGACGTTCTTCGGGAAAGTCAAGTTCGGCTCGAACGGGGCAAACGTCGGGAAGAAGACCGTCGCGTACCAGTGGCAAAACAAGAAGAAGAAACTCGTCGCACCGGAGAGTGTCGCCAAATCCGACGCCAAGTATCCGGCACCCAAGTGGTCCAAGCGCTAACGCTACGTTTCACAGATACAATGATCACTGTACTTACCAATTTGTGGAACTCGATCACAGACCCGAGCGTCGTCATCAACGGGTTGCTCATCGGCGGGGTCTACGCCGCGATGGCCATCGGCTTCACGATGATTTGGGGCGTCGTCGGCGTCATCAACCTCGCACAGGGCGACCTGCTGATGCTCGGTGCGTTCACGACGTGGACGACGGTCGGCACGATCAGCGCGACCAACCACCCGAGCTTCGGGCTGTTCGTCGTCGGCCTCCTTGTATCGATGGTTGCGGTCGGCGTGCTTGGCTACTTCATCCAGCGGCTGCTCGTCAACCAGGTAATGCGGACGAGCAAGTTCCTGACGCTGTTGTTGACCTTCGGGCTGGGGATCATCATTCAGCAGTCGGCGCTGCTCTACTGGGGGGCGACTCCCCGGTCTATCAACCCCTCTGTCCCTGGGCCGTCGAACTACCAGTTCCTCGGTGCGACGATTCCGGCCGAACGACTGCTCATCTTCGTCGTCGCGGTCCTGCTCACGGGAATCTTCTACGTGTTCCTGAAGCGGACGCGGACGGGACGGGCGATCCGCGCCGCCAGCCAGAACGAACAGGCGGCGCAACTGGTCGGCCTCGACATCGACCACATCTACAGCGTGACGTTTGCCATCTCGGCCGCGGTCGTCGCCGTCACCGGCGGCCTGATCGGGATGGCTTTCTCGTTCCAGCCGGGAATGGGGAACGCCTATACGCTCAAGAGCTTCGTGGTCGTCGTCATGGGCGGACTCGGCAGCATCATCGGCGCGCTCGTCGGCGGTCTCCTGCTCGGTCTCATCGAGCACCTCGGATCGAATATCTGGAGTGCTAGCATCGCCGACGCCATCGGGTTCACCGCGCTCGTCGTCTTCCTGTTGGTCAGACCGAACGGCCTCTTCGGCGAGGCGGATGACTGATGGTCGACGCTGATGAACTCGACGTCGACAACCCGAAGCGAGCCCTCAGCGGCGTCTCACGGCGCTCGAGGCGGACGCTCCGCCGGTCGGTCCCGGAGCGATACCGAACCGTCTACGGCCGAACGACCAGCGCGATTGGCAACGTGCTCGGAATCATCGTCCTCATCGTCGCGGTATACGTCCTCCTCCGGGCCGCGTTCTACCTCGTCGCACCGTACGTCGGGGTCGGAATCAAGACGAGTCAGTACACCGTGATGAGTCGCATCCTCCAGTTCGTCGTACTGGCGCTGGCATGGGATCTCATCGGCGGCCAGACGGGCTATGCCTCGTTCGGCAACATCACCTTCTTCGGCATCGGTGTGTACACGGTCGTCGTGCTGATGAAGGGAACGCTCGTCGGGACGTACGGCTTCCCGGTCGCGTTCGTCGCTGCCGGGATCGTCGCACTCGTCTACGCCCTCATCCTCGGTTACCCGTTGCTCAGGCTACGGGGCCACTACTTCGCCGTCGCGACACTGGGCGTCCTCGTGGCGACCCAGCAGTACGTCGCTAACCTGAAACAGACCGGGGGCGGCAGCGGACAAACGCTTCCGCTGCCGGGCTTTGCACAGGTCGATCGAACCTTTTTCCTGCTGTTCGTCGGCCTCGCCGTGGTGACCGTGATCGTCTACTGGTACCTGATGAACACGCGGTTCGGGTACGGCCTGAACGCGATTCGGGACGACGAAGCCAAAGCGCGCGCGATGGGAATCGACACCACGAAGTACAAGATCGTCGCGTGGGGGGTGAGCGCACTCCTGACCGGCTTCGCGGGCGCGCTCTTCGCCTACCAGAACTCCTACGTCAGCCCGGGAACGGCGTTCAACATCGATTGGACGGTGCTGATGATCCTCATGGCGCTGGTCGGCGGAATGGGCCGTCTCTGGGGGCCTGTCCTCGGGGCGGCGTTCCTCTGGGAACTGCGCAACACGCTCTGGAGCGGCGGCCCGATGGTCGACGCTGTTGGAACGATCACCGGTGTGTCGATGCGCAACGCGTACCTCGTCGTGTTCGGGATCATCCTCGTCGCAATCGTGATCGGTGCGCCCAACGGAATCCTCGGCTATTTGGAGGGGAAGGACGTCTTCGGAGTCACTAGACGGCGGGTGGACAAATTGCGAAATCGTGGCACGGCGGGAGGTGAGGAGTGAATGACCGAACTGATCGGTCGAGACGTTACCAAAACCTTCGGCGGATTGACCGCCGTCGACCACGTCGACATCGAAGTCGGCGACGGTGACATCGTCGGCCTTATCGGATCGAACGGGGCGGGCAAATCGACGCTGTTCAACTGCATCACGGGCGCGCTCCAGGTCGACGAGGGAACCATCGAGTTCAACGGCACCGACATCACGGGGACAAAAGAAAACGTGATCGCCCAGCGCGGTATCGTCCGCGTGTTTCAGGAGGTTCGGGTGTACGAGGGCATGACCGCCCGCGAGAACCTGCTGGCAAGTGTCGACCACGGGTCGGAGTCGACGTTCGACCTCTTCCGTCCGTACCCCGACGCCGTTACCAAGCGAGCCGACGAGTTGCTCGATCGGGTCGGGATTCCGTCGGAAGGCGACACACTCGCCGCCGACCTCAACTATGGACACCGAAAGCTCCTCGAACTCGCGATGGCGCTGATGACCGACGCCGAGTTACTCCTGCTAGACGAACCGGCCGCCGGACTGAACCCGACGACCAGAACAGAACTTCGGACGCTGCTCGGGGAGATAAACGAGGAGAAGACGCTCCTCGTCGTCGAACACAACATGGACTTCGTGATGAACATCTGTGACCGGATCTACGTACTGAACAACGGCGAACTCCTCGCGGAAGGACAGCCAGAAGCGATCCAGAACGACGAACGCGTCCAACAGGCGTACCTCGGCGGAGGTGACGAGTAGATGGCCACCGACGATCCGACAGGATCCGACGAGCGGTCGGCGTCCGATGGAATGGCCGTAGCCGAGGAGACGACTGCTGCCGATCGGCGCGGAGTCTCCGACGACGCGATGCTGGTCATCGACAGTGTCACCGCCGGATACGGCGACACGGAAGTCATCACGGACGTCAGCGTCGACGTCATCGAAGGTGAAGTTGTCACGCTCCTCGGACCGAACGGAGCGGGCAAGACGACGCTGATGAACAGCATCTACGGCTTCGCCGACGTCGACTCCGGATCGATTTCGCTCCGCGGGAGCGAAGTGACCGACGCCGACCCGGTCGATCTGCTGCGTGGCGGCGTCGGCTACGTGATGCAGAACCCCTCGATCTTCCCGAAGATGACCGTCGACGAGAATCTGATGATGGGCGGGTTCATTCTCAACGACGACGACGTCGTCCGCGAGCGGGTTGAGGAGTTGTACGACGACTTCGATCGACTCGCCGACCGCCGGAACCAGCAAGCCAGCACGATGAGCGGCGGCGAGCGGCGATTGCTCGAGATCGCCCGTGCGCTCTTGCTCGACCCCGATCTTGTGTTGTTCGACGAACCGAGCATCGGCCTCGAACCGACGTACGTCGACATGGTGTTCGACCGGATCGAAGCGTTGAACGACCGCGGGAAGACCGTCCTGCTGGTCGAACAGAACGCCGAGAAGGGGTTGTCGGCGAGCGACCGTGGATACGTCGTCGCCGACGGTGAGGTGCAGTACCAGGGGTCATCCGACGAGATGCTCGAAAACGAAGACATCGCACGGCTCTACCTCGGCGCGTAGCACGATTCGAGTTCTCGATCTTCCTTTTTTAGCGATCCGAACCGACGAGAGGAGCCAACACGTCCGAGAGTCGCCGCGAAGGCAGCGACTGCAACGCTTCGAAGGCACGGTGGGCGTCGCTCTCGGTGATTGCCCGCGTCGCCGTCTCGACGAACTTCGCCTCCAACTCGTCGGTCGTCGGCGGATGTTCGTGGGTCCACGGCGGATGCTCACGGACCGTCTGGTGACTCCCGTCGGCAGTTTCGATAGTCACCCTCGCCGCGTGAGAGTCATAGGACATCGACTCGTCGACCGCGAAGTCGATCCGGGGATAAAGTTGCGTGAACCGGTCGTCCGTGGCGGCTTCGTCAGTGAATTCACCGAGACTAACCCGGTCGCTCGCGATGGCGACTGCGACCGCGTGTTGCATCGAGAACTTCGACTGGAGCGCGTCCGTCGGCCGCTCGTAGGTGAGCGCGTCGCCGGCACCGCCCGCTGCCTCGACAACCACGCGTTCGACGTCGGTCGGTACGATCCCGTGTTCGTCGGCCAGCGACCGCGTCGCCGCAATCGAGGAGTGGGTGAAGTAGCACGCGGGGTAACGTTTGATGTGAATCCCGCGGCGTTCGAGCAGCCAGCCGTCGCTCGTCGGTGCGGTCGGGACCTCCACGTCGTCTTCTGTTTCCGGACCGTACAGCCGCCAGAACCCGCGAGAGCCGTTTAGAGTGCCATCCCCCGCTGTGAATCCGTCCGCGGCGAGGAGCGCCGCCGTCACGCCCGACCGGGCCGCCAGTCCCGCGTGGATCGGTTTCGTCATCGATCCGAAGTTCTCTTTCGTCCCGGCGGGCGTCGAGGCCGCGACGTGGAGTGCGCAGGCCGTCGTCTCCATGTCCAGATCGAGCAACGACGCCGCGACGGCGGTCGCGCCGAACGCGCCGAACGTCGACGTGGCGTGCCACCCCGCTTCGTAGTGGGACGGACTAATTGGGGCGGCGACGTAGCACGCCGTCTCGAATCCAGCCGCGTAGGCGGTGACGACTTCTTCGCCGGTCGGATCGACCCGGTCGGCGAGCGCGAGGATCGGTGGGAGCAGTACTACACTCGGATGGCCGTCCATCGCCCACGAGAGGTCGTCGTAGTCGAGTGCGTGACTCGCAGTGCCGTAGGCGAGCGCGAGTTCGGCGATGTCGGCGTCCGTCTCGGCGGCAGATGGGTCGGGAAATCCGTCGCCGCTGGAGTGGCCGGTGGTGAATTCGGTGACGATTTCGGAACTCCCGGCTCGCGTCCCCGCCAACGTGACGCCGACGGTGTCCGTGATCGCTCGAACGACCGTCTCGTGTGCGGCGTCCGGGACGTCGTCGTACGTACACTCGCTGATGAAATCTGCGAGTACGTCAACCGGTGATTCCTCTTGCCCGTGCGTCGAATTTTGTGCCATGCAATCACACGGTCTAGAAGCGGTATAAAGATTGGCGTCGTGTGAGTGGCGACCAAGCGCCGAGTCACTCGTCGAACCAGTCGAACGCGACGTCGAAGTCGTGTGGGAGGTGACCGCGCTGTCGCTCGGCGCGGTCGACGTACTCGCGGAGACGAGGGCGAAAGTCGGGATCGGCGCAGTCGTCGATCACGGTCCCGGCCCGTTCGACGGGACTCAGCCCTCGAAGGTCGGCCACGCCGTGTTCGGTGACGATGACCGAGACGTCGTGTTCGGTGTGGTCGACGTGCGGGACCATCGGGACGATGCGCGAGATGTCCCCCCGACCGGCCGTCGACGGGAGCGCCGTGATCGATAGCAGGCCGTTCCGGTTGAAGTCGCCGCTGCCGCCGAGGCCGTTTATCAGCCGCGTACCGCCGACGTGCGTGGAGTTCGCGTTGCCGTAGATGTCAACTTCGAGCGCACTGTTAACCCCGACGACGCCGAATCGGTCGATCAGTTCGGCGCGGTTCGAGACATCTGCGGGACGGAGTACGAGTCGTTCGGTGTAGCCTTCGATGTCGTCGAACAGTTGCTGCTGACCGTCTTCCGAGAGCGCCAGCGACGTCGCGCTGGCGGCGTCGAACGTCCCGTCCCGAACGAGATCGAGGAGGCCATCTTGAAACACCTCGCCGAAGTAGTCGAGTCGCCGGTTCCCGGCGTCGAAGGACTCGAGCGCGCCCATCAGCGCGTTCCCCATGCTCCCGACGCCGAACTGGAGGCGAATCGCCTCTTCGAGTGCGGGATTACGGTCGAGTTCCGCGGTGAGGAAGTCGACGAGGTTCACGGCGATGGCCTCGTCTTCGTCGGTCGGGTCGCGGAAACTGTAGGGCGTGTCCGGGTCGTCGGTTTCGACGACAGCGACGAGTTTCGATGGGTCGAAACGGATTCTCGAATCGCCGATACGGTCACCGGGACCATCGAGAGGAATCGGACCGCGGGGCGGGAGGCCAGGGCGGTAGACGTCGTGGAGCGCCGCGAGCGCCGTCGGCTGTGCCCGATTTACCTCCACGACGAGTCGATCAGCGGCGTCGACGTACGCGGGCGTGTGGCCGATAGACGTCGACGGGACGAGCCAGTCCTCGCCGACGGCGACGGCTTCGACGACCGCGACGTCGGGGTTCCCGAACTCGCCAAGTGCCGCTTGGTCGCCGAGTCGCGAAATGTGCGTGTCGTGGAACGCGATTCGCCGATCGTTGACCGCCCGGCGTGCCTCGGGACGGGCCTGATACGGAATCCGCCGCGCGATGGCGTCAGCTTCCACCATGTCAGTGTCGATCTGATCGCCGGTGGAGCCGCCGCTGACGACTGTCAGTGCCAAATCGCGGTCACTCGCCGCCAATGCCTCGGGGACCGCCTTCGGGTTACCGACGCTGCCGAACCCGCTCACGAGCATCGTGTCGTCGTCTTCGATCTCCCCTGCTGCAGCCGTCGCGGACCGAGTCGGAAGATCGCCGAGGAGGCGTTCGTCGTCGTCGAACGCCCTGGTCATAGGTCCTCAGGTTGGGTGCCGACACCCTCGGGCCACCCGGTCGGCTGTGCCGCCGACGGCTGGGCGTATTCGCGTTTGAGCACCATCGGTGTACGTTCGAGCGAGAGCACGAGATCGTCGTTCTGATTGTACGCTCGGAGTTCGGTCGTGACGATGCCGACGTGGTCGCGGGAACTGCTCTCGCGTTTATCGAGTACTTCGGATTCGGCGAAGAGTGTGTCGCCGTGGAACACCGGGCCGTGGTGGCGGATGTCGTCGTACCCGAGGTTCGCCGTCGCGTTCATCGATACGTCGACGACGCTCATCCCGACCGCCAGCGCGATGACGAACGTCCCGTCAACGAGTCGCTCACCGAACTCCGTCGCGGCGGCGTAGGGCTCGTTGAAGTGCATTGGGTTCGCGTTCATCGTTAGGTTCGTGAACCAGACGTTGTCGGTCTCGGTCACTGTCCGCCCGTAGGGGTGTTTATAGACGTCGCCGACCTCGAAGTCCTCGTAGTAGCGGCCTTCCCAGCCGCCGACGAGTTGACGGTCGGTGGTCGGTTCGTCGTCGTTCGATTCGTCATTGCCGTCAGTCGGATTCGTGTCGTCGGTCATGTGTGGTATGTTCGTGTGGTATGTGTGTTCTGTCTGGGTGAATTACGGTAACCTTTCGCGTCGTTCGAGGCGTTTTCCGATGTTCGATCGCCGTCGTGCGTACTGGTGTCGAGTCGTTCCCCCGGCATCGATCAGTACGACCGCGGAAGCCCGAGGACGTTGCTCCCGATGTAGTTCAGCGCCAGTTGCTGCGAGATGGGAACGATACGGGTCAACCGTGCTTCGCGGAAGTACCGCTCAACGTCGTACTCGCGGGCGACACCGAACCCGCCGTGCGTCTGGACGGCGATGTCGGCCGCGTCGAAGGCCGCCTCGGCCGCGAGGTACTTCGCGGTGTTCGCCTGCGCTCCCGCCTCGGTCCGGTCGAGGTCGTCCAGCGCCGAGGCAGCGTCGTAGGTCAACTGTTTCGCCGCCCGCAGGTGGGCGTACGCCTCGGCAATCGGATGCTGAAGCCCCTGATTCTGTCCGATTGGTCGGTCGAAAACCTC
The DNA here is from genome assembly GCF_024136975.1 of Haladaptatus sp. AB643. Taxonomy (NCBI): domain Archaea; kingdom Methanobacteriati; phylum Methanobacteriota; class Halobacteria; order Halobacteriales; family Haladaptataceae; genus Haladaptatus; species Haladaptatus sp. AB643. The sequence continues at coordinate 163,513 of NZ_JAMYJW010000007.1, forward strand.
GCGTTCGCTCGCGTAGTCGACGGCCGCTTCCAGTGCGACTTCGCCGAGTCCGATGCACTCGGCGGCGATGACGAGTCGTTCCTCGTTGAGGCCATCGAGCAGTTGGTAGAAGCCGCGTCCCTTCTCGCCGATGAGATTCGAGACGGGGACCCGGAGGTCCGAGAACCACATCTCGAAGGAGTGGACGGCGGTGCTCGCCGTTTTCGGGATCTGCCGGATTTCGAGCGCGTCTTGCTCGAAGGCGTCGTCCAGATCCACGAGGAACATCGAGATACCTTCGGTCCGTTTGTCGGCTTCGGCCTTCGGCGTCGTCCGGGCCATGAGAATCGCGTAGTCCGAGTGGTCGACACGCGAGATCCAAATCTTCTGGCCATTGACGACGTACTCGTCACCGTCTTTTTCCGCTTTCGTCTCCATCGACGTCGAGTCCGACCCGGCGTTGGGTTCGGTGAGACAGAGCGACTGGACGGCGACGTCGCCCCTCGCGACGCCCGGCAGTATTCGTTCTTTCAGTTCCTCGTCGGCGTAGCGTACCAGTGGAACGGAGTTGTATATGCCGCCGTGAATCGACTGCGGGGCGCTGAATCCGCCGCCACAGGCCGCCAGTTCTTCCATCATCACGGCAACCTCGGGGGTCCCCATTCCGACACCGCCGTACTCCTCCGGGACGAGAATTCCGAGCCATCCCCCCTCCGCAAGCGCGTTAACGAAGTCAGTCGGGTACGACTCGGTTCGATCGCGGTCGCGCCAGTACGCCGGGCCGAACTCCTCGCAGAGTTCGCGGACGCTGTCGCGGACGAGGCGCTGTTGCTCGGTGAGACCTATCTGGTCCCGCCACTTGCTAACCATGCGCTTGAAATTCTGCGCACGAACTCATAAACTATGGGGATCACGCCAGTTGAGGCGAGGTCGATAGGTGAGAAGGAATGCATCAGCACAAAGACGGGAGCACGACAGACGACGGTCAGCATCGTTCGATGATCGCGAACATTTGTCGACAGAGACATCGTTCTATTACAACGATGCGGGCGTAACACCGCTGTGTAATCCCGTGAAATCGCCGTACGGTTCCCTGCCAGCGGACGAGCGATAGATTCGCGAGCGTCGTACAGTTAGGAGTACGCGATCTTGAGTTCAAGTTCGTTCGTGACGCCGAGTAGGAGCTCCGGGACCTGTGTTTCGAGCCGTTCGCCTTCCAGGCGATGTGCCGGTGCAGAGACGCTGAAAGCGCCGATAACGGTACCGTCCGATCGTTTGACGGGAACACCGACCGCGTTGAGGGATTCTATGTTCTCTCCTCGATTGAACGCGTAGCCGCGTTCACGGATCGTTTCGATCTCGGTCCAGAGACGTTTCTTGTCCGTGATCGTCGCCGACGTCCGCGCCGGGAGGCCCCAACGGTCAACGATCTCGTGAATCCGTTCATCGGGGAACAACGCGAGGATCGCTTTCCCCGCTGCGGTCGAATGAAGCAGGATCTCCTTGCCGACGCCCGAATCGGTTCGGACGGCCCGTTCGCCAGTCTCGCGGTAAAGATAGATGCCTTTGCCGTGTTCTTCGGCGATGAACTGCGCTCGTTCGTCGGTCTCCTCGGCGAGTTCCACGACGAGCGACTCGGCGAGCCGATACGCTTCCCTCCGAGTGCGAGCGTACTCGCTGAGACCGAGGAATCGCAGGCCCACATAATAGACATCACCCTCCTGAACCACGTAACGGGCCGCTTTCAACGTCGAGAGGTGTACGTGGACGGTACTCTTCGCCAACCCGAGCCGGTCGGCGAGTTCGGTTACGGACGCACCGTCGGACTCGCGAAGTGATTCGAGCACCCGAAAGAGTGTTGTTCCCGATTTTAGTGTTCGGCTTCCCTCACTCATAGGTTATCAACTAACGTGGTAGTACTTAACGTTCGTGAACCACGAACACAGAAATACGATGAACACCGAATCCCTCGGTCACGCCGTCGAGGGTCAATTGTCGACCTAGAACATCCGTTATCAAGAGCATCACACGCAATTATGAGCCACCGAAACGAGATCGTGAGGAGCGAAATAACACACATATAGGATGGTTTCTCGAACATATCGGGTCGACGGATCGCTTCCAAGCAGTAAACCGTATCAAAGAACGATATGCAAAAGAATCGTCCAAAAAGGGACAACTCATGCAAACGAACGTCGATATAGTGATAGCTTCGTTTCCTCCAACTTGCAGAGATTTGCTCGAAGTTTTGTAAACGCGTTCACCGTGAATTGTTTGCAGACTGGGCAGGATGGACCTTTGAAGTGAATAATAGTCGATAGTGCGTGGTTTTTGGAAGCTCCAAGAGCGGGATTTGGATCGATGTTGACCGCTGCAGGGTTGGAATCAAGTGGTTCCGCCATAATGAAGTCATCAAGGAAGTTCGATTCCGAACGCGTCACAACGGTCACGTTTGACTCGTACAACACACTCGTCGATGTCGATGCTGCCGAGAAGGCACTCGCAGACAGGGTCCCGGACCCCAAATCCGTCTCGAAACTCTGGTGTTCACGATCTCTGGAGTACATGTTCGTCGCAAACCACATCGACGTCTACTAGCTGTTCTTTGAAATGAATCGAGATGCGCTCCAATACGTGCTGGACGTTTACGGCATTGGCAAGAGTAATCGCCATAGCGTGCGGTACGTCCAGTACGACTAGACGCTCCATACCGGAATGTAACAAAATAATAGCGCCTGAGTGACCGACCAATCCCGATCATTTTCGACCTTCGCCGGTCAATCGTCGAGGAAGGCGATTTTGCATCTATGCTCAGGTACAATCGTTTCCATTACGTTCCTAACCACGTAATGGTAATATAGTTACTCCCCTCCACAAGGTAAATAATCCCCACGCTGAGATTTATCCATGATTGATAAGGGAGGCAAGAGGACACGATAGGTAGCCATCCTCATATTCAGATGAATATTCCTGCTCGAATTGATAATTAAAATATGACACTCATGAAAAGGGAACCAAGATAAGTCTATCCAGGAAGAACATAGACGAGCGAGCTCGCTCCAGTTTATTTCTATAACATGATGATTGACGGTCTCGGATAGCACCGACCAGCGAACGCTGACGGAAAGCGCGAGCACTGTGACTGACGATACACCCGAGACACCGACAGCCCTGCTCGATCGAGCACGACAGCACGCGGCAGACGTCGCCGCCCACACTTCCCAGATCTGCCCGTCGAGGCGATCGACTGGGAAGTCTCGCACCGAGAAACAACAACACGAGAACGCACTCAATCACCACAATGCCCAACTCTATACTTGCGCAAGGGAATACTGTACAGACACACCAGAATACCCCGAGCGGATCGTATCCGGGTGATCATCGTTGCCGCAACTGTGGGGCGTTCTTTACGAGAGACTTTGCTCGTATCTTCGGTACCAATGACGATGAGGAATTCGGGTGCTTTGAGTGTATGCATGCGTCTGAGGTGAAACAAGGTGGGGCACTCCACTCCGAATAATCCAGAGAAGTCGAACTGTATGGTTAGATCAGTAGTTTAAGTCCCTATTGTTAGTCTGTATTCCTAACCTGATTACACATTCTCTTTCATTCATCGGGATCTGCGAGTCGTCCTTCCCTGCTATAGGTGCCAGATGGGTAGGATCACAATGGCAATTTGTCTGTGAGTTCGGTCCCGATCTCTCAAGATAATGTTCTCGTGGGACATGATATTGCACATACTACCGATCATCCTATTATATCACCTCTCAGAATTAGTGAATCATTTATTCTGACCGATGGACCCACCTGATGAGCAAAGGTTGCCAAGTCAAGCCAGGGATGATGGGCTTAAGACCCGCTCGCGTAGGCGACTATGGGTTCGAATCCCATCCCTCGCATTCTTCTTTCCACTCACCCCCAACGATATCCCTAAATGAACAGTTTCAATCCGACAGACATCTCTGTCATAGCAACGGTGCCTTGAGTTACTAGATACATATTCTGACTAATGCAACAACGCCCAACGCCAGACGACACAGACGATCCAGAAACAAAACCACCGACTGACGTGCTGTCCAAGCTTCCACCAAGTGCAAAACTGGTTGTAAAGACACTCGAATACAACGACGATGGGCTCACACAGGGTGAACTCGCCGATAAAACCTTACTCCCAGCACGGACGGTTCGCTACGCACTCACCCAACTCGAAAACCACGATCTCGTCAATTCACGCTCCTCATATACTGATGCACGAAAACGCTGCTATTCTCTTACCTTCGAATAATTATGTATAACCACGTAAAAGACGACTGCTCTACACAATCAATTCAAAACTAAGCTGAAAACAGAGATGTGCGAAACCGAAAATCGCTAACTGAGGTACCTATTGCTACTATTCTTTGGGGATCCACCAGATAATCACTCGTGGGCTCAATTTCCCACGTTCTAACGCACCTCGTTCATGCAACTCCTCAATCCACTGGTGCACTGGCCGCCGTTCCATCTCGACCGCGATATACGAAAAGTTTCACTTACTTCGCCATCTTTTCTCTATAGTCGGAATCGTCATCCGTATTGTCGGAAGCGGAAAGGTTCCTGAATGTCCCAATTACCATCAAAAAGAACCCAAACACTATCGCGACAAAACTGCCGGTGGTGGTGCCAACGGTAAGTCCAGAATAGATGAGAACCCCAAAGCAAATTACCAGTACTGGCAGAATAGCTTTTTTCTGGTAGTAGATTGGTGTTTCGTTCGTTGTATCATCGTTTGGTCGTTCAATCACTATTAATCAACCTATATCGCTCCTGCTGCCCCCATCATGTTAAGCGTTACCATACATCCGGATAAATATCAGAGTTTATCCTTGAAATAATAGAAAAGAACAAGTCTAATATTGATAATTTGTCTATAATCTTTGAACACTTAACGACATCTTCAGGCGTGTAGAAACGCACCGGGTGCTGGCACACCCGGCACCGGTCTTCCGAAACCCGTTGAAAGACCATGTCAACGAAATCGCCTCGTGAACTTGAAGCTGACGAGACAGCACAGAAACGCGCCCAGTGGGAACAGTTCTCCTTCAACGTCGATGCCCCCGGAATGGTCGAAGTAACTAATGAGAGCCACGACAATCCCGTTGAGGATCAATACGATGTGACGCTGGACAACGTGACTGACGAACTGATGGCCTGTAAGTGCCCGCATTATGTCTATCGAGCATTACGGTATAACAGATCTGAGCGCAAAAATTTCAGAGTTCTTGGTCGGTTGGCCGGATAAGTATCTCATTGACATCCACATGCGGAGGTTGGCCTACAGCGTACGCGATAGATCGAGCAATATCGTCGGGACTTAGTGCATCCATCGACTCTAGCATCTGCTCCGCCTGGGATTTCTGCTCGTCATCTGGAATATGCTCGGCGAGTTCAGTATCGACATAGCCAGGCTCAATGAGCGTCACACGGATATCATTCTCACCAGTGACCTCTTCGCGGAGGGCCTCAGAAAAGCCGTTTACGCCGAATTTCGTTGCATTATAGCCACTTGACCCGGCATATGCCTTTCGTCCAGCAACGGAGGAAATATTCACAATGTGACCTTCGCCCTGGTCTTGCATGATCGGGAGGGCCGCGTGAGCAGTATTCATCATGCCAAGCAGATTTACCTCGACCATCTGACGGAAGTTATCCGTATTGGCATCCTCGACCTGCTCAAGCAACATCACGCCTGCGTTGTTGATGAGAATATCGAGGGTCCCGAACTCCTCCTGGGTTCGGTCAATCATCTCTCGGATGTCCTCCTCGTTAGTGACGTCGGTTGGGATAACGAGCGCCTCACCGTCTTTGGACTCGATGCGGTTCGCAAGCTGTGCAAGTTCGTCTTCGCGGCGGGCAGCGAGTGCGACGCTTGCGCCTGCTTCGCTTAGCGTTTCTGCAGTTGACTCACCAATACCTGAGGAGGCGCCGGTTACTAGTGCAGTCTTCCCTTCGAGATCGTCAGTGATTGTAGTCATCGGATCCTGGTTTCAGTGGTCCATATGAAAGAGAAATTCGTTGGCGGAGACGTTGACCGGTACTAAAAAGTCGAAACAAAAGGTTTTCGGCCCGCTATCAATCACACCCTGGTCTAAAAAAATCGTGTTTCTATCGGCAGCAGCGATACACCGAAGACACCAACGGATCTGCTCGACCGAGCACGACAGCACGCAACAAACGTCGCCGCCGAACACTTCCCAGATCTGCCCGTCGAAACGATCGATTGGGAGATTTCACACCAAGCCCAACGACAGGCAGGCGTCACGAAGTACGGCCCTGCAACAGAGGCAATCACGATTGCACTGACCTGGACGGCCGACGAACAACACGGGTAGGAGCAATTCAGTTCCACCGTCCGGCACGAACTGATTCACGCGTGGCAGTACCAACGAGTTCGGCGACGCGGATCACGGCACAACGTTCACTCGGTGGACGGACGCCCTCAACACCTCGAAATACTGCGAACCCTTCACTGCACCCAAGTGGTGGCTCGTGTACGAGGACTGCGACAGTCGGAGTGCCCGGTATCGATGCTTGAAGATAGTCCGCACCGGAGCAGTACAGCTGTAGTGAGTGCGGTGGTTCACTCCGTGTCGAGGAGGGCGACGGCCACTAACCAATTCTTGTTTAATACTGCTTTTGCATTTCTGGATGCTGTGTTGATTAGGGAGCGGGAACCGGTGATTCGTGATCACGTCCAGCTTCACGCAGTCGCTCTTGTTCAGCCTCGTCGAGCGGTTCGTATTCGTTCGCTGCTTCAAGAATGTCCGGTACGAGATTCGGATCGCCAGCGCTCGGGATGGTGGTCATGCCTTGCGAGAGCGCGTAGCGGAAGCAGTCAACGAGTTCCTCTTTCGTATCGTACGGTTCATACCAAGTCGAATAGGGGCGCTCGTCCTCGGAAAGATCCTCGGGCCATGATTGTTTCGCGAAGCCTTTGATGCAGAGGGTACCGAGACCGCGCTCTTGGGCGAATTCGAGCACCGATCGGTAATCGTATTCAGGACCTTTCTTTGAGTCGAGTGTGTAGTTGAACGGGAACATAACCGATTCCAGTTCGGGGATTCGTTTGATACTGGTGCGAATGATGCTCGGATCACCGTGGCTCGTCAGGCCGATGTGACCGATAAGCCCCTCCTCTTTCGCTTCCTTGAATGCCTCTAGCGCGCCGGGATCATGGTCGCCTTGAGACATCTCTGGGTGATAGTTGCCTGTGACCGTGTCCAGTTCATCATAGCGGGTTAATGCGTGGAACTGATAAAGATCAATGTAGTCGGTGTCGAGGCGCTCCAATGACTTGTGGAGTTCTCCCCAAGCGCCGTAGTAGGTACGCTCTTGGGTCTTGCACCCGAGGAAGATTTCGTCGCGGTGTTCGTTCAGCTTAGGGGCCAGTTTCACTTCGGCGTCACCATAGGTTGGAGCGACGTCGAAGTGGTTGACACCCGCATTGAGAACATCCTCCACCATTTGATTCGCTTCGTCTTGTTCGAGGAAATTCAGCGCGATGGCGCCAAACGTCAGGATCGAACTGTCGTGACCGATTTCGCCGAGTGGTCTAGTTTCCATATATCCTATATTGGCTGGAGGTCACAAAATTCTATGTCTATCATCAAGATACTCTGAACAAGTATGCGAGATGCAATTTGATTTGTGAGCGTTTGGTACGTGGCTTCCCGTGCAGGCCGTGCGTAAGAGCGAGGAGGAAGAAATTATCGAATTAACCCCAATGTGAACAAAGTGTGATGCTTCCACATCGGTCAAACCGACCGGAACAAACGATGAACGGAATTAGCAAATTGACTCCTATTTGTACCGAATCTCTTTCTATCGTTGCACCGATTACAAGATATGTTCACCGAGCTGGCTTCAAACATATTCGTTCTCTCAGAACCGTTATCATTCTACGGGCTCCAGATCGGTCGGAATATGGTTGTCATTCGTCTCCCGAATGGTGATCTATTCATAAACTCCCCAGCATCATTGACTGATGACAGAATTTCGACATTGAAAGATTTCGGGAGAGTGAGATATGTGGCACCATCGAGTAAACTCCACGGTCATCTCCACATGGAAGACTACAAACATGAATTTCCAGATGCTGAGTTATTCGCTGCACCTGGCCTTGATCGTCGCCGTACAGATCTTGTATTCGATGGTCTTCTTGGCAGCACCCCCGACGAACGCTGGAGTGATGTTATCGACCAGGCGGCGTTCCTTGGCTCCTTTTGGATTACCGAAATCGAATTCTTTCATCGACCAAGTAAGACACTGATCATCGGTGATATCTGCTACAATCTCGGGCCGAAAACTCCGCTCAAAACAAGGCTTGCCACACAGCTTCTCGGCATGTATGGTGATCTATCTGTCCCCCTTGATCTTCAGCACATGATGAAGAATAAGGCCGCAGCACGCCACTCAATCGATCGAATCCTTGAGTGGGACTTCGAACGAGTCATTGTCGGCCATGGTAACGTTGTCGAGCACAATCCAAAGCGAAGGTTTCGTGAGGCGTTCGATTGGCTTTACTGACCAAGTAAATCCGAATTCTGCATGACTGCCGCCCTCTAAATAATTTTACTTGATGCTGTTGAAGGTACGTTCAACCCTGGGACCGACCCCTATCAACCGGGCGACGACGTACAGGTCTACGTCTCCGAGACTGATCTCGACAGCGAAAACCACGGGAAAGAAGATACCATCACAGATGTCTTGCATGACAATCTCGGAGAAGAGACTGGGCGCGAACTGGATTCCTACAGCTGCCTCATCGAAATCGATGTTGGTTCCGGCATCGTGACTTGGTATCGGTATCACAATAGGCGATCACCGATACTCCACTGCAATGGACAACAACGAACGCAAGCCAACGTGGTTACAGACCGAGATGCACTCGAAGTCAACGAGGATCGCCTACTCAGTGCGTGGCTCACATGACGTTTTTGTGAACCTGACGAAGGAAGTCACCCAAGAGAGTGATGTCGATGTTGTTCTCGCATTCGAGATCGACGAGGCCATAGACGAATTCGACTATGACGGACGCCATCCGGAGACGATTGAGACCGGTGGCAGCACTCGAGAACTTGATCTCATCATCGGTGGTCCGGAGAGCGATTACGATGATGGTGAGAGCGAATTGCTCTATGCGCGTCCCAACGACGAATTCGAATAATGTCTCCCAATGGAGCGCGTACGCAGAGCGCGCTCTGAATGGTTTCTTTTGTGTGAGAGTGCTACCCTCTCACTAGATCGCGATCACCCATACCAACGATTGCTATTCTGTTCGAATCCCGATTACGCGACGCTCTTCGGGATTCTTCTTGCGAATCTCTTCTAGGCCAGCCAATTCAGAACCTCATTTGACGTCCGACGTGACCACCTGAGTTCCTCCGCAATTTCACTCGGCATAAGGATGTCAGTATCGAAAACCGTGAGAAGCCATTGGGCGCACAGGAACGCTTCTCACGGGTGTCGGGAAGGAACACCACTTCAATCACACCCATGGGATGAAGGGCCCGACAAACTGTGCTATTCTTCCCGCTTGAATCAGCTTTTTGGCTGGATACTTGTGAAATTAAAATCTAGTTTATTTTCACACACTATACTTGTTCACTCGGAATCGATGTCTGGCCGCGACATTCTCGACATCTACAATCAATGAACGCTGACGGAATTGCCTGTAAAGCGATCAAATGAGAGCCCACCATCGGATTCGGAAGTAAGGGTTCTGGTGTGCTTTATTTCCGACCGGATAGATCTTCGTCGTCAATTGTTCGTCCTCGCTCACGAAGATTATGGAGAGTGGATGCGGTCTTCGAACGCAGCAAGTGTCTCATTGTCAAATCCTTTAATGAGAGCATCAACGCTCAGTGCTATCCTAGCAAGGCGATCCCAACAAGCAGCGGGGGGTCTTCCACCCATGCTGCATACAATGCGCGTATCAATCACGCAGCGTTCCCAATCTCGATGTTACGTACAACTGAGATAGACCAAGCAGGGAAATAGACGAACATGGCGCTAGAACAGATACTCACAGTCGAACAAGTGGCCAAAACAACGAGCCAATCGGGAGAACAACTCTGCAAAGACCGCGAGGCCGCAGCGAAAATGTCTAGCAACATCGAAGACAAATAGTGTCACGTCTTTTCATGATTAGTACTAGGTCGACGAATACGATAGATCAGCTACTCGTTCATACTGATGGTCTAACGGAGTCGAGAATTCGTCTTCACCGGTGGTAGTGTCTGTTTTACATTCTCTTGGATCAAAATCTGACCCGGAAGGTCTACGCCGTGAGCACGACACCGGGACCATGCCCACAGATGGGTCGGATTGAGAGATGACAGGACTGCGGCACGGTCAATCATCAACTGGGGTACTCTGTCCTACTTTTGCTGAACTCTCTGAAGGAGATTCACGATGCGTAATGCGCCATCCAGTCAGTCCCATAAAGAAGAGAATTGCAGGTGAGAGGAACCCAAGGAAATAGTATGGCGCATAGGAGAGCGTGGAGACACCAAGAACACCAGCCATATACACACCGCCCGCATTCCAAGGAATGAGCGCACTTGTCGTCGTCCCGGCAGCTTCGACAGCTCGTGCGAGATTTCGGTTTTCAAGATCGTACTCGTCATAGAGGCCTCGAAGCGTCATACCGGGGATGACGATGCTCATATATTGTTCAGCAGTCAGTAGGTTCATCGTAATCGATGAAAGACCAGTTCCAATTGTGAGGCTCTTTTTCCCACTAATAATTCGACGCATGTGATAGGCCAGTGCGGCAAGAATTCCTGTTCGTTCTAGTAATCCACCGAGTGAAAGGGCGGCTGCAACGATGGTAATTGTCCACGCAGATCCAATAAGGCCACTGGTCCCCAACAATTCGTTTACGACTTTTGCACCCGTGTGTGGGGCTGTTCCATTCTGTGCGATATCCCAGGCTTTCGTAAATGAAATTCCCTGAGTCAGTATCATTGTCCCTGCACTCGCAAAAACACCCGCCACAAGCGATGGGAGAGCTGGGTAGCCGTATAGTGCAAATGCAAACGTAATAAGGAGTGGAAGGAAGACGAGAGGTGTTACCGAGTAGGTGTGCAGAATCGCGGTTCGAATCGTCTCGACTTTGCCAACCGGGATTGTACCCGTAAATTGGAACCCAAGTACAGTATATCCAAGAAGTGAAAGTAAGAAGGCGATTCCAGTACCAACACGCATCGTACGGACATGGGTCATCAATTCAGTATTAGTCACAGCAGCAGCAAGGTTAGTCGTATCTGAGAGAGGGGAAACTTTATCTCCGGTATATGCGCCAGTAAGAATTGCTCCGGCAGTCATCGGTGCAGGGATGCCCAGACCGGTTCCGATTCCCATAAACGCCACACCGAGCGTCCCAGCAGTCGTCCATGATGAACCGATTGTGAACGCGATTATTATGGAGAAAATGGCCGTGAGTGGTAGAAAGATCCCTGGGGAGAGTAATTCTAGCCCGTAGTAAATGATCGCCGGTATCGTTCCAGCTGCGGTCAATGTGGCAATGAGCATATAGATCACGAACAGGATCAAAATTGCTTGCATTCCCATTCGGAGTCCATCAACGATACCCTCGTACATTTCTGCCCAAGAGATATTCAACCAATACCGCCCGACAAGACCTGTGAGTGCAATACTCCAGATTAACGGCATCTGAGGATCAAGACCAAGAGCGATTGCTCCGACCCCTAAAAATAGAACCATACCGGCCACTGGAGTTAGCGCCTGACCAAGCGATGGTCGCCGATCAGGTTCCAAGTCCTCGTACGTCCGTGGTTCAAGTGTTAACTTAACCATGTAGGTCTGCTATTCACTAACACTATTTGAATATATTCATCCTTATCTATGAATGGGTAATATATTGACAACTGATGACCGATTATAGTTTTTATCGTTTATGAATTTGGCCAACTATTTAATATTCTCACAAATTTAGATGTGAAGGGATAAAGTACTAATCGATAACATCATGGTCTCAAATAATATCGCCTAGGTTGAAATTCGGATACCGGAGGGGTTTCTACAGCCGCTTATGAATTTAGGCGGCAAGAGGTCGGCATCACGCTGGATAGAGAGCGTTCATGCATAATTCTCTCGGTCCATTTTTGAAACAGCTACTCGTTATATTCTGGGTACCTACCACTGGGTCTGGCAGGAACTACATAAGTCGGGTTTCGCATCCGACGCTTTCGAATGCTGATCAAGGCTACGTCCGCTGTACGACTACTCCCGAGCAACTGCAGACCGATTCTCGAGTCGTCTCAACCGTTGAAAAACCGAACCCAACAATCGACACCCCCGCGTCATTTATGACTGAAGCTGGCAATCCTGGCGCACAACTGACCTCTGAGCAGCCAGAGGAAGAACCGATTGTGATCACCGACATTCGATCGAATCAGGACGGAGATCTCAATAACGAGTACGCCACCCTCAAGAATGATGGTGATTTGAATATTGACATGACAGACTTCATCCTCAGCTTCGAAGACGGTCGTGGACAAAACTATACGTTCGGCGATTTTACTCTCGGAACTGGCGAGTCAGTTACTGTACGAAATGGGAGTGGGGAGGATACTCAGTCGACTCTCTATACCGGGTGGAACCTTGCAGTTTTGAACAACAGCCACCCCGATACCGTAGTGACCGCTAACGACGAGAATAACATCTTCGACGAAAAGTCGTACCAACCAGCCTAAAGTCAGTGCTGGAAAGCAATCGACTTCGCAGAAACCGAATAGAATATGCTTGGAGCAGAGGGACACACTATCCGCTTATCACTTATTTGTTGAGTCAGACCAACCTCGTTGATTGATCTGCGCATCTGACGAAAGATGTCAATATCTTCAATTCATCCCCCTAATGGATTTAGAGGTTCACTAATAGGTTGTTTGCACCGACGATATAACCAAGGAACTGATGACCTGCACCTGCCCGCACCACGTTCACGGCAACGCCGTCTGCAAACACATGGCTGCCGTTGAAACCGCAGCTGATGACGGGACGCTTGACGCATTCCCATCGGAGACGACGATGCTGAACCCGAAGGCTGCGACTGTGACGGTCTCGACGGCTTCCCGTGCTGGCCATGCGTGAGAACCAGGCGGAAGGAACTGCCGAACGAACCACAACTTCAGCTGTTTTTATCCATGGCACGCCAACTGACGTTCTCGGATAGCATCGACCAGCGAACGCTCACCGAAAGCGCAGATACAGCGAGTGACGATACCCCCGAGACACCGACGGCTCTTCACGACCGAGCACAACAGCACGCAACGATCGTCGCCGCCGAGCACTTCCCAGAGCTGCCGATCGAAACGATCGACTTGAAGGTGTCCCACCGTGCGAAACGGCAGGCGGGCGTCACGAAGTTTTAATTTACGAACAAAGTGTTGTTTATATATCAGTTGGAATAACGGCAATGAGTCGCTCCAGTTATCAGCATCTACCCGGATTTGTTTTTCGATTTTCCTCGTCGCTAGCTCTGTCTTTACTGTGCTCACATTCGGTGCAATTGTTTGAGAATTCCCTTCATCCGTCATAAATCAGAGCGGAGTAATTACACAGTGAGAACGGTCTTCGCGTCATTTCTCATGTGGATCGGAATGATTGATATTACGATTGGCGGACCACTCTTTCTCTCGGATATAGAAATAGCGGGAAGAATGTTACAATCGCTCCATTCTCTTGGAATTCGTCCTGTGTTGTCCGTGTTTTCGATACTGGACGAAACTGACTAACAAGAGAAAGCCCGTTACAACGGCAAAGCCAGCCCCCATATAGGTCGCCCTCACGGCAAAGATTAGTCCAGCGAGAAAGAGGGTCATCAATGCGCAGGATTGAGAGATGCGATACGGTTCTTCGACTAATATCACGTGAAGGTTCCGGCGAAGAGAAGGGGACCTACTCATCGTTCAGTAATCTGTAGTCAAACCTCATTATCGTTTGCAATCTGCGCCCCCTCGCCGTTTCTGTGGTTATGGTATAGCAAGAATGCCGGTTGTCCCCGACAACTGGACTGACACAGAGTCATCCAATGAAATGCTTTACTCGATTGGATGGTTTGTACTCGCGCTTTTCGTCTTCAGCACCGCTCCCTTTCTGTTCTCATTTCACTATACGAGATCGCTCACATCCACGCTGGTCATCGTCTCAATTGGAATAGGAATCGCATTCGGAACTATTCTGGTCTATCTCTTACAAATGATCTCGTTCAATTCTTCTTCGACGTCGATATCCCCGGACTCCTCACTGTCACTAACGAGAGCCACGAGAACCCTGCTAACCACCAATACGTCGTCTCCATTGACGACGTGACTCACGAACTGATGGCCTGCACCTGCCCGCATCGCGTCCACCGGAATGCCTTCTGTAAGCACATGGCCGCCGTCGAAACCGCAACCGACGGCGGGACGTTTGAGGCCTTCCCGTCGAAGGAGAACAACGATGCCGAACCAGAGGACTGCGACTGTGACGGTCTCGGGGACTTCCCGTGCAGGCCGTGCGTGCAAACGGGACGGACAGAACTGCCGAACTAACCACCGCTTTAGTCTTTTAATATATCTAATTTTAGGGAGAAATGGATACACCGGTAGTGCTGATTCACTTTCATTGCACTTGGCGCGTTTATATGACGCTTGCTAGCCTGTATCTACTGTACAGGAGAAGGGCATGACATCAAATACTGAAACAGAAAATGCGGTCGAATCCAGGCAAAAAATCACCCCGAACCTCTGGTTCGATGACCAGGCAGTGGAAGCCGCAGAGTTTTACACCTCCGTATTTGAAAACGCGGAGATTAAGGACACTACCCATTACCCAGATGCCGGACAGGAGATAACCGGCAGGGAAGCCGGCAGCGTGATGACGGTTGCCTTCCAGGTTGAGGGGTTCACGTTTGTCGCGCTCAACGGCGGGCCAGAGTTCAGTTTCAACCCGTCGATATCGTTTTTCGTGAGTCGAGAAACAAAAGAGGAAATCGATGAGCTATGGGAACAGCTTGTCGATGGGGGGGCAGTGCTCATCCAGCTTGATGAATACCCGTTCAGCGACTATTACGGTTGGGTACAGGATCGATATGGTGTCACGTGGCAGCTCATCCTCCCCGGCAACGAAGGCGACTGGCGACCGGATCTAATGCCGTCCCTCATGTTTACACAGGATAACGTCAACAAAGCCGAGGAAGCTGTCGATTTTTACACCGATGTCTTCGCAGATACCGAATTGGGCCACCTAGAACGGTATCCGGAAGACACCGGTCCAGCCAAAAAGGGAGCGCTTGCCTACGGAGATTTCAAAGCTGAGGACGTCTGGCTGGCGGTTATGGATACTGGTGTCGAACAGGACTTCGCGTTCAACGAAGCCATCTCCCTCATCGTCAACTGTGACACCCAGGACGAAATCGACGAACTCTGGGACGCACTCAGCGCAGTACCCGAGGCCGAGCAGTGTGGGTGGCTGAAGGACAAATACGGCGTTTCATGGCAGATTACGCCGACAATGTTGAACGAGCTACCGGACGACGACTCAGAGGCCAGTGCGCGCATGATGGAGGCGCTACTGGAGATGAAGAAGCTCGACATTACAGAATTGCAATCTGCATATGATGGAAACTAAGCTGCGTTAACCAAAGTACAATGTCAAAATCAAAAATCAACTTTACCGCTCAACTGGTTACAATCGGCTCGCGGACAGTCCTCAGGCTACCTGAGCGCGCGAGTGAGAAGCTCCCATCACGTGGCATGGTAATGGCCCGCGGAACCAACAACGGGTTCCACTTTCAGACTCCACTTGAACCGGACGGTGAAGGAAGCCACTGGTTCGAAGTCCCCAAATCTCTGTGTGAAAACGCTGGAGCAGACGTTGGCGACACTGTAACACTGGAGATTGAGCCGGTAAGTGAATGGCCGGAACCCACGGTGCCAGCGGACTTGGAGAATGCTCTTGCAGACCATCCAGAGGCACAGACTCTCTGGAATGATATCACAACGAAAGCACGCTGGGAATATATCCGCTGGATCCGCTCCGCTAAAAAGTCCGAGACACGCGAGCGACGGAACGAGACTGCCTGTTCGAAACTGGAAGACGGTCAGCGCAGACCATGTTGTTTTGACAGCAGCGCCTGCACCATACCCGATATATCGAAGGGTGGGGTACTTATTGAACCGATGGAAAATCGATGACATGGGACGCCTGCGACTCGCACGGTTGAGAGCAATTCAGTGAGACCGTCCGGCACGAACTCATTCATTCCTGACAGTACCACGAGTTTGGCGACGCGAATCACGGGCGAACGTTCACCCGGTGGATGGACGTTCTCGATACCTCGCAGCACTGCGAGCGCTTCACTACACCAAAGTGGTGTGGTGTGTGAGGACGGTGACGTTCGGATTGCACGGTATCGGCGCTCGAAGACAGTTCGTAACTCCGAGCAGTACCGCTGTAGTGAGTGCGGTGGGTCAATCTATGTCGAGGAGGGTGACGGTCCCTAACTAATTCCCATTTAACTAGTTCTCGAGATAAGGAGCAGATACGAGGACGATTTTCACGGTCTGCTGCTTTCTGACTGAGTCCTTGCTATCGCTCCGACTTGAGATAAGAGTCTGCACTCGTTAGTATTGTATACTAACTCTCCGTGACTCTATCGCTGTAGCGCACCCCAAGCAGAAGAGCTATTACGAATGTTCGTCGCACGCTACTCCGAGAGTTCGATCGACCCTTCAAGCGTTCGAACCGGATAGGGCATATCGATTGCCTCAGCATCAAGTCGTTCTTTCACTGCTTGTACTAGCTCTGACCGAATGCGCGTAAAGTTTCCTCGCCCAGGCTCACCGATCCAAAAGCGAGTTTGCAACCCGACATATGAGTCAGCGAGTTCAGTCACCCGAATATCGGGTGCTGGATCTGCGAGAATTTCATTGTGCTGTCGTGCCTCGTCGAGAATCACGTCCTTTGCATGGTCGATATCGTCATCGTAGCCGATTCCAAAGACGAATTTCTGCCGGAGCTTATCATAGGCCACTGGATTCTTCACCGCATCATTCGCCAAATCACCATTTGGAACCGTAATTCGCTCGTTATCGAACGTTCGAACTCGAGTCACACGCAAATCGATGTCCTCGACTTGGCCCTCGCCACCGCTCCACTCTATCCAATCACCGACTGTGAACGGCCGGTCTTTGAGGATGAAGATTCCAGCAACGAAGTTGCCAAGGAGTTCCTGTGCGGCGAACCCGATTGCGAGGACGATAGCACCAGCGAAGACACCGAATGCGGCGATAACGCCCTCGAAGCCAGCGACCGTGAACGCAAGCGCGATAGCAAGTACCCAAACAAGTACACCCGCAATATTCTCGGCCAGACTGCGAACAGCAGGATCATGTCCCTGCTCTTTCAGCACTCGTGTGAGCAGTGGAATAAGGACACTCCGTCCGATCAGATATACCACGACGAGTGTTACAAGGAACAGTGCGGCGGGAATCACGTAATTGCTGACAACGGATGAAGTCGTGAGTGTGTTATTCGCTTGCAACGGGACCATTGAACCGCTGTCCAGGCCAAAATTCAGTATCATAATTCAAATCGAAAATCGAAGAGGCGTCTAATGAGTGTTTTGCCCACATTAGTCTGCTTTTTCATCGCTGTTTTCAGTCCATCGCACTCGAATTTCGTATTGCGTACCATCGTCCGTTTTCGATATCTCTTCAATCAACTCGACTGTAGCAGGTTGCTTCGTAATTGAGTTCAAGAACGATTCATCGGCTGGAACTTCTATTGCTTCCATGCGCTCATAACGTCCGAACACTCGTTCGCGAATGAGGCGAACATACCGAGCAGCTTCATCGCGGGTGAGCGTTCGTTGTCGGGTTTCTGTCTGTTCAGCTGCTGTTTCCGTTCGGTGTGAAAGGACGGAATTCAACAC
Organism: Haladaptatus sp. AB643; assembly: GCF_024136975.1. Lineage (NCBI taxonomy): Archaea > Methanobacteriati > Methanobacteriota > Halobacteria > Halobacteriales > Haladaptataceae > Haladaptatus > Haladaptatus sp. AB643. Next base: position 181,472 of record NZ_JAMYJW010000007.1, read on the forward strand.
TGCCCCAATGAGTAGTACCAACCCACTGAAATAGAGCCACGTGACTAAGAGAAGCACCGCACCAAGCACACCCGAAGCACTTGACCCAACTACTTGCACATAGATCTGAAACAGGCCCTGAAGTGCTGTCCATCCCACGGCCGCAAATATTGTTCCAGGAAGCACCTCACGCGGTGTGGTTTCGACGCCAGGAAAGAGATAATACATCGGGAAAAATGCGATGACGAGAGCCACGATTAACACGAGTGGATTGAGCAGTTCGATAAATGGAACTGCAGGAAAAAGGGCGAGCAGTGTGCCTGCAACGATCGTTGCAATCACGGCAAATCCAATCGCGAACAAGACGATGAGTCCATCACGTATCTGGTCGAGAATGGAATCATCGGTTTCAGCCACATAAATCTCGGAGAAAGCAGTATCCAATCCCCGGAAGAGCTTCAACGCCCCCCATGTAAGCGTTAGAATCCCGACAATGGACGCACTCGCTCGTCCTTGTTCACTCTCGAGAGTTGTTTTAGCGAGATCACCGATTGCGGGAGAAAGGGAATCTGCAAAGTTGATCACTTGGGTTTGCAGGTTGGTGCTTCCAATCGCTGCAAACGCTAGAAACGCAAGAAGAAGCAAGGGTAGAAGAGAGATAAATGCGTGGTACGCAATACTCCCAGCGAGAAACGTTACCCGCTTTTCCTGTATTTCAGTTTGAACTGACCGAGCGACTGTGATACCATTCTGAACTGATGGGGACATAATCGATAAAGATGGGCCGATCTCAAGATTCTATCGACGATACACAATTGTTCTCTTACTCGGGTTTCCAGTCCAGTTTGATGTTCACCGATTCGCGACTCCCACGAAGTACCGATGACGATTCTCGAGTACCAATTTCGTAGCCCACAGAATCTGCTGGTGAGAGCGTCACAGTCTTATTGCCGACATCGATGTTGGCATCCCCACCCTCTCGGAGTTCGTGTGCAATTGCTTGCAATCGATCAGCGACCTCTTCTCGCGAGATTTTATCTTCGTGGAGTATTTTGTCGGACATCGAGAGTAGCTATCTCAAATCGCTCAGATAGCTGTTTTGGGCAAAAAGTTCGGGTGAAGATGAATGCAAATACCAATCAGCATCTTCTACCAATTGCCTAACAACCTCCCGAATAGACCAGCTCATACAACCTGTCTCATTTCTAGAAGAGGCTATCAGCTTGTGGCAGCACCGACGACACTAAAGATTGCTCCAATACAGATGGCTTTGAACGTCGTAAACCATGTCGCAGCAAATGTGTCTGGTGCATCGAAATGCAGGCTGGACAGTGCCATCTCTGAGCTGGCTTCGTGGATTTTATATAGGAGTCAGAAACGTTGATTTAGCGGGAAACCAATGGTATCAGTCCTAACCGTCGCCGGTGTAGTCGTCGCCATATTCGTTGGCTTCAATATTGGTGGCTCATCGACGGGTGTCGCGTTCGGTCCGGCAGTCGGCTCGCGTCTCCTACGGAAGGCGACCGCAGCAGCCCTGTTCGTTGGCTTTGGCTTTCTCGGCGCATGGACTGTCGGTCGAAACGTCATCGCGACGATGAGCAGCAGTATCATACCAGCAACCCAATTCACGCCTGCTGCGAGCGTCGCCGTCTTGTTCTTTACCGGCGCATCGCTCCTTATTTCGAATCTGTACGGTGTTCCAGCCTCAACTTCAATGACAGCCGTTGGCGCCATCGTTGGACTGGGCCTCGCGTCGAACACGCTCAATCAGGCACTGATGTTTACTATCGTCTCAGCATGGATCGTCGCGCCGCTGATCAGCCTCAGCATCGGAATCGTGGTCGGGCGTTACCTCTACCCGTACCTGGATCGCTATGTCGCGTTCACAAAGTTTGATCTCCACTTCATCCAAATCGACCGTTCTGGGACGATTCCCCGCCTTTACCTGAATCCGAACGCGACACGACAGGATATCCTTGGATCACTCTCGGTAGTTGTCATTGCGTGTTACATGGCGTTTTCGGCGGGGGCGTCAAACGCGGCGAACGCTGTGGCTCCCCTCGTCAGCGAAGGAGGATCGCTCACCGTCAACCAGGGTGTCTTGCTCGCGGTCGTAGCCTTCGGTCTCGGCAGTTTCACCATCGCCCGTCGCACGTTGGAGACGGTCGGAGACGATATTACAGAGCTCCCCATTCTCGCCTCACTGATCGTCTCCATAGTTGGTGGCACAGTCATCACAATTTTGTCCTACTTCGGGATCCCGGCGAGCCTCGCAGTAAGTACGACATCGACGATTATTGGACTCGGATGGGGTCGAGCAAGCCGAGCAGCGACAATCGTGGAGTTTGCGACGCCAGAACGGGAACATCCGGATTTAGAGGTTTCGACAGGAGCGCTAGTCACCTCCCGTGCTGAGGATATGCCTGCAAGTCCAACGATCGGTGATATTGCCCGTCACGAGGAACCGGCAGAGAAGCCGGAGGAACTACCAGACGTACCTAACGTTGGTGCAGAGGGACCGGTGGATCTCGATCAGCGGAGCCTGTTCGACTCCGCGGCGGCCAAACGTATCGTTACAATGTGGGTGTTGACGCCCTCGCTAGCGGTTGTTGCCTCCTATCCAGTATTTGCATTTCTGCTGTGAACGTGGTTTAGCCGATCTCACGTAAACAATATTGACGACGTGACTGGCAAACTGATGGCCAGTACGTGTCCGCACCACGTCCACCGGAACGCATTCTGCAAACACATGGCCGCCGTCGAGAACGCAACCGACGACGGAACGCTCGAATCCTTTCCGTCCGAGGACGACCTCGATAAATGTCACGCGAATCGTCCCTCTAGTTTCGCTCATGACGAACGCCCCAATTACTTATCCGTATTGCAGCCTGTTAGATGATGTAATGCAACCCGCAGATTTTCCGCAATCTCAGTCGGAAATCGCCGACGATCTCCCAGCTATCGATTGTAATGCGTGCCAATCTGCTCTCGACCCTGATAGCCAGCAAGCCGTGTCATTTCTCCTCCTGGATCATCTTCGAATTCCTGTGCTCAGTTGTGATGAGCATCTTGAGCAGTTCACTTCGATCTGTGGACTTACCTCTAATGACACAGCGACGCTTCTTCATCACCAACCCGCTGGTGGTATTTCTTGTCCTGGCTGTCGCTTCGCGTCGTATTCTGCAGCCCAATCCATAGTCTCCGTCCAAGACGGAGCAATTGTACCCATTGCATGTCCGGAACACCAGTCAAAGATTATTCAGCGCTTTCAGACAGGGCTGCAGACACACCAACAGCTAACGTCTAGTCTCGGTACGACTACTGGCTCCTTACTGTGAATTCTACCATACTTCGGAGAACAAATAAGACTACAGTAGGGATGACCGAGATACGTCGGAAGACGGCGTGCACGGTGGGCAATTGATCACACCCATCCCATAGACGCAACGAGGATCACTCCATCATAGCAGAAACCAGAACCTACAGGACCATCCCGAGCACCAGTGTCCTTATGACACAAACCGTCAACGAACTCCGCAACGAAATTCGACAGGCTGTCGGGAGATACGAACGGATGGAATCGACGGCGTTCACGAAAGAAGCCCTTGCAGCAATCTGTACGACGGTAAACTACGATATCGACACGAACAATCTACCATCCAAACCACAAATGCGGGCCGGAATCCTCTGGAAAATCGGCGAACTGGACGACGATGATCCAGAACAAACGTCAAACGCGTTCCGGAAGCCAGAGCTCAAAGCGATTGCAGTTGCACTACAAGATGAGGAGTGATCACTGACTGTGGCGGAAGAAATCGGTCGTCAAGGCAGTCACTACAGTCGACTGGGATACTTTCCCCTGCTGCTTTGACTGCTTTGTATCCCGTTCAGTCTTCGTTATCATTCATCCCCAGTTTACTACATTGGATCCGACGATATTTGCCTTGATTTCGTAGACTATACCGCAGGTATTCTCAATTGAACCCCGCGATTTCACGCAGGTTTTCATCAATTCCGATGCAGGCGTCCGCAATCTGGTTGATATATTGTGCACCGAGTTCCGTGAGAGAAAGTCCAATTCCTCCTGCCATTGCACCTGCCAATATATCTACCGTCCAGTGGTATCCTACGACAACACGGGCGACAGACACAAGACCAGCAACGATGGCAAAGCAAATTCCTGTCACGAAGAGTCGTCGCCGAAGGACCCCAAGCGCGAATGCAACTGTTGCTGTCGCATGTTGGCTTGGGAACGAGTTCTCTGGTGAACCTGATGCCGCCGTTGCTCTTGGATGAACTTGGTAGGGGGCTGGGTGATGATAGAACAACCCCATCCCATATGAGAACAGGAGGCTGATTACAACGACGGCGAACGAATAAAAGGCGTCACGTCGGTAATCAAGTACCCAGCCGATAACGAGTGTCAATGGCAGTAAAAAGATGAGATCGTTCGCGGCAAACATCCATAGTCCTATGTAAGTCATCGTAGTATACCGAGAGGTACTCTGCTCGTTTCGAGTACTTTTTGGTACCCTCGTAGATTCCGCTTGAAAAATGTCAGTGTTCTAGACCCCTCAAAGAGCACCAATCGACGTAAGAACCAGCAACACCACTAGCACGACCGAAACCGCGGTACCAGCCACGAGCGGTTTATTCTCCATTGCCTTCTGCTGGATTGGCATCGAGGCGTACTCCTCGCGGAACGACTCCATGTTCTTCTCGTCGTAGAAGTACTTCGTCTTAAGCGCGAACCGTTCGGTCACTGCACAACCCGTACAGATCGGCGTCTCCTCGACTCGTTCGGACTTGATATGACTACCGCAGTTGATGCTGCCACAGTTCGCACAGTAGGTGAACGCCGACGCGTCCTCGTCGCCACATTGCACACAACGGTGAATGCCGTTTTCAATTGAGACACGCGATGGCCCAGCGGCGTAGTACTCGTAGGGATACGAATACTGTTGTAAATCCGTACGCTGGCGAACGTGCGGAAGATACATTGGCGTGATGGACTGCATCGAAACATCCGATTGTTTGGGTTCGCAGGTCTTCTCATAGTCGACGTTGTTATCGCCAGTGTAGTGGACCGTCGTCGTGTGTCGGGCCCGTATCTGGTCAACGGCCCAGTCTTTGTATTCGGTCTCTGTTTGGCCGAAGCGCTTCACATCGAGGTCGTCGAACTCGTCACGGAACGCATCTTCGTCGAGGTCCACACTCTGGCGCAAATTAGTTGCGACGAGTTGGCCGACGTCGTCATCAAGAACCGTCGGTCGAGACTGGTCAGCGTGAACGACAAACTTGTCCGTTTCGTTGATGCGGTGGATGACGCCGACCGTCGTTTCGAAGACAGCATTCGTCTTGGCAGTAATGACCGCAGTGGGTTCGAACGTTACATGGGCCGTGGAGTGCGGGATGTCTGCGGATTCAATGTTCTCGATATCATGGAACGCCTCTTTCACCGGAGCCTCGATAGTACCAGTTGGATCGAACGGTCGCAGTGTCTCGTCGCAAAGAATCTCGATACGGCCGTTATACAGGTCGAGTCCCACCTTGTTGGCGATTGCACGTAGTCGTTGCCCATCGATGAGTTCGATCAAGTATGGGTCGTCGTTCTGGTCAAGACGCGTTGCATACTCTTTTGCTGGCTCAGTGAATCGGCCAGTCGTGACGACCATCCCTCGCTTGGGACCGTCGTACTCGAAGGTCGCAATCGCAGAGTGGAGTTTTTGGATAACGGGTCGGCCGACAGTTCCGGTGTGTTTGCATTCGACTACGATTCCACGTCGCGTCCCATCGACGACTTCTTCCATGAGAATATCCCGGCCCTCGTCAGCCGTCTTTACCGCTTGCCGGACATTCTCGTAACCAAGATTGCGAAACACATCTTCCATCACATCTTCGAATTCGAAGCCAGACAGGTCGTCCAATACTGCCATCTATTATCGTTTTGAAACTAACTTCTATCTTATAAATATATTGGGACTCGAAAGCCGTGTGCCGCCGGAATTTCGTGGGAGAGCCGATACAACCACAGGTGTTCTCAAGACATCACCCGAAAAATATCGTCATCGATTCTGTCTACTAACTATGGCTACTTTGCATAATAGAAAGCGATCTTACTTCACCGGAAACCGAAGTAGTGCTCCAACACCATTGAAGGCCTTCACGAACTGCGACCCACGTTCGGTATCGGTGTCAATCACATATCCGTCGCCACCCTGTTGTTCGACAGCTGTTTCCAACTCTCCTCGTTGGTCTCGCGGCACTGTCGATGCGATGAGCAGGGACTCAACCGCTCCGAACTCGATCGCTCGCTCTACCTCCTCACCACCATATGCAACCAGCTCACCATCTCGAAGTCGCGAGTAGAACTCATCGAGCCGCTCGCGTCCTTCTCGCTGTTCGGCATCGAGCAGTTGCTCATCTGCTTTTTCGACAAGCTGGTCTAACCCTTGTACGGTCGCATATTCAACCGAGTACGTTCCGAGCAGCCGATTGCGCAACCGATGATCGAGGTAGCCGTCGGAGACGAACCGCTTCGCAGTCGCGAGCGTCCCTCCAACGACGAGCCCGGTAACCGTTCCTTCGTCACCAGTGAATGCATCGGTGGCAATATTACTGACCTGTTGAAAGAACTCGTGGACTTGCCGTTCGCGGTCGCGCTCGAACCGCTGTGCAGATTGTCCACCGGCCCTGGACTTCCCCATCACTTGGCTTTCGAACGTCCGAATCGGGATGATGCGCTCTCCAACGAGTCGTCCAATGGCAGCACCACCACGTTCGATGACGATGAGTCCAAAGGTCTCATTCGGCGTAACTGATTCAACCAAGGGAGTAAGATCGAAGTGATCATCACACCGGTATGTGGACTCGGCAACTGGTGTCGGCAAGTCGTCGAAGACTGTCGAGATTAAGTCCCCATCAACGACACCCGCATAGATCACGAGTCCCGTCTCTGGTGTCCTTTCGTATCGACGGAGGAGCCGTTGGACACGCTTGAGCGCTTGCTGGACATGATCCCGTGTCTGATCAGATTTGATATTCTCAGCACTGGCGTATTCCTGGGCAATTCGTTTTCGAATCGATCCCAACGACTTGCCGTTGGGAACAGTAACGGTGACGAGTTCAGTGCCGTCCCCTGTGAGTGATTCGAGGTGCTCGATCTGGTCGCGAAGGTCGTATATTTGTGACATTGTATACTGGTAGCTTGTGAGTAGTTGATTGGCGATTCCGTGGGGCCGACCTAACGACCCCTGCCACCAGCTATGAAAACAGAGAGATGCCGCTCATCGACTGCACGACCGTATTGGTGCACGAATGTGAGCGGTGCATATCATAAGACAGGAACCGCTCAGCTAAAAGAATTCTGGAGAGTTACGCTTTTGTATCCACTGGCACCCGCTCGAATCCCATCGTCGAAAAATCACTGTCGAAAGCGAACAGATGCTCAATCTCGTGCTCTCGAGCAAGCACTGCACTCGTCTGATCAACAAACGAAATCCCCTGATCGTCGAAACGCTCGAACTCCTCACACGCTGCGTCAAACGTCTGCTTGCCCACCGGAAAGATATTGAACGTCTTCGACTGCCGAACCGTCGAAAGCGCCTCAACAGCCGCTGCATGCCCAATCTGGTACCACATCAACGTCGCAAACTCCGAAAGCACATACCGACTGGTGAACACCGGTCCATAGTCGCCTGCTTCCATGCCATCGAACACAGCATTCGCCTCATCATGATTCACATCATTCTCGTCAAAGGCAGCGTACAACCCACCAGTATCGACGAACAGCGGCAGTGGCCGACTCATTTCGACCGATTCCCATAGAGGATATCATCCACATGTTCGGACGCATCAGTGGACTCCCCAGAGCTGTAGGTCGTCCGTGAAAAGATTGGGTCACCCGGATCAACCTCATTCACCGAATCATCATCGACTAGCCACCAGACGACTCTTCCAGCAGTCTGGCGACTCTTCACGCGGCTCCGGTCCTCGAGCTGCCCGAGTTTTCGCCGAGCAGTCTCTCGTGAACACTCAAGGGCATCGGCGACATCACCAGAGGTCACCACTGGTCCCTCTACTTCCTCGAAGATAGCGAGTACGTCGGCGAGCGTCACCGTCTCGACGTACCGCCCTGAATCACTGCGGTCTTTGGACATACTCCACAGTACATACTACCGAAGTATAGTCCTGTTGGTGTATACCATGTGGTGAACACCAACCTTTATTTCATGTGGCGTATACAATATGGTGGGAAGAACGGTGCCCTCGGGCGTGTGTTGAAACGCGCACAATGGGAACAATTCTCTTCGACGTCGATGCCCCTGGAATGGTCGACGTCACCAACGAGAGCCACGAGAACCCCGATGACCACCAATACGTGGTCTCCATCGACGACGTGACTGGTGAACTGATGGCCTGCACGTGTCCGCACCACGTCCACCGGAACGCATTCTGCAAGCACATGCCCGCTGTCGAAACCGCACCCGACGACGGGACGCTCGACGCCTTCCCCTCCGAGGACGACAACGATTCCGAACCGGAAGGCTGTGACTGTGACGGCCTCAGTGGTTTCCCGTGCTGGCCGTACGTACGAACGGGACGGAAGAAACTGCCGAACTAACCCTACGGACATTCGTTTCGTTGGGAGTGACTCTCGACGAAGGTAGTGAAACACAATGAGAGTCAAAATGATTAAATTGGTTCCCACCGTAAGTGGGAATGTGAGCAAAGTAGACTCAAAGGGACGAATTGTTCTTCCACAAAACGTCCGCCGACGTCTCGGGATTACACCTGGTACCGAAGTCGAAATCCACGAAGAAGACGGTAAGGCAGTCATCGAACCAGAGGACAATCCCGACCAAATCATCACTGATCTCGAAACTATCATCGAAGATGCCGCGGCACATAGAGACCAATCCGAATACGACGAGCTAGATGCCGAAGCGAAGCGCCACGTCAATATTATTCGACGGCAAGCAGATAGCGAAGAGACGAGCGATGAGTGATGAACCATACCTATTCGATGTTGGAGTAACTGCACTCGCACATGCAGGGACACCAGTTAGCGATGTAGCGCTCGCCTATGTTCGACAAGCCATTGCTGGAGAGATCCAGGCAATCGTCCCGCATGCATCTCTTATTGGTGCTCATCACATCCTCTCTTCTGTTTATGGTTTCGCGAACGAGAGGGCATCTGCGCTCATGCAACGATTCATGGATGCAAAGCGGATTCACTGGTACGAGGAACTCGCTGAAGACACTGTTCGGGCTGGCTTCGAGTGTGCTGGTGAAATGAATATTGATGGCTGGGATGGATACTATGCTCAAGTTGCTATTGAGGAGGGAGCAGAAACAATACTCACATTAGACGACGATTTTAATCGGATTGATGAGCTGACCACCGAGGTTATCCTCTCCTCTGAGGAATTTAGAACACTCAACGAATTCCTCGGGTATTAATTCCTGATAGTTGCTCCCTTTCGATGTTGAAGTTCGCTTAGTGAACCGCCTCGGGGTCAAGCCCCGAGGAACTCGCCTTGATTCTTCTGTAGATGTCCAATGAGGGCCACGAGCACCCCGAAGAGCACCAGTACACAGTCTCCATCGACGACGTGACTGGTGAACTGATGGCCTGCACGTGCCCGCATCACGTCCACCGCAACGCCTTTTGTAAACACATGGCCGCCGTTGAAACCGCAACCGACGACGGGACGCTCGACGCCTTCCCCTCCGAGGACGACGAGATCGAACCCGAAGACTGCGACTGTGACGGCCTCGGTGACTTCCCGTGCTGGCCGTGCGTGCGAACGGGACGGACAGAACTGCCGAACTAATCACCGCTTCAGTTTTTCATCTATGGCACGCCAATTGACGTTCTCGGATATCACTGACCAGCGAACGCTGACAGAAAGCGCGAACACAGCGACCGATGAAACACCCGAGACACCGACGGCCCTCCTCGACCGAGCACAACAGCACGCAACTACCGTCGCCGCTGAACACTTTCCGGATCTGCCGGTCGAAACGATCGACTGGGAAGTCTCACATCGACGCAACGACAAGCAGGTGTGACGAAGTACAACCCGACAACAGAGGCGATCACGATTTCGTTGACCTGGACGGCCTACGAACACCACGGCCGGGAGCAATTCAGTGCGCCTGTCCGCCACGAACTCATTCACGTCTGGCAGTACCACGAGTTGGGCACCACGGATCACGGCGCAACGTTCACCCGCTGACGGATACTTTCGATACCTCGGGTCACTGTGACTCATTATGAAAGAGAATATCTACAAATTTGTCTGATAAATGCGAAAAGCAGACTAACCGAATAGAGGAACGAATTCGAACAACAGGTACGCAGAGACTGTTGAAATCCCTGGAACAATATTTTGCATGGCAATAACCCGTGCTGTAGTCCACGGTTCATAAAGCGAATTAATATCGGGGTGTTGATTCCTCTCTACTTCACTAGTCGAGGAATGGTGGTTCTCTTCTGGTTTGGTTTTCTTTATTGTTGGCGTGTCCGCTGAATCTACAGCAAGTGCGCCACCAGTGATCCCCAGTGGACCTTCTTCGATCATTGTAGAGCGACGAGTATACTCCTTTACGCGAGTGGCACGGCCCCATCCAAGACCGACAATACTCATCGTAGAAACAATAACGATGCTAGCAGGAATCCCGAGCTCTGAAAGGACAGTGATAAGTGTGGAACTCACAAGTGCGACGATCAATGCTGCAAGTAGAGGCATATCAGTGAGTTCACTTCCCATCGTATCGAGAGTCCGTCGAGCAATGGTAAACGCACCGACTGCAATAGCAGTCCCCGCAATCAAAATACCATAGTTCATTTCAATGGCACCGCTGCCGACGAGTGGAGCAATTGCGTTCGCCATATTCGATGCCCCTGCTGAGAATGCAGTATAACAGCCAACGATGATAACCAACAAGGTACCAATGAATTCTCGCATAGTTGTATTTGGACCGAGTGTTGGCCGGGCAATCCCTCCCGAGCGATCAATCTGAAGCAGTGTACCTTTGGTCTGTGTAATCGCAAACCAATCGAGAAGGGTAGGGTACCAGTATCGACCAATAATAGCACTCACCCAAAAGGCAATCACCGGAGAGACAAGCCACCATGAAACAATTCGCCCCATCACTCCCACGTTCAGTGCATCAGTTGCAAGGCCGAGACCAGCAATTGTGCCAACTCCAGTCATTGAGGTCGAGGCAGGGACACCAACAATATTTGAAAGGAACAACGCCAATCCGATAAAAAAGAGAATTGCAATACTCGCTTCCAGAGTGAAAAATCGACTCGGAACAATTTCCCCACCCATTGTATTGATAACATTGCGGCCAACTGTCCATCCGCCAATAAGTGCACAGATACTCATAAGAGACGCAGCACCGAACTTTGAGATTGTTTGGCTCCCAACTGCGGGACCGAACGCAACACCTGTATTCGAACCTCCAACATTGAACCCTACGAAAATTGCAACAGCAAGTCCAATGAGAAAGAGTATCTCTGCCATAGCAGAACCATGCGGTATCATCTGTTAAGTCCTTTGTCAATGTTTAGTGGGAACCAAGATCACTAGCTAAAGGTCGCTCTGTCGGGAAATCTGCCCCCTCGCTTACGACGGATGAATTTCCCCAGTTGCTATGGAGTGAACTAATGAGAATGATATCTCACTGATATAGAACAATTCGAGATTGTACAGGTCGAACGATTTGCCTTCGACGTCGATGCCCCCAGACTCGTCGAAGTCACCAACGAGAGTCACGAGAACCCCGCAGCCCACCAGTACACCGCCTCCAGCGACGACGCGACTGAGGAACTGATGGCCTGTACGTGCCCGCACCACGTTCACCGGAACGCCTTTTGCAAACACATAGCCGCCGTCGAAAATGCACCCGACGGCGGGACATTCAAGCCCTTCCCATCGGAGGACAAAGACGACGCTGAATCGGCAGAGTGCGACTGTGACAGCCTCAGTGGCTTCCCGTGCTGGCCGTGCCTGCAAACGGGACGGACAGAACTGCCGAACTAACCACCCGCTTCAGCCCAGTTTCTCCAGTAGAGAATTCCTATAAAGGCGAGAGACATCTTATCTATAGCGATAGCGTACTTCTCCTCGGGCAAAAACAATGAACGAGCAGGAGCAGATGGAAGCAGAAAACAAGGAGATTGTGCGTAGCCTCATGGAGGAAGTTTTTAACGAGAAAAACATAGAGGCTGCTGACGAATTCTTGGTTGAGGACTACTCGGAGTACGCAACCGGGAATGGGGAATCATTCCAAAGCCGTGAGGAGTTTAAAGCAGGGAATGCAGACTTTTTCGCTGCATTTCCTGACCTCATTGTCACGGAAGATGGATGCATTGCTGAAGGGAATACCGTTGTATATCGGCATACTTTGACCGGGACGCACGAGGGGGAAATTATGGGAGTCGAGCCGACGGGCAACGAGATTACCCTAGAGAATGCTGGTGTCTTTCGTATTGAAAACGGGAGAATCGTTGACCTCTATCTCTATGCGGACAATATCAGTCTGATACGCCAACTGGGAATCGTAACTGAAAATTGAGGGATGGTAATTAAAAAACTAATCTTTCATACCATTAGGACGAACTCGTCGATACATCGTCAAGAACGATGCCGACATTATCCATTGTAATGGATGTTTGGCCAACTGTTTGCGTATGACCGTCGATGGTGAGCGTTACTCCGTCGATGTGGACTGTCGACGAATCGATCGTAAACGCCCGGTGTTCAATCGAAGTGGTCGGAAGTCCTGGTCCTGACAGGTGTGTGTCTTGGATCTGGACCGTTCCATCACTAAGTTGAATCTGGTGCTCTCTCCCCGCGTGATCGTTCACATGTGTTGCTGAATCGCCACTGGAGGCTGTGGCACCCATCGCTACGGATGTGAGGAGTACCGCGCCCACAAGTAGACAACCCAGGCGTTGTATTCGTCGCATTGCACGTTGAGGGTGGCCACCGCTCTTGATAACTTCCGTCGACTGTTTCGATTTTCAATCGAACTGTTATTTTCGAAGGTCTACTCAAATGAGATAAACGGTGCTATCCTAACTCGTACAAATCGGAGCTCTCATCGGTTCTATAGCGAATTTTGTAGAATTCCGAAGAGAGCCATCGTTTAGATCGTTTGTATCTTTTCCATCCTATCTAATCTTTGTCCGGGAACATATGAGATACTGCTTTACAACTACGATGAAATGGCTTCGTATAGTTCGATAAGGAGATACTTCGGAGTGTGATTTGGGATGCTCTGATTGGTTGATGACTCATCGCACTGGGTGAGCCATTACCCGGCACCAGTCTCCCCATTGCACTCACAAAAGCAAGGGCACAAACTCGCCTCAGACCGTGACACTGTCAAGATGGCACAGAACCGCGCACAGGCCGACCAATTCGCCTTCGACCTCGATTTCGCGCTAAACAACGCGGTACGATGCGGCCGCTTAGCGGTAGCGTGGGAAGTTCAGCCGAGCGTGACTAGCTTTACTCCGTTGATTCACTATTCTTAGATACAAGACTGAGATGATAACTGATGTATTCTATTGATGATGATCAGCTATCGTAATTTCGCAGGCGGTGCGTGAGCTGACCGACTGTCCTTTCCATGGTATTCGTAGAAGTCTTCTTCCATAGCCTTCCTTAGCGAGACACCGACTTGCTAATCGAGACGGATTGACGGCCCTATAATGAAATTGACAGGACAAATATTAGGTTAGTCTCGGTTACAGAACTAAGGCAAAAACTCGATACAGTATAAATCCAGTGCCTCCGGCACCAAAGAGTGTGAGAAACCAAATTGCGACTGTATAAACCGTTTTTCGGACGGAGATACTTTCTGTCCCTTCAGTTAGACCACTTCCAATGATACTCCAGAGGATAATATTGTTGAACGAGATCGGATAGCCGAGAATTATCGCGGTTTGAGCGATGATAAACGCCGGAATCAGCGCTGCAATAGATCGTAGAACGCCGAGCGATGAGTAATCACGTGCGACCGCTTGGAGAATTCGGGGCGACCCCATCCATGCTCCCAACAGAATTCCAATTGCTCCGATCGATAGTAATATCGTCCCTGGAAGATGCAGCTGTGATTCAAACAGAGGCTCTAACGGACCGGTCGCTAAGCCAACTTGACTGCCACCGCTCGAAAAGGCAACTAAACTCCCAAGACCAATCAAAAAAAGCCGAACTCCACGGTCGATCGAACGATTGAGTGATCGTCGAAGTAACCCGGCTACGAATAGACCCAGAATCAAACTCGTAGACGCCATCACAAAATCATACCCTCCAATTATCGTCGGGCTAGTCAGCCTCAATGAGTTAGCGACGTAACTCGCGATGGTTCCCTGTGCAGTACCAGGAGCAGGAATCAGGGCCGATGGCATATTCGCAACGATGATCCCAACGATCCCACCGAGAATCGGGAGCGTGCTTTGTTCGGAAAGTCCAGTGCGACGGAGCAAGTATCCCGTTGTATAAGCAATCGTAATCGACATCACTGGTACTGCCGCCCAGAATATTGCAATCTTACGATAGGTCCCATATGCAGGCTCCCCACCAAGTGCCAGTCCCGCGCCAACGATCGACGCCGTCGTTGCAAACGCGGCTGGGATCGGATATCCTGCCCGAACTCCAAGTGAAATAAAGCCTGCTGCTGTCAGTAGACCTGCAATCGCCGCGAGCGGTGTTAATTGAGCGCCCGCTATCAGCCCTTCCCCCACCGTTTTCGAAATATTGCCACCTTGTGTGATCGCTCCTAAAGCAGCAAGTAGTCCTAGAAGAAATGCAGCGCGCATTGTCGAGAGGGCATTTGCACCGACCGCAGGTGCAAATGGGGGAGAATTACTACTCGCTCCTAATGCCCACGCCATCGCTAGACTTGTAGCGATCGCACCAGCTACGACAATAAATGATGTTAGGATAGCCATCTGCTCTTTTGAACTACGTACCTTATTCATCGTCAATAGTAATAGCCCCGCTGCTTGAATGAGCGTCCTGAAAATTCGTAGGTATTTCCGGATATATACTCCCGTAACATCCGATCAGAAGTTCGTGTACGATCGTTCACACGGGTAGCAGATTGGATTATGGGAGTTGCAAGGCTATGTAGTCGTTCCGTACGCCACGACAGATGAGTTCTTCCGGATGCTCGGTTGCTTCGAGTAATCTGACGTTCATACCAGAGAGAGGCGATTACTCCATTAAAATGTGGCTTAGAATCCAAAAAGAAACAGATGTAGACGGGTCGAGTTCTATTTGAATGAAGCATCTATTCCCCTGGAATCCACCAGATAACCTCCTGTGGACTCCATTTCCCTCGTTCTAACGCACCACGCTCATGAAGCTCCTCAAGCCGTTGATGCACTGGCCGCCGTTTCATCACAACCGTATCTGCAACCTACCGGATGATCACTGCCGGGAGCTCGGACTCCCAAATCGCTTGAAGAAGTTCTAGTCAGTCACTATCGGCGGTAGTTCGTGCTCTACTATTCTCTCAATTCGGATTTTATGTGAAAGTACACTGGTTTTAAGCAATTATATAATAATTATCGCATCTTCTACTCACCGGTGGGTCCGTCGCAAAAGGTATGCTCGACAATCTCGATGCGGGCATACTTTCGCGAGGAGTAGATCGACGTCAGCGTCCCCGTCGATGTGCTCGAGGTAAAAGGCGGACGGAACGCCTGTCGTAACGAAGACAGGCGTGTTTGACTGAGATGAGACTATCGTTGATGTGTTCGACTGTCCTATCTCGAGGCGTAGTTCCCACAACCCCACCGCTAAGAGCACAGAAAACAGAGTTGAACGGAAGGGAACGAATCGACTGAAAAGGAGATTCCTCCTCAGGCGAGCGGGATTATTCGTGAGGCAATCAGCGTGGTAATGAGACCGACGACGCCGACCAAGGTGGTGACCACCGTCCACGTCTTGAGTGTCTCTTTTTGTGTGAGACCACCGATCTCTTTGACGATCCAAAAGCCGCTGTCGTTATACCATGAAAAGATTGAGGCACCGGCACCAATCGCCATTACGAGGTACGCAGGGTTGACGGAGAGTTGACTGGCGAACGGGGCCATGATTCCGGACGTAGTCACGATAGCAACGGTCGCGGATCCCTGAACGACGCGCACTCCGGCGGCGATGATCCACGCCGTCACGAGTAGCCCGAATCCAACGCCCTTGAGTCCCCCGGCAATGTAATCGCCGGCACCCGCTGCCTGCAACATAACTCCGAAAGCGCCTCCGGCGGCGGTGATCGCGGCGATGTTGCCGCCGCTTTTGAGAGCGTCGGTCAACTCGTCTGAGAACACCGACTGGCCTATGTCACTGATACGGTAGTACGTGAATGCCGCCGCCATCGCAGCGGCGGTCAGGGCAAAGTTCGGGTCGCCCACGTATCCCGTCACAGAGGACGCAAGCGTGTTATCGGAGAATAACGTATCGACGGTCGTGGCTGCGCCTACGAGTCCAACGGCGAGAATGATCGGCAGGAGTGACTCGAGCAGACCGGGAAGCTGGTCTATCGGCGTCGTGGCCACTTCCTCGATTTCCGTGACCGTCGTCCCCATTGCGTCCCGGAGCGGGATGTTCAGCCGCTGGTTGATCCAGTGACCGTAGGCCAATCCCGACACGAGTGCGGTCGGAAGACCGACCACCACGCCGATCAGCATCGTGGTCCCGAGATTAGCTCCGATATTATCGACTGCGAGCAATGGTCCTGGCGTCGGCGGGATGAACCCGTGTGTCACCACCCCACCGGCGGCGAGAACCACTATGTAAAGCGTGTAATTCCCGCCTGTCCGTGATCGAGCGGACCGCGCGAGGGGCGCAAGCAAGTAAAAGACGTTGTCGAAAAACACGGGAATCGCCATCACGAAACTACTGCCGAACAGAGAGATCTCGGTTTTTCCATTACTCAGCGTACCGAATGCGCGCACGATGCGGTCGGCCGCACCGCTCTCTGTCATCGCCTTCCCGATGATCGCTGCCATCAGGATCGGGATTCCAATCCCAGCCATCCCGTCACCGAATCCGGTGGCCGTTTTACTTACCACATCGCCCAACGGGACTTGTGGAGAGACTGTTCCAACGACAAACGTCGCGATGACGAGTCCGACGAATGCTGGAAGGTCAAGCACGACGAGGAGAAGTACGACGGCGATAACACCGACGAGCAATGAGACAAGCGGACCTTGTCCGCCTAACACTAGAGGGACGTTTACGTGGACCATGCTATCTCGGTTCAAATCTATCCATTATAAATCCATGGATATTAGTCTAAATTTATCATTTGGATTGTTTTACGTGAACATTGTCGTTATTGAAGTGGCAGAAAAGCTGAGGGATCCCCTGTGAAAGCGGAGAGGTGGATTACTTACCTGAAGAGGTGAGTGTGTACAATGTCTCTCGACTCATCGAAGTCACCAACGAGAGCCACGAGAACCCCGAAGACCACCAATACGTGGTCTCCATCGACGACGTGATCGAGGACCTAATGGCGTGTACCTGCCCGCACAACGTCCACCGCAACGCCTTCTGCAAACACATGGCCGCCGTCGAAACCACCACTGACGACGAGACGCTCGAGGCCTTCCCGTCGGAAGACGAAGACAATTCCGAACCATACGACTGCGACTGCGAGGGCCTCGGTGGCTTCCCGTGCTGGCCGTGCGTGCGGACGGGACGAAAAAACTGCCGAACTAACCACCACTACAGCTCTTTTTACCCTGGTATGGTGGGCAGCGCTCTCGATGTTACTCTACCTACGCCCTAAATGAATCAACATGAGTTTCTCCGTGCTAACTCAGTCGAATATAGGCGACGGATCTGTTTGCCGGTCAGAGTCACAGATGAGAATGTGTCCATCATGTCGAACGAACACGTTCCAGCGATCAAGAGAGTAACTAAGGAGTGCTGATTGGGCTCCGTCAGAGTGGTCCAACAGTTGGTCAACAGCATCAAGGTCAATCTGCTCAAGCAGCGGATCGAGTTCTAATGGATTGGCGTCTTCGACTTCAGCGAGTCCTTCAATAATTGCTGCAGACGGGGGTATCTCCCCTTCTGGCTTTGCCCACGTTTTGTATGCCGGGGTACAGGAACACTGAAGAGACAGTTGTTGGGGCGCCATCAAATCAAAACTAGCAAACTGGATGACTTGTATCCATCGCTTCAGTCTTTTTTATTCATGGCACGCCGATTGACCGTCTCGGACATTACCGACCAGCGAACGCTGACGGAAAGCGCGAGCACTGCGACCGACGATACTCCAGAGACCCCGACGGATTTGCTCGGCCGAGCACGACAGCACGCAGCCGACGTTGCCACCGAGCACTTCCCTGACCTTCCGGTTGAAGCGATCGACTGGGAAATTTCACATCGAGCCCAACGACTGGAACAGATGCATCGGTGGCACCACGAATGTCACAGAAGCACGCGTACAACCAATTCTCGATGCATTTTCTTCTACCGAGATTCCCATATTTGTCGAGCCGACCTATCTCCCGTCGTCGTCTCACACCGAGACAATCTCTGGCTATTTGCTGCCGATCGTTCTGAATGCCGGTGACACGATGTGGATCACAGGAGCGCACCATGAATGGGTTCGCTCGGTCGATCTTGATTGGGACTACGTCCAGCCGGAAGCGTACATTGTTCTGAATCCAGCGTCGTCAGTTGCGACGTACACACGGGTAGACTGTGACCTTGATGTCGATGACGTCGTTGCCTATGCTGAACTCGCCGAACAGATCCTCGACCAAGAAATCGTCTACCTCGAATACTCTGGTATGCTTGGTGATCCAGCTGTCGTGGCTGCCGCACGAGATGTACTTTCGTCAGCACAACTCTTCTATGGAGGCGGGATTCACGACTACGACTCAGCTTATGAGATGGCGAAAGTGGCAGACACAGTCGTTGTGGGTGATGTGCTCCACGACGCTGGTATCGAAGCGGTTGAGGCAACCGTTCGTAGCGCGAAGGATGCATAGCACGAGTCATAATCGTGCTCTCTACGATCAAAGAGACAATTAGGAAGATTGAGATTGTGCGCCTGGAATCGGTCGCTCACCGGTTAGTATCCCATACTAACTACACATTCCACCGGTTTTCTCTTTGGGCTTTGCAGCTACTCGTGTCGGGTGACCGGCGTCTCATTTTTAACTTCTATATTGAATTTCTATATTGTCCATAAATACTATCTAGTTATACATATTATTACATTCTATACATGAACGCACTCAAGACGATTTAGAGCAGTACAACGGATCGCTTGTTCGTATAAACGCCCGGTGCTGGGTCCTCACGGGGTGAGCTACAATGCACGACTGCGAGAACAGTACGCAAGACTCCGGTACCGTATCGACACGCAGACGAGCGTTTCTCACAGCTGGTGCAAGTGCTAGAGTGACGGCGCTCGCTGACTGTCTCCTCCCGGCTAGCACGAGCGGTGGAAGTGTCTCACCAGCAAGACCGACGAACAACAGCACGAACGCAACGAGCGGTAACTTCCAAGCAGTCGACCCCAAGCAGTGGCGCGGAGAGTTTCAGAATGTCGTAAATATGGCGAAGGCCGGTGCGGATCCGACCGGTGAGGAAGACGTCTCGCCTATAATCCAGCGCGAGATTGCGAGTCACACACTGCTCTACTTCCCGCCCGGTCGCTACAAGATGAATAGCCAAGTTCGGCGCGTCGGGCTTCGGAATCTCGGGATTATAGGCCAGAACGCGACGCTTGTCCACGGGAAAGTGGATGCGATCGAAGGCTTCGATGTGACAGCAGGCGAGTTCCACGGTCCTGCCCAACACTTCAAAATCGGAATTCCTGATGATCCACATCGAGGGAAGTTCGTGTTCGGCGGGTTCACGCTCGATTGGCGCGGGAAGGACCAAGGGATGCAGGTGTTGAATCACCACACAGCGGGAACATCCGAAATTCGCTCGCTTCGTCAGGTTGGACTGCATTCTCTCGGGTGCCAAGGTCCACTTCGGGTCAATCCGGCCACAGAAGCAGCGCGAGCTCGCGTGCACAACGTCGATTTCCGGTTTGGTGGCCTCACCTACCAGAAGACGATCAACACGCGAGATACGTACGATAATGGTCCAAACTCGGGTCGGTCATGGGCAACCTCGGGAATTACGATGCATCCGAGGACACAGGGCTATCTTCGTGTCGAGAATTCGTTGTTCGGTGGGTGGCCAGACAATGGTATCTACGTCAAGGGTGGCAACCCCGGAACAGGCGATGGGACGGTCGACGTGGTGAACTGTGTGGCAGCGAACAGCCAAGCATCGAATATCCGCATCGGAGGTGCTGGCTCACGGATCCACAATTGTGTGGTCGTGACCGATTGCTCGTTTGGTGACGAGTTCTACTCAGAGCAGCGCCCGATTCGCCTCGATGATGGAACATGCACAGTGTCGAATACGAAAATCCTCCAGACAAAGCCGACGGGATGGTCACTCACGATTCAGCACGCGGTCGAAAAAGCCGTAGTGAAAAATGTGGAGGTGACAATCAAGGAGACGCCGATGACATCGCTCGTCGTTGACGATGGTGTACGCTGGAGTGGACACCCTGTATCTGCTGGCTGACTGTCCGCTTGGTAGGAGAGTTTGTTAGGGGAGATGGGCTAATAGGTTGGTGTTGGGCGTGGGCGGGGGCGGTTATCTGGCAGAGACGGGATTCTAGTCATTGAGAGTGTTTGAAGATCGAATGATATGTTACCGATTAGCCCCTAAACTCTATTAGCACACCTTCCCTGAGCAGAGCGTATGGAGAACGCGTCATCGTCACAGTCAAAGCCATCGATACGAACGACACGTCCGGACACCGAGTCGATCACTGCTGCCGTGGTGACGGCAGTGACTGAAGCGAATGGCACGAAGCCTGTGACGCCCCTCTATGAGGTGATTGACCCAGATGCACTCGAGGATCTCTATCAGCATGGCTCACCGAAAGTGAGCTTCGAGTATATTGGGTTTCACGTTACGATTGATTCCGATCACACGGTTTCTGTCTCTGCGATGGATACTTAGGACGGTACTCTTGGGAGCCAGTGGTGAAATCAGCGGTATCGTATACAGAAATACTCAGATCGCACACCTCCATGTTGCACTAAGCGGTTGTCGAAATAGGTGGCTCCCCACCCTTGGAGAAACGTGAAATCTTGCTTGCCAGCATAAGAAGACTTCAGAACCCAGTTTCGACCCTTCGAATTGGTAGTGTATAACATGCATGTGTGGCCTCTCGAAAGTTAGTAGCTTATATTAGCGCTGGTCAATCAATTTATACCGCTGAGATTAACCCCGAGTATCTAGCCTACAGCGAGCTCGTGATTATCGCGTTCAAGAGCGCGATGAATGGGCATGTCAGGATGGTACAAGGCAGGATCAGCAGACCTCTTCGAGTGCGCCCAAGCGAATAGTGTCCATCACTACTGGTTTTCAAAGAGGTGGTTACTACACTTCAACCGGTCGGCAGACAACGGTCAGACCGATGAGAGCGACGAGTATCCGGTGACGCCAACGGGCAAGGTCAAGGGTGATGGTACGATCGCTGAGCGACTGATATCAGTAGCACCGGAATATGGTTGAAGAAACCCCGTCGCAAGTAGCTGTGAGCCGTGATCATCGTGGGATAGATTCCGCCGAAACGTGTAGAGCAGATCCATTGGTGTAAGCAACCGATTTAGATCGTTCCACTCTCTTGTCGGGGCAGATACCAGATGTAATCGGTAGATTTGTTTTGAGTACATCCCCATATGTTATTATTTTATATTAGACATCATATATAATATTAAACTCAATAAGATATATGTGCGATGATGAGAATCATATCTTAATG
The DNA here is from genome assembly GCF_024136975.1 of Haladaptatus sp. AB643. Taxonomy (NCBI): domain Archaea; kingdom Methanobacteriati; phylum Methanobacteriota; class Halobacteria; order Halobacteriales; family Haladaptataceae; genus Haladaptatus; species Haladaptatus sp. AB643. The sequence goes on from NZ_JAMYJW010000007.1 coordinate 203,339, forward strand.
GATTCAAAAAAATCCGACAAGGAAAGAAGGAGAAAACTCCTTCAAGCAACAGGGAGTATTGGTGCAGCGTCCTTATTCGGCATTCTCCCGACTATGGGGAAGGAGACCACTGATACAAAAAAGGATAAAATACAGAATAAAATTGAATCATCAATCTCTAAAAACGGTCCTATTGTAAAGACTCATCGAGAACGGCCGAAAAGAGAGATCTTTCCGGATAATGGACCTTTTATTGTACATATCGAATATGGCAACGGTATTGAAAAGGTGCTCAAAATGGAGTTGCCGGATACATCCACTCTAAAAGCAAAATTTGATGGTACAAAATATACTCGCACTGTCAGTGATAAAGACAAAAAAGAGATGGAAAAAGAACATTTGAAGGCCGAAAGAAATCTTCAGAAATCGATTCGGCAAGACACAAAGCGAACAAATCACCAATATAGGAAATGATAAAATGGCTAGAACTATAAAAATTGGAACTGACTACGGTTTAGGTGGAGGATCGTATACCGGTCGGAAAGGTGCATATGTTAAAAACGGGGGTGTAGCAGGGAATCATGCTGAAGCTTGGGACAGTGCAGGGTTCGTAGCAGCTAGTGCAGGAACATTAGCACAAAGTCAAACTGGATCCTGGGCCGAAGTGTTTCAGATTATAGATGTTGTTAAAGCAAATGGCAGGAATAAAGGTGACATCCGAATTCAATTTGGAGGTCACTACGAAGGAGGAATGTCAGCGATTATAGGATATGCATCTGTAAAGATTAATGCATTCCTATATAATGTGACTCTGAACAGAATGGTGCAGACAGAACCTATCTTTACCAAATCAATCCAATATGCGGGTCAGAAAAAATGGTGTACTAACTATACAAACCAGAACATCGTTAGTACAGTCTATGCGGGATACAGATATCGAGTAGGAATCCGTCTTGAAGCAGTTGCCTCTTCAGACGGGATTGCTTATGGATCTTCAGACTGGTACGAACCAATCAATAATAGTCTCCCCACTGTCTGCGGAACTCCTGGGTACGCAAATGTTAACAAGTTAAGAGTTCTTTGGCCCGCTATCTAAACTAGCACCTTTTTGCACTAAGGCTTATGTAGATGGCAACCATGTGGTGATATGTCACTAATTCCATGACTACTCAAGTTCCTTCCAATTACCAACCTACCTTTGCGACAAAGCTAATTTCCGGCTTTTATCTTTCATTAATAAGCTATGCAACGATATCAATTCTTGTGTCGGTTTACTATGTAATAGGTGGAGCCGGTCAGTTCCAAACATCGCCAATTATGGCCTTTATCGGGCTAATAATTCTTTCTTCTATCATAATCCCGTTCATCTATGGATATATGAATATCAAGAGATCGATTTCGACCCCAGAAGAAGAGTCCAATACGCGCCAGCAAGATTTATTTTTTATTGCTGGTTTTATACTGGTATTCCTTGTAATAGCAATAGTGGCTTCACAATTATTTAAGCCTGATTTCTCAACATGGCCATTAATTTATGCAACCTCACATTTCCTCGCTCTTTCTATTTCGTACACAATCTCTAAAATACTCATAACATGACGTAGGTAGTATTACTGTAAGTACCATTGAGAATTCAGTCTGAGTCACACTCGAGACAGTCCTGGACGACCTCGTGTTCATCTGCATTTTGCTCTGTCTTATCTCATTCTGTCCGACGGGAAGAACGTACCATTGATTAGTTAAGATATATAAGGTCGCAAAGTGGTTAAGCCCTCTGTCTGAGGTTCCAGCGATACCCACGAAAGCAGTGTTGATTCCGCTTTTACGCACGCTCAGTATGGGACGGTCTTAAGGCCGTCACGGTCACAGTCGTAGACTCGGCATCGCCTTCGCCGTTCTGGTCAGCCTCTGAGAAGATGGCACTCAGCTTGCTGTTGTTGGTCAAGTTTCACTCGTGATCACGTGCGTGTAGATGGTGTCACGATGGATGTAATGCAGACATGTGCAAGATATTATCTCGCCGGTTATATCGTCAATAGAGATGACATATCGGTGGTCTACGGGATTCTCAGTGGACAAGAGCCACGTTAAGGATCGAAAAATTTCATACGTTTTTTAGACCGGTGTTCCCCAATTCCACTGCCGCTTATACTGCCCACAGGAAGTCAATCGCACAAAATCGGTGATTTTGGAAAATCGACCTCGCTGCCGTCGCACGTTCTACTTCGGTTATAGAACCAATCACGCATTTTGAAACGCGCCAAAATCCCAGAAAGTAGACTACTTTTCTCCAGTTGTTCGGCATAGCCGAATCCAGTCGTCGATTTCATCAACAGATGGCACGCTAAATACGCATCACGCACTTTGTAACTCTCCGAGCAAGATGCTAAATTGAGAGCGTAGATTTATGGCAATAGAAAACCAGTTAGTTCTATGAATAAACTCGGCATCAATAGTCAGTGGCTACTCACCGAAAGCCTCCGCGTTGGAACAATCCTCTTAATCGGCTTTCTCCTCGCCTATTTTCTCGACGAATTCATCGCAGCGTTCGGTATTGAACTCCACTATGGACTACGGAGTACTCTCATCACAGTCATCCAAAATACCGCGCTCCTCACTGGATTACTCTATGTGATTACGAAGGGGATTAATACCTCTTCGTCATCCGCCAATCATCGTGGCGATTAGCGGTTAGAAAGCAGAAAACGGGCATCACGTGTCTTTTGTACGATCTGTAGCTACAATTTGTATTATCTTCGGATTATTGACTAGACGCCATTTGTTATTGGTCAGTTTAAATATTTAGAACTGAGATAGTAGCTAAGGAACAGGATAGGGGCGATGAGAACAAAGACAAACCAAAGACCGGGGTCAAAGAGGATAGTTCCGACGGAACGATGAGGATAGTATATTTTTGCCCAGATCATCATTCCGATGAGGAGCATGCCAAGGACGGTAAGACCACCGAGTGCCGGCCTTTCTTTAAGATATTCATTGAGAGAGTTGGTCATTTGATACCGATTATTTCTTTATTAGCAAGCGTTAAAAATCTATCATTGATCCGTCCTCGCTCATCTTCATCTGGGAGAGATGGAGTTTCTTAGACCCAAGAGCAATAGAGAGCGTGTATTTAGCCGGTAAATCGTAATAGAACACCAGTAGATTGCCGTGTCTATTTCTTCTGGTCTTGTTGGTGGGCGATACGCTGTTGAGCGTCGGCAATAGCTTCTATCGCGACGAGAAATCGCCACAGTAAGTAGAGCGGAATGATGATTAGTGCGGGAAGCAGTCCAAGTAGAGGTGAACCCGCTAACAGAATTGAATATAGTAAAAATAGTACATATAGAACAATTATCGTGGCAGCCCAACTTCGCGGAATTGGCGGGGGTGATGAGTCAGCCATACCTCCCCTCTATTCGCTGTTATCTTAACCATTCTTCTGACCGTTTCTTTTCACTCACCGTCGAACACCACCTCTCCCTGTAACCGATACCGCCCTCTATGCAACACAACGTGACGAACAGTATCCTCAGTTGAGAGTCTGGTCGATGATCGGACCACACTACGAACTGCGCACAGATTGATTCGGGGGTCCCGGGGTGGTGTTACTTCCGCTTATGGATTTAACCGGCAGAGAATCAGGTTAGGTCAACCATGGCTGGCACGTCACCAGAATCAACCCCACAGACACAAACAGATAAAACAAGCATGATGTATACAGACTATCTTGATTTTAATTACACGATAAATAGATAATCAAAATATTGATGGTGATGGAGGTAATAGAGAACAATGTCGGTACGTCATCCACAACAATTGAATTGGTCAGTACCCGACATCCGTGGTAGAACCTTGTTGAACCCAATGACTCCCACGGCTTTTCGATACTGGCGTTCTCGTTAATATACAATACTAACCATGGCTATTGGGAAGAGAAGTATACAGATTGGGCTATTTAAATCGTTGGCGTATGCAACCCATCTACTAACCCCCTCCCCACACTAATGAATACCTGTCGATAGAACTGTATTTAGACATCACATTTCCTTCGACAACAGTCCCCGCTTCAGAAACGTCATGTCTGTAAAGGGAACACCCGCCCTGTTTTTCGCGTGATTCTGTACCTAACATGTACCAATGACATTACTACGTGTGCCGCTGGCGTGTCAAAGCAAAGACTGACACCCAGCGGAATGCGGACCATCACGGTGGTATCATTCTACATCCCTACCCCAGTGATTGAATGGATGTATGGGAGCCATCACCGTTTCACGTTGTCACAACCCTCTTTCACACCCGTAGTGGTGGAACGGGTGTAGTTGTCCCACCACAGGAGTTACAACCCACGAGGGTCCACTGTGAACTACAATCCCGTGACAGCACCCACTACCGTTCGTTCCACGACCGAGTGACAGACGTCTATTGTCGTGACTGAAATGCTAACGCCGTGGATTCGTCTACAACAGACGTTGAAGTGGTTGATTCAGTTGGTTAGCATTCAGTCATGTAATGAACGGATGCACCGCTCGAACGTTCGTCCGTGGTCAGCCTCTCCAAACTCGTGATACTGCTATGCGTGGATGAGTTCGTGCCGGACGGTGGAGCTGAATTGCTCCCACCCGTGGTGTTCGTCAGCCGTCCAGGTCAGCGCAATCGTGATTGCCGCTGTTGTGGGGTCATACTTCGTGACGCCTGCCTGTCGTTGCGCTCGATGTGAAATCTCCCAATCGATCGTTTCGACTGGCAGCTCTGGGAAGTGCTCGGCGGCGACGATCGTTGCGTGCTGTTGTGCTCGGTCGAGGAGGGCTGTCGGTGTCTCCGGTGTATCGTCAGTCGTAGCGTTCGCGCTTTCGGTGAGCGTTCGCGCTTTCGGTGATAGCCAAGAACCTCAATTCATATTTTTGTGGCCTCGTAAATAGTCGTCGTCCCGCTCAGTTCGTTCGCGACGATGAGAAGCGAGTTGTCCGTCGGGCTATCTTCGGCCGGAACGAAGGTCAGCCCCTCCGGTGCGAGGTCACCAGCTGCACCGGCCGCCAGTTCACCACTTTCGAGTGCTTCGGCGAGGTTCGGGTTGGGACCGGTCAATCCCAGTTCGGTGAAATCGAATATCCGATTGTTCACGTACTGGACGAACACAGGTTTCTGGGGGGTAGAAATGTCGAACACCATCACACCGCCAACTTCCTCCAACCCCATGAACGCGTAGTCGGTTCCGTCGACGGTGCCAACTGCCACTCCTTCCGGTTGGGGGCCGGCTTTTGGACTCTCTTCGTCGAGCTGAATCGAGTCCGAACCGGTGTTGAACGCAGCTTTAGGGAGCTTTCCTTTGGAGATGAGGTCAGCGATGGTGCTCTCGATCATGTCGCCGCTCTCGAAGACGAGGTCGATACCGTCGTCAGTCGGTTTCCAAATCGCGAACGAACGACCGCCGTAGATATACAGCTCTTCGAGTATTCCGTCATCGTTTACGTCACCGAAGATGCTCGATACTCTGAGACCGACTAATGACGAGAGCGTGCACCTGTCGAACCGTGATTCGTCGATCGGAACGTCGATACGTCCGTCATCATTCGTGTCGACGCCGAAGGTTCCATTCTCCTCGATGAGAGTGCCGAACTCCGTGAACCCACTGTAGCCACGAGGGTCGCCCTCGTTGGCAGTTACCAAATATGTCTCCCCCTCGACTGTATATGCGTCTATCGAATCGGGTTGGTAGACTCCGAAGAGCGGTTGCGGTTTGATATCGATCCGTTTGTCGTCTATCGCGTCGAGCGCGTTCCTCGGGAGCGAGAAATTCTTAATTCCAAGTGGAACGATGTCACGGACGCTCGCCTGGGCAATGTCGACAATGGCGATGGCGTTGTTTTCTTGAAGGATAACGTACGCCGTCTTCGAGTCGGCGGAGACCGCAATGTACTCCGGTTCGAGGTCCTGTGCAACCGTCGCGTTCGGCCCATAGATGAGGACGCCTTTCTTGCGGAGTGCCTCCTTTTCCGAATTGAATTTTTGGAACCCAGCGGTTGCAACGTCCACGTTTTGAACACCACGGGAAACATCTATGATATTGACCGAACCGGGTGGATCGATGTCGTACGAATCGTTGGGTTCGCCTTCGCAGGCGACGAGCAATGACTCACCATCGGGGGTGAACGTCACCATATCGGGGAGAAAACCGACGGTTACCGAATTCAGAAGGTCGAGACTCTTGGTATCGTAGAAAAAGATCCGACCCGGCTCGGTTTCCGGGTCGGCAGCGACGGCGACAGCAACGACGCCATCGCGAGCAGCAGCGCTGTTTGCGGGGCCAGGGTTCTGCCAGACATCCGTAATTCGAATCGAATCGACCAGCGTCGGGTTCGAAGGATCGGAAATGTCGAGGACGTCGACACTGGTTTCGTTCGCATCCACGACGAACGCACGCTCCGTGCGTGCGTCGTAGGTAGGGATTTCCGCGGCATCTTCGTTGTACACGCCGCTTTCGTACCGGCCGATCTGCGTCAATAGCCCCATCGATTTTTCATCGAGATGCCTGGACTCTGCCCCTCCAACCGTCGATACCGCCGGTGTCAGGAAGAGCGCCCCACCAAGTTTGAGAACACTTCGTCGCCCCAGCGTTTGTCTTTCCGTCATCTGTCTGTCCATCGACTATTAGCTATTATTTAGTAATTCACTCTTGATTACACCTACTCCTACATTTATTTCCCATCAAAGCTCGCGTTGACGAGTTTGCAGTCAGAATGTACACCCATACAGGGAGGGGTACGACAGTCAGGGTCTGTTTACTATTAAGAGATGAAAGACAAGAGAACAATGCAAGAGAGGAGGCAGGAGTGGGATTAGATGTTGTAAAACGATATCTATATTCTTCCCCTCCAAATAATCATTTACTTCTGATATATCTAGCCACACTATTCGATCTCGCGTTTGCCGCGTTTGGCTCCAGTAGCCTCTTGCTTGTGACCAGAAAGACAAACAAAATCCAATCACAGTCGGCCACTGCACGGCTACTGATTGGGATGAAAATTCAATGGCTTACACAATTATCCTGCTCGGGTTTGTTCTACTGTACTGTTCCGGATTGTGTACTGTCTACGAACGGTGAGTAGTGCTGTCGGTGTCTCAGGTGTATCATCGGTCGATACATCCGCGCTTCCTGTAAGCGTTCGTTGGTCGTTAAATCCGAGAACGTCAATCGGCGTGCCATGGATAAAAAGGGCTGAAGCAGTGGTTAGTTCGGCAGTTCTTTTCGTCTCGTTCGCACGCATGGCCAGCATGGGAAGTCACCGAGACCGTCGCAGCCACAGTCTTCGGGTTCGGTCTCGTTGTCGTCCTCGGACCGGAAGGTGTCGAATGTCCTGTCGTCGATTGCGTTTTCGATGGCGGCCATGTGTTTGCAGAAGGCATTGCGGTGGACGTGATGCGGACACGTACACGCCATCAGTTCTTCGGTCACGTCGTCGATGGAGACTGTGATTGGTGCATCGTTTCGTACCTGTGGAGTCCACTACAGCAGTCTTATTACTCTCTATTACATACTGTTACGTATGCCCGTTGACTTCGAGAGCTATCACCCAACAGAGCTACCGAATGAAAACACGAATGGACGGTACATCCTCGAGTTTCTTGCCGACGATCCAGAGTTGGGATACCGTGCTGGTGAATTAGCCAAGGAACTCGATATCCCCCGTGGGAGTGTTGGAACGACACTGAGTCGACTTGAAACGCGGGGACTCGTCCGGCACAAGGGAGAATACTGGGCAATCAACCCTGAAGCGTACGATGCTCACACGGCGAGCCTCATCGGATTAGAGACGGTTGCAATTCAGTTCGAGGGCGACTACTACGACGAGAATCCGGACTGGGACGAAGATCTGCCAGATCTTGACGAAGAGGAGCAAGAGAGCGCGTCGACGGAGGAGGAGTGATGTATGACCGTGGTTCCGTGGTCATCGCTTCTGATCCGTTTGGAAATACACCTCGACGACCGTATTTGATTATCAGCGGTCAGAATCATCCGTTTGCTGGGCAACAGTATATTGCTCTCGGAATCACCACCAAAGAGTATCCCGAAGGACTCTCACTAGTGGACGAATTCGAGGCGGGCACACTGAATCGAGAGTCGTTTGTCTCTCCGTGGGCTGTCGTTTCACTCATGGACATTGATATTGATCGTACAGTTGCTCGACTTACATCGGAGTTTGTGGATACCGCGGTCGAAACGATGACGCAGTACGTCTTCGAGTGATATTCACGGCCCTTTGTCGAGTGTCACTCGTCGTCGGAGCGGGCACCATAAGTTAGTATGAGCTACTAACCAAGGATTGCTCTAAAACTCGAAGCAAAAGCGATAGAACTGACTCATCCAGAAAGCAGTGAGCCGCGAGAATCTTCCTCATATCTATTCCTTATCGCGAGAACTACTTAAATGAGAATCGGTCAGTGGTCGTTGGCCTCCTCGACACGGAGTGACCCTCCACACTCACTACAGCTATACTCCTCAGGGTTGCGAACGGTCTTCGAGCGTCGAAACCGGGCAATCCGACCGCCACAGTCCTCGCATACAAGCCACCAATTGGGTGCAGTGAAGCGTTCGCAGTGCCGCGAGGTATTGAGGGCGTCCGTCCAGCGGGTGAACGTTCGCCCGTGATCTGCCTCACCGAACTTGTGATATCGCTAGAAGTGGACAAGTTCGTGCTGAATGGTGGAACTGAATTGCTCCCACCCGTGTTGTTCGTCGGCCTTCCAAGTCAGCGAGATCGTAATCTCTTCTGTTGCAGGGTCGTACGTGGTGACGCCTACCTGTCGTTGGGCTCGGTGTGAAATCTCCCAGTCGATAGTTTCGACCGGCAAGTCAGGGAAGTGTTCGGTGGCAACGTTCGTTGCGTGCTGTCGTGCTCGGTCGAGCAGGGCTGTTGGTGGGGTCAGCCCCTCAAATCACCATTAGATCGTTCGATCTGTTGCGTTCGTTTGACACCATCACACTCTTCAATAACCTCAATAACGCCGTCCGGTACAAGATTGCGCCAGCGATCACCACGAAGCATCCGATCGCGAATCTCCGATCCCTGCAATTTGTCCCGATCGAACATCGGTGACCGTTGAACCTTGATACCCGCTTCTTCGAACAACCGAATAACAAGTGGATTGTTCGAATACGCAACATCGAAGTGGGGACTCATCCCTTGAAGATGGCTTACCCAAACAGCGTTCCGATTCAAATCCTCAATCGGAACAGCGTAAGTCGTAATATCGAGCTGCCGGTGAGCTTTTGTGAGCATCATGACGCGCTCGCCAGCAGTGAATGGGTTTCGTTGGGTGTGTGACTGATCGGCACTTCCAATACCCACAACTAACTCATCAACTTCGCTCGCAATCTCTTCGATAACCGCATGGTGACCATCATGATATGGCTGGAATCGACCGATGTAGAATCCACGGAACATGCTTAATCGCTCTAAATACAGCGAGCGACTGCATCACTCTTCGGTCTACTCGAACACGTTCATAGCCCACCAGACAATAATGGTGAGTGGATCATGTGAAATCGACTTCAGAGGAGACATCATATGACAGTTTCCAGATGTTTGGTGCCGTTATGCGTTGTTCATTCGTTGGCTTGTTGTCTCACCACACTTCTGGCACGTGGCAATTCGATATGGTTCACGCGAGAACTCGGTATTGTCTTGTTTCGTACTTTCCGTTCGGATCTCGATCGAGACTGTATGTGTGGTATCACGCTTGCAAGTCTCGCATGGTTCAATCTGTGTCTGTGATGTGTGATGTTCCCCCGTCATGAAAATCCCTTCCCAAGAGAGTAATATACGTATTCAAACATAAAACGCACTCTTTGTTAGCTCGTGTTCGAACCGATTTTTTCCAACATTAGATGGAGACCTGCCGAGTGATATTATTCACACTTCACGAGCGTTCGCTGGTCGGTAATATTCGAGAACGTCACTTGGCGTGTCATGGATACAAAGAGCTGGAGCGGTGGTTAGTTCGGCAGTTCCTTCCGGCCTGTTCGCACGCATGGCCAACACGGGAAGGCACCGAGCCCGTCGCAGTCACAGTCTTCGGGTTCGGAGTCGTCCTGTCGTCGATGGGTGGCCATCTACTGGTGGTTTATGGGGTTTTCGTGAGTCTCATTGGTGACCTCAACCATTCCCAACCACGAATGCTCGTTCTTTATCATGATGGAGTGTCGATCGGTTAGCCTCCGGGGAGCGTCCGAACGACGCCAGTGGTTTCGAGTATCATCCAGCAGAGAAAGAGGGCGTAGCCGACGAGCAAGCTGTATGCCTCTGGCGTGGTCAATTCCATCGCCGTTCGGAGGAACGAAAACAGGATTACAGTCGCGACGACCAGCACTCCCATCATTGGAACGGCGAGCCCGAAATCGACCGGTGCTGCTCCGGCAATAAGTACACCTGCCGGGATTGCCACCAGCAGGTCGAAAGTATTGCTACCGAGTACGTTCGCGAGGCTGGTGACATCCTCGTCTCTGCGGGCGGCCTGCACGCTGACAAATGCATCAGGAAGACTCGTCGCCGCGGCGAGTATCGTCAATCCCCACAGGAACGGTGGTGTTCCAAACGCCTCACCGAAGGTGAGTGCGGCCCGGACGAGCCCCTCCACGGCGATGACAATAACGATGAGACTCATGATGAGACGGATCCACTCTTGACCCACACGAATACTCGTCACCTGAGGGACGCCGTACTCTCGAGAATCGAGATATTGAATGAAGACGTAGAGTCCGTAGAGACCGACCAACGGAAGAACGAGGAGCCGTGTCACCTCCCCGGTAAGGTCGCCCCCACCGAGTGGATTGTAGATAACCGCCAATGCAAAGATCAGGAGGAGTGACGCCACGGCCAGCATGTAAAAGAGCGCCTCTTTGTAGACGACATCTCGGCTTGAGGTATACCGGTCGGTGACTAATCCGCTCACCCCAGGGATTACGAGAATATTGAATATTGCTGACCCGACGATGGCACCGACTCCGAGGTCGAACGCTCCGTGCAGCAGCGTCGAAAGGACGGTGCTCGATAGCTCCGGGAAACTCGAACCGATGGCAGTGATGATTGCCCCCTGCACGATGGCGGGTAAACCGTAGTACGCGGCCAACTGTTCGCTTGCATCTTCGAGCCACCCACTCCCTTTCCAAACGACAGCGGTGGCGACGATGGCAACCAGCGTGGACCAAAGCAGCCCTTCCATCGTCTATCCATCAACAGCAACGATTATCAAACGATACCAAATTTTGGATGTCACTATGAGATCCTCCTGTCCACCACGATGACCTGTGGCAGGGAAATATTAGGAATATTGTCTACCGGCCAGCTTGGGACGTGCCAAGAACAAAGTCTGTCCCTGGCAAAGTGTAGATGAACTACGCAGCACGGAGAATCCGAGAACGATCGTCCTATCGAAGCGATTATCATGAATCCGATTACAAAAGGAAAGATTACATTCGAAATCTGGCGTGCCAGGCGAGCGACTCGCTCGCAAATCGATCTACAACAACAACGACGGCTGGAGAACATACTGTCGTTCGTCCGGCGACAGTCACGGTTCTACAAGCAACACTTTGCGGATATCCCTGACGAAGTTACCAACCTCGAAGCGTTTCCACCGGTAACGAAGTCGGTGCTGATGGAGAATTTCGACGACGTGGTCACGGACACCGCCGTGACGAAAGCCGAAATCGACGAGTTCGTCGCCGATGAAGCGACGATCGGAACGCGTTTTCTCGATCGGTATCCGGTCTGGGTAACGTCTGGGACAACCGGCGAACCGGGTATCTTCGTTCAGGATGAGACCGCACTAACCATCCTCAACGTCGTCCCGGATCGGTGGACACTACCGGTATTACTTGGCGTCGAGCAGTTCAGCCGAATCGTCAAGAACGGTGCTCGAGGTGCAGAGATTGCAGTCACCGGTGGTCATTTCGCTGGTGCGTCTGGAGTCGCGCTAATGCGCCGTGAGTCCACGTTCTACCGAAATCGCATTGAAATGTTATCGCCAATGCAGCCGATGTCTGATCTCATAGACAAACTCAATCGATACCAGCCAGCCTTCCTCGTTGGCTACTCGACCGTCCTCGTTGAACTGGCGCAAGCCCAACGAGATGGTCGCCTCGACCTCAATCCGGTATTCATTGCCCCGACTGCGGAGCCAATCTCGGGTCCAGAAAAACAGGAACTTGTACGGGCATTCGATTGTGCGGTGCGTGAGATCTACGGTGCCACGGAGTTCTTCCCGATTGCGGTCGAGTGTGAACATGGAAACCTCCACGCTAATACTGACTGGGTGGTTCTCGAGCCAGTTGATGAGGAGTATCAACCGGTCGAATTCGGTGAGCCTTCCGATACCGTGCTGATAACGAACCTAGCAAACCGAATTCAACCGCTCGTCCGATACGACCTCGGTGACAGCATCACGATGTACGAGGAACGCTGCCCATGTGGGAGTGCGTTCCCCATCATCGAAGTCGAAGGACGGCAAGGGGATGTTCTCCGGTTCGAAACCAATGATGGAGAAGAAATTCCGATTTTTCCACTCGCACTCTCCAGTGTTGTTGAGGAAGTGTCGGGAGTACATCGAACGCAAATCGTTCGTACAGCCCCCGACACACTCCAGGTTCGCATTGAGGGTACTTCTGATACGACCGAGCGAGACGTCTGGGAGCAAGTCGAGCAGAACCTTCACTCGTTTCTTCGGAACCAGGGAATCAGTGGAGTGGCCATCGAAGCCGCATCAGAGGCACCACAACGGAATACACGAAGTGGGAAATTCCGTCACGTTTGGTCCGAACTGGAGCGCTAGACCACGTTTTTCGGAGATCAACTGTATCGAGATATATCAGTCGAGCCGTTCGACCGTTTCATTGGTTCCGTCCACTCGGACATGGTTGCCCATTCCAAGTTCAGTCGTCGCTCTGTTGACTCGAGACATGGTTTTGATCTATCGCACTCGGAGCAGTGGTGTACACAGCTATCCGCTAATCGGGGGGATAAGAAACGTAGACACAAAAGAAATTGATTGATAGTGAATGAATACGAGGTTAGTTCGGTAGTTCCTTCCGTCCCGTTCGTACGCACGGCCAGCACGGGAAGCCGTCAAGACCGTCGCAGTCACAGTCTTCGGGTTTGGTCTCGCTGTCGTCCTCGGAGGGAAAAACGTCAAGCGTTCCGTCGTCGGTTGCGGTTTCGACGACGGCCATGTGTTTGCAGTAGGCGTTGCGGTGGACGTGATGCGGGCAGGTACAGTCCATTAGTTCGTCGGTCACATCGTCGATGGCAACTGTGTACTGGTGGTCTGTGGGGTTCTCGTGGCTCTCGTTGGTGACTTCGACGAGTCCGGGGGCATCGACGTCGAAGGCGAATTGCTCGGCCTGTGCGCGTTTCTGTGCCGTCTCGTCAGCTTCAAGTTCACTAGGCGATTTCGTTGACATGGTCTTCTGGGTAGCATTACGGAAGACCGGTGCCGGGTGTTAGAGCACCCGGCGCGTTTCTACACACGCCCGAGGGCACCGTTCTTCCTTACCAATTGCTACTCCAGACGTTCATGCCCAATAGCAGACGCACCTGATCAAGTAAGCTTGCTATAGATAAATTTTTATTTCATTCCAATATTGGTTTCTACTGATGCGAGCTCGACTCATCGCTATCTTCAGTTTGATTCTCCTGACCACTGGGGCAGTTGCTCCAGTTACAGCAAATACAGGCACGAGTAGGACTGTCCACTCGGCGAATACGATGTGCTCATTCCCGATCACCGTCACCGATGCAACCGGGACACAAATCACCATCACGCAGGAGCCACAGCGGGTCGTCACGCTCAATCCAAGCGCTGCGCAAATGATGTGGGAAATCGGTGGAAAGTCCAAGGTCGTCGGCGCCTCCCAGTATGCAGCCTATCTCGATGGAGCAAGTTCGCGCACGAACATCTCTGGCTCCGGGAACGCGTACGTCAGCGAAGAGAAAGTAGTCAAACTCAAGCCAGACTTAGTCTTGGCACCAGACACAGTTCCGAACAGTACCGTTCAGAAACTCCGTCAGGCGAACGTAATCGTCTACCGGTACCGAGCGGCTGCGTCAATGACCGACATCAAGAACCAGACCCGACTCACGGGCAAGCTCACGGGTGAGTGTTCAGGCGCTCGACAGGCTGCCTCACAAATGCAATCTCGACTCGCAACGATTCACCATGCGGTTAACGGGACGAACCGACCGCGCGTCCTCTACACGTTCTTTGGGTACACCGCAGGTAAGGGAACGTTCATCAACCAAATCATTACAACGGCGGGTGGAGACAACGTCGCCGCCGACGCCGGCATCTCAGGATACAAGAAGATCAGTAAGGAGACGATTGTCAACCAGAACCCACAGTGGATCATCCGAAACGACCAACAGCCGACCGTTCCACACACCCCGGCCTACAATAGTACCGGTGCGGTGAAGCACGGAAATGTTATCGTTCTAAATCGCAACTACATCAGTCAGCCCGCTCCACGAGTTATCCAACCGATTACGAAGCTTGCGAAGAAGCTTCACCCCGATGCGTATGCGGCGACAAACGTGTCGACAACGCTTGCTGGACCCAACACGACACAGACTGGCAATGCGAATACATCAACGTCGACCACCAGTACGTCGGAATCTGAGCAGGAGACGACTTCGACGAGCAATCCTGGCTTCGGGGTCGGAATCGCGCTCGTTGGAATCGTAGGCACTCTCATTGTCATCGCGATGAGGAGAAACACGTAATGACCGTAGCACCCGCGAGCACAGTCGGAATAAGACTACAACCGAGGATACGACGAGGATGATCACGTCATTCGACCTCTTCGGGACGCTCGTTGAGGCACCGCGGCCGCAGAATCCAGCGTCCGCGATTGCAGCGGCGCTCGAAGCCCGCGACGTTCCAATTCCCGACGACTGGCCAGACGCCTTTAGCGAGTACCACCTCGACCTGCCCGAGGGCGCTGAACTCTCGCTTCCCGAGCATACAGAAGCCGCACTTGCCAGCCGCGGTATCAACCCAAACAATCAGAATCCTCTTACTGGTGTCAACAGCGATCTCGTCGCTCGAGCCGTATTCGATGCCTTTGATCCAAGACCTGTGACAACTCGCGAGAGTGCAATTGCCGCCGTGGACGTAGCGTCCGAGCGTGGCGATGTGGCGATACTTTCGAACTGCACAGTTCCGAATCTCGTATCCCGCACACTCGAACAGTCGACACTCGACGAGGCACACTTCGACGCAGTCGTGAGCAGTGTCGAGTGCGGTTGGCGTAAGCCCGACCCGCACGCGTTCGAAGCTGTCACGGATCGGCTCGACGGCTCGCTCGACGAACTCGTCCACGTTGGTGACGATCCACAAGCCGATGGGGGCGCCGACGCAGTAGGCGCCACGAGCGTACTCGTCTCGGAGACGCCACTGACCGATCTCCCCGCCGTTCTGGAGGGCCTGCGATGACGCTCACCCCAGTCGTCGCGGTTCTCTTAGCGTTCATACTTGACGAAACAATTGCTGAACCGCCGGTGTGCCTTCATCCGGTCGCGTGGTTCGGCCGCGTCGTCGGTGCGTGCGATCGATCCTGGCGGTATCCGCGTCTCACCGGTGTTCTCATTGCCTGCGTGTTTCCCTTTACGGCAGCCATAGTCGCAGGTGTGACGATCACGTTCCTCAGCCAAATCGCACCGACAGAAAACGTCGTTTCGATCGTCTTCCTCGGGTGCGTAGCAGGGATGTGGCTCTTTGCGACCACGAGTCGTCGGATGCTTCTTGATGTCGCTCACGGCGTCCTCGACGACATCGAGACGGATCCAGGACGAGCGCGAAACTCGATTCGGGCACTCGTCGGCCGCGACACAACGAACCTCTCTCCGGCAGAACTCCGGAGCGGCGCGGTCGAGAGCGCCGCCGAAAATCTCGCGGACGGCCTCGTCGCACCGCTGCTCGCGTTCATGGTCGCCGCCCAGTTTTCACTTTCAATGGCTGTTGCGGCAGCCGTTTGGGTGAAGGCTGTAAACACGCTCGACTCGATGCTTGGCTACCCCGCAAAGCCTCATGGGACCGCCAGTGCCCGACTCGACGACCTCGTCATGTGGCTCCCTGCTCGCGTAAGCGCGGTTCTACTCTCCATCGCCGCAGGCGACCTCACCGCACCGACCCGCGCCGCGCGGTGGGTGGATGCACCTCCGTCGCCGAACTCGGGTTGGCCGATGGCGACTCTCGCAACCATCCTCAATGTTCGCCTCACGAAGCCTGGTGTTTACACGCTGAACTTGGATGCCGATTTGCCGGCGGACGAGCGGGCGAAACGCAGTGTCCGAATCGTTGACCGTGCAGCTCTCGTCGCGTTCGGTTTCGCAGGGGTGGTCACGTGGTTCTGACCGCCTTCCGGGGTGCTGTGGGATTTCTTTCGCGAGCACCCGTCGGCCAGGACAAAGACTCGTGGAACGCATTCCGTTCGACACCGACCTCCTTCCCTCTCGCTGGCTACCCGATCGGGCTCGTTCTCGCACTCCCGTTCGTTCTCCCGATTAGTGGGCCATTCACCGCGTTCGCATTTGTTACATTGATATACATCGTCACTGGAATCCCACACGCAGACGCGATTGCAGACCTCGGCGACGCCGCGGTCGTTCACGGCCCCCCTGACGAGCGACAGACCGTCATGCAGGATACGACAGTCGGCGTTGGCGCCGTCCTCGCACTCGGACTCGTCCTCCTTGGCCTATGGACGGTAGGACTCCAACTCTCGAGTCTTACGTTAGGAGTGCTCGGCCTCGTCGTGACAGCCGAAGTCGGTGCAAAGCTCGCAATGGCAACTATCGCTTGTCTCGGGACGCCCGCTCATGAGGGTCTCGGCTCAGCTGTCGCCGACGACCACGGTCCTCGCTCGCTCGTACTCCCAATCGTCGCTGCACTTCCAGCGGCCGCCTTCACGTGGCCGAATCCGGCTGCCGCCATCGGCCTCGTCGGGGCGTTCGCCGCTGCGCTCGTCATGCTCGCGTGGGCATCCCGGCGGCTCGGCGGCGTGAGCGGGGACGTCATGGGCGGTGCGAACGAGCTTGCGCGGCTGGCCGCACTCCTCACGGGGGTGATCGTGTGGACGCACTCCTGATGTGCGGTGGTCGCGGAACTCGCCTCGATACTGACCGTGAGAAACCACTCTTTGAGGTCGGTGATTATCCCCTCATAGGTCACGTCCTCGAAGCGCTGGAGAGCAGCCAGGTCGAGAGCGTCCACACCGCCATCAGTCCGGACACGCCCGAAACGACAGACTATCTCAAATTGAGAGATGTTGACCTCATCGAAACCCCCGGCGAAGGTTACGTCTCGGACTTGCGCACCGCGCTGGAACGGCTCTCTCCTCCCGTACTCACGGTCGCTTCGGATCTCCCGCTTCTTTCCGGGGACGCCGTCAATCGTGTCTTGAATCAGTACAACGGTACTGCCGCTGTCCAGGTCTGCGTTCCGGCCACGCTCAAGCACCAACTCGGCGTGAGCGCGGACACAACGTACAATTCCGCTGGTCGTGAGGTCGCACCGGCTGGCATCAACATCGTCACCAACACTGACACTGAAACCATGTTCCTGACATACAACACTCGATACGCAATCAACGTGAATCGTCTCAAAGATGCCACCATCGCGGAGACCCTGCGATGAAGTTCGTTCTCGTCGCGGGCACGACTGAAACTGCGACTATCGACGGCATCAGCGCCGCCGGTGAGAACCCGGCGCTGATGGCGCACACACCGTGCGCAGACGCGGAACTTGTTGCCTATGGACAGCCGGTTTTCGCGCCAATCGTCCCGGTCAGCCCCGATGGTTGTCCGACACCCGGACTCGTAACCCGTGCGGTCCGGGATCATGTGGACTTCGAGTTTGTCGTTGCGAACGCTGGCCTCACAGCCCGCACCGCCGCACCATCCGTCACTATCGGTGAATCCCCCGGAGCGGATATTCGCGAATCGGATCCCGTCCCGAACGCTCGCGAACTCTACAAGACGGCACGTGAGTATGCAGTCGGGATACCGGACGACGAACTCGTAATCGCTGAAAGCATCCCGGGTGGGACGACGACCGCGATGGGCGTCCTCCGGGCACTCGGCGAAGATTACAGCATCTCCTCATCACTCCCGGCGAATCCGCTCGACCTCAAACGAGAGGTCGTCTCGGATGCGCTCGACGCAAGCAACCTCGAGCCGGGCGACCTCTCTGGCCAGCCGGTTGAAGCCGTCCGACGGATGGGCGATCCGACACTCGCCGTCTCGATGGGACTTCTCGACGGCGCCCTCAACCGCGGTGGCGACGTGACGCTCGCAGGTGGCACGCAGATGCTCGCCGCGGCGACGCTCGCCCGACACGCGGAACTGACGGAGTCGTTCGACGTCGCGACTACCTCGTTCGTCGCCGACGATGACAGCGTCGACATCCACGCGACCGCGAACAGCCTCGACGTCGAGTTGCACATTACCGACCCCGAGTTCGAGGAGGGCGTGCACGTCGCAATGGACCATTACCTCGCGGGTGTCGCGAAGGAAGGCGTCGGCATGGGCGGCGCACTCTACCTCGCGGCAGAAGCAAACGTCCCGATGGATGCGGTTCGCCAACGGCTAATCGAACGGTACGACAACCTTGTGGGGGACAATGGACCCTGACGCGATTCGTGCCGTGAAGCGCGTGCCCCACGGGAGCAGTGACGATCCTTACATCCTCGATTTCAGCGCGAACACGAACCCGCTGATCCCCGACGGCGTCACGGATGTCTACATGAGCGCCCTGCACGACGCGCGCACGTATCCACCAGAGTCACCCACCGCGTATCGTGCAGCCGCAGCAGACTTCGCCGGATGTGAAGCCGATCAAGTGGTTCCGACGCCTGGAGGACTCGCCGCCATCCGACTCGCTATCGAGACGACGGTCCAACCTAGCGACTCGGTCCTGGTCCCCGCACCAAGTTTCGCAGAGTACACACGGGAAGTCCGACTTCAAGGCGCTGACCCAGTCTTCGTCACGCACGACGCCATTCCCGACACCGACCCGAGTGAGTACGCGCTCGCAATCGTTTGCAACCCGAACAACCCGACCGGCGAATGCTACGATGCAGAGCGCCTCCGATCATTCGCCGCGTCCTGCCGCGAGGCGGGGACGCCGCTCCTCGTTGATGAGGCGTTCCTCGGATTCACGGACCAGCCGTCGCTCGCAGGAACACCGGGCGTCGTGGTCGCGCGCTCGCTCACGAAACTCTTCGGCCTCCCTGGCCTCCGGGCGGGATTCGCCGTCGCGACCGGGACACTCCTCGATGAGCTTGTGGCTGCGCGGCGGACGTGGAACGTGGGTCGGCCCGCTCTCGATGTCGGGACTTACTGCCTCGAACGGGAGGAATTCGTCTCCGAGACACGCCAGCGTGTCGCCGAAGAACGTGAACGGATGCGAGACACTCTCTCGGGGCACTACGAAGTACATGCGTCTGATGCACCCTTCCTTCTCCTCGACGTTGGTGGTAGAAACATCGCCGCGCTCGTCGAGGCCGTACGCGAACGAGGTATCGCGATTCGGGATGCAACGACGTTCCGCGGGCTCGATTCGCACATTCGCGTCGCCGTTCGTCTTTCCAAGGAGAACGATCGCTTGCTGGAGGTACTCGAAGATGTTTGATGCGACCGTCACGGATGGCGTCCTCCAGGTAACGCAGCCAGGCGCTCGCTGGCTATCTTCCGGATGGGACGGTGGGTTCCACGACACGGACGTCGCATACAATATCTCGGTTCCCGAGGGCTGGGAGCGAACGGACCTCACTGAGTACGTCGGGGAACGCCGAAAGCGAGCGGGATTCGTATCGTCGGGTCCTGCCCTTTTGACAGGTGTCGATCTTGGGCATCTCCAGGGCGCTCGGGACCGCTCGGTCGTTGTGTACGCGACGGCAGGCGTCTCGAATCCGGCTGCACTCCCGATGAATCCGGTTAAACGGCGGAGAAACGGGTCGATGGACGGCGATAATGGTGTGTCCGATTCTCCGGTCGGTACCGTCAACGTGATCGTCGGGACGACGCACGCGCTCTCGGAAGGTGCTCTCACGAATCTCCTCGGGGTCGTCGTGGAAGCGAAGACCGCGACGCTCCTCGCGGAAACCGGATTCACAGGGACCACGACCGACGCGGTCATCGCCGGGACGGTGACGTCGGGAGAGGAGACGACGTTCACGGGAAGCGCGACTGCGATTGGCGCATCGACGCGTGTCTGTGTTCGTGAGGCCGTTCAGGCGAGTCTCACCTCGCGATACGCGGACCGCGAACTCCCTGCGTCCGTCGACGACGCGAAATACGGGACAATCACGGACCGGCGAGCGGAGGTGTTCACGCCGTGAGAGGCATCGTGCTTGCAGGGACGGCCTCGGGTGTGGGAAAGACGGTAGCGACGCTCGCTGTCTGCCGCGCCCTAGAGAACGCTGGCTACGAGGTCCAACCCGCGAAGGCGGGCCCGGACTTCATCGACCCAAGTCACCATGTCGCTGTCACCGGAACACCATCGCGGACGCTCGACGTCTGGCTCGAAGGAGAGGTCGGCGTCCTCCGGAACTACCATCGTGGCGATGGGGATGTCTGCGTTATCGAGGGCGTGATGGGCCTCTACGATGGCACGGTCGCCAGTACCGCGGACGTCGCGGCCGCGCTCGACCTTCCCGTCGTCCTCGTGGTCGACGCGAGCGCGGGGATGGAGAGCGTCGCCGCGACCGCGCTCGGCTTCCGCGAGTACGCCGCGCACGATGGATCCGACGTGGACGTGGTCGGCGTACTCCTTCAGCGCGCACACGGTGGCCGCCACGAAGCCGGAATCCGCGACGCCCTCCCTGACAGTATGGAGTACCTCGGGCGGATTCCGCCGCTCCCCGACCTCGAAATACCCGAGCGCCACCTCGGCCTCGAGATGGGCGACGAATCGTCCGTTGATTCTAATGTGCTCGACGAAGCCGCCGAATCGATCCCCGTCCAACGCCTACTCGATGACGCTCGTGAACCACCTGCAATCGAGTCGACTCCTCGGCAACCGACACACGAGAAGACGGTCGCTGTCGCCCGCGACGACGCGTTCCGCTTCATCTATCCGGCAGTACTCGAAACACTCGGCGACCGAGTGCGCATCGAGACGTTCGCCCCGACGACAGGTGATGACCTCCCCGCGTGCGACGGCGTCTACCTTCCAGGAGGGTATCCGGAACTCCATGCGGACGCGCTCGCCGACTCACCAGCCCTCAACACGCTCCGTGAACGCGCGACGGACGACCTTCCCGTCCTCGGCGAGTGTGGTGGGTTGATGGCGCTCACCGAGTCGCTCACGACGACCGACGGAGAGACGTACGAGATGGCAGGAATTCTCCCCGCGGATGTCCGGATGCACGAGCGGTATCAGGCGCTTGACCACGTCGAGTTACGTGCACGGAGCGATACGCTAACGGCCGACGTGGGGGAGACGCGGCGCGGCCACGAATTCCACTACTCGAGCGCCGACGTCGCAGCTGACGCCCAGTTCGCGTTCGACGTCACTCGCGGGAGCGGCATCACGGATAATGCCGATGGGCTCACCGAATACGCGACACTCGGCACATACTGCCACTGCCACGCCGAGAGCGGTGCGTTCGAGTCGTTAATCGACCAACTGTAACTATGACTGAGAAAGAAACTCAAACAGACGAGAGCCGACGAGAAGAACAGCTTCGACACACACCTGGTAAGGGCCGAACGCCGACGCCTCGCGGTATCGAGCCGAGCGTGCCGGAGGAGTTCGGGTTCGTGCAGGTTTGGTGGGGCGATGGGAAAGGGAAGACGACCGCTGCGATGGGGATGGGGTTCCGGGCTGCGGGCCACGGCTACCGCGTCCACATGCTCCAATTCATGAAGGGTGGCGCGTCGAGCGTCGAGGACGTCCGCGGCGAATACAATGCCATCGATGCATTTCCCGGCTATACGTACGAGAACTCGGGTCACTTCGGCTGGCACGGTTTCATGGACGGCTCGAACGACGACGAGCACGCCGCTCGCGCCCGCGGCGGGCTGCATCGCGCGCACGAACTCGAAGAGGCCGCCCAGGACGTGGACGGCCCGCTCCCACTCGACGGCGACGCGGACGACGGCATCCACATGCTCATCCTCGACGAGATCCTCTACGCCGTCGCGCAGGGCCTCCTCGACGAACAGGACGTCGTCGATCTCGTCGAATCGAAGCCCGAGAGTCTCGAACTCGTGTTGACGGGAAGTCATGAGAAGCCAGACTACGTCTACGAATACGCCGACCTCGTAACGCAGGTCCGAAAGGAGAAACACCCGATCGACGCGGGTCAGCGCGCCAGGAAAGGCACCGAGTACTGATGACGGAAACACTTCTCGTCGCGGGAACGGCGAGTCACGTCGGCAAGAGCACGGTCAGTGCTGGGCTCTGTCGCCTCCTCGCAAACCAAGGGGTTTCGGTCGCGCCGTTCAAGGCGCAGAATATGAGCAATAACGCGCAGGTTGTCTCGACGCCGGATGGCGACTGGGGAGAGATCGGCGTTTCCCAATACACGCAGGCCCGCGCTGCCAGAATCACACCGACGACGGACGCCAATCCCGTTCTCTTGAAGCCGCGCGGTGACGGTGAGAGCCAGCTCATCATTCACGGGAAGGCCGTCGGGCACTTTGCAGCCAGCGACTACTATGAGGGGTACTGGGAATGGGCCCGTGAGTCCGCAACCGAAGCGTACGAGCGGCTCGCGGCTGATTACGACGTTGTCGTTGCCGAGGGTGCAGGGAGCATTGCAGAAATCAACCTCCATGATCACGACCTCGCTAACCTCGAGACGGCGCGCTTCGCCGACGCCTCGATACTGCTTCTCGTCGATATCGAGCGTGGTGGGGCGTTTGCGAGCCTCTACGGCACGCTCGAACTGCTCCCCGACGACATCCGAGAACGGGTCGTCGGCGCAGCCATAACGAAGTTTCGAGGCGATCCCAGTTTGCTTGAGGAAGGCATCGAGGCGATAGAATCACGAATCGGCGTACCGATACTAGGCGTCCTTCCTTATGACGATCCGGGACTTCCCGAGGAGGACAGCCTCTCTCTCCCCGACGTGAATGAGGTATTCACGATGGGTGACGAGGACGGAGTTCCTGACGAGCGGACCGTCACCGTCGCCGTCCCTCGACTCCCACATATTTCGAACGTTACCGATTTCGAGCCGCTCGCAGACGAGCTCGGCCTTCGCGTTCGGTATGTTCCCCTCAACGGCGTTCTGTCCGATGTAGACGCGGTCATCCTCCCCGGCACCAAGAACACCGTGGACGACCTGCGTGCGCTTTACGAGACAGGATTCGACCAGGAGATTCGGACGTTCCTCGGGCCGATCATCGGACTCTGTGGCGGTTATCAGATGCTTGGGCAGGCGATCACGAATGCGTCACTCGAAAGTACCGAGGAGATAGACTATGTCGAAGGACTTGGTCTGCTCCCTGTCACCACCACCTTCGAGACGGAGAAACGACTCGAACGAGTTTCTGTTCCCGTCGATGGTATGGGTCCAATTGCGGAAGCGTCGGGCACTGTGGAGGGGTACGAGATACATATGGGAAAGACCAGTCTGGCGGACGGAGAACTGAATGAGAGTTCGATACCGCGCCCAATTGGCGACCAAAGCATTGTGACTGACGGAGTTCTAGGGACGTATCTCCACGGACTCTTCGAGAACGAAAACGTTCGAACAGCCCTCGTCACCCATCTCTTTGAACGGGCTGACATTCCTCATCCGAATCACAGTGAGAATCGAGAAGACCCCTTCGAGAAGGCTGCTTCAATTCTCGAAGGCAGCCTCGATACCTCCGCTCTAGGCGTTTACTCGTCAACACGATGAGGATGTCTGAGAATGGATCACACATCGTCTGGGCTTAGTAGATAGGCAACGCGACCGATAGCCTCGAACCGTTTGAAATCTACAAACCGCTCGCGTACGACGAGCTCAATGGCAAAGTCAGTGAGCGAGACAGCCTGCTCTATTACTTCCAGAAGCTCGGGTACGAGAGTGCCAAAGCAAAGCTCTCGCAGTACAATGAGGATATTTATTTTTCCGATGCCCGACAGCGAATCTATTCACTAGTAGAAACGAAGCTCAGCGAGTGAGAAACTGTAAGCGATGACTACGAATCATTAACCACGAGTAGGTCGTCTTTCATGAGTTCCCACTGCTGATCGTACTCCATGATGTAGGCAACCTCTGTGATGAACTCCTCGTCGTATCCAAACCGAGAGAGGAGATGAAAGCCCATCTCAATCCCGGACGAGATGCCCCCAGCAGTCATTATTCGACCGGTGTCAACAACTCGGTGCTCATCGATATCGGTATCTGGAGCGATTTCGGCGAGTCGTTCGATAGGTACTGTTTCTTCGCTCGGGTCGCCGTGTTTTCGATTGGTGGCTTTCCGGTCATCGAGGAGCCCGATTTTACCATAGATCCATGAGCCGGTGCAGACGCTCACCAGAAGCGTCTCGTCTGGGAGGTCTTGAATGAATTCGTGAAGGCGCTTGTTATGCATCTCTCGTCGAGTACCGATCCCACCGGGAATGAGGAATGCATCCATCGTCGGGTTCTGATCAAGGGAGTAGCGTGGTGTGACACGCATGTTCGCCGTCGTTTTGACCGAGCTTGTGCTGTCCCCGATCAGAAAGACTTCTAATTCAGGATCCATTCGCTGGGCAACGGCAAAAACGCCGACGGGAGCGGTGAAGTCAACGACTTCGACGCCATCGAACACGTAAATGCCAAGTCGTTTCCTCATCTCCATGGTACTTAGTGACATACAGTAGGAATAGTAGAGTCAGAGTATTGGACGTGTTGTTGGTCAGTATCACTACAGAACTCGGTGGATTCAAGTAAAAAGACTGAAGCGGTGGTTAGTTCGGCAGTTCCTTTCGTCCCGTTTGTACGCATGGCCAGCACGGGAAACCACCGAGGCCCTCACAGTCGCAGTCACAGTCGCCCGGTTCGGCATCGTCGTTGTCCTCCGCTGGGAACGCGTCGATCATCCCGTCGTCGGTTGCGTTTTCGACGGCGGCCATGTGCTTGCAGAAGCCGTTCCGGTGGACGTGATGCGGGCACGTGCAGGCCATCAGTTCCTTGGTCACGTCGTCGATGGAGAGCGCATATTGGTGGTCTGTAGGAATCTCGCAACTCTCATTGGTGACGTCGATGAGTCTGGGGGCACCGAAGAAGTCGCTCAGAGTGTGATCTGCTTAGTTGTATTCAAAAATGCCTGTAAACCGGGCACGGGAGAGTTGAAATGGCGTTATTCGTGCAGCGCCGCTATCAGTCAATAAGATCGTTCAACAGCACTCGCCCCTCGACAACCGATGTTCGGTCCTCAACACCGACGGCTACCAAGACATCTCGAATAGCTTGTTCCGCAATCGTATCACTCACAAGTACCGCAACGTGAGCTGCATCTTCGACGACGTATTGATAGGCTAACCCGGCGAGAATAGTATCCGTTTTCTCAATCTCGTCTTCGGTGACATCATCTGCAGAGAGACTCAACATTCGTCTCCGCGTTTTGTCGACGACTTCCGGAACACGAGGAGTTGAGAAATCAATCCGACCCGGCTCTAACCATCCCGCATCTTGGGCTGCTCGCAATCGATCACGCTGATAGGCGTATGCATCGGGGTTTTCACCCAACTCTGTGGCGACCTGTTCAGGAACGGTGACGGTGAGGTTTCGCTGGCGAACGAATCGCTCGAACGCCTGGTATTTCTCGTTCGACGGCCCGCCCACCCATCGCGAACAGGACGCTACTGTCGATGATTGCGGTGCTGTCGCTCGGAATCTCCGCCCCTGGCATTATTCGGCCCGCTCCAGATAGGGATCGTAGTCAGCCGCCTCTTCGACGACATCCTGTAGCGCAGTGAAGACGGTCATTCCCTCGACGGGATGAACACCGAGTTTGGATGCCCCAGTCCGTTGTGTGAGCTCACCGTTCATCACCCGGAGCGTATAGTGGAGCGCCGCGGCCAGTTTCGCGATGCCCTGTCGCTCGATGAAGACACGAATGTCCTCCGTATCGTGCTGGCGGCCAATCGCGTCGATGAGGGTTGGTGTTGCAGTCACGTCGCCATGATCGGTCTCGATTTGGAGACGAATCGGCTCCACAGTGACCATTGTTGGGGTCTCATCGTCGTGGCGGGACAGCACACCCATCTCCTCGAGTTGCCCGATATATTTGTAGGTCGTCGAATGGGCCATGTCGAGATCCGTTTTGATAGTCTCGATTGCAACCGGCTCGCTCTGGAGAATGTAGATGTAGAGGCGGGCCAGTTGGGGTGTGTTCAGGAGTTCAGCAAAGGTGAGGAGGTCGTTGAACGTTTCCTCGGGGTAGGGCGTTTTCGCGATTCGATCGTCCGTCGACATCACAATACATGTTCTATGGATAGTGTACTAACTCTTCTCCCGAGGTGTGGACGGCATCAAAACAGTCCTACTTATTATTGTTTGTCTTACTATATTATTTTCAAACAGTTGCACAAAGCATATACCGAAGCCCAGAAGGGACCAGTTGTGGCGCGGTTATCTCTGACACCCTGAATCGGTCTCGCGTGGGTCTGGTGCTATCACTCCTGATCCATACTCCCCCTGCGCTCGCCACACCCTCCTTCCTACAACGGCGGCTCTCAATTAATCATAGATCAGTGCTTGCGTCTGTCGCCCTATGGGCAGTCAAACCGGGCGCGAGCTCTGCATGAAGGACTGACGTAGTTGTTGTATAAGTGTCGGGGTCGTTAAATAGAGAGTTGCATCCCGCAGCGATACACAGGCAAACAACGAAGATGAACATGAACCAACGGCGAGAGGTTCGCATTAGATTCAGTGTTGATGGTTTACCTGTGATTGGTGAAGACAAGATCACATCATGATTATTTGGATAAATAAATAGCCAACGATTAGAAATATTTTATCTCTTTTTGAAATAAAATACAGTAATATAGCAATTTTTATTATCGGAAATGAAGTGATGTGCTGTATGGTTGATGATGATAATACGGAAGCTGGTGTAGAGTTGGACACGCGACTCGAAGAAACGGAATCATTCGAACCACCGAAATCATTCGTTGAACAGGCCAACATTTCTGATCCAAGTATTTACGACGAGTTTGAGGAGAATTGGCCAAAGTGCTGGAGTCGAGCCGCTGATTTACTCGATTGGGATGAGAAATACGATACAATATTAGATGATAGCAAGGCACCATTTTATAAGTGGTTTACCGGTGGTTCGTTGAATGCCTCGTACAACTGTCTCGACCGACATCTGGGCAACCGGGGCAACGAGGTCGCCATTGAATGGATCGGTGAACTGGGGGAGACACGAACGTATACATACGAGGACCTTCACCGAGAGGTGAACGAATTCGCGGCAGCACTCCGGGAGATTGGGGTTGGCGAGGATGATGTCGTGACAATTTATCTACCAATAATCCCAGAACTCACGATCGCCATGCTGGCCTGTGCACGTATCGGGGCGCCCCATAGTGTTGTCTTCGCTGGGTTTTCGGCTGACGCATTAGCCACTCGAATAGAGAATGCAGGCTCTGAACATCTCATTACTTGCGACGGATACTACCGACGAGGCGATCCTCTTCAGCATAAAACGAAGGCCGATAAGGGCCTTTCACAGACTAATCACGATGTCGAAGAAGTAGTTGTAGTAGACCGACTTGGCGATGAGTACGATCACCCAATGGAGAATGGGGAGCATAAGTATGAGGACCTCATAAGCGAGCAGAAGGGAGCAGAAGTGAAACCCGTCCCTCGCGATTCTGAGGACATGCTGTTTCTGATGTATACTTCTGGTACGACGGGAGAACCAAAGGGGGTCAAACATACCACTGCGGGTTACCTGTCGTATGCATCGTGGACATCACACGCAGTCCTCGATATAAAGCCGGAAGACACCTATTGGTGTTCGGCTGATATTGGATGGATTACGGGCCATTCGTATATCGTATATGGACCACTTTCACTCGGGACGACCAGCGTATTATACGAGGGGACACCTGATTACCCGGATAAAGATCGATTTTGGGAGATTATTGAAGAGTATGAAATAGATATCCTCTATACGGCTCCAACGGCAATCCGGGCCTTTATGAAATGGGGTGAGCAGTACCCACGCAGTCATGACCTGTCCAGTTTGCGTCTACTTGGCACAGTTGGTGAGCCAATCAACCCACGTGCCTGGAAATGGTACTACAAGCATGTCGGCGATGAGAAGTGCCCTATCGTGGATACATGGTGGCAGACTGAGACGGGCGGCATGATGGTAACGACGCTGCCAGCAATTGAAACGATGAAACCAGGTAGTGCTGGACCACCGCTTCCCGGCATTGACGCCCAAATCGTGGATACCAAGGGTGAACCAGTTGGAATAGGGCAGGCGGGGTATCTCACAGTGCAGAAACCGTGGCCAGGGATGCTTCGTACCGTCTATAATAACGATGACCGGTACATCAGTGAATACTGGCAGGAGTACTCCGATCCAGATGCGGACAAGTGGGTGTACTTCCCAGAGGATGGAGCAAAGTTAGATGAAGACGATTATATCACTGTTATCGGCCGTGTAGATGATGTGCTCAATGTTTCCGGTCATCGCCTTGGAACCATGGAAATTGAGAGTGCTATCGTCGGTGTGGAAGGTATCGCGGAGGCAGCTGTCGTTGGTGGCGCTCACGAATTGAAGGGTGAAGCAGTTTATGCCTATGTCATCACTGAGGATTCCCACGATAGTGATGATGCAATGCATGATCGCATTGTGGCGGCCATCGAGGACACTATCGGGCCAATTGCACGACCTGAGGAGATACTATTCACGCCAGAACTTCCGAAAACACAATCCGGGAAAATCATGCGGCGCCTCCTTGAGGACGTTGCCAATGACGATGATCTCGGCGACACGTCCACCCTTCGCAATCCAGACGTTATCGAGGAGATTCAAGCGAAGAGAAAGAGTACCAAAGACTAATCTCAGAACAGGTAGTCCAATTTGTGCGATCTAGTGAGTGCCTACTGAAGAGTTGAGAATATACTCAAGGTGGTTGAGGAAAGCAGAGTTTCCGGTGGTGACTGCCCGATGGGTCGCAGATACCGTCGAGATGGAGCGACGGCCAGTGCGTCAACGACTCAAGGAGCTGCATGAGCAAGGTGAGTTGGAACGTGGAAAGTTGAGTCCGCGGGTTGTTATCTGGTGGATCCCAGAAGAGTAGTGGGAATATTAGCGTGCTTCACATGAGAACGATCATCCACCCGTTGTAGTGGGAGCCCTACTGATCGATTCGTCATGTCCCAGACCACAAAGTCTAATATGGCACTATCTTGTAGTATGGAATATGCCCGTGAATGAGGATGCGCAGCGTCGGATGAACAAGGACGTCCGAGAAAACTCTGCACTGTATGCAGCGCTCGCTGACGCTGACGACGACGAATAACTACCTCTTCTCGTAATCTAACACATCGTCAAAATAGCGCCGCCAGACGTCATAGAGCGGATCTTTCTGATAGATGTCTGCAAGAGTAATTGTCGGTAGTTCACCTCGAACAGTATGCGATTCGTCTCTCACTTGGCGAGTTCGTTCTGGATCCCAGTCACCTGGAGGGAGATCGTTTTCGGCCATATTCTCACGAAGGATAACGACACCCGTTCGGTGATTTGCGTCTGGGGAAAAGTGCTTACCGACAAACGCTTGCATCACAACGCACATTGGTCGTGGAGTGATTCGTCGTATGGAAATCGCTCAAGGAGCTTTTTGATATCGCCATTTCTCACGACCCAAATATCATGCCGAAGTCGATGATCAAGAAGTCCTTGTCCAACGCGATACTCCATCCCATTTTGTTCCAGGAAATGCGTATTTTGGAGCTTGATGTCCTCCGGATTGAGAAATGAGAGATCCTCGATCTTAGCTGGAGAATTGTCGGGGGACACAAGCTGTCTTTTGTTGGTATTGGTCAAAGAGCTTCCCCAGTAGCAGGGGAGAACAAAGGTTCGAGCCATCTGTTCTACCGACAGGAGATCTGTATCATCGTACCGACTACAAACTCGAAAGGAGAAGGTCTTTGTTGGGTGCGTAGTGATATCGGAGTGCCTTGGTAGCTCAGGCTGGCAGAGCAACTCCTTTGTAAGGAGTCGGTCGAGAGTTCAAATCTCTCCTGAGGCTTCTAACGGTTTTAGACAATAAGGAATAACAGTAGCTTCTGGAGGATTGTCTACAGTTAGTATGCGATATTGACAAAGTTCGCATTTGAGTGAAATAGCTCCGAATACGCTATTCCGATACATCCTCAAAATCAGCACCCTCTTTCAACTCTCGACGCTTTTCTCCGGATTCCTTGCTACTTGGGACTAATCCTCCAGAGTCATTTTTTGACGAATGGAGCTCATTCCGTGACTCTGTTTCTTGATTTAGTTCACTCGGTGAATGTTTGTCACCGTCCTCATAGACAGTTCCATCGCCGAGCGTAATTGATGTCGCTAGTTCGTCACTCAGTCGTTTCAAGATCGTTTCTGCGCCAGTCGATTTCAAGACACCATCCAATGGGCGTGGTGCCCACCAGAGAACACCGGTGTCATGGATCTCCAATCGTTCGATACGACCCTGATTATGGAGTTCGGTCAGTGTTGAGCGAGTAGTTTCCGGACTCTCCTGGACAATATTTGCAATGTCACTCGTTGTGCTCGCAGCCTCTTCGGTAGCTAGTAGCGCATCGAGTGTTTGGTCAAGCGTTTCTTGCTCATTGGTCTGCTCAGGGTCATTCTGTTCTTTCACAGAGAACACTAGACGATAGACTGCGATAAACTAACTGGCGTTCTTAGGTTTCGACTTTGAATACCGATCGCTCATCACAGAATAAGATATGATATTATCGGGAAAACGAGTAACCGGAGGTTAGTTCGGCAGTTCTGTCCGTCCCGTTTGCACGCACGGCTAGCACGGGAAACCATTCAGGTCGTCACAATCGCACTCTGCCGGATCAGCGTCGTCTTTGTCCTCCGATGAGAAGGCCTCAAGCGTCCCGTCGTCAGTTGCGTTTTCGACAGCGGTGCGATGGACGTGATGCGGGCACGTGCAGGCCATCAGTTCGTGAGTCACGTCGTCGATGGAGGCCCTGTAGTGGTTGTCTGCAGGGTGCTCGTTGCCCCCGATGATGACGTCGATAAGGCCGGAGGGGTGTGTCACCTGAAAATCGCCTTTGGGAGGATCAGTAACTATCTCGTCTCAAAAACAGGATGGGTCACCTTGTACCCCGATTACGTCTCGTACGTCTCTCGCCAGAGGACCGTGTCTAAGTAGTCGATGAACCGGGTCATCCGACCGTCCTCCAGTTCCCAGACGTGCGCAAAGGGAACAGCAAGGGGCTTGCCAGACGTTCTGTGCATCCCACGGAAGGTGCCGAGGACAACAATCGTGTCACCGCCGTCGATGAACTCGTCGGTGTCAACCTCGAACTCCTCGAAGTCCTCAAGACATGGGGTGAACACATTCTCCAGGACCTCCTCTGGACCGTGGTACGTTCCACCGTAGATGTCGCCCTCAGGCTCGATCCACTCGATATCCTCGGCCATCGTGGCCATCGGTGTGTCAATATCGCCCTCGTTGAACGCGTCGTAGACGCGCTCCACGAGTTCGACATTGCTCTTAGCTTCGGCTCTCGCCATGGTTCTTCACCAAGTTGTATGTACGTCATCCAAAAGTATAAAGGTAGATATTTGCTAGCACATCACACCTGCGATTTGACATCGTTCGTATTCCATCAATCGTACTAGCATGCTCTATAATCTTCGTTAAGACGGTGAATCGTGAAATAGTGGGTGTGACGTGAGCAATTCACAGCATCAATCACTCAAGAGAGATCAATTTGACAGCATGCGCCAGTCTCGAGTTCATTCTCTTCGATGTACTGGGCCAAACACGCATAATTACAGAACTGTCCAATAGTGGTTCGTTCTCTTCCTCGTTTTTCGTCAACAAAGACAGGGTTGTGCACATGCACGTCACTCCCACAGTACGTACAGGCTTTGCTCATATGAGGTAGAAACGGGCTACAGGGGCAAAAGAGTAGTCTCATCGAGTATGAATCCCAGATTATGAGGCGATCACAAATCGATTTCGCAGAAATAGTCTTAGACTGAAGTGGTGGTTAGTTCGGCAGTTCTTTTCGTCCTGTTCGCACGCAAGGTCAGCACGGGAAACCACTCTAGTCACGTTCATTATTGACCCGTGCTCGGATCTCGCCATCTAATTGCCATACATGCACTGTAGCATCGCAAACCTCGAACTCTACAGAAGGGGCAGATTCTTTCTGATGGCAAAACAGGCTATCGAGTGCCTCTGGATCAACCAAATCGTAGAGTCGAAGGCCTACTTCGTCGAGGTCGATGTCATCGTATTGTGCTAATGCCTCAAGAGCAACAGCACTTGCTCGATCGGCACACATACCATCCAGCGACTGTGAACTAGCCGTTACACTCATTGTCTCATCTACTCTTAGAACGTGGTTCCCATAAGAGTGTTGGTCAAAAAGCACAATAGTCCAAACAGACTATGATCGGACAGCTAGTTGACAACATGTTAGCTAATAAATGACCAGAAGAAGTGTACGTCAAACACGGGGTGGATAGTGAACGCTCATCCGACGGCCTATGCAACCGATGAGTAGTAATCCAAAACATATGAAATATTATGCAGGCTCAATATCCATCAGAACGCAATAGACCGAGTCCATTGACTCGATTGACAAGTGATTCGGGTGCCAGCAGTCTTTTCGGAATCGCGCACAACACTAGAAAGTGCACATGGCATCTGCGCTATTCGTTGTAAGCGAAGAGGGGTATTGGGGCGAAGAATGCGTCGAGCCACTAACGACGCTCGACGAGGCTGGCTTCGACATTACTGTGGCGACACCATCCGGTTCGAAGCCTGTCATTGACGACACGTCGATTGATCCCGACAATCCGTTTGTTGGTTCTGAAACCGTTGAAAAGGTTGAACAGGTCCACGAAACTGACGACCGACTCAATAATCCGATTCCGATCGCAGAAGCTACTGCCGAAGAGTACGATACGATCGTCTATCCAGGTGGACATGGGGTTGAGTGGGACGTGAATCAGGATCACCATGCCCGTTCATTGCTTCGAGAAACGATCGAAGGAGAAAATGGGAAAGCACTCGTGGTCTGCCATACGCTCGCCATCCTCGCCTTCGCGCGAGATAGTGAGGGACAACCACTTGCTAGTGGCCGTAATGTTACTGGCTTCCCGAATGAATGGGAAGCCGACCTTGTCGACGAAAACGATCGACTTCCTGACGGCAGGAAGCTTCCATATTGGGTGGAAGACGAAGTCGAGGCTGCTGGCGGTAACTGGAACGCAGAAGTTGATCAAGACGTGAGCGTTCGCGTCGATGGTGATCTTGTGACTGGGCGAGGCCCCCAGTCTTCCAGTGCCGCAGCCCAGACACTCCTTGATGAAATCTAGGTTTGATTGTCACTTCACTGGTCGAAGTTCCTCTCTCCCGAACCGCCCGCCGACAATACCGAGACCAATCTCGAAACGACCTCCAAAATCTCTGTGATCCAGACGAATTAAAACACGCTCCATTACGGATCATGATGGACCGACTAACGACCCACTGCCGATGAAATTTCTGAGGGGCAATGTATGGGAGGAGTGATTTGGAGTCGCTCTCGTCAGATATCAGAACATGGACGTATCAATAGCCAGCCATTCCGCACGTGAATACATATAGCGTTAGTATAACCTACTAACTTATGTGGATACCAGTACCAAACAAAAGAAAATAAAGAAAGGTCGAAACCGGTGACAGGGTTAGTGAGGCTTAGCGAGATAATGTCAATTTCACCAAGTTATTTCTCCAAACTAAATCCATAGCTCGGTAGTCCGAATATATGGTCGTGAGAGCGGTTATATCGGCAACCCATGCTGATTACTGCCCGAAGAATTATTGAGTTGACATCCATCCTCAGAAGCAATGAGTGGACCGTCAGATTCGCAGTCATCCCCATTGATACGAACCTCACCAGGACCATCAGAATCAGTTATTACAACGATCATCAGTGCAGTTGAGGAGGTGAACGGCGATCGACCGAGCACACCGCTGTATGAGGTTGTCGAACCTGACGCACTCGAAATGCTCTATGAACATGGAAGCCAACGGGTTGAGTTTCAATACGCTGATTACCAGATCACGATTCACCCCGACCAAACCATTCTCGTCTCCGAGCTAAGCACATAGGAAAAAGGAGTCCTAAATTTCCGTCTACGGCCACAACCCCCGCGATTGATGCGCTTCAGCAATCCGTGAGAGGGCAACAATGTAGGCCGCATCTCGCCATGTCACATCACGAGAATCGACTTCATGGCGAACTTCGTTCCACGCGGTTTGCATCTCGTGTTCGAGTTCTTCATTCACCTTCTCAAGCGACCACGCTCGGCGATTGATATCCTGCAGCCATTCGAAATAACTCACTGTCACACCACCAGCATTGGCCAGAATATCTGGAACGACAGGAATCTCTCGCTCTGTGAGGGTTGCATCAGCACCGGACGTTGTTGGCCCGTTTGCTCCCTCAACGATGATCTCCGCTTGGATATCGTTGGCATTCGCTTCGGTGATGACGTTTCCGATTGCGGCAGGGATCAGGACATCAACGTCGAGTGTAAGCAACTCCTCGTTCGAGAGAACGTCGTCAGTGTTGCGCGTAACGGCCTCGGGTTCCTCTTCATGGGATGGAATCGCCGCGACGTCTAACCCGTCTGGCTCGTAGACCGCACCGTTTACGTCGCTGACCGCGACGACCGACGCTCCCCATTCGTCGAGGAGTCGAGCAGCACTCCCACCGACGCTCCCGAATCCTTGAACAGCAACGGTCGTCTCATCGAGTGGTCGGTCGTAGTACTCACAGACCTCACGTGTGATGATGGCAACGCTGCGTCCGGGGGCTTCGTCTCGGCCATAGCTTCCACCGACGACAGGAGGTTTACCTGTGACAACTCCGGGGGTGGTTTCACCTTTCTGCATGCTGTAGGCGTCCATGATCCAGGCCATCGTCTGGGCATTCGTCCCCATATCGGGTGCCGGAATGTCACGGTTCGGGCCGATAACATCCCGGATTTCTTGGGTAAAACGACGAGTAAGTCGTTCTGTTTCCGCTTCACTCAGTGTTTTCGGGTTGACGACGATACCACCCTTTGCGCCACCAAAGGGAATATCCATCACCGCACACTTCCAAGTCATCCACATTGAAAGCCCGACGCACTCGTCACGCGTAACTCCGGGATGATACCGGAGGCCGCCCTTGAAGGGACCACGGACGCTATCGTGTTGTGCTCGATAGCCAGTGAATACCTCTACAGTTCCATCATCTCGCTCAATCGGGACGGTAACCTCGTGAATCTTAGCTGGGTGCTTGAGCCGTTCGATGATATTCGAATCAATATCGAGTTGACTGGCTGCGTGAGCAAGCTGTCGACGCGCCGTTTCCAGCGCTGATTCGAATTCGCCCGGTTCGGTCGTCTGCTCTTGTGGTGGATTTGTTGCCATGAGTTATTCGAGGGGAGTCCTGCGATTTCGCATTGAACCACTGCAGTCAGGGCACGATCCCGGGTTCGATTCAGCCATCAGAATTGTTCCACAAGTGAAGCACTCGTATGCCGTGTCACCGTCGTAATCGTAGTCGACATCTCTCATCGTCAGATAGTGGTACGGATTTCCCGAGCATGACCGTGATTGTTGATTAACAAACCATGTTCTGATTAGGTGGTTTGTTATTGAACATCGAATTTCGCGGGCGCTTTTCAAGAAGGAGAATTAGAGTCGATATACGAATCGATGAGCCGATGTGCAAAGTAGCCGTAAATGATCAGGAAAACACCGATTCCACCCATAATTATGCTTCCCGGTACATCACTAAGGGTTCCAAGTAGCGGTAGTATCCCAATGAAAAGTACTACTCCAACAGTCGTGAGCTGTATAGTTCGGTGTTTCATCGCTCAAATGAACGTACGTACGTGTCCCGCACAACAGTAATTGTTACATAACTAGGTGGCAGCATGGTGGTCAGGTATGTTATTCAATAGTTACCTCTGATGATGCTGGAACACCGAGCTCATCGAATAACGTCGAGAAGAGCTTCCGCTGGACGGTGCGAGAATGTTGATAGAATGCAGGCGGCGAAATTCCTAATGTCTCGGCAACCTCTTCACCAGTGCTTTCACGTGGGGATTCGAAGAATCCGCTATAGTACGCCGTTTGAATCACTTCGAGCTGCCGGTCCGTTAGTTGCTCAAGAAACTCCGAATGCAGGTTTTGGGTCGCTGATCTGTCAACAGTTTGCTTCGAGCGGAGTTCAATGTCTGTGAACATATTCGTCACTAGTCGCATGATATGGCGGTCATCAACGCTCTCAGGGACATCGATTACGAGCGTTGCAGTCGAGGCATCAACTACCGCACTTCGAAGAATGGCACCGTGATCGGCTAACTCGAGTGCAAGAAACGGTTGCGAGATACGAAGCCGAAGCACACCATCGGTATCACTACCGCTGATTCTTCGAACCTCATCGATGGCGGTAATATCCGATGCGGCCTCTTCGACCGTCTCTATCGTGGAACCCTCGACAGTGACGAACACATAGGTTCCAGCATCCGTCTGCTGCACTCCTCCCTGATAGGAAAGTATACACTCTCCCTTTCGTGCTAATCGCGAGAGAATGAACGTCGGGTCATCTATATCGAACTCAACCCGGGTCATCGATGTCGTGAGCAACGCATTCTTCCGCTCGATGGCGCTCGTTGCCGAGGCAATCGTTTCACCAAGCTCTGCAAATACCTCTTTTGCAGTTTCGTCGAATGCATTCTGTGTCTTCGCGTAGACGGTCAAGACACCGTAGGTGAACTCGTCGTAGGCGAGTGGGACGCTCAAAACAGAAAGATAATCGCGAGATAGGGCAGCTTTTCGCCATGGTTCTTGTCGAAGGTGCTCAGCCACGTTGGAAATCGTCGTTACTTCCTTAGTCGCAACTGTCCGACCGGCTGGCTCCGTCTTCGAGTCGTCAATCGTGAACGAAACATTGTCCAGATACCCGCGTTCCGTTCCGGCCCATGCACGCGGTTCAACCGTCTCTGTACTGGAATCAGACACGCCAATCCAGGCAAATACAAATCGATCGTCGTCCGTGAGGAGATCACAAACGGCGTGCTCGATCTCTGCGCGGGTTTCTGCGCGGACGAGTGCTTGGTCGATTTCTCGAATGATTTCGTTGATCCGATTGAGATCGGTGAGTTGGCTATTTCGGTGTTGGAGCTCACGGTCCTGTTTCCTTAATCGGCTCTCGCGCCTCACTCTGTCAAGGGCTGCCTCGGCTGTAACAGCGAGTAAATCAGCCAGTTCACGAGTCACTTCATGAAATCGTCCGATATCGGGAGACCCCACGATAAAGACACCGTGATCACCGAGTGGAATATATGCCGCACTCCGAATGTCGGTTGCCCTGTTTTCGAGTCGTTCGCTATCGTGGACGTCGTCGAAGAAAAGTGATTCACCCTCCAGAAAACTGTAGCTAGTGATTCCTTCAGCATCAGCATGAATTGTTGGGAGTGGCCCGTGTGAGCGTTCCATCGCGGGCGTCTGCACGACTGGGTATAACTCGTTGTTATCCGAGTCAAAAAGATACACCGCAGTCGCATCGAGGTCAAGTACCCCCGGAACATCGTCGACGACGTGATGAGCGATTTCCTGTGGCGTTTGTGCATAGAGGAAATCTCGCGCCATTCCCTGCAAGGTCGCCAACGCTTCTTCGCGTTGTTTACGTTTCGTGATATCGCGGCAGCTGAATAGGAGCGTCCCACCTTGAATCGAAACCTCGCGGACGTTAACCAGCAGTGTGTGTTCCCGTCCTGCCTTATCCGTGGCTGTACATTCAATGTTCTTTAGTATGCCATCCGCTGCGAGGTCATCGCGATCGAAGAGATCATCGCCGAGGAGTTCGTCAATAGTACCCATTTCACGGATCTCCGCGTCCGTATACCCAAAGATGAAGTGAACGTTCGGACAGATATACGTGTACTCCCCGTCCTCGTTCGTAATCAGAACGGTGTCAGTCATATTGTTGAGCGTGACACGATGGAGTTCTTCGGATTGCCGAAGATCACGTTCGAGGGCCACCCGCTCTGTGATATCTACTCCTTCGACAACGATGGAGACGATTTCGCCACCTTCTCGCTGAACAGGACGGGCAGATAATTCGAGAACTTGTTGACCACTCGTGGCAGAAGATCGTTCTATCACTGCATTTCCAAAGTCACCAGTGAGCGCCTTCTCAAGAATTTGCCGTACATCTGATTGGGTGTCATCCGTGGCAGACCACCATGGAAGCGTCCAGAACGGTTGTCCAATGGTACTCTCGAGATTCATCTCGGTCATATCTTGCGCAGTTTGGTTGACACGGGCCAGCGAACCATCTGGATCAAGTACCCATGTCGCTGTACGGGTATCGTGAAAGATCGCATCGAACTGTCTCGCCCGATCACGCTGAGTAGTGGTTCGACGAGCGGAGCGAATGCTTCGTTCAGCTCGTTCGAGGAGTTCTTCGTGCATCTGTTCGGATGATTCGGTGTAGGCAATGTAATCGGTAACACCAGCACCGATGGCTTCGCTAGCAACCGATTCGTTTCCGGATGCTGTACACAGGATTATTGGGAGGGTTGTCGTTTCGTTACGAATCGTGTGCAGTAGGTCTATTCCTGTGGAGCCTTCGAGAGTATATTCACAGATGAGACAGTCGATCGATCCTTCGTGGAAGTAATCGAGAGCATCGTCAGCGGTTGCAACTGATTGGATAGACGCTTGGCTCTGCGCTTCCATCGACTCGACGAATTTTGGAATCCATTCATCCGCTCCAACCAGAAGGATTTCGGACGAATCGAGCACGTTAGAGGAAGCCGACATTACTTATGAGTTGAATCCCCGGGAGTTCAATATATCGCATGTCAGTGTGAGACGGTAGAAGGTACGTTCCATACTGTCTAGAGTGAAAATTCCGTTAATATTTGTCGAGCGCCGCTCTCTCCACCCGAATTGTCGAGGGGATTTCGTTCAACCTCTAGGTACAATATCGAGTACGCCGTACGTTCAACTGGATGGTTGAACAACAGCTGAACGACGTGGATCTCGATGCAGTCTTCAAAGCATTAGCCCACCCAATTCGTCGCGAGATCCTCGAACAACTCGCCGATGGCCCCGAAAGCGTCGGCGATCTCGCCGAACCACACGACGTCTCGTTGGCGGCAGTCTCCAAGCACTTGCATGTGTTGGAAGATGCGGGCTTGCTTGATATCGAGAAGGACGGCCGGGTTCGACGATGTCACCTCGACGCCGCACCGCTGAGTGAAGCCTTCGGATGGCTGACCCATTACCGCGTGCTCTGGGAAGACCGCTTCGACGCGTTGGCCGACCATCTGGAGCAAGAAGACCGATGACAGACAACACTGATGACGGAAGAGAATCGCGGAAAGAGGCCACCACAGATGAAGATCGAAGTATTACGGTCAACCGTATAATCGAAGCATCGCCGGAGAGAGTCTATGAGGCCTTCGTCGATCCCGACGAACTCGCCGCGTGGCTCCCGCCAGAGGGGTTCTCCTGCGAAGTTCACGAATTCGACGCCACGGAGGGCGGCACCTTCCGCATGTCGTTCACCGCCGACATCGAGGAATTGGAACCATACGCTCACACGTTCCATGGGACATACGAGGAACTGTCTCCTGGCCAGCGGATCGTTTACACCGAGGAATTCGAGTCCGACGACCCGAGAATGGCCGGCGAGATGACGACCACGGTCACCTTCGAGAAGGTCTCCGGCGGGACCGAAGTCACCGCTCATCAGGCAGGAATCCCGGAGAACATTCCGCCCCAGGACGCCAACGAAGGATGGAATGATTCCCTTGGAAACCTCGCAGACGTCGTTGAAGTGGCCTAGCGCATAGATAGCATCGAGGGTCCCGTGGCGGGTCTCACTTCCACTTATGGGGTTAGTGGGGAACCAGAGTTGAAGGCCATCAATATACAAAACGTTCACAGGCACATCTAAGAGATGTTAAATAAATTTGATTGTTCTATTCTCACTATTCTATCAAGAAGCACCGGAGGAGTCGCGGCCCAATATGACTGGATGGAGGTGCTCAATTATTTAACATACGGTGCTCATCTGAAAGGCATGTCACGGATTAACGAACCAATCGATCGAGAGGTACTCGACCAGTTAGAGAAATGCTCTACGTCTGCAATAGCAGATACAAAACACGAGGGTGTGAAAACGCTGTCTTCTGCGATTAAACCGGTTCATACCGATTGCACATTCGTTGGGACGGTCCGGACCGTCAGGCTCGATCCATCGACACTCTGGGCACCCGTACAGACGCTTGATGCAACTCTCGAAGATGAAGTCGTCGTGGTTGATGCCGATGACAGCGTCGATGAGGCCATTTGGGGCGAGTTGCTCTCTACATCCGCAACCGCTACTGGCGTGCGGGGAATGGTCACGAATGGAGCAGTTCGGGACGTCGCCGGTATACGAGACATCGGGTTTCCCGTCTTTTCACGGGCAGTTACGCCTCGCGGGCCAAGCGGTAACGAAGAAGCCGAGCAGAATGTTCAGGTCACTGTTGGGGATACACCGATTAACCCGGGAGATGTGCTTGTCGGTGATGAATCCGGGGTAGTTGTAATCGAACGTGATGCAGTTGCGGAAGTGGTCTCGGACGCTGAGACGGTCGTGAAGACGGAAAGAGATGTAACCCGTCTACTTGACGAAGGGAAATCACTCGGACAGGCGTTTGAGGACGCTGGAATGGTGTAGACCGTCCTGTACTAATTGATTACCCAACGAGTCGTTAGAAACGGTAAATTTCG
This sequence comes from Haladaptatus sp. AB643, assembly GCF_024136975.1. NCBI lineage: Archaea > Methanobacteriati > Methanobacteriota > Halobacteria > Halobacteriales > Haladaptataceae > Haladaptatus > Haladaptatus sp. AB643. Next base: position 244,334 of record NZ_JAMYJW010000007.1, read on the forward strand.
AATTTGGGTGCCTAAACGAACAACGATTGGAACGAGGTGCGTCGCGCCTCGTTGTACTGTAAAGAGTTTCGGGCTGTAGACTCCTGTCAATCAATTTACCGTCCGAATTCGCGCGAATTGACGTTCGATCAAAAGTCAAAAAGTGATTCATCGATATAGTTATAATAATAGACAAGTAAGTCGGCCATCGTAGTAGCTATAGACATTCCGACATAGTGCTACGTCGCGTACGTCGTCGGATGGCTCGCGATTTTCTTCGTTCTCCTCGCTGGAGGCTACTTCGAGTCTTCGGTCCTCCCTAGCTTCGGGAACACACTCGGTATCGACGCGCTTGCCGCGTGGTACGTCACGGCCGTATTCGCTGTCGACGAGTCTTGAGAGTGACCGGTCCTGCCCGTGCAGTAACCGTCGTGGAGCCGTCGCAAGCTACCCGTGGTGCTCACGAACCCGTCGACCGATTTGATCGGTTGTTCGGAGGGCGTCTCGAACCATCGGCGGCGTAACCTCGAATGGCTCATTATGGATCGTCTCCTCGGGATCACACGCGGCGTCCGCGACCGTTTCGAGCTGCGTCGTCGTCGGGTCATCGAGCCCGATGTCAGCGAGCGTCACCGGGAGGTCGAGTGCGAGTGAAAACTCGACGTAGTCCTCGACAAAAGCGTCTTCACGGCCCTCGAGTACGAGCTGAGTCAGCGTCCCGATGTTCACTTTCTCCCCGTGGGTCGCATGGTGAGTTCCTGCCAGTTGTGTCAGCCCGTTGTGTACCGAGTGCGCCGCAGCCAGACCACCACTCTCGAATCCGAGCCCACTGAGAAGTGTATTTGCCTCCGCCACGGCCGCCACGCTTTCAGTGACTGCGTCACGTTCGATCGCGTCCACGGCGACGATAGCGTGCTCTCGGAGCGTCTCATAGCAGAGTTTTGCGAGTCGGTGCCCGGCCCGCGTCGGGGTGCCACCAACGATATTCTCGCCGTTCGACTGGTACGTCGCATCCGCTTCGAACCAAGTTGCAAGCCCGTCAGCGATCCCCGACCGGAAGAAGCGCGTCGGCGCGGCCGCGACGACCGCCGTATCGAGAAACACGAGGTCGGGATGTCGCTCGTAAAACCAGTATTCACGGAACTCCCCTTCTTCACTGTAGATAACCGAGAGGGCACTCGTTGGGGAGTCGGTCGAGGCAATAGTCGGCATCGAAACCATCGCACCCCCAGTTTCTTCGCGGACGGCTTTCGCAGTATCAAGCGCCTTGCCACCACCAGCGCCGATAACGACGTCCGCACCGCGCTCTTCCACGATGGCTCCGACACGATCGATCTCGGTTTCAGAGGCTTCGCCGTTGAACTCGACCGTGCTTGCCCCGTGGCCCTCCGCTTTCAGACTTCGGATGGCCCGCTCACCAACCAGATCGAGGACGACCTCGTCTGCCAGAAGCAAACACTCGGTCCCAAGCGAATTGACATGCGTTCCGAACGAGTCGATGATGTCGCGGCCCTGTACATACGCTGCCGGTGATTCGAACACCTGAGGCATACCAGTGAACACTACACCAACTGTGTTAAAGTTTCCCACAGTTCCAGTCGAGCGACCTTCAGGACCGCCCAAACCCATGAATGGAAGAGAAAAATGATCTACTCACAGTGCTTCAACACGAGGGGGAAGACGTCTTTGTCGTCGACGGCCACCCGCACACGCGGGACGCGACCACACGGAGACTGAAAAGGACCGTCGTTTGCCGGGGCATGGCACTCGACATCTCCGACGGCGATGTTGTCGCGACCCTGCATGCCTCAAACAATTCCCAATGGAGAATGTTTAGAACGGGAAGAGATCGCCTTCTATTCCGTCTCGCTCGATGAGTTCGATCTCGTGGTCGTCCCGATCTTTCGTAAATGCGTACATCTGGTCACAGGATTCGGGGTCGCGATAGTCGGGTGCCTCACGCTGTTGGAGGGTCTCCCAATCGTCCTGCAGATCATCGAGACGAACACAGAAGTGCCCCCATCCATCTTTTTGTTCGTACGAGCGTCCATCGTAGTTGTAGGTGAGTTCGACCGCCATCGCCTCCTCGGCGGCGTCCTCGGGTTTCATGAAGTAGTTGGCGAACGAATCCGATTCCCAACGGCCGGTGTGCTCGTACTCGAATTTTCGCGTCCAGAATCCGAGCGCCTCGTCGGCATCCTCGACGCGAATCATGGTGTGGTCGATGCTCCATCGCGCGCCGTGGTCGCGTTGGACGATTTCGATTTCGTGCCCATCGGGATCCGTTACAAATGCATAACTTCCACCACAGGAATCGGGGTCGCGGTAGTCCTCAACACCTTCCTCGATCAATTCTTCGTATGCCTCATCCACGTCTTCGACACGCACGGCGATGTGACCCCACGCATCGCCGATTTCAGGAGACTCCCCCTCGTTGTGTGTCAGTTCAAGCATCGCCCCGTCTTCGTGCATCCCTTCGGGACCGAGGTAGACGATAGTGAATCCGTCTCCCTCATAACGATCTTTCTCTTCGTACTCGAGATGGGTCTGATACCAATCGAGTGACGCTTCCAAATCACCGACACGCATCATCGTGTGGTCAAGGATTCCGGTCATGTAGTATGCTACACTGGCTCTCTAAAAAAACCATTTGGTTACTGCCGAGCCAAAGTCGATGAGAAAGCGGGACAAACGGTCGAAGACACCGGGCGAAGAATCGTTTCGTCCGGCGGAGTGACAGCTATCGCCGCGAGCAGTCAATACCGGGATACTCCTCAGTCACTTGCGAGTTCGGGGTTTCGCGCAGCATGGAGACTGGCACAAACACCACCCTGTCCACCCATGTTTGTCTTCGCGAGTCGAGAAGCGCTCCGCGCGGTCTGCACGTCCTCGGTGGCAAGCGGGTCACCGTCGCGGGACACGAACAATCGGTCACCAAGCTCCTCGACGACTCCAACGCTCGTGGCTTTCTCCAGATACCGTTTGAGCGGGTCTGCATCCACCTCAACGTAGAACTCGTCGAGATCGATCATCGCGCGACCGCCTTCGAAACCGATATCCTCCCGCCGTAACGCCGCGAGTTGAGCGTCGTCGAGCCCGGCATCGGCAAGTTCCTTGATGGCATCGTATTGACGGGCGAGACGGGCCTTTCGGTCGAGCGTCGCGCGCGTCTCGGTGATATCACCGTCTGCAGTTTCGAAGGCGTCCGAGAACGCCATTCCTTCGTTCACACCCCGGGTAACTTCGGTCGCGTGCATGTGATCTCGGAGCACGATGCGGACATCGCCCACGCCTTCGAGTTCTGAAATCGCGTCGCGAGCGTCCGTCGCCATCATCCATGCGAATGTCGGGGAGCACCACGCCGTCGGGAGCGCGAACGCGACAATGACGGTTCCATCCTCTATTTCGAGATCCTCGATGTAGTCGAGTTCGACTATCGACCGGTCGAGTTCCGGATCGGTGACGCTCCGAAGTGCGGACCGGATGGCGTCTCTGGTCGGGACTGTCCCTTCTATCGCTGGCGTCATGGTCAGTCCGCCGCTCCTTCGTACTGCGCACCCGTGTCGAAGCGTTGGGAGACATCGTCATCCTGAAGCGATTTCTTGCGTTCCTCGATGTCGATATCGTACAGGTCCGCGGCGTTTTCACCCAACACCTTCTTCTTCGTCTCGAGGTCGAACTCGACGCCGTACTCGCGACGTTCCTCCTCGGTAAACTCGGTATCGAGGATGGCCTCCAGTATCCAGTCGGGTTCCCAAATCGCGTAGTCGCTCCCGAAGAGGATGCGGTCCTCACCGAGCCAATAGAGTAACTCGCCAAGCACCTCACGGAATTTCGCCGGTCTGCCTCGTGCCATCGGGGCGACGACCGCGAGTCCGCCGTACACGTTCGGCTCCTGCGTCCCGATCCAGCAGAAGTCGTCGAGTCGCGGCATCCCGACGTGCTCGACGACGAAGTTGAGTTCTGGGAACGAGGTTGCCGCGTCGTCGATATCCGCGACGTCGAAGGCGTCGCGGTTCAGCGGGCGAATCGTCGGTCCCTTGTGCGGATGGATGTTCCGAATACCGAGGTCGACACACTTCTGGAGGAACTCGAAGGACTCTTCGGAATCGAGGCGCCATCCCTTCGAGTCGCCGCGCCACTCTGCGGTGTACACCTTCGCTCCCTGGATGTCGTACTCCTCTTTCTGTCGTTCGAGATCATCGAGCCCCTCTTGGCCTTCCCGAGGGTCGAAGCGTCCATTCGTGATGAGCCGATCACTGTATTCGTCGGCGAGCGCACCGCAATCGTCGATGGTGTTGAAGCCGTCGGCGTAAAATTCCTTTAAGTATGTCGGTTGGAAGATACCCACATCGACGTCACCGGTCCCGAAAACACTCGTCAGGAGTTGCTCATCACTGTAGGTACGGAACTCGTCGAGCGAGCGTTGTCGATCTTCCGGCGCGAATCCCGTGTGATAGTCGTGAAAGCACTGGATAAACTGTTCGCCTCCCTCATGGATGATGTTCTCCTTCGTCGCGTTCCACGCGTGAAGGTGACCATCAACGACGAAGATATCTTCGCCTTGGTGCTGAAGCATTGCATGCAAATAACAACCACACACAGTAATAATTGTTATGGACCGCCAACAGGGTACAGTCGGGATTTTGTGTCGATAGCTTCCCCATCGTGGTACAACAGCCCGCGATCCCGTTGCGTTTAGCCGGCAGTCGCTGCCGGTACCACTGATTTTACTACCGGTTGGGGAGGTGATTTCAGTCGCATCATGCAAGCTGCGCGACTACACGAGTATACGGACGATATGAGCGAGGCACTTACGGTCGAAGATGTCGAGAAGCCGGAAATCTCTACATCGGGGCAAATAATCGTCGAGGTGGAGGGCGCCGGGTGGTGTCAGACGGACAACCACATCATCGAGGGGATGTGGGAACCCTACGCAGAGCAGAATCTCCCGATGACTCTGGGTCACGAGAATGCCGGTTCAGTCGTCGAAGTCGGTGACGAAGTAACCACCGTCGAAGTCGGCGATTCGGTCATCTGTCATCCCGTTCGTACCTGTGGGCAGTGTCGCGCTTGCCGATTGGGTAACGATATGTATTGTGAGAACAGCGAGTTCTCCGGACTCGACACGGATGGCGGATTTGCGGAGTACCTCCTCACCTCCGAGCGATCCGCGATCAAGCTCGACGACATCGATCCCGTCGATATCGCACCGCACGCCGATGCTGGGATCACAGCCTACCACGCGTCGAAGAAAGCAGTCGATGAATTGGTCCCGGGGAACTACTGCGTCCTCATCGGTATCGGGGGGCTCGGTCACATCGGTCTGCAAGCCGTCGAAGCGATGAGTGCGGCACGGACTATCGCCGTCGATATCAAAGACGACGCGCTCGAACTCGCCGAGCGATTGGGCGCCGATTTTACCGTCAACTCCGGGGACGAGAACGTCGCAGACGCTATCACCGACATCACTGACGGTGCAGGTGGGACACAGGTCCTGGACTTCGTCGGCGCCGACAGCACCACTAACCTCGCGCCCGATATCGTCTCCCCCGGTGGCGACCATCACATCGTCGGCTACGGCGGGCACGTCCATCGACCCTCTCAGGACCTCGTCGACGGCGAGTTCTCCTATCAGGGCAACCTGGTCGGTACCTACACCGAACTCCAGGAACTCATCGCGCTCGTTGAACAAGGGGAGATGCACCTCACCACCACGCAGTACGACCTCGATGAAATCAATAAAGTAGCCGAAAAACTCGAGCGGAACGAAATCGAGGGTCGCGCCGTCATCCGACCATAGACTCGACCATCCGATTCAATGCTGTTGAACCACAGCCCTCAGTGGTCATTCTTTGTTCGGGAAGGCGTATTGACTGGGTACGAGATAGTCGTATCGGTGAAACGGATTCAACAGGAGTGAATTGGATCAACCCGACGATCAACATTACAATCATAGTGACGTAATCCTGGTCGCCCCATATTCTCTCTAATCGTTGCAAGTGTAGAACGAGGTAGTCCGGGCTTCAAGTGGATATCTCCATGGGAGACATCTACTCCAGAAACCTCCACAAGACCATCGTGATTGGCTCACTCACCGAACCAAGAGAGTGACGAGGGTTTCAGGGATTCACCACTGTTGATTCCTCGAGATCGAGATTAGTAGTCTCTCATTTCGAGTTCGATTAGATTGGCAGTATCCGAGACCGCCATCGCGAGGTTCTCGGTGAAGTAGTCACCCTTCATTCGACTTGCCGGACCTGCGATCGAGATTGATCCGTAGACGCCTTTAGAGCCGTCTTCATTCGAAGGCTGGATCGCAGTGGCCACACAACAAAGGCCTTCGAGTTGTTCTTCCCGATCGAATGCGATGTCCCGTTCGCGAATCGTCTCCAGTTCTGCTTCCAGTTTGGATCGATCCGTGATAGTGTGGGGCGTCGTCGCTGGAAGTCCGTGGCGATCGATGATCTCGTCGATCCGTTCCGCAGGGAGGTGTGCTAAAACTGACTTACCGAGCGCGTTATCGTGGAGGTATTTTTGGCTTCCCGTCGTATCGAAGTTGACCGCGTTCGTACCCTGCGCATCGTAAACATAATAGCCGTACCCCCGTTCTTCGATCATCAGAATACAGAGTTCGCCAGTCTCTTTGGCCAACTGGTCGATTTTATGCTTCCCGACTTGGTAAATATCTAGTTGGTCAATAGTGCTATGTCCCATATTGAGAAATCGCATGCTTAGTCGATAGTTTGCCCCTTCTTTGACGACGAATTCGTGAGAAGCTAACGTGGTCAGGTGATAGTGCGTCGTGCTCTTCGCCATATCGAGATGCTCCGAAATTTCAGTTTCCGAGGCCTGACCAAGTGTCATGAGCGCCTCTAGGACGGAGAGCGATCGGGCACTCGCTTTGATCCGTTTCGGCTTGTTTTTTCCTTTCATAGACTACCCTTTCTCCAGAACCCTCATTAAGGTTCACCATCATTGAATCGAACAATACTATAGACCTGGATGGAACCGGCCCCGAGACGATTATCGAAGTCGCGTTTCTGGGTGAAGGTGGGGAAGTCACATCAATTAAGTTATATTCCCTATCACGTTTATGACCTTCGAGGAAGGTAAAATCGCACCGAAATGGTGAAAGCGATTTACTTGTCTGCTAATGGTCTCACCAACCGACGACCTGATGCCGATTCGTTCACAAAAGACGAAAGTGTCAAACCGATTGATTGCCACAAGGAATTTATTACTCGCGTGAGAAAATGGCACACATGGGGACTGATAATGAGAATCAACCGCGTCTCTCGGAAAGTACATCACCCGATACGACTCTCTGTCAGAACTGCGATCAGGAGTTCGATTGGCAGCAGACAGAGTGTCCTCACTGCGGGTGGAAAAAGAACGAATGGGTCGAAAAA
>NZ_JAMYJW010000008.1:0-236893 GCF_024136975.1 Haladaptatus sp. AB643
CTTCCTCTTCCTCTTCCTCTTCCTCTTCCTCTTCCTCTTCCTCTTCCTCTTCCTCGTCCCCACCCTCGTTTTCGTCTCCTTCCGCTTCGTCCGCTGATTCATCGCGTTCCGTTTCGTCAGTTTCCGCGGCTTCGTCGGTGTCTTCCGCTTCGTCGTCCTCATCCGATTCCGTCACGCTGTCCGTGTCGTGAATCTCGATTTCCATCGGACCCCCTTCGGCTCCGCTGAACTCCCCCAACTCCTCACGGAAATCCGATTCGCTCCGACTCTTCCCGACGAGATAACCAGCGATGAATGCAAATCCGAGGAACAACAGCGTTCGGAGTTTCGACCCCGACCCTTCCGAACCTTCGCTTTCCTCCTCGTCGTCCGCCTGGCGGTGACGAATCTCATCGATGACGGAACGCTGATTCGCGTTCTCGTCCGTTGGCTCATCGTCCGTCGTATTCTCGGGCATACCGTTCGGTTTGCGGGTGAGTGACTTTTCCGTTGTGGTCGCCGAACGAAACGGGCCACTGCTCAAAGTCGGTCATTTCCGGTCGCCCACTCTCGTCGTGGTCGCCACCGTGATTCGATGGACTGCGGCTTCTCTATCGACCTGTTCTGAAAAGTGAAAATCCGTGTTGGGCCGGGTTTTCCCCCTGCCCCCCACAATCCGTTTATTGTGCTTCCGCTTCGGTTTCGACCGACGGGTTCGTCTCGGTTTCGGTCTGCGTCTGGGTTCCGGAGTCCTGCATCTCACGGAGTTCGGTCTCGACTTCTTCGCGACCTTTCTTGAACTCACCCATCGCCTCACCCGTGGAACGTGCGAGTTCCGGAATCTTGTTTGCACCGAACAGGAGAACTGCGATGAGCAGAATTACGACGAGTTCTGCTCCACCTGGAATCGGCCCGAACAGCGGAATCATTTCAACTACCATCTGTGTTAAACGATACCGTTCCGTTATTTATAGGCTTTTTGCCTCGTGTCAATTGTTACCATTGCGAGTGATCGATCAGTAGCGTTACGCAGCTTCGGACTTTCCGCCACGGATGACAGATATCAGTTAAATCCTACCGACTTCATTCACGGAATCGACGGAACGCGTCCCGTAACCCGTGGTTCCCCGTTCAATCGAGAATCCTATACATCGAAATATTTATATAATTTCCCTCATGGGAAACAGAACATGGAGTCAACAGCAACGACGGGCGTCGAATCTCCCCCGGTGCAGTCGAAACGGCTCGCACGGTTCTGCGCGCGTGGGGTCTCGTTCGGTATCCTCGCCTATCTCGTCGGCTACCTTCTCGTCGCCGCATTGTTCGTTTTCGGCCCCGCGAATATCGATCAAACCACACACTTGGACATCCAGCTCAAATGGTTCGGGTTCGTCTTCTACAACGCCCAATTCGTTCCGATCGCTGTCGCTGGCCAATCGTACAACTACATCACGCAGGCCGCGGATCCGGCGGTCCCCCCGCTCGTCTATCAAGCCATTCCGATCCTCGCGCTCGGCGTTGCGAGCGTCGTGTTCGCCGTCCGAAGCCGGTTGGAAGGATTCGTCCAGATGGTCGTCTACTCCGGAGCGAGCGTCGCCGTCGGGTACGCCGTGCTCGCCATCATGGGTGCACTGCTGTTCAGTATCTCTTCCTCGGGGATAACGGCACAACCGGAACTGCTCAAGGCGGCCGTCTACGGTGCCGCGTACCCCATCGTCATTGCGACTGTCGTCACGGGTATCGTCGTGTTCGTCCGTCGGTAAGCTGTTTTCTTACTCCCCCTTCGTTCCTTCCACGAACTGGATGACGGCCTCCGTTCCCTGGAACCCGTCGGCCATTCGTCCGACGAGTTCTCCGTCCTCGAACAGCAAGAGGGTCGGTACGCTCCGGATATCGTATCGCTCGACCAGCGAGATGTCGTCGCCGGGGTTGACCATCACGACCGTTGCGTCGGTCGCGCGGGCCACGTTCCCGACGACGGGTTCGATCGCCTGACAGAGCGCACAGCCGTTGGTGTAGCAATCGACCAGCACGAGGTCGTGGTTCGTGATGACCGAATCGAGTTCGTCGGCGTCCGCGACCCGTAACGGCTTCGTGGATTCGTCGCTCACGGCCGAGCTACGTACCCGTCGAACTTGGGGCGTTCGTTTTCAGATGTTCCGTTCGCCGATGTCCGCCATCTCGGAGAGGAGGCCCCCACGGCGGTCGATTTCCAGTGTGGTTTTCCCCATCTCCGTATAAATTTTCTCTCTGTAGCGGGCTATCGTTCGACACGACTTTGTGGTCCGACGCCGCCCATTCGAGCGATGACCGGCCCGGAAACCGACCCAGAAACGGATCCAACGCCCGATCCGAAAACGGACGTGGAACGCGCCGTCCGTGAGTTCTTCCGTTCCGAACACGCGGGGACGATTTCCGCTCTCCTTCGGTGTGCCGATACGGTCGCTGAAGGGTGGGCGGACGATTCGACGACCGACCGGAGTGCTGTCGTGGGACCCCTCAAGCGAGAACTGCGCGAGTCCGGATTGCTGGCTCGATTTCCCGACATGCTCGTGGGTGCGGCGGGGGCGGCGGGATTCTCGCTCCGAGCCACGCCAGTCCCCGCGCCGCCGTATGTGGCCGTGACAAGCCGTGGGCCGGTCCTCCGGGCGACGGTGTCCGGCGGCCGCCTCGTCGTCGCGTTTCGACTCTTCGACGTCGTTCGTGATGGGGACGTTCGGTACGTTCGAGGAACGAGTGACGCTCGAACCGCCGTTTCGGTCGAGTACAAATAGAGCCGAACGATTTGGCTATTGGCCGAACGTTTTCCCCTTCGTTCGGACTGATGGATGTCCCTCGTTATCCTTCGAATCCGTTGTCCGACAGAACGGATAGCAGATCCGTTACGGGACCGGTATCGTCCGACAGTCCGACCAAATCCCGTTCCTGCTCGTACTCCACGACTCCGTGCTCGCTCAACCGTGGAATATGGTTGTGATAGAGACTCAAATACACGTGTAACACTTCCTGTTCTTCTATGTCGGGGAGTCGAACGTCGTTCTCCGCTACGGCGACTTCCTCGGCCAGATCTGCCAACGTGAGCGCGAGATCGTGCTGTTTCAGGCGATCGATGACGAGACGTCGCCGCCGATTCGCGACGAGGCGCAGAACGGTATCGACCGACAGTTCGCCAGATTGTCGTGTAGCGGATGTCTCAGTTCGGGAATCAGCAACCATACTCCTAGTAACGGGTCTGTATTGGAAAAAATCATTGTGGAATTTCCACCGTCGCGGCTGTGGATTCAGCACTCAACCGCCGTTATCACGTCGGTTTCCACAACTCGTAGCGACGACGACCGATGGAGGTCTTCTCGTCGGTTACTCCTCGATGACTTCCTGTCCGAAGTGGTTGAACGGTTGGGTCCGTTCTACCTTTATTATATCCGTACTCACGATGTCCATCCCCAGTTCGTCTATCTGTTCGGTGATGGAGTCCACCGTGTCGGAGTTGACGGCGATGGCCTCGACGTGCAAGTTTTCGGTCCCAGTCAGCAACTCTCGGACGGTGACGACCCCGGTTATCCCCATCACTTGACCCGCGAGCCTCGAACGGTTGGAGGGAGGGGCACGACAGACGATGAGAACGTGTAACTGGTAGTTCGCCTTCTCGTAGTTGATATCCGGATGGTACCCCTCGATGACTCCCGCGTCCTCCAATCGTTGAATACGGTTTCTGACGGTGCTCGCCGACACACCGACTTCTTTCCCCATCTCCGCCGCAGTGCTGTTTCGGGCATCGTTCTGTAGCGCGTGGAGTATTCCCCTATCGACGTTGTCGAGCCGAACCGGACTCATATGACGGTCTACCTCCGTCTCACTGATCAGGGTTTTGGCGCTTCGAACACGTCTCCGAAACGTTACGTTCCAGCGCAGTGGTCTCTGCGTATGGCTCGGCAACTCGCACCCTGCGTGTGGCTACTCGAACTCGGGATACCCGTCGTCGGAGCCAACGCCTTCCTCGTGGACGACCGGACGGTAACGCGTGACGGTGCCGTAACGCTCGTGGACGCCGGTCTCCCGTGGATCGGCCTGCGCCGCGAACTCGGAGACGCCGGATTCCGTGTCGCGGACATCGACCGCGTGCTCATCACCCACTACGACATCGACCACGTCGGCGGCCTCCACGACCTTCCAGACCTCGACGCGCCGGTGTTCGTCGGCCGACGCGACGCCGACCTCCTCGCCGGAATCTACGACCCGCCGCTGTTCCACCACAAGGGGGCGTTTCACCGCCTCGTCCGGCGATTCGTCTCGGTTCCGTCCCGACTCGACGTGCGTTCCGTGGACGACGGCACGCGTATCGGCGGGTTCACGGCCCATCACACCCCCGGTCACAATCCGGGCCACACGGCCTACGTCCACGACGAACTGGGGGTCGGATTTCTCGGCGACCTCGTCTGGGAACGCGACGGGTCGTTGACGCCGCCCGAATGGTGGGATTCCTACGATACTCGCCAAATCAAACGCAGTATCCGGCGGTTTGCGGGTGCGGTTCCGCCGCTCGAACTCCTCTGCGTGGGCCACGGTCAACCGATCCTACGGGACGGTTCCGAGGCACTTTCGCGACTCGTCCGACGGTTGTGAACGCGTAAAACGATGTTTCGGTACGGTTCGCTCGGCTTCCGTAATCGGCCTACACCTCACTTCGCCTCTCCTCATACGCCCAGTTCGTCGGCCACGTCGTGAATCGAGTCCACGGTCAGGTCCGGTTCGCCGTCGAACGGTTCCCACGGCATGTCCTTTCGATTCAACCACACCCCTTGCAGTCCGGCGTGTCTCGCGCCGATCACGTCGAACCACCCGGCGGTGACGTGTGCGAGTTCCTCGACCGGCGTCCCGATTCGGTCGGCGGCGTGGCGGTACAGTTCGGCGTCCGGTTTGAACGTCCCGATCTCATCGGCGCTGATGGTGTCCTCCAGCAAGTCGCCGATGTCGGCGTGTTCGACCATCGAGTCGAGCATTTCGGGGTTGCCGTTGGAGACGACGTAGCAGTCGTACCCGCCGTTTTGCAGTCGCTCGATGCCGTCGCGCACGTCGTCGAACACGTCGAGTTCGTGGTACACCGACAAGATCTCGTCGCGTTCGTCGTCCCCGATGTCCGCGTCGTGGGCCGACAGGGCGTATTCGAGCGCGTCGCGGTTCATCTCGTAGAACGGTTGGTAAGCGTCCACATGGTTGGCGACGAACGTGTATTCGAGCGACCGGGCGCGCCACAGTTTCGATATTGGTTCGGGGTCGGACACGCGCTCTGCGAGCGCCTTCTCCGCCGCATCCACGTCCACCAGCGTGCTGTACGAGTCGAACGTCACCGTCGAAACCGCCTCGGGGTCGAAAGCCATCTCCTGACGGGTTGGTTCGGGAACGAGTTAATCGCAGGGGCCGGACCGAGAAAACGATTATTTCGCTTCCCGACGTAGTATCGGTATGGCCACATCGAACGACCACGATTCGCTGCTTCGACTGCTCGTCGGGTTGATCGTCGTTCTCCTGTTGCTTCCGCTGGTGATGATGGCGTTCGCGTTCCCGATGATGGGCGGATGGATGATGGGTGGGCGATACGGAACGGGATACATGCCGTTGTGGGGATGGCTCGTGATGCTGGTTCCGCTCGTCCTCCTCTTCGCGCTCGGGTACTTCGTCTATCGTTCCCTCCATCGCGGTGATTTCGGGAGCGACCCCGCGCTCACGGAACTACGGACGGCGTACGCTCGCGGGGATATCTCCGAGGAGGAGTTCGAGCAACGACGACGGCGACTCCGCGAAGAAAAGTGAGCGTTTTCGGTTCGCTCAGTCGGCGGCCTGTGCGCCGTCGTCGCGCATCTTCTTCGGGTTCATCATCCCCTCCTTGACGCCGAACCGGACGAGCGCGGTGTTCACCGGATAGGCGAACAGGAACCCGACCGAGAGCGAGAAGGCCAGCGACCCCCAGAACAGGGGGTCGCCGAATTTCGCCCCCTGTGCGAGCAGGAGGTCGGTGCCGATGGCCGTGATCTCCATGATGGTGATAGACGGCGTCTCGCTGTAGAACGCGTCGGAGAACGCCGTCCGGAAGCTTTCACCTTCCTGCATCAGCGGCCCCATCGTCAACGCGTAGCCGAAGGTGTACGCGAGCGCGAACGTGCCGACCGTCTGTACGAGCGTGCTTCCGACGGCGAGCGCGCCCGCGATGGCGACCATCCCGACGACTTCGCCAGCGCCGCACCCGGAATAACAGTGGGACGTGGAGCGAAAGCCCCGTCGCCAGAGCGAGTCGTTGGAAATCTGGGTTCGCCCGGAGTACCAGTAGACGGCGAGTCCGAACGGTCCGGAGTACGCCACGACGAGCGTCCAGACGAACTTCATCATCGACGGGAGTGCTCGGTTTCTCTTTCGAATATCCCACCAGAGGATCCCGACACAGACGAGGATGAGGACCCCCCAACCGGCGAGGTACGTCGGATTCGACAGTATCGGCTTCAGTACCTTCCGCGCTGGCTCGAACGCGCTCGTGAGGCCGTCGGTGATGGTGAGTAGTTGCATGAAACGTGACCCTCCTTTCAGCACCGCTGTTCTGGGATACAAGACTCCAGTACTACATTGTTCCGGCTAATGGAACAATGTGAGGATGGCGCGTGAGGTTAGATTTCGAACTTCAAGGCCTCCAAAAATTCATATTCAGAGGAAAAAACGCGGTCGGCATCGACGTTCGAATGTGGAGATTACTCGTGACCGGAGACGCGAAGCGGTTCGTACGGCTCTTCGAGATACGCCATGTCGCCGGACGAGAGCGTCACGTCGAGCGCTTCGACGGCCGCTTCCAGGTGTTCGACGCTCGTCGTTCCGACGATGGGGGCGTCCACCGCGTCCTTGTGGAACAGCCACGACAGCGCGATTTGTGCCATCGTGACGCCCTTCTCGGCGGCGAGTTCCTGAACTCGCTCGTTTATCTCCTCGCCGCCGCCCTCCGGATAGGGGTGTTCGCGCGCGTAATCGTCGGTCTTCCCACGCGTCGTGTCCCCGAACTCCTCGTGCGGTCGCGTGAGGTAGCCGCGAGCCAGCGGACTCCACGGGATGACGCCCACTCCTTCCTTCTCGCAGAGCGGGAGCATCTCGCGTTCCTCCTCCCGATACGCGAGGTTGTAGTGGTTCTGCATCGTCACGAAGTGGTCGAGACCGATCCGGTCGCTGGTGTACAGCGCCTCGGCGAGTTGGTGTGCCCACATCGAACTCGCGCCGAGATAGCGGACCTTCTCGCGCCGAACGGCGTCGTCCAACGCCCGCATGGTGGTCTCGATGGGTGTGTCGGGGTCCCACCGGTGAATCTGATAGAGATCGATGGTGTCCATCCCCAGTCGCTCCCGGGAGTTATCGAGTTCCTGTTCGATCGCCTTCCGTGACAACCCGCCGGAGTTCGGGTCGTCTTCGTTCATCTGGAAGAAGCCCTTCGTCGCGACGACCATCTCGTCGCGTCGTCCCTCCAAGGCTTTCCCGAGGATTCGTTCGCTCTCCCCCTCCGAATACATGTTCGCGGTGTCGAAGAAGTTGATACCCAACTCGATCGCCCGCTCGATGATGGGCATACTCTCGTCCTCGTCCAACACCCACTCCCGCCAGTCGCTCGTCCCGAAACTCATACAGCCGAGACAGATACGACTCACTTCCATTCCCGTGTCGCCGAGCGTCGTATACTCCATGCAGGGTGGGTCGCGTCGTGCGAGCAAAAAGCTACGGGCAACGGTGATTCACTCCCCCAACGCGCCGTTTTTCCCACGGCACGATCTCCACAGAGCGACGATAATGCCGTCGATTCCGATAATACTAATTATTAGGCAACGAATACGATAGTTGACAGAGGCGTTGGGACATTGACGAACGACATCCGTGTATTATTCGTTGACCCACTCTCCGACGCGGGTGTTTCGCCGGACCGCCTCTCCGACGCCGTCACCGATCTCACTGTCGTTTCAGCAGCAACCATGGACGACGCGCTCGGTACGCTTTCGGAAACGCGTATCGACTGTGTCCTGAGCGGTTATTCGCTTCCGGACACGGACGGTATCGAGTTGATCAACGTCGTTCGGCAAACGCGTCCGGACCTGCCGTTCATCCTCTGTACCGAATCCGGAAGCGAACACGTCGCCAGCAGGGCGATCTCCGCTGGTGTGAGTGACTATTTTCGGACACAGGAGACCGACGCCGACACGTTGGCGAAGCGAATCGAGCAGACGATACGGCCGTCGAGTTCGAACGAACCCGACCGACGATTCGACCACTATCAGTCCATCGTCCAAGCGATGGGCGATGGGGTATACACGCTCGATACAAACGGTCGGATGACTGCCGTCAACGATACGCTGGTGGAAATTTCGGGGTACGACCGGGAGGAACTCGTCGGCGAACACATATCGCTTCTACTGGACGACGTGGATGTCGAGCGGGGAAATCGAGTCATCAGGGCGCTGCTTGCGGACGATGAGGACGTCGGGCAGTTGCAGGCACACCTTCACACCGTCGAGGGGGGAACGGTGCCGTGCGAGGCTCGAATCGGCTTACTGACACACAACGATGTCTTTCGCGGGACGGTCGGCGTGTTTCGAAGCATTGCGGAGCACGAACACGTCAAACGGGCGCTCCGGGAGGAGAAACAGCGGATCGAGGAACTGCACGAAGTCGCCTCCCAGATGGAGGCCTGCCAGACCGCGGACGAACTCTGTGAGCTAACCATCGATGCCGCGGAAAGCATCCTGCAGTTCGACATCTGTGGAATCGACCTCGTCGACGGAGAATACTTCGCTCCGGCGGCGATTTCGACCGGAATGACGGACGACGGGTACGCCAGACTCCGTACCGATCAAGGGGTGGCAGGGAAAACGTATCAAAATCACGAAACGTACGTCATCGATGACGTGCGGGACGAATCGGATGCGGTCCCGGCGCAGTCCGAATATCGGTCGCTTCTCAGCGTTCCGGTCGGTGATGTCGGCATCTTTCAGGCGGGATCACGCGACTGCTCCGCGTTCGACTGTGAGGACGCCGAACTGGCCGAACTGCTGGTTTCACACACCGCGGAAACGCTTCGGCGCATTCGGTCACAGACCGCCCTCCGCGAGAGCGAGGAGAAGTATCGGACGCTCGTCGAACAGAGCCACGACGCGATTTACATTTATAACGATGACACGTTCGAATTCCTCAACAAGCGTGTCTGTGAACTCACCGGCTACAGCCGTGATGAACTCCTCGACATGAAGATTTGGGATCTGATCCATCCCGACGACCGGGCGGAAGTCGAGCATATCGCCAGCGGTCGTAATCACGAGGAGCGTCCGCCCCACTACGAGGCCCGTGTCGTGACCAAGGACGGCGACGTTCGACATATCGAGTTCAGCGTGCGCGTCATCACCTACGAAGGCGAGTTGGCGAACCTCGGATCCGCCCGTGACGTGACGGAGCGAAAGAAACGAAAGCAGGAGCTCAAGCGACAAAACGAGCGCTTGGAGGAGTTCGCAAGCGTCATTTCACACGACCTGCGGAACCCGCTGAACGTGGCCCAGGGGAACCTCGATCTCGCCAGGGAGCGCGGTGACGAACGACATTTCGAGAAGTCGGAAAACGCCCTCCAGCGAATGGAGAGCCTCATTGCAGACTTGTTGACATTGGCGCGACAGGGACAGGTCGTCAGCGGCACGGAGTCGGTCGAACTCACTTCCGTCGTCCGGCAGGCGTGGGCGAACGTCGAAACACGGGACTGCACGCTCGTCGTGAACACCCTCGAAACGGTCGATGCCGACCGAGGACGACTGCAGGAACTCTTCGAAAACCTGTTTCGAAACGTCGTCGAGCACGCCGGGGACGAGACGACGGTTCGTGTCGGGTCCCTCTCGGACGGTTTTTTCGTCGAGGATGACGGACCCGGGATCACTCCGGAGGAACGCGAGGCCGTCTTCGAGCACGGTCACACGACCGCCGAAAGTGGCTCCGGACTCGGCCTCTCCATCGTCAAGGGAATCGCCAACGCACACGGTTGGTCCATTCGAATCCACGAAGGAACGGACGGTGGGGCGTGCTTTCGAATTCGACGGGCGTAGCTACACCCACCGAAATCCGTCGACGGTCGGCGCTGGCAACGGACTCGATTGTAATCCCTCGCTCGGTTTCGGGTCGTTGTATCCCCGCGGAGCCACGTCGTTCGGCCCGTTCGGATAGAACAGCGACGCCACCAACTGAATCTGGCCGCGACCGACGCCGAGTTCGAATTGCCCGCCGCCGTACAATTCAATCCCGTGTTCGTCACAGTACTCCAGCGTGTCGAGCAGGGATTCGACGCTGCCGAACCGCGACGGTTTGATGTTCATCCACTTGGGTTCGAACGGACGCGATTCGATGCTCTCGATGCCCGTTATCGGCGCATCCCACGAAAGCCGCTCGCTCACGGAATCGAGTATGTCGGCCGTCTCGTCGGTGTACGCGGCGTCTTCGATGACGACGTTTGGGAGCCCCTCCGCGACGCGACGATAGAGGTCGGAATCCGGTGATTGGTTCACCTCCGCCTCGCCGTACTCGGCTTTCATGTCCACGATTCGGACCCGATCAGTGGAAGCCAGTTCGGCGACGAAATCGTCGTCCCATTCCGCTGTGGCGTCGAGTTTGAACCCCAACTCGGGGTCGATGTCGAGCCACTGTCGCACGCGTTCGGCACTTGGCGGGTCACCCAACCGCATGCTCACGACGAACCGCACGGGCTCGGGCGTGCGGTCGAGCAGGCTCGCGAGGTCGGTGTCCGCCTGTCGGAGCGCGAGGTCGAGTGCCGCGCTCTCGAAGGCCCACTGACGGTAGTGTCGGAAATCCGCACGGGACGGCCCGACGGGGAAGAGATCGATGTCCGCGAGCGCCTCCGAGAACTCGTCGAACGTGTACGACCCCGTCAGGTCGAACTCGGCGTCGGCCAGTCCGTGCTGGTCGTCGGCGTCGTACGTCACGTCCTCGCCACGCCCCGTTTCGCCGCCGCCACGCAGGACGATTTCGGTCGTGACGCGCGTGAAGTCGCTCGACGTCTCGCGCTCGTGGGGTTCGAACGAACAGGCATCGATTTCCAGCGGAAGGTCGGCCACCGCGTCGTAAAGTGTCATCCAGTCCTCGTTCGACGCCCAGCGAGTCAATACTTCGCATCGATTCGGTGACGCTCGGTCGTCGCTCGTCCGTCGCTCGTCCGCCGCTGACCGCAATCTCCGGTACCCCTAACAGAACTTGTGTAGCGGCGAGGCTTATGCCGCTCCGAAGCCTATGGACCTGAGACGTGTTCAGAGAAGACGGCCACTTCGCCCGCTGGTCCTCCACCCGACGCACTCCCGTCGAAACGAGACGGTCGGAATCGATTGGGGAGCGAACGTAGCGATGGTCCTCGCCGAGATTCACATCAGCCATCCCGACCTCACGCTAGTGCCAACGATACGTGAGCGGTCGGACGTACTGATTCGCCGGGAGTTCCAACCCGTTCGGAGCGGGTCCAAGCTACTGCTGTTTTTCTCCGTCGAGGGGGACGATTTGGACGGGTTTGAGGAGGCGCTCGACGCGGACCCGACCGTCACGGGTTTCCGTCTCATCGCGGATTACGGCACACAGCGTATCTTCCGGGTTCGGGTCTCGGACGCCGCGAAATCAGTCACGCCGATGCTCGCGGAGTTGGGTATTCAGATTCTCAACGTCCAAAGCGACACCGAGGGGTGGGAACTGCAACTCCAACTGCCGGACAACGACGCACTGGTCGCGTTCCGCGCGTACTGTCGGGACGAGGGCGTTTCGTTCCACGTCGGAACGCTCTACGTCGAAACCGACGGCGGCGGACAGACGAACTTCGGATTGACCGGTCGGCAGCACGACGTCTTGAAGATGGCGTACGAGCGCGGGTATTTCGATGATCCGCGCGGCGTAACTCTCCAGGAACTCGCCGCTAGCACTGGAATCTCCTCGACGGCGTTGGGCCGAAGGTTACGCCGTGGGATGAAACGACTCGTCGAGAAACTGCTCGACCTGTGATGGTCGTGGACGTTCGTAAACCCTTCCCCTCTTAAAGGCGCAGATAGTGAACGGCACGACTGACGTATGCTGGACGACTATCGTCTAACGTGAAGCGAATTGCCCCCAGACACACAGATAACCTCCTCCGAAAGTGTTGATAATATGACTGATATGGACGGTTCATCACCCGATAGGCTCGTGTTCGATCGTACGGAGTACGCCACGGTCAGCGAAGCGGTCGTGGATGCGGTCGCTTCCGTGACCGCCATCGATCCGCTCGAAATGGATCCGCTGTACTCCCTGATCGACTTGGACGCGCTGGAGCGAATCGTCGGCCCGAAACTCAACGGCCAGCGTCGAAACGGGAACGTCACGGTCGAATTTCAGGTGAACGGCCACGACGTCGTGGTGCGTAGCGACGGTCTCATCTACGTGTTCGAGCGGACGGAGACCCACCCCGAACGAATGGACGAACGATGACCGACGACCCCAACGCCAGCGTAACCACCACCGACCGATTCACCGCCCTTTTGGAGGCGACGCTGTCCGCGGCGTACCGAAACGACATCGACGTCGAAGGTGGCTGGTTGATAGAATCCCCATCGTCCGACGTCCCGAACTGGGACATTGAAATCTGGCGGACGGAGAACCCCGACAGTTCGGACTAAGCGCGGATTACCATCGCTCGGATCCCCGACGAGAACAACGTAACGGAAGACGCGTGTATCACAACACCGCCAGCGCTCGAAGTGGATACGGACGAGTTCTTCTCCGATGTGGTTCGATAGTCGAATAGTTGCTCATCTGTCCAATTATTCCGTTTTGACCGAACTTTCGTGAGCGAAGTGGGATCGATTGCGTCGAATCTGGGCGGCCGTTGTCGGTATCTTTCCCGTCAATAGGGCCGTAAAACTACTCCGTCGGAAACGATCCGTAGAGCGAATGGTCTCAAAACGTGCATAATAGTTAATGCCCGTTACGTCGAGTATATCATGGTTTATGGTAGCAATAGACATCGAAACGGAGGAAGGACAAAAGGAAGCGCTACGCCGAATGCTGACGATACGGGCATTCGACACGAAAGCGGGCGAGTTGTTCGGTGACGGGGAACTCCCGGGATTCGTTCACTTGTATATCGGCGAGGAGGCGGTTGCCGTCGGTGCGTGTTCCGCACTGGAGGAGGACGACTACATCACGAGTACACACCGCGGACACGGCCACTGCATCGCCAAGGGGCTCGATTTGGAGGAGATGATGGCCGAACTGTACGGCAAAGCGAACGGATACTGCAACGGCAAAGGCGGGTCGATGCACATCGCGGACGTGGACGCCGGTATGCTGGGTGCGAACGGTATCGTGGGCGCTGGACCACCGCTCGCCACCGGTGCCGCACTCACCTCGCAGATCAAGGACGAGGACACGGTGGCGCTGGCGTTCTTCGGGGACGGTGCGGTCGCACAGGGACAGATTCACGAGGCAATCAACCTCGCGGCGACGTGGAACCTCCCGGCGGTTTTCCTCGTCGAGAACAACCAGTTCGGCGAGGGGACGCCCGTCGAAAAACAGCACAACCTCCAAAACCTGAGCGAAACCGCGGAGGCGTACAACATCCCCGGGTTCACCGTCGATGGAATGGACGTGACCGCCGTCTACGAAGCCGTGAAGGAGGCCCGAAAGCGCGCGATGGACCGCGATGGGCCGACGTTCATCGAAGCGGACACCTACCGCTATCGCGGCCATTTCGAAGGCGACCAGCAACCCTACCGCACCGACGACGACATCGCGCTCTGGAAGGAAAACGACGCCATCGAATCCTTCAGACAGCGGCTTATCGACGCCGGAACGATCACCCAAGCGGAGTTCGACGAGATGGAATCGGACATCAGCGACCGAGTCGAGGCGGCAGCGAAAGAGGCGAAAGAAGCGGCGTATCCCGACCCAACGGAGGCGTACGACGACATGTTCAACGCGACCGTACCCGAGATCGATAGCTTTGCAAAACAGATGCGGACGGATGGTGGTGAGGACCGATGAGCACCGAAAGCGCGCCGTCGTCGGAACCGTCGGAGACCGAGGAGATGACGGTCAGGGAGGCGATTCGGTTGGCGATGCGGGAGGAGTTGGAGGACGACGACGACGTGTTCCTCATCGGCGAGGACGTCGGCGAGTTCGGCGGCGTCTTCGAGGTCACCAGCGGCCTCGTGGACGAGTTCGGGGAGGGCCGAATTCGGGACACGCCCATCAGTGAAGCCGGATTCATGGGTGCGGCTATCGGTGCCGCGGCGACGGGATCACGGCCCGTCGTGGAAATCATGTTCGCGGACTTCATGGGCGTCTGCTCGGAGCAGATCATCAATCAGATGGCGAAAAACCGCTACATGTTCGGCGGCAAAACCGAGATGCCGGTGACCGTCCGAACGACGGAAGGTGGCGGGATGGGTGCTGCCAGCCAGCACTCGGGAACGCTGCACACGTGGTTCGCCCACTTCCCGGGCATCATCGCCGTCGCACCCGGAACGCCGCGGGCCGCGAAGGGGCTCCTCAAATCCGCCATCCGCTCCGACGACCCGGTGTTCGTCTTCGAGAACAAGGCGATGTACGAGCAGACGGGCGAAGTGCCGCTCGATCGGGACTACACCATCCCGCTGGGGACGGCGAAGGTCGAACGCGAGGGGGACGACGTGACGGTCGTCGCGACCCAGCGACTCGTCGGAGAATCGCTCGAACTCGCCGAGGAACTGGCAGGTGAGACCAGCGTCGAGGTCATCGACCTTCGGTCGCTGTATCCGCTCGATACCGACACGCTCGTCGAGAGCGTAGAGAAGACGGGTCGTCTCGTCATCGCCGACGAAAGCCCGCTCTCGTACGGTACCCACGCGGAAGTGGCGACGCGCGTCATGGAGAACGCGTTCTTCAGCCTCGACGCACCCATTCAGCGCGTCGGTGTCGCCGACGTTCACATCCCGTTCAGCCCGGTCCTGGAGGAGGAAGTGCTCCCGGACGCCGACGACGTGAAGGCGGCGATCGACCGCATCGTCTAGTGTCCTCGATAGTCGGTCTCATCGTCAACCCCGTGGCCGGACGGGACATCCGGCGACTGACGGGTGGGGCGAGCGTCAGTAGCAACTACGCGAAACGCCGCACGGCACACTGCGTCCTCGAAGGACTCCGGATCGCCGACGATTCCGAGGTCCTCGTCATGCCGGACAACGCCGGACTCGCGGAGAGAATAGTCGCCGATGCGCCGGACGACCTCGCGATCGACGTGCTGGACGTGGCCGTCACGGATTCCGGACGTGATACGCGAAACGCCGCCGAACGGTTTTCGACCGCGGCCGACGCAGTGGTCGTCCTCGGCGGCGACGGCACCAATCGGGACGTCGCAGTCGGCATCGGCGAGGTTCCGATGGTGAGTATCTCAACCGGAACGAACAACGTGGTTCCCACGCCGGTCGATGGCACGATTGCCGGTGCCGCCGCGGGGTTCGTTGCGAGCGGCGCGGTTCCGGCGTCCGAGACGACGGTACGCCACGGCACAGTCGAAGCGGTCGTGGACGATGGAACGGAGGAACGACGGCTTCGCGGACTGGCGACGGTCGGCGTCCTTGACCAGCAGTTCGTCGGAACTCGGGCGATTCTCGATCCGGAAGACATCATCGGCGGCGTCGTCTCGCGGGCGTCGCCCGCGGAAATCGGTCTCTCGGCGATCGCCGGGGGGTTCGAGACGCACCGTCCGGACGAACCGGGCGGCATCGGATTCCGACTCGGGGATCGAAGCGAATCAGCGAATGAAGACGAACGCGAGGTGCGTGCGGTCACCGTCCCCGGGGTCGTTTCGGACGTTTCCGTCGCGGAGTTCCGTCGGTTGGACGACGGGGAAGCGTTCGCGTTCGACGTCTCAAGCGGCGTCGTCAGTGCCGACGGCGAGCGGGAACTCGAAGTCCGGGACGCGGCGGTCCGTCTCCGTCCCGTGAGCGACGGTCCGCGCCTCGTTCGAATCGACGCGGCGATCGAACGAGCGGCCGACGCGGGCTACTTTCGCGCCAACTGAGTCCCTCATCCTTATTTTTCGCCCGCCGCGATGACGAGCGGCCACGGGTTTTCGACGTGTTCGACCAACGTTCCGAGGAACCGCGCGGCGTCCGCGCCATCGACGATACGGTGGTCGAACGAGAGCGAAAACGAGATTTGCTTGCGGACGGCGACCCCGTCGTCGTCGGTCGGAACCACTTCGCGCCGTATCGCGTTGACGCCGAGGATGGCGATCTGCGGCGGGTTGATGACGGGGTCGAACCGCTCGACGCCGAGGACGCCGAGGTTCGAGACGGTTATCGTGCCGCCGGTGAGGTCGTCCATCGTGAACTCCCCGGAGAGCGCGCGGTCGGTGACTTTCCGCCGTTCCTCGGCGAGGTCGGCGAGCGACATCGAATCGACGTCGCGGATGACCGGTGCGATGAGTCCGGCGTCGATATCGACGGCGACGCAGATGTCGTGTGTCTCGTGGAGTCGATGGACCTCGTCCTCGAACGTCGCGTTGAACTCGGGATGGGCGTCGAGCGCGGCCGACAGCGCCGTCAGCAGTACGTCGGTCACGGACACGTCCGAGGAAAGGGCCTCGTCCGCGGCCGACGCCGCGGCGAGCAACTCCTCCGCATCGGCAGTGCGGTGTTCGGTGACGTGCACCGCCGTGCTGGCACTTTCCCCGAGTCTGTCGGCGATGGTTCGGCGCATCCCCGAAAGCGGTCGGTCCTCCTGCCGGGTTCCGGGGACCGTCTTCGAGTCGTCGCTCGGTTCTTCGGCCGCCGTCGAAGCGGCGACCGATTCGTCGCCTGCCGCCCGCCGAACGTCGGTTTCGGTGAGACGGCCGGTGTCCGCGGTTTCGATCGATTCGACATCCACGCCCAACTCCCGCGCGAGACGGCGGGCGCTCGGGGTGGCGAACACGCGTTCGGCGGGAACGTCGGGTTCGGTCGCTCCCGACGGACCGACATCGGTCGATTCGGCGGCGGCCGGTTCGGGTTCGCTCGCCGCGGCGACCGCTTCGACGTCCTCCTCCGTCACCGCGCCCTGCGGGCCGGTGCCGTCGGCGTCGTGAAGCGCCACGCCCAACTCCTCCGCCCGCCGTTTCGCCCGTGGCGTCGCCTTGACGTCCTCGTCCGACTCGGCGGCCTCGCCGTCGGCCGTCTCACCGTCGGCCGCCGCCTCGACGTCCGATTCGTCCACGGCCCCCTGTGGTCCGGTGCCGTCGATGGTCGTGAGGTCGACGCCGAGTTCCTCGGCCCGTCGCTTCGCTCGCGGCGTGGCTTTGACGCTCGCCGCCGTCGCCGACGAGGATTGGCTCTGAACGCCCGACCCGTGGCCACCATCCTCCGCGGCGGCCGTGGTGGCGCTCTCGGACGACGGTTCGCCCTCCACCGTCGTCGATTTCCCCTCGACCTCCGCGACCAGTTCGTCGATGTCCGCATCCGGCGCGGCGACGATCCCGAGCGGTGCCCCCGGGTCCGTCACGTCACCCTCCTCGACGAAAATCCGTCTCAGAACGCCGTCTTCCCGTGCATCGATTTCTGCCGTCGTCTTCTCCGATTCGATTTCGGCGATGGTCGCGCCCTCCTCGATCGTGTCCCCGACGGAAACCGTCCACGCGTTGAGCGTTCCCGAGTCCATTTCCAGTCCCAACTTGGGCATCTTGACGACATATGCCATGATACGAAAGCACATGGTCTATCATAATAAATGTCTGCTCCCGTCCGCAAATCGGGAATCGATTCCGTTCGTCGATTCCGTCCCTATTGACGAACTCTCGGCGACCCGACCGATTCCCCTCGTGCGTTGCCGTTTTTCACTGCCGTCGCCGACATGCAGTCCAGACAGCCGAACACTTCGTCGTCGTTGTTCCCGAAGACGCGGGCGAAGTCGGGCGTGACGAACGATCCGCAGTTGCGGCATCGACGGTCGCTGTGTTCGAACTCCTCCTGTGATTGTCGTGTTGTGGTCATCGTGATCGGATCAGACGTCGTTCATGCGCTGGCGCGATTCGGTTCCACACTGCACGCATTCCGTGACGCGGTACGGTTCGCGCGAGAACTCGGCGTTCGTTTCGCTGTCGCTTTCCGTGATGATGGTCACGAACACGCGATGGGTCGTCTTCGAATCGCAGTGTTCACACTGTTCGACCGTTTCTTGGGTATTCGATTGTGTCGTTGACATCGTATCTTTGGGCGGCAGTCGTTCTCGTCCCCGTGCTTGCTTCGGAGGGTGCGTTTCTCTATTCATTACTAGCGTTGCCCTCCTGGTCGGTCTACTCGTTGCCAATGCAAGGTGTTCTTTCGTCACTTTCCAAATGAACTGAGATTTCGCGTGAGTGACCTCCGTCTCCGCCCCGTTTTCACTGAGAACCGTTCGTGAATTCCCCGGTCGATATCGGTGAAATCTGCACCACCGTAACCGTTCTGGCGCGAGTTTATCCGGCTTGCAAAGAAACGTGAAAGTATGAAACTACGTGAGCCGACTGCGAGTGACGCGGAGCGGATTCACGAGTTGGCACGGAGTGCGATGACTGCATCGTACTCGCTGAGTCCACAGCAGATAGAGAACGTCATCACCGAGCAGTTCGCCGAGGCGAGGGTGACCGGTCTGGTCGACGCCCCCGACGATCGCGTATTCGCGCTCGAAGACGAGGAGTTCGACACGCTCGTGGGACTCACCGAGGGCCACCTCGACGGGAGTTCCGGCGAGATACGATGGTTGTTGGTGGACCCGGAGCACCGCGGGAAGGGTGTCGGGACGGAACTGTTCGAGACGATAGTCGAGAAGCTACGCGAGGACGGCGCGGAACGAATCGACGCGAACGTGCTCGACGCCGACAGGGAAGGCGCGCAGTTCTTCGAGGAGCAGGGCTTCGAGCGGACGGACGACCGGCAAGTCGAGTACGGCGGCGAACCGTTGGTCGAACACCGGTACTCCCTCGATGCGAGCGAACGGGAGATGTCCGACGACACCAGCGGGGACACCGACCCGACGGAAATGACGTTGGAGAATACGGAGACACACGACGGAACGACGACCGCCGCGACGGAGGACGGGGAGACGGTGTATCTGAACCTGGAGGAAACCAAATCGGGAACCGAACACCCGTTCTTCGTCACATACAGCGACGAAGCGGAGAAGAACAGGTACGGATACTACTGTAGCAACTGTGGGTCGTTGAAAACGACGCGCGACGCCCAAGACCACATCGAGTGTACCGAGTGCGGGAACGTTCACACGCCGAAATCGGCCGAATCGTACGACGATTCGTATCTGTAGTCCTCCCATTTTTCGCCCCCCTCGTCGGTAGCGATAAAATTGACGTGACCGCTCGTCGTAACGGTCGGGCCACGAGCACGGGAGAGTGGAGGGAACAGGGTGAGGTTGCATATTCCAGTAGAATCTTTTCACGGCTCGCGGATGAAAGGCAAAACATGGCAACCGAGTCCAACGAGAAGACGTATTCGTGTGAGTACTGTGACGACGAGTTCGAGGGGAAGGAGGACCTGCACGAACACATGCGAGAGACACACGACGAGACTCCGGACGAGAAGAGCGAGGAATCGGCGGCGGCCGGTACGGACGCGAGCGGGTCCACCGGTTCGATCACCGAGGAGAACAACGAGTCGCCGTCGGCGGCGGAACCGTCGGAGGCCGCTGGACCGTCCGGTAACGAGGACGAGATCGGCCCAGATTCGGACGACTGACGCCGATTCGGACGATTGACGACGGGACCACCATCGCTCCGGTGAGACCATCGGCTAACTACTTTTCGCACCGTTCGATCCCTTCGCCGTCCGGTGAAATCGAATCTCGAACGGTTACGGTCGACTGCGCCGCATCTCCCACAGATCGGAGTAGGTGATTACCTCGATACCGTTCGTCCCGTCGATGTGGGCGAGCAGTTCCTTGTACTCACTTCGGCTCATCGTGTTGTGCGAGTCGAAATTGTGGAAGTTGAGGATGGAACACTGACGGTGCTCGGCCGCCAGCGTCACCGCGCGCTTGGAGACTTCGAGGCGGCTACCGATGGTTCGGGGGAGCACGAGCGGGTCGAACCCGTGGACCCCCGTCATGTTGACGCTGGCCGATTGGTTCATCCCACCCATATAGAAGTATTTGCTGATGATCCTGAGCGCGGTCTTGTCGTAGTTGTTCCCCGGGTAGACGATGAAGTTCGCACCCTCGAAACCGTTGTCTATCATCCACTGTTTGTTTCGGCGCAGGATGTGCTCCAGTTTCTTCGTGGAGATTGTAGCGAACGGATCGCCAGTGCTGCCGTGAACCACGACTTCGTCGCCGTTCTCCTGTCGTTCTCGCAACTCCTCGACGGACATGAAGTACGAGGAGTCGACCTTGTCCGGTTCGATCGGCATCGTGATGACCGCCGGAAAACCGTACTCGTCGTTCAGTGGAGCGGCTTCGTCGTAGTAAATCTGATCCCCATCGTCCCAACTGAGAACGACGTATCCTTTGTCCGGTTTCGGGTGTAGTCGCATGTCATCGACGTGTGCCTGAACGCCGTTCGAGTTGTTGCTGCCGAGTTCGAGTTTGATACGGACGATGTTGCGACGGTCGGGTGGTGTCTCGCTGGTCTCGAACACACCCGGGCAGGTTCGAAACCAGCCGACATCCGGCGGTCGATACGTAACGTTCCGGAGTTCCTGTACGACCCAGTTGTCGTCTGCGTCGTACAGATACACCTGGAAGGAAACGTCCATCGGGGTTTCACTCCGGAACGCGAACGACACGTCGTGGGTGGAAATATCGAGCGGTGCGTCGAGCCGTCGTTCGGCGGTCACCCCTTCGTAACTGTCCGTACTGAGTTTGAGGCTCCGTGTCCCGACGAACGAGATGGAACTATCGGGCGTAACCGAGTTCCGTTTCTCGACCCACTTCGAGCTATCCTCGAAGTCGTCGAAACTCGTTCCGGGTTCGCCGAACCTCTTACGGCTGTTGTAGTCCGTCCGTAGCTTCGGCTTGGACGTCTCTTCGGTGGTCGTTTCCGTCGTCGTCCGTGTCGTGCTGGATTTCGTCGGTCGTCCTGTGGACGTGGACGTACCGGTGGAGGTGCTCTTCGATGAATTCCGTGAACAGCCGGCGAGCACCCCCGTAACGGCGGCACCGGTGAGTTGGAGGAGGCGACGGCGCGTCGTGATTTCGTTCGGGAACATTAGCTCCAATCGGAAACAATTTCACAACTCGTAATATGTTTGTTGGTATCCAATTGGCACACTAATCGTTTATTCTATGTGTGTGGAGTATGACATCACGGAGGATACAACGGAAACTTCCTCAAGCGGGATCGAAAAAAGGGACGAATTCGATGGGTGGACCCAGGTATCCTTCGTCGAACCGTCGGTCGTCAGTCGCTCCGGAGCGACGACGTTTCCTCCTCCGAGTAGCCGAACAGACCCGTCTCGAAATAGGCCAGTTCGAGGATGACGATGACGACGGTGATGGCCGTGACCGTGTAGAAGACGCCGCGCTGGGCGGTGAACAGGTGCCAGAGCATCATCGGGAGGAACAGCACCGCACCGATCAACCCGATTGCGGGCGGAATCGCGGACACGTCCTCGTGGTCACGTTGGGTCAACGCGAGGAAGCTCATCCCGCCGAAGACGACAATGAACGTCAGCGACGCGAACGACGTGATCCCCTCCAGACTGCCGACGACGGTGAACGCGGCGGTCAGCACGCCGAGGATGAGGATGATGCGTTTGGGTAAATCCTCGCCGACGTGGAACTCGTCGGGCGAACTGGCGTCGAGTTTCTTCGGAAGGAGTCCGTTCTCGATGAGTCGGTCCGAGAACTGCGCGCTGGTGAAGAGCGTCGCGTTGATCGCGCTGGCGGTCGAGAACAGCGCCGACAGCGAGATGATGAGTTCGCCCCACCTTCCGCCGAACTTCGAGGCGGCGGTCGCCAGCGCCACTTCCGGATGCTTGGAAACCATCCCGACGCCGACGATACTGGTGGTGACGATTGCGACGCCGATGTAGATCGCCACGGCGGTCGGAATCGAGAGGTAGATGGCGGTCGGGTTGGTGTCGCTGTGGTTCTCGATGGTTCCCTGTGAGTACATGAGCAACTGCCATCCCTGGAACGCCACGAACGACATCGCCGCCGCCATGATTGGGCTGAAGCTCAGCGAATCCGCCCCCGTCTTGATGCCGCCGTGCGACGTGCCGAACCAGAGACCGACCAGTGCGAAGCCGACGAGGACGGCTATTTTGACCACGACGAGCGCGATTTCGACCCAGCCGGACTCCTCCACGCCGACGAGGTTGAGACCGACGAAAATCCCGATGATGGCCAGCGACAGCACCGCCCGAAGCGGTAGCCCCGCGACGTGTTCGACACCGGCGATATCGACGGCGTAGCTCCCGAACGCGTAGGCGTACATCGCAATCGAGCCGACGTATCCGAACAACAGCGTCCAACCGGCCATTCCCGCGAGCGTGGAACTATCGGCGAACCACGCCAGATAGGTCGGCGACGCGCCTTCGGGGTCGCTTAACTGGTTCAACTTGATGTACGAATACCCCGCACACATCGCCACGATTCCCGCCAGGACGAACGAAAACCACGCCAACGGCCCGGCGACTTTCACGACGACGCCGAGGACGGCGTAAATCCCCCCGCCGATCATCCCACCGAGGGCCATCGACACCGCACCGGTCAATCCGAGCCCTCCACCTGCTGCTTCTTCGGTCATTTCGAATAGGTTGCCGACGGGAGATGCATCAGTGTTGTAGCCGAATACTAAACCCATTCATATTAGACGGGGAAACATCGACCTCAACGCGTCCGATAGTCGAAACTGTTTTGACGATTATATTAGACTTAAATCATATGTCCGATGTTGCCCTCCAAAAGACGATTCGCCGGTGTACTGCGTTGCTCGTTATCGCCCTCTCCTCGATTGCCATCATCCTCTCGTCGTCCGCATCGAACTCCGGAGACGGACTGTTCGTTCTAATCGCGTACGTGCTGTTTCTGGGCTCCATTCTGTATCTCGGCTGGAGCATCGTACTTGAGTTCGGCGCTCCGGTCCCCGCAGAGTCGTCCGACGCCGCCGACGAAAGCGAAAAATCAGGTGAACAACCGACCGAGTGAACGGCCCGGTTCTCAGTTTATCTCGTTGTGCATCGCCTCGATGACCTCGTCGAGGTCCGGTTCGCCGCCGCCCGGTTGTCGGCCGTAGGAGAACTCGCCGTTCCCGTCCACCGATTCGCCCTGCGTCCAGCGCTCGTCCGGGTTCGGGCGCTCGTCCTTGGTCGTGGACATGAACTCGTAGTTGAAGTCCTGGTTCTCCTTTTCTTGCGGGAAGCTGTTCGGCACCGGAACGTGGTCCTCCATCGTTTCGAGGGCGGCGTGCCACTGGTTCTGGTGCATCGTGTCGCGGGCGATGAGGTACGACAGCATGTCCTTCATGCCGGGGTCGTCGGTCATCTCCCAGAGCCGTGCGGCGAGGGTTCGACCGGTCGATTCGGCCATGACGTTCGCGTACATGTCCGCCGCGAGGTTGCCGCTGGCGACGATGTAGTTCCCGGTGAACGGCACGCCGTTGGAATCGACGGGCATCGCGTGCAACCCTGCCGAGAGAGCCTGCCGTGGCTGTCCGCTGTTCATCATCTCGGAGATGACCGCGTCCTCGCGCGCCGCCTCGCGCTGGGCGTCGGACGCCCCCTCCAAGTTCTTCGCCACCGCCGTCGCCAGCATCTCGATGTGACCGAGTTCCTCCGTCGCGGTCTCCATCAGCAGCCGTCTGTACTCGCTCTTGTCGGCGGGCACCGCGAACGCCTGAAACATGTACTGGAGCGCGACCCGCATCTCACCTTCCGCTCCCCCGATGGCCTGTTGGAGCATCTTGGCGAACCGTGGGTCTGGCTCTTCGACCGTCACCTCGTACTGGAGTTCGTTGTCGTGGTAGAACATTGTTTTCCCGTGCCGAGCGACAAGGGAAACGTGATTAGGCACACTGCCTGCTAGTGCACGTCAGTTAAACGACCACCTCCAAATCCCCCGCCCGTCCGGGATCGACGACCACCATCGGTCGGCACCGCAGGCACTACTTCCCGGCCACAACAGTTTGCAAGGAGGAGCCTCCTATCCCCAAGGACCATGGTCGACATTGATCTTGACGCCGTGCCGAGTCGTGGCCGAACTGGCTGGTGGGTTTTCATCCTGCTCCTCGTACTCGTCGCGGCGTACGTCGCGTACTCGTTCATCGGGATGGTGGTTCTGGGTGTCTTCGGCTACTACGCCACCCGACCCATCTATCGCCAACTCAGTGGCATCACTGACTCCGACGGGGTAAGCGCGGGACTGACGCTTCTCGTCGTGTTTCTCCCCATCGTCGTGCTCACGTTCTACGCCGGATTTCAACTCGTCAGTCGAGTGGGATCGGTGTTCGGAAACACCACCGATTCGGCGCTCGTGACCCACTATCTGGGGGCGCTTCCGAAGGGCCAACAGCGGACGGTTCTGGAAGCCATCCATCACCCACAACAGCTCCTCTCGAATCCGCAGACGACGGTCATGACCGTGCTCGACGCGGGACTGAAGGTCACCTCCGCCGTCGTCGGCGCGGGGATGCTCATCGCGCTCGCGGTGACGCTGTCGTACTTCCTGTTGAATCACGACGACCAACTCGCCGACGGTCTCGTCCAACTGTTCGACGGGAAGGACACGGCGGCCTACGGCTACGCCGTGGCCGTCGACGAGGACTTGGAGTCCGTCTTCTTCGGGAATTTGCTCTTCGTCATCGGCATGTCCGTCATCGCGTGGGCCGCGTATTCGGGGACGAACCTCCTCGCGCCCTCGGGGCTTCACATCCCGATGGTGTTCGTGCTCGCGTTCCTCACCGGCATCGCCAGCCTGATTCCAATCGTCGTCGGCAAAATCGTCTACATCCCCGTCGTCGGCTATCTGGCCTTTCAGGCGGTCGACTCGGGCGGAAACCATCTGGCGTTCGTCGGCGGGGTGCTCGTCGTCTACTTCCTCCTCCTCGACACGCTTCCCCAGACGTTCCTCCAACCGTACATCACTGGTCGTCAACTCGACATGGTGATGATGATGTTCGCGTACCTGCTCGGCCCGATTCTTTTCGGCTGGTACGGCTTCTTCCTGCTCCCGATACTGTTCATCATCATGCTCGAAGCGGTTCGCATCGTCCTTCCGGAACTCCTCCACGGAGAAGCGCTCACGCCGACCGTCTCGATGGGCGAGTCGGTCGGGACGAACCCGTCCTCCGCTCGAAATTCCCCGCCGAGTGCCGACGGAACGTCGGGTGACGGTTCGGATGCGGACGCCGAATGAGCGTTCGGTCCGACTCGACGCTGATGAGGTCTGACTTAAAGACCATTAGTAACCGGCCGGAAGATACAGCAGACGCAAGCGAATCTAGTAGCCAATGCGAGAGTTGCACGTTCATGCGTCGGCAGGCGAGCGGGAGGAAGTCGCCTCCATCCTCGACGAGTACGATGTCGATTATACGGTCGTGAGCGACGAGGGGGAAGGTGCGCTCTTTTTCTTCCCGCTTCCGACGGCGATGGTGGGACCGCTCCTCGACGAGTTCCGTGACGCGGATATCGAGGAGGACGCCTACACCGTCTCGACGAAGGCCGAACTGGCCGAGACGCCGAACTTCACCGAGCTTCGCCAACGGTTCTCCGACTCGATCCACAAGCTCTCGAAATCCGAACTGCACGCGAAGATCCGGGAGATGCAATGGCCGTACCAACTCTACTATCTCGGTACCCTCCTGAGCGTCATCGCGGCCGCCGCCGGGTTGTTGCTCGACCAACCGGCGCTCATCATCGGCGCGATGATCATCGCACCGCAGGTGAGTTCGGCCCTCGCCGCCCCGACCGGCGTCCTTCTGGGTGACTGGGAACTGTTCGTCAGTAGCGTCAAAGAGCAAGGGCTAGGCCTCGGGATGGCCATCATCGCCGCCGCGGCCTTCGGGTGGTTCGTTCGCTGGGTAGGCTTCGTCCCGCCGGGGGTGTCCGTCATACATATCGAACTCATCGGCGTTCGACTCGCGCCGAGTGCCCTCTCGACGATCGGCGCGATAATCGCCGGGGTCGTCGGTGCGTTCGGATACACGACCGAGCAGTCCACGACCATCATCGGCGTCATGATCGCAGCCGCGATCATTCCGGCCGCGGCGGTGGTCGGTCTCGCGATCGCGTGGATGGAACCACTGCTGGGTATCGGCGCGCTCCTGCTCTTGCTGGTCAACATCCTCGCCATCAACATCGGCGCGCTGTTCACGCTGATCGGGATGGGCTATCAGCCGAGATGGAGTGATTCGGACGGTTCGTTCCGGGAATCGATCCCGTCCGGCCAGCGAACGGCGGTCTACGCGACGCTGCTCGTCCTCCTAGTAGCGACCGTCGGTACTGGGGCGTTGACCGCGTCGAACATATCGTTCAGCCGAACGACGAACGAACAGGTGGAGACGACGTTGAACCAACCGTCGTACTCGAACCTCTCGATGTCCGGCGTCCAGACGGGATACGGCGGTATGGGGTGGGAATCGAAACCGGCGAACGTGACGGTGCACGTCAGTAGGAGTTCGAACACCGGGTACAGTGACCTTCCCAAACGGTTGGAAGGGCGGATCGAGCGAGGGACGGGACGAAACGTGTACGTCACCGTGGAGTACACGGAATCGGGAACGGCGAACGCGAAGACGAGCGGTTGATCCGGCAGTCGATCTCCGGATGGGATGGCAGGCGACTTTCGCTGGCAAGCATAGCGATGGAGTGAACGCTCGTCCAATCCGAACGCACCGATGCCACCCGAAGATCCACACGAAACCGGTCCGTCGGACCGTCCGGACGCGCCGCTGGACGAGCGGTATCCGGGTTTGAACGTTCTCACCGCGGACCCGGAGAACGCGGAAACGTCGGCACGAAGCCACCTCGAAGGCTATCTGACGCCGCGCGAGGAACACTACATCCGAACCCATCATCGAACGCCGGACATCGACGCGGACGACTGGACGGTTTCGCTGACCGGGATGGTCGAAGACGGGATCGAACTCTCGATGGACGAGATACGACACGACTACCCGACCGATTCGGTCGTCCACATGATGGAGTGTTCGGGGAACGGGCGGGCCTATTTCGACCCCGACGCGGCGGGCGACCAGTGGACGGTCGGTGCGGTCGGGAGCGCCGTCTGGACGGGGACGCCGGTGCGGGACCTGCTGAACGACCACGACGCCGCGACCGACGAGGGACTGTGGTTGTCCGTGATGGGTGGCGAAGCCAAGGAGGGTGAGGACGTGTTCTGCCGCTCGATACCGATGGAGAAGGCGCTCGACGACTGTCTGCTCGCCTACGAGATGAACGGCGACCCCATGACGCCGGAACACGGCTATCCGCTCCGACTGATCGTTCCCGGTTGGTTCGGCAACAACAGCGTGAAATGGGTCGATCGAATGCACGTCATGGAGACGATGGTGGCGGGAGAGGAGTGGCAATCACGGAACGGCCACGACTACACGGAGTACCAGCAGTCCTCCTATCGGATCGTTCCGGCACAGGACGACGACCCCGAGCGCCACGAGTCGGTCGAGACGTTCAGCACGTACGAACAACTGCGAAATCCCGAGGAGGTACGGAACGCCTATCTCTTCGACCAACTCGTCAAATCGCTCATCACGTCGCCCGCGGAGGAGACCGCGCTGTCGTCGGACGGGCGAGTCGAAATCACGGGCGTCGCGTGGGCGGGCGACGACGCCGTCGAGCGCGTCGAACTATCGGTCGACGGCGGCGAAACGTGGGACGAGGCTTCGTTCGTCGGTCCCGACCTCGGTCGCCACGCCGTCCGGAAGTTCCGCTACGTCTGGGACGCGACTCCGGGCCAGCACACGCTCCTCTCGCGGGCGACCGACGAGGAGGGACGGGAGCAACCCGCGACCGTCTCGACGCCGGACGAAGGGCTTCGCGGAATCTCCGACGGGAAGTATCCGTGGAACGAGAAGGGGTACGGAAACAACGCGTACGTACCGCTCGGAGTTTCGGTTGCCGTCGAGGAGTGATCTCACTCGATTCGGGACAGTCGCTCGAACATCGCATCGACCACCAGTACGCCGCCAGCGATGACGACCCACAGGAGCGGGACCGCGACCATCAACACGGCCCAGTGGGGAACCGGTGTGGGCGGCGACGATGGAACCGCGTGAAGCGGAATCGGTTGGAGCGGTTGCGCTACCATCGTGGATTCCGATCAGACGTTCTCCGAGGGCGATTCGTGCGGTTCGGGCGAGCGCGTTCGGTAGACGTACCAACCGGCACCGATGAAGAGCAGGCTGACGACGATCCAGTGTGGGTTGTACGCCCCGCCCTGCGAGAGCGGTTGGTGAAGCCCCAACAGGATGTGGTCCACGAGCGCGTCGTAGAGGTCGAACGCGCCGAGTCCGACGAGGATGGACCCGAAAATCGGTCGGACGGGTAACGGACTCGCCGCACGCCGCTCGGCTTTCCAGAGGAGTCCGCCCCCGATTCCCATGATGACGACCATGGCGATCGAGAAGACGCCATCCGCGAGGATGTTCGTTCGAAGCCCGGACATGGTCGTCTGCGGATACAGGCCCGAGAGCAGGTGGTGCCACTGCAGAACCAGATGGAGCAACAATACGTCGATGAGTCCGCTGAACCCGAACCCGACGATTCCCGCCGCGACGAGCGCTCGTCGCGCCACTCCGTCGTCCACCCTTTGGGACTGCTCCACTTCGGTCGTTCGACGCTGACTCATTGTTCTCGAATCAGTACCGTCTTCCTTAGCCGACCGGGCTATCTTTGCAGGTCGTTCAAGGGGGAACCAATCCCGTCGCCGGTTACGCGGCGGCGTCGCTCGCATCCAACCGACCGCGATGGGTGACGAGCAGACCGACGGCGGCACCGAGGAAGCCGACGACGGCGATGACGAGGTACATCTCCTGCACGCCGACGGTGTCGAGGAGGTGACCGGCGATCACCTGACCGATTGCGCCCCCGAGTCCGAGACTCAACCCGCTGAGGAACGTCTGGGCGCTCGATTGTATCCGCTCCGCGGCGACCGCGTGGACGAGGTTCACTGCACCGAGGCTGAGCAGGGCAAAGCCGATTCCGCCGAACGCCTGTACCGCGAGGATCAGTAACGGGTCGGTCGTCACCCCGTAGACGACGTTCGGAATTCCGACCATCGTGCCGCCGACCACGAGCAGCCATTTATACGAGAGGCCGAGACGGGCAGCGTAGACGAACGCACCCGCCTCTAATCCCGTGTTTAACGCCCACACGAGGCCGGTCAGACCGTCCGGCGACAGCGACCACGGGCCGACGACGAGGCTCGCGTGCACCGCCCGCATGTACACCGAGAGGAACGCTTCGCCGCCCATGAACGACAGTCGGAACAGGAACATGGCCGTGACGACGACCATGAAGTTCCAGTTCGTCACGAGCGCTTTCACTGCACGGGCTATCGACGGGTCGTCGGTGTCATCGTCCGCGTCGCCGGAGGCCGCCGACCCGTCCGACAGGGACCACGCGACTGCCATCAGGACGACCATTCCGCCGATGTAGATGTACACTATCGAGACGAGTCCGGCCGCCGCAACCACCAACCCGACTCCGAGACTCCCGATACCGAACGCGAGGGACCCGAAGCTCCGAATATGCCCGAAGTCGTACCCTCGGGAGAGAACCATCCCGGTCGCGATGGGGACGATGGGCGCTCGGAACGCCGAGAAAACGGCCGTCCCGACGGCGATGATCGTGAACGGATCCGTCAGGCTCGCCCCGAACGGATAGGTCAACAGGGCGACCGCGGAGACGAGTGCCCCGACGACGAGAATCGCGCGCTCGATGTGCCAGTAGTCGGTGACGAGGCCCCACAGCGGTTGCACCGCTACCCCGGTCGCCAGCATGAGGAAACCGATCACCCCCATCTCGGCTCCCGACATTCCCATCCCGTCGAGGTAGACGTTCCGAAAGACGATGATGCCGGACCCGGCCGCGAACTGCACGAAGAACAACAGCTGAAACCGTGCTTTTCGCCCGTCGAACTCGCCGCCGCCGAATCTCGCCAGAACACCCGTCCCGGCTTGGGATTTTTCCCCCGCGTTATCCATTCAACTCCACTCCGAATCGCCGAAAACGCGCTCGTCGTTAGTTGCTACCCGTTCCATCACGAGAAACGCAGTACACGAGAGGGGATATATTTTGTCAATTTTTCTAACTACGGTCGTTGTACTTGGAGAGATTGAGTTCCCCGATCTGTACTTTGCATATCTCTCTCGAATTTCCCCGGAATCTCATAGTTCGATCTCGTCCGTCATCCCGTCGATCGCTTCGATGGTGATTCGATCCGCACCGATATCCTCGATCACCGCCCCTTCGCCGCCGATGGTGTAGCTTCCCTCGTCGGTTTCGAGGACGAACGATGCCCGGCCCGCCAGTTGGGCGAGCGTTATCGGGCCGTCGCGGTCACCTTCACCTGTAATATCGACGCCCGTAATCGTCCCCGAAAGGGTTCGTTCCCGACCCGACCCGGTGTGGTAACCTTCAACACTGGCGGCAATCGTGGCACCATCGGACAGCAACGGTTCGATGAACCGGATACATTCGCGTATCGCCACGAAGACGAACGGCGGCGTGTCGTCACGATCGACGTGGATGGGCGGGTACACTTCCCAAAGACACGTCAGGAAGAACCAGTGGAACACGTACGCCGTGTCCCGGTCCTGGGCGAGCACCCCGTACTCCCGCGACGAATCGACGTGTGGCGCAAAGCAGAGTCGCGTCCGGTCGGTCAGCAGGAAAAACGCGTTCTGGAGTTCGCGGCGTCGCGCTTCGGTGCACGTTCCCTCGAAGGCCGATTCCTCGAACGGCAGGTCCTCGTCCGGAGGAACGTAGAGCGAGATTTGGATGTAGACGCCGCGGTCGTGGGCGTCGGCGAGGAGCGGCCGCAGTTCGAGGAACTGCTCCGGCGCGACGGCGAGTTGAACGTGCCGCTCGGCGGTCTCGATGTCGGCACGAGCGCGGCCCAACACCGTTCGAAATCGCCGGATGAGCGTGATCTCGTGGTCGTTCGAGTCCGGTTCCTGCCATCGATGCTGGATCTCATCGGCGGCGGTTTCGTACTGGTTGATCCGCGCCCGTAATCCCGAAAGCGCCTCTTCCGGGTCGGTCGCCCGTGCATACAGTCTATCCTGCTCGTAGGTTACCACGTACCCCTCGTCCTCCAAATCCCGCAGCACGTCGTAGATTCGCGGTCCCGGAACGCCGCTGGCGTCGGCGAGGTCGCTGGCGGACGCCGACCCGTGTTCGAGGAGGGTCACGTACGCGTTCGCCTGATACTGGGACAACCCCGCACTTTCGAGGACCGCTTTGAGTTCGCCGGTGTCCATACCACACAATCGGTGAGAACCACGTAAAACACTCGTTGATACAATAGTTGTCGAGGGCTGACGCGGACGACGGATCGATACGAACCCGTTTCCGATTCGTAGGCGGCCAATACCCTTTGCGCTCGGGATAACACCACGAACGACGGGTTTCGAATGGGGTATCGGTGGAAACTCTGTACGCAGTGGTCACGTCGTGACAGACTGACCATCGTCATCATCGCGGTAGCGACCGCCTTTCTCGTCGGGACGACGCTGTTGCTGGTCGCCGCGAACACCCAGACCTCGGCGATTTCGTCGGGGTTCAATGACTCGATGGACGTCACTCACTACGATTCGGTGGCCGCGGCGGATGCCGCGGCCACGAACGACGACATCGTCCTCCCGGTCGCCGCCGTGAAGCGGAACGGGACGACCGAGTACGTCGTCGGCGTGCCACCGGACGCGCCGACCGTTCTGAAAAAGGTCTCCGTCTCGTGGCGGGAGGCGCGGTTTCCACAGCCACCGTCGAACGCGACGTTTGCCGGTCCGGTCGGGGACCGGACACAGCAACGCTTCGTCGGAACCAATCACACCGAGACCGTTTCGGTCGCCCCGACTTCGACCGAAAAGTCCGTCTTCCCGCGCTCGTGGTACATCGGCAAGCCAGCCACGGTTCGGTCGTTGGGTACGACGGACGCGTACGTCGTCCACACGTCGTCCGCGTCGAACGGGGGGGGACCGGCTCCGTTCGGGAACGAGAATCATCACGCCCGGACTCTATCGGTACTTCATCGCCGGAATGCAGGGCGTGGTTTCCCTGTTGGGGTTGGCCGTCCTCGGCGGCGGCGTCCTCGTCCTCGTGGTCGTCTACAACGTCACCCGAATGAGCGTCCGCGACCGACTGGACGCCATCGAAGTCGTCCGTGCGACGGGAGGAACGCCGCGAAGACTGCTGGTAACCTTCGGCGTCCGTGCTGGTCTGCTCACGATAGTCGGAATCGCGCTCGGCTACGCGCTCGGCGTCATCGTCACCAGCGCTGTCGTCAACGCCGCGATCATTGTCGGCCTCCGGATTTCGCTCGCGCCGACGGTGAGTCCGGCCGTGCTCCGCATCATCGTTCCGGGTCTCGCCGTCCTGTTGTTCGCCGGTACCGGCGCGGGCGTTCTCGCGGTTCGTCCGGCGACGATCACGCCGCCATCCCGCCTCAAACAGGCGTACACTCCGGTCTCGAAGCCGAAACGAACCGGTAAACGGCCGATGCAGCGATTGCGAACGCTGGTCGATACGACCGTCCTCCGCTGGCGGGCGGTCGTTCCGGCGGCGACGATACTCACGATTTTCGTCCTCGTCGTCCTTCTCGTCGGGTCGCTGGTGGGCGTCCTCGCACCGCTCGCGAAGACGTCTGGCGGGACGATCACCGAACCCGGCGCGCCGTACCCGATGGCGAGCAGGATCGACGCCGGATACGCGGACTTGCTCCGGGACCAAGGCGTGAAAGCCAGCCCCGAGATCATCGTCGTCCAGGTCCGGAACGGGCAACCGTATTTGGCACGCGGGGCGGACTGGCGGTCGTTCGCGGCGGTGTCGGACGCGACCCTCGTCGCGGGTCGTCCACCGAAACACAAGTACGAAGCCGTTATCGGCCGCGACCTCGCGCGAACGTTGGGTCTCGGAGTCGGTGACTCGGTCACCCTCGGCGGTGCGTCCTCGCCCGCGTTCACGCAGGTCACGATCACCGGCGAGTTCACGGCGGACGGGATAGGGGACGACCAACTGATCGTGCCACTCTCGACCGCACACGACCTCTCGACGGACCCCGGAACCGTCCAGTTCATCCGGACGAAGGGAGAGGGTTCGCGTCTCTCGCGGTCCCAATCGGACGCCCCCGACGTCATCGTCAGCGGCGTTTCCGCTCCCAGTTCCGCCATTCGTGGACATCGAATACCGATCAGAATCGATATCAGGAACGCCCGTTCGACGGCACAAACCCGGACGCTGACGGCCAGATTCGGCTCCGCCTCGAAATCCCGAACCGTCACGCTCGGCGGCGGCGAGGAGCGTACGGTGCGGATGAACGTCTCGGCCTCGACGGTCGGAAGTCAGACGCTTCGAGTCGGTTCGTACACGCAGTCCGTGGACGTGTATCGTCACTCTCCGTTGGCGGTTCCTTCCCTGCCGTCACAGGCACCGCCAAACGGAACGATGGCGGTACCTGTTCGAACGGAAAGCGGCGCGAACGTCTCGGGCGCGACGGTTCGAATCGGGGACCGAACCACGACGACGAACGAGGACGGTATCGCGCTCGTCCATCTGCCGGGTCGGGAAGGCACCTACAACCTGACCGTCGAGAAGGGGAATCGGGTGAACAGGTCGTCGATTACCGTCGCTTCGGGTGCGGCACGTTCGCCCATGGGAACCGTCGATGTCACCTCGACGGACGTGAGTACCATGTCACACCCGACCGCGAATATCGTCCTGTTCAATCCGTGGAGTCAACCGATCACGCGAAACATCTCGCTCGTCACGCCGACGACCACGGTGACGCGGGAGGTTTCGATTCCTCCCTACAAGTCGGTCGTCACGACGAGGCAACTCGGGGGAACCGCCGACGCTTCCGAAACGGCCGAATCCGGCACGAACGATATGTTGTCGCCGGGTAACTACTCGGTTCGAGTGGTCACCGGCGGCCGAACGATTGCGACGGATTCGTTCACCGTTCACGGCGATAGTCGGACGTTCTCGACGCTCGCCCGAAACACCGACTACTCCAGCGGATCCGGAATCGGCGGGGCGGTCCGCGGCGTGTTCGGGAACTTCAACCTCCTTTTGTTGGTGATGGTCGTGCTGGCCGG
This sequence comes from Haladaptatus sp. AB643, assembly GCF_024136975.1. Lineage (NCBI taxonomy): Archaea > Methanobacteriati > Methanobacteriota > Halobacteria > Halobacteriales > Haladaptataceae > Haladaptatus > Haladaptatus sp. AB643. The sequence goes on from NZ_JAMYJW010000008.1 coordinate 34,277, forward strand.
ATTGACCGCGGTCGGCGGGACGACGGCGACGTTCGCGCAAGCCGTCCACGCGCGCCGCCGCGCCGTCGGCGTCTATCGAGCGACCGGCGCGAACCGGTTGCGGTTGGTTCGAATCCTGCTCACCGACGCTTGTCGTCTCTCGATTCCGGCCATCATCGTCGCCATCATCGCCGCACTGTTGACGTTACGACTCCTCGCCGTCGCCGGGTTGTTCACCGTCTTCGGCGTCCGACTCTCACCGCAGATACCGCTCCCGATTCTCCTGCTCGCGGCCGGGAGCGCGCTGGTGTTGATGTGTCTGAGCGTTCTCATCGCGGCGATGCCCTACCTCGTCTCCGAACCGACGGCGGTTCAGCGCGGAACGACCCCCATCGAACCGGAAGAAAGTAGGGGGGAACGATTGTAGGGGTGATACCATGACCGAAACCGTGCTGGACGCGGATTCAGTCCGTGTCGCTCGGGGGGGGACGGGACGTTATCGAGGACGTGTCGATGTCGATTCCGACGGACGCCCAACTCCTCGTACAGGGACCGAGCGGGGCGGGGAAGACGACGCTGTTCAACGTACTCGGACTGCTCGACACGCCGACGAGCGGGACGGTCAGCATCCGCGGCGAGGACACCGCCGAACTCCCCGAACGAAAGCGCGCCAAGTTGCGCCGTGAGACGCTCGGCTTCATCTTTCAGGACTTTCAGCTCATCGAGGATTTGACCGCGTGGGAGAACGCCGCCCTCCCGCAGGACCACACCGGAACGCGGGACGAGGAATGGCTCGAAACGCTCTTTTCCAGACTCGAGATCAAGGACCGCGCGGACCAGTATCCTGCAACGCTCTCGGGTGGGGAAAAACAGCGCGTCGCCATCGCCCGCGCGCTGGCGAACCGCCCCGCCATCGTGCTCGCCGACGAACCGACCGGCCAACTCGACCCCGACACGACCACGCAGGTGCTCGATTTATTGTTCCGACTGCAGGAAACGGCCGAAACCGCGCTCGTCGTCATCAGCCACGACATGCAACTGCAACCGCGGTTCGACACGGTCGTTCGGTTGGAGGACGGGAAAATCCGGACCGAAGTCGCCTGAGAGGGTGGTTATTCGACGCGTTGAGGACTCGCGTTCCGCTCGACCCGACTGCCGTCGATCACTCCCAGAGTAGTACGAACAAAATCCCGAACAAACCGAACGCAACGACATACATCGTTGCGAAGACGACGCCGCGCACAAATGACCAGTAGCCCCAAAATCCTACGACGGCGAACGTGGCGATCGCTACGTACTTGTGTCGCCGACTTGGAAAATAACCATTGTATTGCCGTTGGTCGTGTAGCGACATCACTTCATGTTTCTCCATCCATCCACATTTATCTCACCTTAATATATCAAGACCAAAAACGATATAATTTTACGTGAAAGTTTATCCGTTTAAATGTTCCTCTCCTCGTGCTCGGTCACTCCCGACGTATCGACTCCGTCCGGAAACCGTTCGCGTGACCGCGGGTGGTTACTCTTCCCTCGATTCCTCCGACGTAGCGGCCTCGTACACCGTCTGTCGGTCGTCGAAGTACACCGGCGCGTCCGCGTCGGCCTCGAACCGGACGACACGGTCCAACGCTTCGCGTCCGTCGTCCACCTCGGAGCGGAGGTCATCGGCGAGGGACCCGTAGCCGTCCGCTAACTCCCGAAACGCCACGATTCGTGCGCGCTTGGCTTCCACGACGGCCTGCGTCTCTTCGATTTCACGCTCCAGTTCGGTCACCGCCGCGGTATCGATTTCTCTTTCGGGACCATCCGTCGATGGCGGGTGCTCCGCCGTTTCGACGTCCTCGGGGCTGTCTTCCAACCGAGCGCGCACCTCCGACACTCTGTCGTCGATGTCGTCCAGCAACGCGTCGGCTTCCGTCGTCATCGTTTCGACGTTTCCCATCAGCAACCCCGCCTGCGTATCACAGTAGTCCACGAACTCCGCGACAGACAGCGCGACGTCGTCTTCCCGGCCCATACGAACTCGTTCGGGCGTCCGGGGGAAACCGTTTGGGACTGGCCGTTACTGTTCCGGCCGTTGGTGTTCCGCCCGTTACTGTTCCGCCTGTTCCAGGTTCCCCCGTTCTTTGACCTGATCGATGCGCGAGCGGGCGGTTACCCGCGTCTCTCCGATCATCGCACCGGCGAAGGCGCCGAGCGCGCCGCCGGTACTTGCCGCGTTTTTGCTGATGAAGCCGCCGATAGCGCCGCCGATGGCGGCACCGATGGCGGCGTGACGAGCACGACTCAACGCGCGTGTAAGGCGAATGGAACGCATACGTTCCTAGTAGTCATCCAACATGATAAACCCACTCGCGCGTCGGCAGCGAAAACGAGGTTAAACTAACCCGAACGACGCACTACGTCCATCGCGGCGAACATGTTGCTGATGGGGTGGTAGCCCGGTTCCACCGCGACACCGCGGTTCGGGTCGTCGCGGTCGTTCGTCCGGTTCAGTCGCTCGAACCAGTTGCCGTGTTTGGGATTGACGAAGTTCTCCCGGGCGTACTCCCACAGTCGATCGTACCAGTCCAGATACGCGTCGTCGGTCCCCCCGAGGCGGGCCGCCGCCCCGATACCCTCCGTGACCGCCCAGCCGTATTTGTCCGCGACGACGGGCGTTCCGTCCGCCTCCACGGTGTAGTAGAACCCGCCGTTCTCGTCGTCCCACCCCATCTCGACCGCGTGGTCGAACAGGTCGCGCGCCGAGGCCCGAATCCAGTCCTCGTCCCTGAACTCGGCGAGGTGCGAGAGGAGCTTCGACCACTCGAGATGGTGGCCCGGTTGGTAGCCCCACGGGCGGAACTGGTGGCGCGGTTGGTCCTCGTTGTAGGCCATGTCGTGCGCCCAGTTCGAATCGTAGTGTTCCCACAACTTGCCGTCCGTTTCGGCCGCGAGGTCGCGGACGATTCCCTCCGCGATGGAGTACGCCCGGTCGAGGTAGTCGGGGTTCCCGGTAACCTCGTGGGCCACGAGCATCGCCTCGCAGGTGTGCATGTTCGCGTTCAACCCGCGGTACGGGACGACTTCGTTCCACTCCCCGTCGGCGCGGTCGGCGTACATCCCGTGTTCGGGTTCCCAGAAGTGACGGTCGATGGTTTCGACGGCCCGTTCGAGTTCGGCTTCCGCACCCGGGATTCCGGCTTCCAGCGCCCGCGCGCTGGCGAGGACGACGAACGCGTGACCGTAGCAGAACCGCGTGTCGTCCACCGTTTCCCGGCCTTCGAGGAGCCAATCGTACCCGCCGTTCTCGGCGTCCCATTGGTGATTCGAGAGGAAGGCGAGTCCGTGTTCGGCCGCCGTCCGGCACCAGACCGGTCCGTCGAGGAGCGCGCCGACGCTGAAATTGTGGACCGCGCGCGCGGTGGCGACGAGGTGTTTCGTGTGGCCGTCGTAGACGAACCCGTCTCGCTCGTCCAGTTGGGCGATGTATCCACCGTAGCGGGTGTCGATGCAGTCGGGATAGTAGAAGTTCAGGACGCGGAGTATCTCCTGTCTGAGACGCTGTGTATCGTGAAACGTAGTATGCGTTGCCATGGTTCGTGGTTCGGACTGTCTCTTTGTTTCGAGGGCGGGGAATTGGCTTTTTGCTTTCGCTAGACCGAACCGAAATGCGCGTCGAGGTGTTCGGCCCAGCGCTCGTTCGCGTCGCGGGTCCGCCCCGCGATGTGGGGCGTGTGCACGACGTTGTGGCGGTCGAGCAGTGGATCATCGAGGGGGAGCGGTTCCTCGTCCCACACGTCGGCGGCGAGGACGATTTCGTCGGCGAGCACGCGCTCCCGGACGGCGTCCATGTCGCAGATTCCGGCCCGCGTGATGAGTACTAGGATCGACCCCTCGGGAAGCCCGTGGATGTGCTCGGCGGTGATGACGCCCTTCGTCGCGGGAGTCAGCGGAATCGTCGGCGCGAAGATTTCGGCGTCGCTCACGAGTTCCTCCATGCTGTACACCTGCCGTGCGCCGGTGCTGTGGAAACAGGGTTCGTCCGCGAACGGGTCGTAGGCGGCCACGTCTGCCCCGAGGTGGTCCGTCGCCGCCGCGTAGCGACTTCCGATGTTGCCGATTCCGGCGACGCGAACGCGCTTTCGCGCGACCGTTCCGCTCACGTAGTTCGGGTCGTCGGCGAACTGGTGTCCCCGCGCACCGGGGATTTCGTTGTCCAGTTGGTCCATGTCCCACGGTTCGTGGCTCTCCGCCATCGCCGCGTGTTTCTGCGGAATTTGGCGAAGCGCGTCGATGGTGAGTCCGAGGCCGAACTCGGACACGGATTCGCTCCAGAAGCCCTCGTTCGTGTGATCGTGAACCGTCACGCCGCGGTCGGTGAGGTACTCCGAGAGTTCCTCGTCGGCGTTGTACATCGAGTCGGTCATCACGAACGCCTCCCGCAGGTTCGTGAATTCGGCGAGGTCGTCCTCGGAGGCCAGTACGCCGAGCGAGACGAGTTTTTCGACGGATTCGGGCGAGGAAACGGCCGCCGCGAGGCCGGTTTCTCTCTCCTCGGGGAGTCGGACGAACTCGACTTCGTCTCCGGATTCGGTCCAAAGGTGGTGCAGGTAGTCGGCCGCGAGCGGCCAAACGTCCTCGAACAGCGGGTCTACGACGATTGTGCGTGTCATTGTGTGATGTTGAAATTGGTTTTCGGTGGTCAGTCGCTCGGTTCGAACAGGTACCGCATGGTGTCGAGTTCGTCGGGCGGCATCCGGTGCGGCGCGGAGTTGTAGGGCGGAATCTCGGCGGAAATCCAACCGTCGTAGCCGACGTCGGAGAGCGCGGCGACGACGCTGTCCCAGTCGATGTCGCCCTGCAACAGGTACGTCGGTCGGTGGGCGTCCGTCAGCCAGTCCTTGACGTGGACCTTCGAAATCCAGTCGCCGAGTCCCCGAATCCAGCGGTCCGGTAGCCCCCAGCGGAAGCCGTTGCCCACATCGAAGTAGGCCGAAACCGGCCCGGAATCCTCGACGGCTTCGAGGAACTCGACGAACTCGCGGGGCGAGTACAGGAAGTCGTTTTGGACGTTCTCGACGGCGACGCCGACCCCGGCGTCCGCCGCGTATCCCGCGATTCCGCGGACGGATTCGACCGCCCGTCGGTAGTCGGCGTCGTAGCCAGCGCCGGGGAAGATTCGTGCCGGGACGATCAGAACCTCGTCCGCGCCGAGGGTCGCCGCCGCGTCGACCATCTCGCACGCGATGTCGATTCCCCGACCTCGTTTCTCGTCGTCGGCGCTCGACAGCGGGTACTCCCAGTGGAGCGTGGTGGAGACGGCCGGAACGGTGAGGCCGTTCCCGTCGGCGGCCTCCCGAACGCGTTCGCGGCCGTCCGCCGTCGTCAGCAATCCGCCCTCCCGATAGTTGGGTTCGACGCCGTCGTACCCCGCGTCCGCGAGGATTTCACACGTCGTTTCGATCTCCGACGCCGGAAATCCGGCCTGATTCAGTCCGTACCTGTGATTCATTTGGATGAATTCTCCTCGTCCGTTCCCCCGACGACCACGACCCGCAGGTCGTTGACGTTGGTTCCCGTCTCGCCGGTTTCGATCAGCGCGTCACGCTCGTCCAAAAATGGATACGTATCGTGGTCTCGCAGCGCCGCCCTCGCCGCGGCGCGGTCCTCGGGTTGGACGGTTTCGCCGTCCACGAGCGCGCCCGCGGCGTCCGTGCTTCCGTCCAACCCGTCGGTATCGACGCCCGCGACGACGATTTCGGATCCCTGGAGTTCGCGCGTCGCGCCGAGCGCGAACTCCTGATTCGGCCCCCCGACGCCGTCACCGTCCACGGTGACGGTCGTCTCGCCGCCCGACAGAATTACGGCGGGTGGCTCGACCGGGTTGCCGGTCGCCGCACTCTCGACGCCGATGGCGGCGTGGGTGCGGCCGACCTCGGCGGCTTCCCCGCCGATCCGCGAGGAGAGGACGAGCGTCGAATACGCCATCTCCCGCGCCCGCTCCGCGGCCGCGTCGATGGCCGTCCAGTTGTCCGCGAGGACGAAGTTCGTCACGTTCTCGACCCCCGAATCGCTGGTCCCATTCTCCGAATCGACGGCGTCGCCTCCGGCGACTGCCGCCGATTCCGATGGTGCTGCCGCCGATTCGAGCGTTTCGAGCGCGGTTTCGATGTCCGCCGGAACGTCGTCGAGGAACTCGTTCAGGATCGCGCTCGCGTCCTCGGCGCTCGCTCTGCTCGAATACGTCGGCCCGCTGGCGACGACCGCCGGGTCGTCGCCGATCACGTCGCTGACGACCAGTCCGACCACCCGAGCGGGGGCGGCGGCCTCGGCGAGGCCGCCGTCCTTCACGCTCGACAGCGCCCGCCGAACGGTGTTGATGTCGTGGATGTCCGCGCCGGAGCGGAGCAGTCCGTCGGTCACGGTGCGGAACGAATCGAGCGAGATTCCTTCCGCGGGTGCGGAGAGGAGCGCGCTGCCGCCGCCCGAAATCGGCGCGATGACGAGCGTTTCGTCGTCGGCCCCCTCGGCGGCCGAGAGGATGTCCTCGGTCGCGTCGCGGTTGCGTTCGCTCGGCAGCGGGTGGTCGCCGGGCCGCACCTCGATTGTCTCCGTTTCGGCGGGCGTGTCGGTGACGACGGTGCCGCCGGAGAGATAGTCTCCGAGGGTGGTTTCGAGGCTGGTCGCCATCTCCCCGGCGGCGTTGCCACCGCCGAGGACGAGGACGGTCGAAAACGAGTCGAGGTCGAACGATTCGCCGTCGACGGTGAGGACGCTTCCGTCGCGCGAGAGCTTTCGGCGCACGACGTGTCGTGGATGTGCGGCGTCGATACCCGCGTGCAGGCAGTCGAGCGCGACCTGTTCCGGCGTCGGCGAGTCTGGATGGTCGTGAGTCATGGATTATGGGAAAATGGGAGCGTCGTTTCAATTACGCTTCGGCGGCGTCACGGGTCAACAGTGCGGTCAGATACTCCGCGTGACACCACGCCAGCGGCATGGCGAACCGGACAACGTCTCGATCCGCCGTCTGGGCTTCGAGGTCGCTGTAGGCCTCCTGCATGTGGCCCAGTTCCTCGGCGACGAAGTCGAAGGACACGTCGCGCAACACGTCCTCGTCGAACTCCTTCTCGAAGTCCAATCCCGTACTCCACTCGTTCTCCACGAACGCCTCGAAGCGCCGTCGGGTCGTCAGGTGTTCCGGAATGTGTCCCTCGGCGTTGGTATAGGACGCGATGGTCGCCAACACGTCGTTTCCGCGGTCGGTCTCGCCGTTGGCGAATCGGTACTGTGCGTGCCACGCCGTGTACTGCAACCACGGCCCGTTGCCGCCGTGCTGGTGCACGTCGAAGTCGCGGTAGAAGCCCATGAATCGCTGAATACCACCGATTTCGGGGTCTTCGAGCGCGGTCGCGGAGCGGTTGGCCGCCTCGTGAAGCGCGTCCCCGAAGAGGTCTTCGAGGCCGAAGTAAAACGGCGCGAACAGCGTCACGTCGGGTCGGACGTCGAGTTTTCCGTCCGGCGTGTACCGCCGAGGAACCTGCGCCGGACTCGTGAACGAGCGTTTCACGCCGCCTTCGAGGTGGGACCGGAATCTTGCGATGTGGTCCTCGACCGTCTCCGAGTCCTCCGGCAGGAGCGAGAGCGCGCGTTCGATGCCGCGCAGGGCGGCGACGAAGACGCAGTTCACCCAGAGCGTGTAGCCCGATTCGATGCGCCCCTCGTGGATGCTCGTCGTGCTCTCGACGAGGTGGGCGTTCGGGTCGAAGAGTTCGTCCTGAACGTGCGCGACGGCCCGCTCCGTCGCGTCGATGATGTCCTGCCGGAATGCAGGATTGGCCGTCTCCAGCGAGTCCGTCGCGTCGAGCGCGAACACCGCGTGTGAGAGAACGTGCAGGCCGTGTCCGACGTTGTCCTCCTGTTGATAGATTCCCTTGTCGGTGCCGTCGAGCGCGTACCGCTGTCGCCAGCGCCCTCGGTCGTCCTGCGCGGCGAGGAAGAACCGTGCGGCACCGAGGATGTTCTCCTGACATTCGCCGGGGCGAACGTCCGCTTCGACCGCGTGAAGCCACGCCTTCGTGATGCACGCGATGTCGCGCGGATAGGCGTAGGGGTAGCGGTCGTCCGGGTCGCTCGCGAGCGGGACCGACCCGGCACACTCGGCCGGATAGACGAGGTCGTCCAACACGTCGAGGTGGAACGTCGGGTCGTCGAGGGCTGTCGTCGGCGAATCGTGGAGCGTCGTATCTGTCGTGTTTTCTGCCATTTATGGGTTGGAAACCGATCGTTTGGGGGGCTGTTCGTCGGGGAGACCGCGTGTCTTGTGCGCGATACCGCTGTCCGCGTCGAAGAGGAACACGTCCCGCGGGGAGACCGTCACGCCGAGCGTCTCGCCGGGGTTCGGGTAGACGTCCGAGGGAACGCGTGCCATCAGGTCGTGTTTTTCGACCGAGAGATGGATGAAATTATCGTTGCCTTGGTACTCCGAGACGGTCACGTCGGCCGCGAACGTCCCGTCCGTCGGGTCGTCCGACAGTCGAACGTCCTCCGGTCGAAGGCCGAGCGTCATCGGTTCGCCGTCGGCGCACTCGACCGTGTCGTGCGGAACCGCCGCGAGCGTCGTCCCGTCGTGGCGGAACTCGATCTCGTCGCCGTTTTCGACGGCGACCGTCTCGAAGGTGTTCATCGAGGGACTGCCGAGGAACGTGGCGACGAACTCGTTCGCCGGGTGGTCGTAGGCGACCTCCGGCGGCGCGACCTGCTGGAGTTCGCCGTCGTTCATGACGGCGATGCGGTCGGCCATCGTCATCGCCTCCGTCTGGTCGTGGGTGACGTAGACGGCCGTGACGTCGAGGTCGGTCTGCAACTGCTGGAGTTCGGTCCGCATCCGCGCCCGAAGCTTCGCGTCCAAGTTCGAGAGCGGTTCGTCCAGCAGGAACACGTCCGGGTCGCGCACGATGGCGCGGCCGAGCGCGACGCGCTGTTTCTGCCCGCCGCTCATTTCGTCCGGTTTGTCGTCCAACAGTTCGGTGATGTCGAGCAGTTCCGCGATGTCCTCGACCTCGCGGTTCCGTTCCGCCTTGCTCAGATCGGTCGAGTGTTTCAGCCCGTAGGCCATGTTCTGACGGGCGGTCATCTTGGTGTACAGCGCGTAGCTCTGGAACACCATGGCGATCGAGCGCGCGCTCGGGGCGAGATGTTGGACTTCGGTCCCACCGATTTCGATGGTGCCGTCCGTCACGGTTTCTAGCCCGGCGAGCATCCGGAGCGTCGTGGATTTTCCACAGCCCGACGGTCCGACGAGGACGAGGAACTCCCCGTCCTCGATGTCGATGTCGAGCGAATCGACCGCGACCTCGCGGCCCTGTGCGTCGTCGTATATCTTCGTCAACTCGTTCAGTTCAAGCGTCGCCATTCGTCTCACCTCCGTGGTTACGATCAGCAGTTCGATTCATCGAATCGCCTCCCCCGACGCGCCGAACGCGTGGAGTTCCGTGCGGTCGAAGGCGACTTCGACCGTCGAACCCATGGACACGTCCTCCGGAAGCGCCCGCAGTCGGGCGATGAAGGTGTCGTCCCCGCGTGCGAGTTCGAGTTCGTACGCGTTGCCGAGCGGTTCGATGACCGTCACCTCGCACTCGATGGCGTTCGTCATGTTTCTCGGGTCCGGTCGGGAGACGTTCGCCACGTCCTCCGCAGGGGTCGAGAGGAGATGCACGTCCTCCGGACGTACACCGAGACTCTCGGTGTCCATGGGGAGCGACGTGTCGAGGGTCGCAGTGTCGCCGTTCGGCAGGAGTTCCACGCCCATGCCGACGGAAACGTCGAAGAAGTTCATCGGCGGATTGCCGATGAACCCGGCGACGAACGCATTCTCCGGCGTCTTGTATATCTCCTCGGGCGTCCCGACCTGCTGGAGTTCGCCGTCGTTCATGACGGCGATGCGGTCGGCGACGCTCATGGCTTCCTCCTGGTCGTGGGTGACGTACACCGTCGTCGTCCCGAGTTCCTGCTGGAGTTCCCGAATCTCGAACCGCGTCCGAACGCGGAGTTGCGCGTCCAGATTCGACAGCGGTTCGTCCATCAGGAACGCTTTCGGCTCCCGAATGATGGTGCGACCGACCGCGACGCGCTGTCGCTGGCCGCCGGAAAGCTGTCCGGGTTTCTTGTCGAGCAGGTCGGCGATTTCGAGCATCTCCGCCGTTCGCTCGACCTTCGCCGTCTTCTCCTCGTCCGAGAGGTCCATCTTGCCGAGCGGGAATTCGAGGTTCCCCGCGACCGTCTTGTGCGGGTAGAGCGCGTAGCTCTGGAACACCATCGAGAGGCCGCGTTTCTGCGGGAGGGTTCTCGTTACCTCCTCGTCGCCGATTTCGATGGAGCCGCCGGTGGGCGTCTCCAGTCCGGCGATCATCCGGAGCGTCGTGGACTTTCCACAGCCCGATGGCCCGAGCAGGACGAGGAACTCGCCCGGCTCGATTTCGAGGTCGAGTCCCTCGACCGCCAGCACGTCGCCGTAGGATTTCCGCAGGTTCGAGAGGTCGATTCCAGCCTGTTCCGTCTCTATTTCGGCGGCGGTGTCAGGTGCCGACTCGCCGTCGGCTTGGGTGAGTTCGGAGGACACGAATCAGCCCTCCACCGACCCGAAGGTCAGTCCCTCGACCATGTACTTCTCCAGGTAAACGAACATGATGATGATGGGAATGCTGGTCAACAGCGATGCGGCCATGATCTGTCCCCACACTTGGTGGAACCCGGACGAGAGCGCGTCCAGACCGATTGGAAGCGTGAAGTTCGTGCGGGTGCTGAGGAAGATGCTGGCGAAGAGGTACTCGTTCCACGCGATCATGTACGTGTAGATGAACACGGCCACGATGGCGGGTGCCGAGAGCGGGAGCGTGATGCGGAAGATGACTTCCAGCCGCGAGTAGCCGTCCATCATCGCCGCCTCCTCTATCTCCGGCGGGACGCTTCGGAAGTAGTTGCCGAGCATGTACAGCGACACGGGCAGCGTCTGGACGAGGTAGGTGATGACCAGACTGCCGAGGTTGTCCACGAGACCGATCCAGACGATGATCTGGAACAGCGGGACGACCAGCAGGATGCCCGAGAACATGTACACGAGCAGGACGCCGCGCGAGAACAGTCCCCGTCCGGGGTAGTTCAGGCGGGCGAAACTGTACGCGCCGAACGTGGCGACCACGACCGACATCCCGGCCGTGATGATCGAGATGATGAGGCTGTTTTTGAAGTACGTCACGAACGGGAACGTCTCCGGACTGAAGACGCTCGCGTAGTGTTTCAGCGTCAGGTCGTGTGGCACGAACGACGGCGGGAGCGAGTAAATCGCGCTCTCCGGCATGAAGCTCGTGACGATCATCCAGTAGAACGGGAGGAGCGAGACGACCATCGTCAGCGCTATCGCGCCGTAGAACACGACCTTCTCCCAGAGGCTGGTTTCGATGCGACTTCGTCCGAAGGCGTTGGAAAAGCCGTCGGACACCGTAGCGAGTATCGTTCCTATCATGTTACCACTCCAGAATCCAGCTCACGTACACGAGGACGAACACCATGAGCGAGGCGAACAGCACCATGGCGATGGCGGCCGCCTGTCCGTGGTTGTAGTTCGCGAACGCGGTCTGGTACGCGTACAGCGATAGCGTGTTCACTTTCTTCGTCAACAGCCAGATGTCGGCGAACTTGTTGAAGTTCCAAATCCAGCGAAGCAGGAAGACGGTGGCGAGGACGTATTTGAGCTCCGCCAGCGTGATGTCCTTGAATCGGGCGATACGGCCCGCGCCGTCGATCTTCGCCGCCTCGTACATATCGCTCGGAATCGCTTGCAGACGGGCGATTATCATCAGGAACGCGAACGGGAAGTAGCGCCACGCGTCGAAGGCGATGACCGTCCACAGCGCCGTCTTCGCGTTGTTGAGCAGGTCGATGTCACCGGAGTAGATGCCGAGGGTGTGACTCAGGAAGTACGGAATCATCCCGTACAGCGGGTCGAGCAGCCACTGCCAGACGTACGCCACCGCGATGAGCGGGGCGACGTACGGCAGCAGCATCAGCCCTCGAACGAGCCGTCGGCCGCGGAATTTTCGATTGAACAGGATCGCCACGCCGAGGCCGCCGACGGTGGCGAGCACGTCGCTACCCAGCGTGAAGATGACCGTCGTTTTCAGTGCCGCCCAGAACTCGCCGCTCGAAAGCAGGGTTCGGTAGTGTTCGAGACCGACCCACGTCGGCGAGGCATCGGGCGAAAGCGGTACGTTCGTAAAGCTCAGATAGACGTTGTAAAGAACGGGATACACGATGACCCCGGCGACCAACAGCAACGCTGGCGCGATGAGCAGATAGCCCAGGATCGCCTCCTTCTGCTCGACGGTGTAGTCGCCGTCCAACGAGAGCTTCGTACGGTTTGCTAAACTCATAAATGAATTGGGGACTTGTGTGGTCGATGGTGGACGACTATTCCTCGATCGCGTCCCGCATCTTCTTCGCCTGCTCCTTCGCGACCGTGTCGGCGCTCTCGCCGTCGGTCACGCGCGAAATCGCCTCCGCGATGAGGAACTTGTTCGTGATGTTTCCGAGTTCCGGGAAGGCTTTGCCGTCGACGTAGCCGAAGCGTTCGATGTTCTCGAAGGCCGCGGAGACGTCCTCGACCGTCGAACCCCATGCCTTCAGCGTCTCGTCGTCCTTGAACTCCGAACTGCTCGCCGTTTCCTTGAGAACGGGGTTCATCCCGCCGGGGGCCATGTGGAGCCATTCGACGTACTTCTTCGTCATCAGGTACTCGGCCAGGTTCTTGCCGTAGTCCAGTTGCTCCTTCGAAGCCGATTCGAAGAGGTTGAGACCGACGATTTGCCCGAACGAACTCTTGCGCTTGTGCTGGACGTACGGGGCGAATTTGGTGTCCTTCACCATCTTGTCGCCCTTGTCCACGAGGTCGCTCATGATGAACGTCGAGTACTGGATCAGGTGGCTCTGCTCGTTGAGGTACGTGTTGTTCGCCGTCTTCCAGGTGTCCTTGCCCGGTGGCGTGTACTTGGAGAGTTTGCCGTAGAAATCGAGCGCCTCGATCATTTCCTTGCTGTCGAAGACGATCTTTCCGTCCTTGTCGAAGACGCGCGCGCCGTTCGAGCGGGCGAAGGGCGTGAAACACTGGCGGGCGAACGCCGTCTTCTTCGTCCCGATAACGATACCGTACTGATTGTTATCGGGGTCGTGAAGCGCTTTCGCCGCCTTCATCAAGCCGTCCCACGTCGTCGGGTCGTCGAGGTTCTTATCCTCGAAGCTACTCTTTCGGTACCACATTCCCTCGACCCAACCGTACATCGGAATCGAGTAGTGGCCGCCGTCGGGCGCTTTCGTCAAATCGAGCGCGCCTTTGTAGAATTTGTCTTTGCCGACGTTCTCGATGACTGCGTCGGCCGCCTTCGTCGAAAGGAGACCGCCACTGCCGAGTTTCTGCATCGGCGAGAGACCGAAATCCGCGATGGTCGGGAGCGTCCCTGATGCGCGTGCCGAAGAGATGCGCGTCGGCAGGTCGTCCTCCTGGACCGCGTTCAGCGTGCTGGAACCGCCGTTGTTCGAGTCGTACGACTTGAGAAGCTTCTTGATGACCTTCTGTCGGTCGTTTTCGACGTTGCTCGTCCAGAACGTGATGTCCTTGTTCTTGCCGTCGCCGCTACTGCCGCCGAGGCTTCCGACACACCCGGCAAGCGCGGCCACGCCAGCCGCTCCGCCGATAGATTGTAGCACCGTACGCCGCGTTTTTTCCCCGTTTTTGTGATCGCCTGTCATAGGAACTCTGTCCTACTCAACCATGAAGAATAAGAAATATATAAATCTTGCTCACGTATTTGATACAGGAGTGAATATGAGAATTCGTATGGACGAAACGGCACTGGATCGGGAACGTCAACTAAAAGATTCAACTCGATAAGATGGGAATCAACACACAGATGGATACCGACGAACTTCGACGTGGACTCCAGGAGGTGGGACTTTCGACGTACCAGATCGACGCCTACGTCACCCTCCTCGATTTGGGAAGCGCGTCCGCGACGTCGCTCGCGGAACGGGCGGATGTACCGCGATCACGGATCTACGACGTGCTCCGGGATTTGGAGGACGAAGGCTACGTCGAGACGTACAAACAGGACGCGCTCCGGGCGCGGGCCAGGGAACCGACGGAGGTTCTCCAGAACCTCAAATCGCGGGCTGAAACGCTCTCGAAGACGGCCACCGAGATTCAGGACAGATGGCAACAGGCCGGGGTCGGCGGACACCGCATCAGCATCCTCAAACGGGTCGAAACGGTCATCGAACGTGCTGAGGAAGCGATTCAGGACGCGACCAATCAGGTACAATTGTCGGTCACACCGGAGCAGTACGACCGCCTCGTACCCGCCCTCAAGACGTGCTACGAAAACGACGTGTTCGTCTCCGTTTCGATCAATACGAGCTACGAACAGCCGACCGACCTCCCGACCGACGAGGAGTTCACCGACGTCGTCACCGAGGCACGGCACCGTCACCTCCCCGCGCCGTTCCTCGTCCTCGTGGACCGTGAAATCGCGTGCTTCGCGCCGCACACGGAACCGACCGGGCAGTACGGTGCGGTGTTCGAAGACGAGACCCTCACGTACATCTTCCACTGGTACTTCGAGGCCGCACTCTGGGAGTCGTGGGCCATCGTCTACACCACCCACAGCGAAACGCTTCCGGCGGAATACGTGAACATTCGGCGGTGCATCCGCGACATCGCACCGCTGCTGGCCGACGGGGCCACCATCACCGCGACCGCTCGCGGACGGGAGATGGGTCGGCGACAGAGTATCACCTTGTCGGGCGAGATAACCGACATCCTGTACGCCAACGGCGACATCCGCGAGGGGGACCAAACGCCGTCACTCTCGACGCTCGCCGGGCAAGCGACCATCGTCCTCCGTACCGAGGACGGCGAGTTCGGTATCGGTGGATGGGGTGCCGTGCTCGAAGATTTGGAGGCCGACAGGATCATCATCGAAGCGGTAACGTACTCGGACTGTGAGGAGGACGCCTGATGCTTCCCGACGACTGTGCGCTCGTCATGGATTCGGGACGACAGATCGTGGTCGATGCACGCGGCGACGTCACGCCCACGACGCCCGAAACCGGCGTGTACGAATCCGACCATCGCTACCTCTCGACGCTCGAAATCGACCTCGACGGATCCGACGACTGGCACGTTCTCGGTCGCGAATCCAGCGACCGCGGCGTGACGACGACGCTCGCCAGCCCCACCGTCGGCACGGGCCGCGGCGAGGGACGACCCTGGATGCTCGGCAAACACCTCGAAATCACGGAATCCGGCTGTCTCGTCCGGGTCCGACTCACGAACAACACGCGGTCGGCCCGCGAGGCAACCCTCTCCATCTCGCTGGCCCCTGACTTCGGCCATATCTTCGAAATCCCTGCCTTCTTCTCGCCGCGTGAACACCAAACGCGGCCGGTCGAAATCGAACGCCGCACGTCCGGCGTCGCCTTCGTCGGCACGCTCGCCGACGACACCGAACGGCGAGTCGAGGTCACGACCGACTCCGACCTCGAAACGAGCGTTTCGGACGACTCGGCGACCTTTTCCGCGGACGTGACCGTCCCGCCCGCTTCGACCCGTTCCATCGAACTCGAACTCGAACTGCCGGATGGACGACGGAACACGCCCGATATCGAGACGAACATCGACTGTCCACGGTACGACCGACTCGTCGGGCGCGCCGCGAAAACGCTCGAATCGCTGACGCTCCCGTGTGGCGTTCCCGCGGCGGGTGCGCCGCGGTTTCTCGCCCCGTTCGGCCGCGATTCGCTCATCGTGAGCTATCAACTCCTGCCGTTCGACCCGACCGTCGCGGAACGAACGCTCCGTTTCTTGGCCGACGAACAGGGAACGGAAACCGACGCCGCGACGCTCGAAGCGCCCGGTCGAATCATGCACGAGAAGCGGTACGGCGACCTCCCCGTAATCGGGGAAAGCGTCCGAACGCCGTACTACGGGACCATCGACGCGACCCCGTTGTTCGCGGCGCTGTTCGCCGATACCGTCGAGGAGTCGGGCGACGAAACGCTGTTCGAGGAACTGTACCCCAACGCGAAAGCCGCCATCGAATGGACGCTTTCCGAACTGGACGACGACGGCTTCCTGTTCTACGAATCACACGACCACTCGCTGGGTCTCACCCATCTCGGATGGAAGGACAGCGCGGAATCGCTCGCGCGGCCGGACGGAACTCCAGCGGAGGGCGCAATCGCGCTCGCCGAAGTACAGGGGTACGTCTTCCGCGCACTGGAGCGGTTCGCGCCGCTCGCGGCGCGGGTCGGCGACGAATCGCTGGCGGACGACTGCCGGGAGACGGCGGGGACGCTCGCGGCGTCGTTCGAGGAGCGGTTCTGGCTTCCCGACGAGGGCTGTTACGCGCTCGGAATCGACGGAAACGGCGTCATCCCGAGCGTCGCCTCGAATCAGGGCCACGCCATCTGGGGCGGATTGGGAAGTGAACGACGCGTCGAACACGTCGCTGAGCGGTTGACGCGCGAGGACATGCTCACCTCGGCCGGACTCAGGACGTTCGCGGCGTCACACGATTCCTTCGACCCCCTCTCGTACCATCGCGGGAGCGTCTGGCCACACGACACGAGCATGGCGGCGATGGGACTCGCCGAGCGCGGCCAACAGGACGCGGCGAGAGCGCTCGCCGTTCGGGGACTGTCGGCGCTGGAGGACACGGTCCGAACCGACTATCCCGACGGGTTCGGCTTCCCGGAACTCATGGTCGGTTTCGACGAGGGCGTCTCGGTCGGCACGCTCCGCCATCCGGACTCCTGTATTCCGGCGGCGTGGAGCGCCGGAAGCGTGTTCGGATTCGTTCAAAGCGTGCTCGACTCCGATCCCGTCGAAGCCGAGACCATCGCGGAACTGATCCGGTAATCAGGTCCAGCGGCGGACGGCAAAAAGGAGCAACGCGGAAACGACGGTCATCGCGGCCAACAGTTCCCAACCGAGGCCGTACCCCGACCGTTCGACCAGCGCGCCGAAGACGGGCGGGGCGATCAGTCCGCCGACGTTGATGGCGGTCTGCCCTCCGGCCGTCGCGGCACCGATATCCTCGCCGTCCACGAGACCGCTCAGACACGAGTAGAACACGCCGGTCGAACCGTAGATGGAGAGTCCGAGTCCGGCGAACACGACGATGGCGAGGGGGAACGACGAGATACCGGTCGCGAGCGCGGCGAAGAGAACGGCACCCCCGGCGATTTGGACGAGTGCCACGGTCGCCGACCCGCGAGCGCCGCCGAGTCGGTCGGCGGCGCTTCCGGCACCGATGCGGGCGATACTCCCCATGACTTGTGTGAGGGCCAGCACGATGCCGCCGATGGCGGTGGTCTGTCCGAGGCCATCCTTGACGTAGAGTTCGATGTATCCGAGCATGGCGAAGATGGACGCGCCGAGGAAAAGCCCGGCGACGACGAGCAGCAGATACGGCCCGTTCGTCCGCAGATCGCTGAAATCGGGGAGGGACATCGTTCCCTCGCCGGACGTCCCGCCGTACGTCACGGCGAACCCGAGCGCGTAGCCACCCGCGAGCACGGCGATGACCCAGAAACCGAGTTGCCAAATCGTGACGGCCGCGATGCCGGTGATGACGAGCGAGGCGACGCCGCTCCCGGCCGTGACGCCGACCTGTTTCAATCCCATGGCGAGGTTCTCCCGTCCGTTCGGCGCGCTGGCGATGATGCCACGGTTCGACGCGGGCATCGCCGAGGAGTATGCGGCCCCCAACACGACGCCCGCGACGAGGAGGAGGGAGTACGACGACGCGAGCGAGACGCCGACGGTGGCGACCGCGAGTCCGGCAAGTCCGACGACCATCACGCGTTTTTCGCCGTAGCCGTCCACGGCCGCTCCGCTCGGAAACAGCGCAATCGTGTAGCCGAACAGCGCGGCCGTCAGGAAGAACCCGACGCTGGACGCCGACAGCGAGAAGGCGTCACGGACGACGCCCGTCGCGGCGAAGATGCTGTAATAACAGAGGCTTGCGGCCGTTTGCCACCCCGTGACCGTCGCGACCGACCGCCAATTTCCCGTTGTCGCCTTCGTGTTCCTCGTCACTGTTTTCGCTTCGAAACACGAACGGCGGTGCGGTAAGTATGACGACTCCGGACAACGATGCCTGGAGAGTGAAACCGGAAGCAGTCGCCGCTTTCCGCCGATATTGGCATTTCCACTTATCCGTCTCGCGCCCGATGTTCCGACTGCTATGTCAGATACGATGCGGGCGGTCGAAGTCGACGAACCGGGAGGGGAATTCGAACTCGTCGAACGGGAGGTTCCGACGCCGGACGCCACGCAAGTTCGCGTGGAAGTCGAAGCCTGTGGCGTCTGCCACAGCGACTCCTACGCGAAGGAGGGTGGCTACCCCGGACTTGCCTACCCGCGCGTCCCCGGCCACGAAATCGTCGGACGGGTCGATGCGGTCGGCGAGGACGTGGAGCAGTGGGAGGAGGGCGACCGCGTGGGCGCTGGCTGGCACGCCGGACACTGTTTCACCTGCGAAGCCTGCCGTCGCGGCGAGTTCGAACAGTGTGAGAACGCGGATATCCACGGCGTGACGGTTGACGGCGGCTACGCCGAGTTCGCCGTCGTCAACGCCGAAGCACTCGCGGCCGTCCCCGACGAACTCGACGCGGCGGACGCCGCGCCCCTGCTCTGTGCGGGAATCACGACGTACAACGCGCTCCGACACACGGACGCCCGACCAGGTGATCTGGTCGCCGTGCAAGGGATCGGTGGACTCGGTCACCTCGGCGTGCAGTACGCCCGACAGGCGGGATTCGAAACGGTCGCCATCTCGCGTGGCACCGACAAGGAGGAGTACGCCCGCGAACTGGGTGCCGACCACTTCATCGACGCGAAGGCCAACGACCCGGCGGAGGAACTCCAGAAGTTGGGCGGCGCGACGGTCGTCCTCGCCACCGCGCCGAACGCCGACGCGATTTCATCGGTCGTCCCCGGTCTCGACACCGACGGCGAGGTCGTCACCGTCGGCGTCCCCGGCGAACCCATCGACGTTTCCGTGGTTGACCTCGTCGGAAGCCGAAGTGCGGTTCGCGGGTGGGCGTCCGGCGACGCTCGTGACTCTCAAGATACCCTGGAGTTCAGCGCGCTTCGAGACATCACGCCGGAAATCGAGACGTTCGACTTGGCGGACGCCGACGACGCCTACGAACGAATGATGGACAACGAGGTTCGGTTCCGGGCCGTGCTGGAACCGTAAGGCCAAACCTCCGGAGGGCCGACACCGCGTCGTAGACCCGATATCGTTTCGTGAAGTCGTGGGTGACGTCGTTTCGTCGCACTACAACCGCGATCAGAAATCGGCTTCTCCCCGATAATTCTCGCGGAGATTACGATGGATAGACACGGCCTCATCTCCGCCCGAACCGAACGTGGCGGTATGGTAATTACCGGCGACGCGAGCCACTGTGATAGTTAAATCAGCTCACTTAGCCACAAAGCGAATGTACTCCCGTGCTGAACGAAAAATATGGCAACACTCAGTGGGGAAGACGAAGGGAAGTTCCTGATGGACAGCGAAGGGGAGCAACTCGGGATCGTGAGCGAGGTTCGGAGCGGGACGGCGTACGTCGATCCCGACCCCAACCTCGGTGAAGCGTGGCTGGAAGTGTTCGGATGGGGGAGCGCCGACGACGACGACCTGGCGGTTCCCGCCAGCATCGTCGATACGGTGACCGACAAGGAGATTCGCGTGAACAAGGACCTCTGATTTTTCGGAAGTCAGCTATCGATTCGACCGGAAAAAATCGAGTTCAGGGACTCGGACTCGGCGATCCGTGATCGCTGCTCGTGTCGAGGGCCGTACCCGTAATGGTCCTGAGTCGGTCGGTGAGGCTCTCTATTTTGGACTCGCCGACGAGCGCGACTTCGAGGACTTCGCTGATGTGCGAGACGGGGACGATTTCGATCATCTCCTTGTACTCGTCCTCGATCATCACGTCCTGCTCGTTGGCCTTCGGGATGATGACCGTCTCGATGCCGGTCTTCGCGGCCGCCTCGATCTTGTGCGTGACGCCACCGACCGGGAGGACGTCACCCCGGACGGAGAGCGATCCCGTCATCGCCACGTTCTGATCGATGGGGATGTCTTCGAGCGCGCTGATGACGCCGGTCGCCATCGTCACGGACGCCGAATCCCCTTCGACGCCGCTGTAGGTCTGGACATACTGGATGTGGATGTCCTTCTCGGAGATGTCCTCGTCGCTGAACTTCTTGATGATGGCGCTGACGTTCTGCACGGCCTCCTCGGCTATCTCCTGCAGTTTCCCGGTGGCGATTACCTTGCCGGAACCTTGTGCCGGGGAGACTTCGGTCATGATGGGGAGGACGCGACCGCTGTCCTCGCCCATGACCGCCAGACCGTTCACGCGACCCACTTCCGCACCGTCGGAGACGGTGAGTTCGTAATCCTTCCGACGTTCGATGTGGTCGTCGGCGATCTGTTGCTCGATGGAGCGCGAGCGCTGTTTCGCTTGCAGGACGTGATCTCGCGTGGTGAACTCGACGTCCTCCGCGCGAGCGATGTCACCGGCAACACGAACGAGGCCACCGAGGTTACGCAGTTTGAGCGTGAGGTGTTCCTTGCGACCGGCGCGGCGCTGAGCTTCGAGGATGATCTCTTCGACCGCCGTGTCCGTGAAGTGTGGAAGCTGTCCGTCCTTTTCGACCTCTTGGGCGACGAAGCGGGCGTACTTGCGGCGCATCTCCGGCGTGTCGTCGATGGTGTCGTCCATGTACACCTCGTACCCGTACCCCTTGATACGCGAGCGGAGCGCCGGATGCATGTTCTCCATCGCGTCGAGGTTCCCCGCCGCGACCATGATGAAATCGGTCGGGACGGGTTCGGTGTGAACCATCGCACCGGACGAGCGTTCGGACTGTCCGGTGATGGAGAACTCGCCCTCCTGAATCGCGGTCATCAGCTTCTGCTGTGAGCGGATGTCGAGGGTGTTGATCTCGTCCACGAACAGGACACCTTTGTTGGCCTTGTGGATGGCTCCGGGTTCCACGCGGTCGTGGCTCGGCGTTTCCATTCCGCCGGACTGGAACGGGTCGTGGCGCACGTCGCCTAGTAGCGCACCCGCGTGGGCACCCGTCGCGTCCTCGAAGGGAACGGTATCGACGTCGGAGTTGTCCACCAACAGGTTCGGGATCACGGCGTTCGTCCCGCGTGAACTGTAGTGGAACAGGAGGTACGTAACGCCAACCGCGATAACACCCAGTAAGAACTCTTTGGCGATGAAGAAGGCGTATCCGGCGACGAGTGCGATGATCGCCCACATCAGGAACGTGCGCATCCGATCACGCTTCATCGCCTCGTCCCTGTGAGCTTGGATTATCTGTTTACCCTTTCCGGCGGGAACGGTCCGAATCTTCGGCTCGTTTCCATCGTCGGGGTTGTGATAGACGAGGACGTCCTGTAACTCCTCCTTGGGGAGGAGCTGACTCATCGACTTCGCCAACATCGATTTCCCGGTCCCCGGCGACCCGATCATCATGACGTGACGACGTTGTGTCGCCGCGTTCACCACGGTTTCACGGGCGGACTCCTGCCCGATGACTTGATCGACCAGTCGGTCCGGAATGGGAATCTCATCGGTCGTCTCGACGTCCAAACCGCCGAGGAGATCGTCGTCCGTTTCGGGGTCGAAATCGTCGGCGACCAGCGATTCATCGACGCTCGTTCCGAGAGCACCTTCCTCAGACGGGACGGAATCGACGGTGGAATCGTCGGGGTCGGCTTCCCCGTCGGAAACCGAGCGCGCATCCCGCCGCTCGTCGGAAGTACCGTCAGAAGCGTCTATATCCGCCTCTGACTGGGAGGGACTGTCAGTGCGTTTTCCATTGCCCATTGACTATTCTTGCCGATAGTAAGCGTAACCCTGCCCGATATACTTTTTGAATCGTTCAACCTCCGTTAGACTATTTGACGACAATGGACCGGCGTTTCGAGGCCGAAACGCGTGTCTCGTACCCTTTCACTCCGATTCGACGCGTGGATCGAGCCCCACATAGGCGAGGTCCTGGAAGAGGTTGCCCAGAATTCCGACGAACGCGATGACCATCGCCACTCCGAGAATGAGCGGTAGATCACGCTGCTGAATCGCGCCGAGACCGAGGCTACCGATTCCCCCGACACCGGTGACGGATTCGAGGACGAAGACGTTCACCACGAGCGTTCCGATGAGGTCGGCGAAGAACAACGAGAGCAGTGGAATCGCGGCGTTTCGAAGGATGTGCCGGGCGACACGTCGATTCGATGCGCCCTTCGCGCGAAGCAACTTGACGAACTCGCGGTAGACGTACTCGCGCGATTCGGCTCGTGCGTACCGCAACTGTCCCGCGAGCAGCGAAATCCCCAGCACGCTCGACAACAGTACCGTCTGGACGTGTGGCGTGAACTGATGGAGCGTCTCGGTGAGCCCCAAGATGCCCGGACCGGCCACGACGACGATCCAGTAGCTCGGAACCCCGAGTCCGACGTACGACCCGCCGGTCACTATCCGTTCGACTATCGACCCCGGATGCAGCGCGGAGTACACGCCGAGCCCGATCCCCCCGACGAGCGCGAACAGCATCGCCGGAACGACGTAGCGTAACGTCGCCGGAATCGCGCCTTCGAGCAGCGTGATCACGGGTGTTCCGTGATGCGTGTGCGACCGACCCCAGTGGAACGTCGTGATATCGACGAGCCAGTTGAGATAGCTCTTCCACACCGGCTCGTTCAGATCGTGTTCCTCCTTGTACTGCTCGATGGCCTCGTGCACGTACGCCTTCTGCTCGGTCGCGTTCAGACGATGGTTTCTGGCCGATTGCGCGGCACCGTACGCCGCCTGAGCGACGCCGGGGTCGGCGGTCAACGCGATGAATCCGAACGTGACGGACAGCACGAGATAGAGGGCGAAGACGGAGAACGCGATCCGTTTGATGACGTAGGAGCGGCGACTCATGGTTTCGACATCAAAAATACCGACAATCGGTATAAAATAGTATCGACAGAAGTGAATTATCCATTCGGTATCTTTTTGTCATGAGGATATATACCACACAGGGAGTACATTCATGCAACCCCTCCCCGTCTACGTGTCGAATCGTCCCTCTCCACCGGGTGGTTTTCGGTGAGCAACGACACCGGCCGACGGTCGGGTGAAACGCCGCTTGCCCCCATCGACTGGGAACAGGAGAACAGTACGGACCGAACTGTCCCCTGGCGCTTCCTGCTATTCTCCGCCGGTCTCGTCGGACTGTGGCTTCTCTACCGATATACGAACTCCCACGGTATCGGCGTCGTCTATCCCTGGCGGCCGACGAAGTTGACGTGGCTGTTCCGGGTGAGTCTCCTCGCCCTCGTCTGTTTCGCCCTGCCGTCGCTCGTCCGAAACACCCGCCGGAATCGGCGGTACTGGGAACGGTTTCGGTCCAACAGGCTCGCGGTCGTCTCCCTCGTCTCCCTGATTCTGTTCGCCATCCTTGCGATGGTCGGTCCCGCACTCCTCGGGCGTCCAGCCACCGACCCAACGGTCGCCCGCCAACCGCCCCTCCTGTTCTCGTCGAAACTCGGGTTGGTGACGTCGACGTGCGTCGGCCCGACCGTCAACGGTTTCTGTCACGGGTCGTTGGCCTACCCGCTCGGAACGAGCACATTGGGACAGGACATGGTGTTGCTGGTGCTCTCGGGGATGCACGTGAGCCTCCAAGTCGGCGTCATTATCGCCGTCCTCATGATTCCGCTCGCGACGGTCGTCGGTCTCGTCGCCGGATACAGCGGCGGTGCGGTCGATACCGTCCTCATGCGATACGTCGACGTCCAGCAGTCGGTTCCGGCGTTCGTCGTCTATCTCATCTTCGTCTTCCTCGCCGGACCGAGTCTGTTCGTGTTCGTGGTCGTGTTCGGACTCCTCAACTGGGGGAGCATCGCCCGCCTCGTCCGAAGCGAGGTCATTCAGCGGCGGGAGGAGGAGTACGTCGAAGCGGCGCGGAGCGCGGGCGTGAGTCGGTGGACCATCCTTCGGAAACACTTGCTTCCGAACGTCTCCAACACGGTTCTCATCGGGACGACGCAGAAGATTCCGCAACTCGTCCTCCTCGAAACGGCGTTGACGTTCATCGGAATCGGTGATGTCGGTCGCTTTGCACCGTCGTTCGGCGACACGATTGCGACCGGCTTGTTGGACAATTTCTATACGATACCGATCAAGGTGTGGTGGATCTGGACGATACCCGTCGTCGTCCTCGTCTTCACCGTCGTCGCCTTGAGCATCGTCGGCGATACGTTGCGCGACGTGTTCGACCCGCGGGGTGACGTATGAGTCCCGACCCCCTGCTCTCGGTGGACGACCTCCGGGTGACGTTCGACACCGACCGCGGCGTCGTGCACGCACTCGACGGCGTTTCGTTCGACGTGAACCGCGGCGAGACGGTCTGTCTCGTCGGCGAGAGCGGTTCCGGGAAGACCGTCGCCTGCGAGTCGCTGACCCGTCTCGTCCCGTCGCCACCGGCGCGGATTTCCGGCACCGTCCGGTTCGACGGGCGTGATTTGCTGTCCGCCGGTACGAAGACGCTCAACTCGATTCGCGGCGGCCGAATCGCGTACGTGTTTCAGAACCCGCAGGACACGCTCGACCCCGTTTACACGGTCGGCCGTCAACTCGTGGAGGCGATCCGACTTCACCGAGACGTTTCGAGGGACGCCGCGCGACGGCGGGCGATAGAACTCCTCGACAGGGTCGGCATTCCGAATCCAGCCGAACGGTTCGACGAATACCCGCACGAGTTCTCGTGCGGGATGAAACAGCGGGTCGTCATCGCGATGGCGCTATCGTGTGAACCCGACCTGCTCGTCGCCGACGAACCGACGACGGCGCTGGACGTGACGACCCAATCGGGCATCCTCCATCTGCTGAAAACGCTCCAA
Source organism: Haladaptatus sp. AB643 (assembly GCF_024136975.1). Lineage (NCBI taxonomy): Archaea > Methanobacteriati > Methanobacteriota > Halobacteria > Halobacteriales > Haladaptataceae > Haladaptatus > Haladaptatus sp. AB643. Next base: position 59,269 of record NZ_JAMYJW010000008.1, read on the forward strand.
GCCGAACGCGACATGGCGGTGTTGTTCGTTACCCACGACCTCGGCGTCGTTGCGCAGGTCGCCGACCGCGTCGTCGTACTGTACGCCGGGAAGGTGATGGAACGCGGGGACGTCTTCGACATCTTCGACCGTCCGGCCCACCCGTACACCGATGCCCTGCTCGACAGCGTGCCGCGGCGCGGGCGGACGCCGAAACCCATCGGTGGCTCGCTTCCCGACCCGACGGACCCGCCGGACGGCTGTCGGTTCCATCCGCGATGTCCGCACGCGACCGACGACTGCCGGGAGGGACCCCAACCGCCGCTCCAGGCGCTCGAAGGGGATGGCCACCGAGTATCGTGTGTCTACTACGACGACGACCACGACGCCGGGAACGTGAACGAACTGCGCGCGACAGCAGAAACGACGACGGCGACTACGATGGAAGGAACCGACGAGCCATCCGTGCGGGACGAATCGACCACGATACGAGGTGACGAACGATGAACACGGAGACGACGAATCATCAACGAGGAACCGACGACGCGGAACTGAACGACGAGACCGTTCTCTCCGTCCACGGCCTGAAGAAGCACTTTCCGATCACGGAAGGGTTGCTGGCCCGCGAGCGGGGACGCGTGCGTGCGGTCGATGGCATCAGTTTCGATCTACGGCGCGGCGAAACGCTCGGGTTGGTCGGCGAATCCGGCTGTGGGAAATCGACCGTGGCTCGAACCGTCGTTTCGCTCGAAACGCCAACTGACGGGGAAATCACGTTTCGGGACCGCTCGCTCGGGTCGCTGTCGAAGGACGAGCGAAAGCGGTACCGACGGCAGGTACAGATGGTGTTTCAGAACCCGTCGTCCAGTTTCGATCCGCGGATGACCATCGGCGAATCCATCGCGGAGCCGATGCTGACACACGGGTTGACGGACACCGAGCGGCTGACGAAACGGATCGAAACGTTGCTCTCGCTCGTCGGACTCTCGGAGGGCAAGCGCGAGCAGTACCCGCACGAACTCTCGGGCGGGGAGAAACAGCGTGCCGCGTTGGCGCGGGCGCTGTCGTTGGACCCGGAACTGTTGGTGTTGGACGAACCCGTGAGCGCCCTCGACGTGTCCGTGCAGGCCGAAATCCTGGCGCTCATCGAACGGCTCCAGGAGGCGTTGGATCTCTCCATCCTGCTCATCAGCCACGACATGAGCGTCGTTCACCAGCTCTGTGACCGCGTCGTCGTCATGTACGTCGGCGAAGCCGTCGAACACGGACTGACGAGCGACCTGTTCGAGGATCCGAAACACCCGTACACGAAGGCGCTGCTCGATACGGTTCCACGGCCGGACCCGCACGACCGGAACGAGATGGTGGAGTTGACCGGCGACGTCCCCGACCCGTCGTCGCCGCCGTCCGGGTGCCGGTTCCACACCCGTTGTCCGAAAATCGTCCCACCCGAGGAGTACTCGCTCGCCCAGCCGACGTGGGTCGGGATTTTCTCCCTACGTATCGCGCTCCGGGACGGGGAATTCGGTCTCGAATCCACCCGCGAACGGCTCGCCGACGAGCGGGGGGACGGTTCGGTCCCGGAAGCGGCCCTCCGGGAGGCGGTTCGGCGCGAGTACGGGATACCACCGACGGTCGATCACCAGCGCGTCGAAGGGACGGTTTCGAACGCGATCGGGCGCGCGATCGACGGGGACGAGGACGCCGCCGCGGAAACCCTCGGCGAGGCGTTTCCCACGGTGTGCGAGACCGAGCATCCGGATCAGCGGACGGTCGATGGCCGAGCCGTCGCGTGCCATCTGTACGACGGGCCAAACGCGGACCGGTAGCGGGACGATTCCAGCGATTTTGCCAGCCGCTCGTCCCAGCACGCAATCAGCTACTTTGATGTCGGTTCGCCCTCTCGAATCGGGCAGAGAATGCCTATCGAGTTGAACGGGTCGCACACGACCGCCCGCGTGATGGTCGAGGACGAGGCGCTGGTCGAATCCGGTTGTCTCCAACAGATTCAGGAACTCATCGACCACCGTGCGTTCACCGAACCGGTGCGGATCATGCCGGACACCCACTGGGGCGCTGGCGCGCCGATCGGCTTTACGATGCCGCTCCCCGACCGCGTCGTCCCGAACATCGTCGGCGTGGATGTCGGCTGTGGCATGTGCGCGACGAACCTCGGTTCCGCCCTCCCGCTCGCGGACGCCGAGCGCGAGCGTCGCGTCCGCGACGCCGTGCCGATGGGACGCGAAGTCCACGAGTACGACGACGCGCCGCACCTCGTGAACGAGTTCCCGTTCGACCGGGCGAACGAGGTCTTCGACCGCTTCGACGCCGCCTACCGCGAGCGATTCGGTCGCCCCATCGACCCCCTCGCCTTCGACTTCGACGGCTACGGAGAGGCGTACTTCAAATCCCTCTGCGAGCGCGTGCTGGCGGACCAGCGGCAGGGAATGGGTTACGTCATCAAGAGCGCGGGGACGCTCGGCGGCGGCAATCACTTCGTCGAGTTCGCGCAGGGTCGGGAGTCGGGTGACTTCTGGCTCGTGGTCCACAGCGGGTCGCGCTACCTCGGCAAGGCCGTCGCCGAGTACTGGCAGGGTCGAGCCTCGGACTACCGCTCGGCCGACGGGATCCGGAACGCGATTCCGGACGGGTACGGAAAATTCCTCAAGTTCGACCCCGAAACCGTCGGGGACGGCGAGTTATTCACGTGGGTCACCGGCGGCATGGGTGAATCACACATCCGCGCCGAGCGCGTTCGGGAGGCCTTCGACGGGAGCGACATCGAGGACGCGTTCGACACCCTCTCGGGGTCGAACCTGCGCCCCGGCGAGGAGCGAAGCGACGACCTCGATTGGCTCGACGGGCGGGAGGCACACGGCTACTACGTCGATATGCTGTTCGCCCAGCAGTACGCCCGCTGGAACCGCGAGTTGATGAGCGACGCCATCTGCGAGGCCATCGGTATCGACCCGACCGACCGCTTCCAATCGACGCACAACTACATCGATTTCCGCGACATGACGATCCGGAAGGGTGCCACGCCCGCCCGCGAGGGTCAGCGACTCGTCGTCCCGTTCAACATGGCGGACGGGTCGATCATCGCCCGGGGGAAGGGCAACGAGGAGTACCACTCCACGGCCCCGCACGGCGCGGGCCGGACCATGAGCAGAGGGGATGCCTACGACACGATTTCGATGGACGAGTTCGGCGAGGCGATGGACGGGGTCTACTCCGAGTCGGTCGTCGAGTCGGTGCTGGACGAAGCGCCGATGGCCTACAAACCGGCCGACGCGATTCGGGAGGCCATCGAACCGACTGCCGAAGTCGTGGAGTGGTTGGATGTCGTGCACAACCTAAAAGCGAAATAGCGCCGGGGACTCGGTTTGTGGGTTGCTTTTCGATTCTCGTTTCGTCGAGAATACTGGAAAGTACTGTTTTGTACTGATCTCTACTGAATGGTACTGTCGATTGAAGAGATATTTCGGAACTCGGTTTCGAAAGTTCTTGTCTACTCACTACGAGAAAACGTTGCAACTACTTCGACTGCAACTGCCAAGAACACTACCCCGAAAGCCCCCGCTCGCGAACGGATGAGGGCTTTCCTACTCCTCTCCTTCCGGCGCGTACGTATCGCCCGTAATAAAAACAGGCAACTCCGTATCGCGGGTTTCGCGGTCGATACCGTCCAGCCAGTTTCGCACCTTGTCGTGGAGGTCCCGCTTCGTCCGGAAACTGTCGTACTGCACGTCGTAGCCGTACGGCAGTTCGTCGACGGTCGCGCTGGTGAACGACTCGTCCAGATACAGACCGACCCGCTGGCCGGGCTTGTGCGTCGTCGCCGGGTTCCCACGTCGCAGATGAAACTCCCCCAGAATCCCGCCGGTTTCGGTGCCGACGCCGGTCGTGAGCCCCCCTTGCGTGAACAGGAAGAGCACGGCGTCGCTGTGGGCCGCGAACGCGACCGACTGGGCGAGCGGGTCCATTCCCGCCTTGCCCGCTTCGGCGGCCTGTTCGTGGGTCGGGATGTCGATGTCGGTGGCGATGAACGCCCGGCAGTTATGACGCTGGCGGAGTTCCGCACAGAAATCCCTGAGTGCGAGTTCCATGTCCCCACGACCGTCGGTCGTGACGTGGCGCTCGGGGTCGAACAGCGGGTCGGCCTGGAACGGCGTCCGGAGTTCGTCGCCGTCGTCGTAGGCGTACGCCGCACTGAACGCGGTGTACGGTCCCATCACGTAGACGGTGAAGTCGTTGTGACTGCCGAAATCCGGCGGCGTCGGTGCCTGTTCCGACAGAATATCCGCAATCGGCCGACCGTCGTACCGGAAGTTAGTCTCCCCGTCGAACATTTATTCGGGGTTTCGAGACGGCGATCAAATAGCTATCGACAGCCCAACCGACACCGTGAATGGTAATTCAGAAACAAAGAAAAATCTCTCTCTAATCGGTAGGCTGATGTAGTTGGCCGTCGTACACGTACCCATCATGGCCGCCGAATCGACGCCGACCCCAGACGACGAGCGGAACGTCGAGGAGTACGTGGACCAACGGCTGTTCGACGACAGCCTTGGAACGCTCGCGGATCACGTCGCACGGAAAGCCGCCCTCGGCGATACGCGGCGGTATTCGATCCTGTTTCTCCTCTACGAACGCGAGGAAGTCTCGCGGAAAACGCTCGCTGAAGCCATCGACGACGGGAGCTTCGACCTCACTCACCACGTCGGGGAGTTGATCTCCACGGGTCTCGTCGCCCGAACCGGCGCGCCGGAGGGTGCCGACGGCCGCCAAACGTTCTACAAAATCACGCACCTCGGACGGCAAGAGATCGAAGCGGATTACGAGAACGTCACCGGCCACGCGCCGTAGGAACCCGGTTATTGGATTCTCGCAGTTCGCTATTTCGCTATTCGACCGGCTCGAACATCGGCGCGGGCATTCCATCGAGTTCGACGGTGTCGGTACATTCGACGGTCGTTCCGATGTTGACTTCCTCGTCTCCGCCGATTCGGCCGAGGATTTTCGTGTCGCCGAGGTCCACGACGGCGACTTGATACGGCCCCTCGAACCCAACCGGTGGGACGGTTATCGTCGTCTCGCTGTGGACGACGCCGACGTTCGGCAGGGTGTGGGTGTCGAGGTTTCGGTCGCCGCACTCCACGCAGGCCCGCTTCGGCGTGGCCGTGACGTTCCCGCAGGACTCACATTCGAGTCCCACGAGGTCCCCGGCCTTGAGGTAGGCCCGCCAGTCGGCGTACGTCAGTGCTGGAACGTTGTCGCCATCTTCCGAACTCATGCTCGCGCCTCCAGTACGGTGACGACGGTGGTCGCGGCGTCGCCGCCGAGGTTGTGTGCCACCGCCGTTTTCGCGCCCTCGACTTGCCGGTCGTCCGCGTCGCCGCGGAGTTGTTCGGTCAACTCCACGAGTTGGGCCGTTCCGGTCGCGCCGATGGGGTGGCCTTTCGCCTTCAGACCGCCGCTCGGGTTGACGGGCATCTCGCCGTCGATGTAGGTGCGGCCCTCCGCCGCCGCCTGTCCGCCGGTTCCGTCCTCGAAGAGACCGAGCGCCTCGGTTGCGAGGACTTCCGCGCCGGTAAAGCAGTCGTGAACTTCGGCCACGTCGATATCGTCCGGAGTGATTCCCGCCTGGCCGTAGGCCTCGTCGGCGGCGTCACGAGCGGCTTGCGTGGCCGAGAGCGAGACCTTGTCCGCCAGCGGAACCGCGTCGGTTCGGTGGCCGACGCCGGTTACCGAAACCGGTTCTCCGGCGAAACTCTCGGCGAGGTCGTCGGAAACGACGAGGACCGCCGAAGCGCCGTCCGAGAACGGACAGCAGTCCATCAGGTGGAACGGATCCGCGACGATGGGACTCTCCAGTACCGATTCGACGTCCGTGTCGCGGCCGAAGTGTGCCTTCGGGTTGAACTGGCCGTGATAGTGGTTTTTCACGGCGACTTCCGCCAACTGGGCTTCGGTCGTCCCGTACTCGTGCATGTGGCGCTTCGTGAGCAGGGCGAACACGCCGGGGAACGTCAGTCCGGTCGGTTGCTCGTACTGGCGGTGTGAGGCTCCCGCGAAAATCGCGGTCATCTCGCCGGTTCCGAGTCCGGTCTCCGGCGTACAGCGTTCGACGCCGCCGACGAGGGCGACGTCGTGAACGCCGTTTTCGACCGCCTGTACCGCATGTTTGAACGCGTTCGATGAGGTCGCACAGGCGTCCTCGAATCGTTGACAGGGTATTCCCTGAATCCCGATGTGGGTCGCCAGTTTCGGCGCGAGATGGGTGTCGGATTCGGTCTGTCCACCCAGCGCGTTACCGAGATAGAACGCGTCGATTTCGTCGCCAGCGATACCCGCGTCGTCCATCGACGCGAACGCGGCGTCGGCAAACAGTTCCTCCAGCGGTCGGTCGTGCGGGCCGAATCGGGTCATCCCGCCACCGACGATGGCAGCTCGTGTCACTACCCTCATTTTTTCCGGAGCAATAAATAATCCTCCGCTGAACGGCGTCGGTGCTGACAACTCGTGTCACCTTGAATCGTCGTCACGCTGTAGCCGCCGAATGGTTCCGGGGTAGCCATCCGATTTTCCCGCGAGCACCGTTCCAATCATCCCACCATAACCGTCCTCTTTCCCGCATCTGTCGCTCAATCGTTCCGCGTCAGTCGCGCTATCGTCCCGTCGGAAACCCCAGCCTCGCGGAGGACGCTCGCCGTGTGCTCGCCGTGGTCCGGCAGTCGGGTCGGAACGGCCGAACCGTCTGCGTCCACGTCCGCATCGTGTATCGGGAACCCGATTCGCGGCGGGGAACCGTCCGACTCGACGACCATTCCGCGCGCCCTCGTCTGCTCGTGGTCGAACGCCTCCGTGACAGTGTAAACCCCGCCGACGGCCGTATCAACGCCGTCGAACTCGTCGAGCCACTCGTCCATCGTCCGCGTTTCGAAGACGGCTTGGAGGGTCTCCCGAACGGCTTCGCGGATCGCAGGGTCGTCGCTCAGGTGTTTTTCGACCAACTCGGGACGCTCGATCGTCTCGCAAAGCGCGCGCCAGAACTTCGGTTCGAGCACCGCGACCGTGAGATAGCGGTCGTCCGCCGTGCGATAAACGTCGTAGCAAGGAAATTCGCCGGTCAGCATCGTCTTCCCCGGTCGGGGTGTCCGCCCGGCGAATGCCCCGCTCGCGAACACTTGCGCGAACGACAGCATGGTGTCGGTCATGGCGAGGTCAAGGTACGTCCCGCCCACATCGCCTTCACCGTCTTCTCCACTTGCACCGTCACCGCCCCGTTCCCGGGCGAGGAGCGCGCTCACGATGCCGAACGCCGAAAACAGTCCGCTCGCCATGTCCACCATCGGGTAGCCGGGGATAACCGGTTTCGAATCCTCGTCCGGCCGCGTCATGTCCAACAGTCCCGTCTCCCCGGCGTAGTTCAGGTCGTGGCCCGCCCGCTCCGCGTTCGGTCCCGTCCCCCCGAACCCGGAGAGGGAGGCGTACACCAATTCCTCGTTGTACTCCACGAGCGTGTCGTAGTCGATCCCCAGTCGCTCGGTGACGCCGGGGCGAAACGTCTCGAAGACGACGTCCGCCGTCTCGACCAGTTCGTAGAACGCTTTTCGAGCCGTTTCGTCCGTCAAATCGAGCGAGACACTCCGCTTTCCCCGGTTCACCGCCTCGAAAATCTCGCCGTGGCCGCTCTCCCCGATGGGAGCCATCTTCCGCGCGTAATCGCCGCGTTCCGGTTCCTCGATCTTGATCACCGTCGCGCCGAGGTCCGCCAGGAGTTGTGTCGCGTACGGTCCCGGGAGAAGCCGGGAACAGTCGAGGATGAGTATGTCATCCAATTGCATACCTGGGGGATGGTCGGCCAGGAGTAAATCCTTCTGGGGCTACGATGGCGGCGTGGAATGGTCCTCGTGCGGTCGAACGACCGGGTCTCGTTATACACAACCGCACCGCTCTCCAACCGATTCCTCGCACGTCGTACCACAATCACCGCACGTCGTGCCACAATCACTTTGCCGGGCGCTCCCGAACGCCATCGCATGACACCTTCTGGAGCCGGAACGGGTATCGAAATAGCAGCGGGTGACGGTCCCGTCCGCACACCCCGACGTCGAGAACGCGGACGAGGACGCGCACCGTGACCCGCGTGGCCGTCGTGGGTGCCGGTGTGGCCGGGTTGGGCGTCGCGTTCGCGCTGCGCGACGACGCCGACGTAACCTTGTTCGAGCGGACCGAACGCGTCGGCGGGCGTGCGACGTCGCACGAACGGAATCGCTGTGTCTACGACGTCGGCGCGAACTACGTCAAGAGCGACGACGAACGCGTGTCCGAACTCGTCCGCGAACTCGACGAGGGATTGGTCGAAACCGAGGGACCGGTGTGGACGTTCGACGCCGACGAGGAGGTTTCCGAGGGCCGCGATGAGGACGACTCGAAGTGGACGTACAGAACGGGACTGCGAACGCTCGGGGGGCGACTGGCGGAGGCGAGCGGTGCGACGGTTCACACCGACACGCGAATTACGGGCCTCCGGCGCGACGAGTCGAGCGACGCCGAGTCGTGGTACGTCGGGGACGCGAACGGCGACGAGTACGGGCCGTGGGACGCGCTGGTGCTCACGCCGCCAGCGCCGATCACGGCGTCGCTGCTCGACCTCTCGGAGTGGGACGACGACCTGCGTCGTGACCTCCGTGAGACCATCGGGCACGTCCCGTACCGGCCCATCCTCTCCGTCGCGCTCCACTACTCGTTCGAAGTCGAGCGGCCGTACTACGCGCTGGTGAACACGGACAAGGAACACGAGGTCGGTTGGCTCTCCCGCGAGTCGTGTAAACCGGGCCACGTCCCGGAGGACGAGGAGTTGTTGATCGTCCAACTGTCGCCCGAGTGGTCGGCGAACCACTACGACGACGACGATTTCGACGTCGCCACGGCCGCCGCGGGGTACGCGGCCGACCTCCTCTCCGAGCACCCGCTCGCCGCGCCGGACTGGTTCGACGTGGTTCGCTGGCGGGACGCACAACCGAACGACGGGGCCGACGAGGAGGTACTCCGGCGGGCGAACGAAGCGGGTCTCTTCTTCGCCGGTGATTGGGTCGTCGGCGAGGGCCGGGTTCACCGCGCGCTCCGCAGCGGACTCGACGCGGCCGAGGAAATCCTCGACTGACTGCTGGCAAACGACCGTCTCATCCCGTCCAGTCGGCGTGGTCCTGAATTGGAATCGCTTTCTCGCGGTACTCCTCGTACAGGTCGTCGGCCCAGGTTCGAACCGCCGGGTCGTCCGTGTCGGCGAAAACGCGGAGGATGCCGGTTTCGTCGTAGCCGCCGACGCCGACGCGGTCGTCGAACATGACCAGGCCGAACGGCAACTCGTCGTGAACGAACAGCTCGAGCTGGCCGCTCTCGATGGCGTTCACGGTCGCCTCGTGGTGATCGTCCAGTAGCTGATCGATGACGGGAGAGAGGTAGATGACTTCGGTCCGCATGCCGTCGAGGATGCTGTTGCGGATCTCGTCCACGTACATCGGCGCGATAGTGGTGGTGTCGAACCCACGAAGCGTCTCCGACTCTCGCAGGAGGGAGATGAACCGGCGCACCGGCCGGTACGGGTCGCCGGGTTCCTGGACGGTTATCGTCGCGTCGGCGAGCAACTCAACGTCGATATCGGTTCGGTCGAGCGACGGAAGCAGGGGTTCCAACTGCAAGCCGACCTCGACGGTGTCCCGTAGATGTTCGACTTCGCCCGCGACGAGTTGTCCCAACGGGGTTAGTTCGTACAGGCCATCGACGCGGCGGATGAGCGACTTGTCGGTGAGTTCCCGCGTGATTCGGTGGGTCGTCGTCCGTGAGACGCCGATTTCGTCCTGTAGCTCGGAGCGTGCGACCGGTCCGCCGCGCAGTGCACGGAGGGTGTTCGCCCGCTTGACGGCAGTGATGACGATATCCGAGTTCTCACTGTCGCTCATGTTTCCTCCATGGCGTTTCTATGGTATAGTGTTTCACACCTCGAAACACGTTTCGCTTTCCGGACCTCGTTCCGTAAGCTGGGAAAATACCACTGCGTAATTATATCATTTCCTACTGCTAGTTATGTTCATGTCTGTCGAACCAAAAACGACGACCGACGTTACTGAATCGACCAGTTCGGAAACCGGCAGTGGACTCGACGAGAACCTCGCGGGGGCGCTCGCGTATCTGCTCAGTCCGATAACTGGGATCGTGTTCTTCCTGCTCGAAGGGGACAACAAATTCGTCAGATTCCACGCCGCTCAGAGTATCGTCTTCGGTGTCGGGATGTTCGTGATTTACATCGGCATGAGTATCGTCCAGATGCTCCTGCTGTTTATCCCGCGTCTGGGTGGATTGTTCTCGCTGTTGTTCTCGCTGGCGTACCTCGTGGTGGGCTTCGCGGCGTTCCTGACGTGGCTCTTCCTGATGTACAAGGCGTACTCGAACGAGCGGTTCGCGCTTCCCGTGTTCGGAAAATTGGCGGATCGACTCGCCTAAAATGCGACGGATCACGCTCACCCTGGCCGTCGCGGCCCTCGTCGTCCTCGCCGGTTGTACGGGTATTTCGAGTCACCTCGGAAACGCGCCCGATGCGGGGTCGACGGGGTCGGGATCCGGCGCTAACTCGAACGGCGACGGTTCGAACGACGCCTCGGACGCGTCGGAGGACGACGCTTTCACCCCGTTCGCGTTCCAGCATTCGGGCACCTACACGTACGAAACGTACGACGAGGAGGACGGCACCGGCAAACTCGTCTGGGACATCCGGTCGATAGACGGCGAGAACATCACCATGCGGAGTTCGTTCACGAACCAAGGGGAGACCCAGTCGAAGACGGCGACGTTCACCCGCGAGGAGGCCCTGGTTCAACTGGCGTTCATGCCGGGCGGACAGTACCTCATGACGACGATGTTCTCGCCGTCGGCGAACGGAATCTACGGTAACGACTTCCGCGTCGGAAACACGTGGACGGCCCCGTCCTCACAGGGGACGATGACCTACGAGATAACGAAACAGCGGACGATCGCGGGGATATCGTGCTACGACGCCGAAATCCGTATCAACGGCTCCGTCTTCACCGACGCGTGTTACTCCCCCGATCACGGGACCGCCATGTACGGCGTCATCTACGACGAGGACGGAACGAAAGTTCGCGAAATGAAACTGATCGCCTACGAGCGAAAATAACCCATTTTTGCACGCGCTCCGGTTTTCATTCACCTTTTTTCCACTGAACCCCACCAAAAGAACGATACTCCTCTGGTTCCCACAACATATCTCAGACGACCACGAAGAAAGGTATATCATGTTCCGACCTCGCCATCGTACAATCGTGGTGTTCACCGCCCTGCTCCTCGTTGCGACGGTCCCTCTCGGATTCGTCGTCCCAGCCGTCGCGAGTGCACCGGTAGCGGACACGCCGGTACACCACGCACCACCAGCACAGCGACATTCGAACGCAGCAACCCTCGATGACCCCTTCGGCATCGGTTCGCACGGCCACCCCTTCCCGAACGGACCCACGTCGGCGATGGAGTACGCCGATATCGACGAAGCACCCGGTTCGATAACCGTCGGGAGCTACAGTCGGTACGACGGGTCGAACCCGCTCAACAACGCCACGCGGGCCACGATATACGCCACCGTCGCCGAGGAACCCGGACTCTCCCTGTCGGCACTGAGCGAGGAAACCGACATTCCGCGTTCGACGGTTCGCTACCACGTCAGGATCCTGCAGGAGGAAAAGTTAGTCGAGACGACTACCGTCCGCGGAAAACGTCGGGTGAACCCCGCTGGCGACGACAACCCCGCGTTGGCCGCCTCGCTATCGGACGAGGCGACTGCCACCCTGCTCGAAACGGTCGCCCGTGACGGTCCCGCGAGCGTCTCCGACCTCGCGGACGCGCTCGACCGGACCCCCGGCACCGTCTCGTATCACTTGGAACGTCTCGCCGATGACGGCCTCGTGGAGCGGGAACGTGCTGGAAATGCGGTCGTCACGACGCTCCCGGATAGCGTCGCGGCCGCGGTGGGAACGACGACGGACGCCATCGACGCCGACTGAATCCGTTTTGAGAAACTGGTCAAAACCTCCTTTTAACTGCCGTGGTTCGATAGGGATGCGGACGGACGCAGGGAACTAAACGACACATAGTGACCTGACACACGGTATGGTGCCGTCTCCACGTGGCTCGCGTCTTCCAACCTGTAGACGACCCCTTGCGTCCACTCCGCGGACACGGCACCCGATTGCCCGAGGTCCGGACGAACAGAGGGACGAGAGAAACAGTAACGCCGAGTGCCCTTCGAGGGGTCGGCGAGAATCCGCATAGACACCGTCCGACCTCGGTTACCCGCCTTCGGCCTTCCGAGACGGTATTCGTTCGATTCGTGGCTGTTTTCACTTTCACTCCACTCTGATGAACTATTTGGTGCTCACCGCCGAAACGCGAGCCATGGGATTGCTACGACGGCTCGGTACGGACACGAAGCCGGATCGGCCGTACGAATGCAAACAGTGTGAGACTGCTTTCCCGGTGGAGTACCAAGTGTGCCCCGAGTGTGGGTGTTACTCCGTCGAGCGCGACGACTGGGCCTGACTCGTCACGAGTTCGTCACCCGGTCGGACGTTCTGCACGACACCACCCGAAAACTCGAACACACGATCCCCCGTTCCACGCGCCCTCCCCGTCCAGCGCGGCAATCGAGCGACGTTCGTTACTTCGCCGTTCTCCGTCCACACCACGTCGAGCGCCAGCGGCGTCGCCACCGTCGAAGCGCGATGGTCGCCGACCGAACCGATTTCGAACACCAACCCGTAATCGTCACGAAGGGCGAGTCGAACGAGCCCTCCGACGCGCGACCGAAGCGAATCCACGGGCTCGGCGTGTGCGGCGAGCGTCCGTTCCTCCCCATTCCGTCGGTGGACGACGTGCATGGTTCCGCTTCGAGACGATTCGCTTTGAACGTTACAATCCGGTGGCGACGTGACGGTCTATCTTTTATCTCCGGCCGGAGTGACTCACGCCTCCTGCCCTTGGTGGCCGTGTCCATGTCCGTGCCCGTGTCCGAGAAACAGCGTCAACCCGTGCAAGACGAGGAGACCGAAGAAGACTGGAAACAGGTTGTTTTTCAACCCGTGAAAGAGGATGGGGAGGTACACCAGCGGCAGCGACACCGACAGCCAGAAACTGACGAGTTGGACGGGTCCCGCGAGGAAATGGCTGAACGTGACGAGAACGTCGGCCCATGACATAAGATATCCTACACTGTGCGATATGAATACTATTGACCGGATAATCCGGTCTAACTGGCTATTAAGCCATATCTCGACCGTTACTAACTCCCGCATAATCGAGCTTCTCAGCCCGAAACGCCCGACTGCGGCCCGTAAGACAACATCACTCTCCGAACGAGTTCCCCCCGTCTTGCCTTTTCGCGCGTCGCCGTATGACCGACACCGGTCTTTTGTCTGACAATGATTTATGTTTTTTCAGGGTGTATGTGAGACAGACGAGCCCGTGTCCCACGGGGGGAGTTCCAAATGAGTAAATCAGAAAATCATTCGTGCCCGACGGAAACGATCACAGCGACGTATCACACGCGCCACGATTGGCAGGACGCGGAACCACTCAGTACGACGGTCACGACGGCCCTCGCCGAAGCGATGGACGCCGACCCGACCGAAATCGGTCCGCTGTACGACCAGTTCGACCCGGACGCGTTGGACGGGTTGTTCCATCCCCGTCCGGATGGGGTGGCTCGCACCGGCGGCCACGTCAGTTTCACCATCGACGGGTATCGGGTCTTCGTCCGAAGTGACGGTTTCGTCTCGGTGCATCCGATCGACGGGATCGACGGTGACGACTGACGGGACGTAGGTTTTTATCGTTCCCGCACCGACGGGACGGTATTGCGATGATTCAGCTACCGATACGGCGATGTCCGGCCTGTGGCTATCTCGGCCCGGTCGGACGCTTCGTCGATGCGGAATCGAACCTGACGTGTCCCCGGTGTGGAAACCAACTGTCCGGAACGTTCGATCCACGATTGGCATGACAGGAACGACACTGAGCGACGCGATCGAGGAGTACCTCGTCAGCATCGAAGCCGGGAACTACCGCGCCAACGCCGAATCCGCGCTGACCGCGTGGGCGAACTGGCTCGCCCGCGAGCGCGAGGTGACGGCTATCGAGAACGTGGCCGTCATCGATTGTCGGCGCTACGCCCGCCACCTCAAGCGACAGGTTCGGGAGGGCGAGTTGAAGTCCTCGACGGCCCACACCTACTACGCCTACGTTCGGGCGTTTCTGGGATTCTGCGAGGCGGACGAACTCATCTCCAGAAACCCGGCCGCGGCCTCGCGGGCACAGGCTGAACTGCCCGAGGACACCGCGGACGCCGACCGACAGTTCTGGTCGGCCCGCGACAGGAACGCGATTCTCGCCTTCATGGACCGACGTGTCGAGGAGGCGCTGGACGGCGAGGCCGATGTGTCGCGCGAACGTGCCTACCGCGACCGCGCGCTCGTCCGATTGCTGGCCCTCTCCGGCGTGCGCGGGGCGGAGGTGTTCCGCGACCCGGCGGACGACAAACGGAGCGGTATCGCGTGGGAGGATGTGGACATCGAGGGCGGTGCGGTTCGCGTCTTCGGCAAATCGCGGGAGTACGAGTTCGCCCAACTGCCGAAGAAGGCGGCCGACGCGCTGGAGCGATACCACCGTGTGTGTGATCCTCCAACACCACTGTTTCCGGTGTTTCCGACCGACCACGCACCGTCGAAGTACCGGACCGCCCGCGAGTCGTTGGGCGAGGAGTTCTCCGAGGGAACGGTCGAGAGAATCCTCGACGAGAACGACATCGACGACGTGATCCGGGAGTACGAGATCGTCCTCCCGGCGATTTCGACTCGCGGGGCGCGCAACCTGATGAAACGTCTCTGTGAGTCCGCCGGACTCGACATCGACGGCGAATATCTGAAACCGCACGGCGCGCGACGTGGACTGGGCCACCAACTGTACAGCGAAGGCCACGCGGAACTGGCCCAATCCGCGCTCCGCCACGCGTCCATAGCGACGACCCACGAGAGCTATTCGAACATCCGTGCCAGCGAGACGGCTGAACGGGTGGACGACGTGCTCGACGAACGCTGAATCCCGACACCGATTGCCATATTCCCCATCTCGGACATCCCTTTTCGATGGTCGTACCAGAATCCCTTTTCTCGCGGAATCGCTAGTGTCGAACGATGAGCGATTCGACGCGAGGCATCCCCCGACGCGAGTTCATGAAAGCGGCCGTCGCCATCGGTGGATCGGCCGCACTGGCCGCCTGCGTGGACCGGGGTGGAATGCCGGACGTGCCGAAAGGCCCGTCCGACCTCTCGACACTCCCGAAACGCCAGCACGCATGGAATCAATACCTCTCCACGGACGACTACGGGAACTTCGTCGCCGCTCGCCACAAGATTCTCCTCTTTCTGAACTACAGCGGCGACGGAACGCCGGACGAGTCCGAACGGAAGACGGTCGAGAAGTCGTTCCGGAGCCTCGAACACGCCTACAAACGCGGTAACGACGGGCTGTTGTTCTCCATCGGCTACTCCCCCGCGTACTTCGAGCGGTTCGGTGTGGACGACGTGCTGCCGAAACCGAAGGCGCTGGCGTCGTTCGAGTCCCCGAAACTGGACGAACAGGACGCGGTCATGCAGATCGAGAGCGACCACGCCCAAATCGCGCTCGCCGCCGAGCAGGCGTTGCTCGGCAACCGCGACGAACTGAACGGCGTTGACGTGAGCGGTATCACGGACGTGTTCGAGAAGGCCGACCGCCGGACCGGTTTCGTCGGACACGGCCTCCCCGCCGACAATCAGGACGTGAACGGCATTCCGGACTCGAAGCCGGTTCCGGAGAAGGCACCGCTGTACATGGGCTTCAAATCCGGCTTCAAGAAGAATCAGGCGAGCGAAGACAGCGTGACGATTCAGGAGGGTCCGTTCGAGGGCGGAACCACGAAACACGTCTCCCACATCAACCTGCATCTCGACCAGTGGTACGAACAGGACAGCCGCGACCAGCGCGTCGGCAAGATGTTCTGTCCGGTCCACGCCGAACAGGACAAGGTGAAAGGCGTCGGCAACAACCTCGGCGATTCGAGCGAGATGAATGACGAGTGTATCGACAACGTGAAAGAACACGCCCGCACCCGCGGCATCGTCGGCCACTCCCAGAAATCCGCGCGGGCCAGAAAGGACGACTCGCCGGTCATCCTCCGCCGCGACTTCGATTCGACGGACGGCGGACAGGCGGGACTCCACTTCGTCGCCATCCAGCAATCTATCGAGGACTTCAACAAAACTCGGACGGAGATGAACGGCGACGACCTCTCCGGCAACTCCTCGGTCGGCGAGCGACTCAACAATGGAATCCTGCAGTACATGACGGTCACCCATCGCGGAAACTTCCTCGTTCCGCCGCGCTCCCTGCGGTCGCTTCCGACGGCGAATCCGTGATACCCCTTTTCGACTACCGTACCAGAACCCCTTTTCGCCGCGGGTCGTAACTTCAAACCAATGAATCGCCGTAGTGTTCTGCGGACGACCGGCCTCCTCGGTGCCACCTCGTTGGCGGGTTGTTCCGGTCTGTTTAAAACGAAGGTGATGCCACAAGCGCCGCCGTTGGTCAAAAACCGACCGGACGCGGTGTACATCCCGACGCACAAGGAAGGCATGCAGATGGGCGGAATGGCGAAAAGCGGGCGGTATCGGGCCGCCGTGTTCTACTCCTACCCGCATCGCTTCTGGCTGATGAGCGGTGGGACGGCACAGGACGAGAAGAAGGTCTCCATCAAGGACGACGACGACCTGCACCTGATGGCGTCGGTCTGGGACTCCAAGACAAAGACGGTGCTCCCGACTGGAAACGTTCAAATCGATCTCTCGAAGGACGACTGGAGCACCACCCGGACGATGTGGCCCATGCTCTCACAGAACATGGGTTTTCACTTCGGGGACAATATGGGCCTCGATGGCGAGGGAAAGTACACGGCGAAGGTGAAAGTCGGCGGGTTGAACATCCGTCGAACGGGCGCACTGGAAGGCCAGTTCGGGAAGGGAGCGACCCTGTCGACGTCGTTCACGTTCGACAAGGACACGCTAGAAAAGATTCCGTTTACGCGTCTCGACAACAAGAAAGGGCAGAAGGGTGCCGTTCAGCCGATGCAGATGGACATGCCGATGAGCCACGTTCCGAAAAAGGCCGACCTGCCCGGCGAGTTCGTCGGCACGAACTCCAGCGGCGACGCGAAGTTCCTCGTCACGACCGACGAGAACAGCGACCTAGCGGAGAACACGTATCTGCTCGCCTCGCCGCGAACGCCGTATCGGCGCTATCCGATTCCGATGATGTCGCTGTCGGCGACGTTGAAACGGGGCGGTAAGACGGTGTTCGACGACGTACTGAACGCCACCATCGACCCCGACATCGGGTTCCACTACGGCGCGGACGTGAAAACCGTTCAGAAGGGCGACACACTCACCGTGAAGGTGGACTCCCCGCCCACGGTCTCACGTCACGAGGGGTACGAAACGGCGTTCCTGAAAATGCCGAAAATGCAGTTCTCTATTTAGGCCGCGATGCCATCCTGGCCCGCTTCGAGCAGTTCCTGATACCTGTTTCGAATCGTCACTTCGCTCACGTTGGCGACGTCGCTCACTTCCGACTGGGTTACCTTCTCGTTGCTGAGCAGGGAGCCAGCGTAGACGGCGGCGGCCGCGAGGCCGACGGGCGATTTGCCGCTGTGGACGCCCTGTTCTTTTGCCGTCTTGAGCAGTTCGTTCGCCCGTCGCTCGGACTCGTCACTGATGTCGAGGTCCGACGCGAACCGGGAGACGTAGCTCAACGGATCGGCGGGTTGGATTTCGAGACCGAGTTCGCGCACGATGTAGCGGTAGGTACGCTTGAACTCCATCTCGTCGATGCGGCTGACGGCCGCGACTTCGTCCAGACTGCGCGGGACGCCGGTCTGACGCGCCGCCGCGTACACCGCGGAGGTCGCGACGCCTTCGATGGAACGCCCCGGGAGGAGGTCGTCGTCGAGCGCACGGCGGTAGATGACGCTCGCGGTCTCCCGTACGTTCTTCGGGAGGCCGAGCGCGCTCGCCATGCGGTCGATTTCGCCGAGCGCTTGCTTGAGGTTGCGCTCCTTGCTGTCGCGGGTGCGGAAGCGCTCGTTCCACGTTCGGAGCCGCTGCATCTTCTCGCGCTGGCGTGCGCCGAGGGTGTTACCGTAGGCGTCCTTGTTCTGCCAGCCGATGTTGGTCGAGAGCCCCTTGTCGTGCATCATCTTCGTCGTCGGCGCGCCGACGCGGGACTTCTGGTCCTTCTCCTTGGCGTCGAAAGCTCGCCATTCCGGACCGCGGTCGACGGAATCCTCCTCGACGACGAGGCCACACTCTGCACAGACGGTTTCGCCGTGGCCTTCGTCGGTGACGACGTTCCCGCCACACTCGGGACAGGTTCCCTCCTCGTGCTCGTGTTCTTGCTCGTCCTCGTGTTCCCGCTCGTGGGTCGATACACCGGACTCGCTGTAGCGTTGGATTTTGGTTGTAGTCATGGTGGTGCGTTGGCGGAGGCTCCCGGTAGGGAAAACCCAAAGAATCCCGGAAGCTTAGTTCCTAACCAGGAGTTAGGACGAAATGTACTTAAGCGTTTCGGAATATGGTACGGTAATCACTCATCCATATTCATCGTTAATGACGCCCACACCGAGCGTTAATCGCAGTTTCAGTCTTTCATGATTGTCTGTTTCTGAATCGAAAGTAACAAAAGATTGTCGGTCGGCGTCATGCGATTTTGAACGGGGTTGTGTCGTAGGTATGGCAACAGTACGGGGAAGTGATCGAGTCGGTATCCTGGCCGGAACTTCGGGCAACGACTGTTCGCGGACCTGGCCGGTGACGGTGAAAATGAAGGGGCCGCCTCACTCCTCTAAATACGTCTTCGCCACTTCATCCGGTACCTGATCGAACACCCGGTAGAACTGCCCGACTGCACCGAACTGAAACGGCGTCTCCAGACAGAACACGTCGTCGGCCTCGCCGCGCAACCCCTCGATGGAACTCGGCGACCCGACCGGTACGGCGAGGGCGACGTAACTCGCCCCCGCCTTTTTCACCTGCCTGAGACACGCGATGGTCGTCGCGCCCGTCGCCACGCCGTCGTCCACGACGAGGACGCGTTTCCCTTCGACTGCCGGAATTTGTCCCTCCCCTCGATACTGACGCTCCTTCTCGCGGGCCGCCTCGCTCTTGCGCTCCTGCTCCGCTTCGAGGTACGTCTCGCCGACGCCGATCTGCTCGATAAGGTCGTCGTTCAGCCAGACGCTCCCGTCCGCCCCGACGGCCCCTATCGCCAGTTCCGGGTTTCCAGGTGCCCCCAGTTTCTTCGCCACCACGACGTCGAGCGGGACGTCGAGCGCATCCGCGACTGGTCGACCGATCGGGAGCCCACCGCGTGGAATGGCGAGCACGACGTCCGCGTCCACCCCTTCACGTGCGACGAGGGAGCCGAGTTGCGTCCCCGCATCCGTTCTGTCGTCGAACATGATCCTTCGTTCGAACGGAAGCGATTGACGCGGATAAACCTGTGCGCCGCTGCGAAACGGCGTCGAAATTCAACTCAGTAAACATAATCATTATGGCACTATACGCCAGTTATCGAACGAAACTGAGACATGGGCGAGATGGCACCTATCGTCGTCCTTCACGTGGACGACGACCCCGACGTGCTCGACCTTGCGGCGACGTCCCTCGAAGGGAAGTCGAACCAGCTCCGACTTCGAACCGCGTCGTCCGGCGATGACGCGCTTTCCATTCTCCGCGAGGGCGGGATCGACTGTGTCGTCTCGGAGTACGAGATGCCCGACACGACCGGCATTTCCCTGCTCGAATCGGTCCGCGAGGAGTTTCCCGACCTCCCGTTCATCCTCTTTACGGGCACGGGGAGTGAAACGGTCGCGAGTCGGGCGATTTCGGCGGGCATCACCGACTACCTGCAGAAGGAGATTTCGGTCGATGGATACGCCATCCTCGCCAATCGAATCGAAAGTGTGGTTCACTCGGCGCGGACCGAGCGTGCGCTTCAGGAGAGCGAGGAGCGGTATCGGACGGTCGTGGAGGGCAGCCACGACGCGGTGTACATCTATCAGGACGACCGATTCGCGTTCGTCAACGAACGGGCCTGCGAGATAACCGGCTACACCGCCGACGAACTGCGCGGAATGGACGTTTGGTCGCTCTTACATCCGGACGACCAGGACCGCGTGCGAACCATCGCCGAGAATCGGATGAACGGCAGGCACGAGGTTTCGACCTACGACGCTCGATTCCGAACGAAGGACGGGGAGATCAGATACGGGAACTTCTCGGTGCGCGCGACGACGTATCGCGGGACGACGGCGACCATCGGTTCGGTTCGTGACGTGACCGAGCGCAAACGGACCGAAAGCTGGTTGCAGGCGCTCATCGACCATTCGCGGGACATCGTCACGCTCCTCGACGAGACGGGAACCATCGTGTACGAGAGTCCCGCCGTCGAACGGCTCGGCTACGACCAGGACGAACTCGAAGGCGACGTCGCCTTCGAGTACATCCATCCCGACGACAGGGTACACGCCGCGGAGACGTTTTTCCGCGCCATCGAGAACCCCGAGGTCACCCCTACCCTCACCTACCGCTTCCAGCACGCGGACGGGTCGTGGCGCTATCTCGAAACGACCGGCGAGAACCACCTCGATACGACTTCCGTCAAGGGGTTAGTGCTGAACTCCCGTGACGTGACCGAACAGGTCCGGATGAAGGAGGAACGCGACGAAATCCTCTCCCGGATGACCGATGCCTTCCTCGCGTTCGATGAGGAATGGCGGTTCACGTACGTCAACGAGCAGGCCGAGGAAATCCTGAACCGGACCGCGCCGGAAATCATCGACGAGGTCGTCTGGGACGTGTTCCCCGAGGCCGTCGAGACACGGTTCTACGACGACAACCACGAAGCCATGCGAGTGCAGGAACCGATGACGTTCGAGGCGCACTTCGAGCCGTTCGATAGCTGGTTCGAGGTGAACGTGTATCCGTCCTCGAACGGAGTCTCGGTGTACCTCCGTGACGTGACCGAGCGGAAGAACCGGGAAACGACGCTCGAAGCGCTTCACAACGCGACCCGGACCCTCATGCAGGCCGAGACGAGCGCCGCGGTGAGCGAAATCGCGGTTCGCGTGGCTCGGGACGTGCTCGACCTTCCCGTGACCGCAATCTGGGACTGCGAGGATTCGACGGTCCGATTGGTCGCACGAACCGAACAACACCGGGCGGCGTACGGGGAATCCGTTCCGGAAGCCGACCGGGAGGCGATAGCGGACGCGTTCGAAGCGAACGAGACGGTCGTTCGAAAGCTCCACTACGGCGATGTCGGATCGGAAGCGTTCGTTCCGCTCGGTGCCCGCGGCGTGATGTCCTTCGCCGCGGAGCGACTGGACGATTTCGACGTGTATCACGCCCAACTCCTGGCCGCGAACACCGCCGCGGCCCTCGACAGGGCGGAACGGGAGGACGAGCGGACGGCCCATCAACGGGAGTTGGAGCGCCAAAACGAGCGGCTGGAGGAGTTCGCCAGCGTGGTTTCCCACGACCTGCGAAACCCCCTGAACGTCGCACAGGGCTATCTCGATATGTACCGCTCGACCGGGAAGCGGGAACATCTCACCCATGTCGAACGCGCGCACGAACGGATGGCCAACATCGTCAAGGACGTGTTGACGTTGGCACGGCAGGGACGGACGGTGAACGAGACGAGACCGATTTCGGGGGAGACCGTCGCCACGGACGCGTGGGCCTCGGTCGAAACGGGTCCGGCGACGCTCGATTCCTCGTGGGATTCGATCATCGACGCCGACGCGAGTCGACTCCAGCAACTGCTCGAAAACCTGTTTCGTAACGCTCTCGACCACGGACGGCCCGACGTGACGATCCGTGTCGGCGAACTCACCGGTGTTGTCGAGAACGGCGGTCTTCGGCAGAAAACGGCGACGGGTGGCGCTGCTGCCGGGTTCTTCGTCGAGGACGATGGGCCAGGAATCCCGGAAGCGGCGCGCAAAACGGTGTTCGAGTCGGGTTACTCCACCGCCGAATTCGGAACCGGCCTCGGATTGACCATCGTCCGACAGATCGCCGAAGCGCACGGGTGGGAGGTTTCGCTTGTGACAGCGGACGACGGGGGCGCACGATTCGAGTTCGCGGGCGTCGAACCGGTGAACGAGTGACGCGGACAGCAAGACGTACGGGGTAACGACCGTTCGAATCCGCCGCCCGACCACGTCGAACCAGACCACGTCCCGGTTAACGATTTTTCCTCTCCACCCGGAAAAATGTCTGATCTTCAGAAGATTACTTGACGGTGGCTGTAGTCAACCCGGTAGAATGAGTGACACGTCCGGTCCACGCCGAGTCCTCCGTCCCCCACTCGACCTCGTTTTCGTGGGCGTTCTGTCCGTCGTCGCCGCCGCCGCGCCCTTCGTCCCGCTTCTCGGTGTACAACCGATTCGACTCGTCGTGACGCTCCCGCTCCTCCTCTTTCTGCCCGGCTATGCGACCATCGAAGCGCTGTTTCCGGAACCGGCGACCGGCGACGAACGCTTCGGCGGTGTCGAACGGTTCGCGTTCGCCGTCGGAACGAGCGTGCTCGTCGTCGCGGCGCTCGCACTGGCGCTGGATTACGGCGGCGTGGGAATCCGAGCGGTTCCGGTGCTGTTCTCCACGTGTGGGTTCACCATCGTCGCATCCGCCGTCGCCGCGATCCGTCGCCGGACGGTGGACCCCGAACGGGACGGAATCGCGCCGCGCCGCTTCCGGGACGGCCTGACCGGGATTCGAGCGTCCGAAACGCGACTCGACCGAACCCTGAACGTCGTGCTGGTCGTCCTGATACTCGCGTCCGTCGTCAGCGTCGGTGTCGCGCTCGGCGGACTCGGCCACACCGAGTCGTACACGACGATGTCGTTGCTCACGAAGAACGGGTCCACGACGGTCGCCGCGGACGGCGGAAGCAGGGACCTCCTCGTCGGCATCGACAACCACGAGAATCACCGCGTTCGATACACGGTCGTCGTCCAGCGCCAGCAAATCGCGGCGGACGACCCGACGACGGTGACGAAGCGAACCCCGCTCACCAGGTTTCACGTGACGCTGAACGACGGCGAACGGAAACGAATCTCGTACACCGTTCCGCCGTCGCTGAGCGGGAACCACCGTCGAATCGCCTTCTTGCTCTACGAGGACCGGGTACCGGCGACACCGATGGCGGACAACGCGGCACAGGAGACCCACCTGTGGGTCACCCCGTCGAACGGATCCGAAGGAGATACGTCGAACCAGGGAGCGCGAGGATAACCCGTGGGATATCGACGTCTCCTGCTGACGCGATGGACACGGCGGGACGCGCTCGCGGTCCTCGTCGTCATCGTGACCGTGGCGTTCCTCACCGGAGTCACGCTGGTCGTCCTCGCCGCGGGAACCCAAACGACTTCGATAGCGAAGGAGTACGACGCCGGTGGCCACGCGACGTACTACGATTCAGTGGAGGCGGCCCGAACCCACGCCGATGGTGATGCGCTCGTACTCCCCGTCGCGTCGGTGACGAAACCGGACGGAACTTCGACGTTCGTCGTCGGCGTGTCGTGTCGCCAGGCGGAGAAATTCCGAAAAGGCTCCCAGTATTCGGTCCCCTGTCCGCCGGATTCCGGGGTGAGTAGCGGTCGCGTCGCGTCGAAAACCACACAGCACGTCGAAGGAACGAAGGGGGGCGAGACGGTCCGCGTTCACCCGCGGCATAGCGAGAACGCCATCCTCCCGCCGTACTGGTACGTGGCACACGAATCGGTCGTCTCCGACCTCGGTCGAACCGGCGCGTTCGTCGTGGAACGATCCGGGTCGGGGGGTGCGAGCGGCGCTGTTTCGGGAAGCGTCCCGCTCCGGTCGGCGCTTCCATTCTTCCTCGCCGGGATCCGGCAGGTGCTCACCGTCCTGGCCATTACGGCCGCCGGAACCAGCGTCCTCGTCGGGATTACGGTGTACGGCGTGACGCGGATGCACACCGAGGACAGACGGCGAGCGATCCGCGTCATCCGCGCGACCGGCGGCGAGGCCCGACGCATCGTTCGTCTGTACGGTCTCCGAGCGGGCGCGATCACCGCCGCCGGAACCGCACTCGGCTACGCCGTCGGCGTCGTCACGACGAACGTCGTCGTCAACGCGGCCATCTATCTGGGCGTCCCGACCTCGCTGGCGATTCGCGTGACGCCACGCACGGTGACGATTCTCCTGCCGCTGTACGCCGCTACCGTCGCTGTCGGGGCGATTGCTGGCGTCGTCGCCGCGTGGAAGGTCACCCGGGATTCGCCGGTCACGTCCGCATCGCGGCGTCGCTCGTCGAACGACGGGGCGAACGCGCGACTCCGGGGCTTTCTCTCCCGAGTACGACCCCTGTCGCTGCTCGATTGGCGGGTGCTCCTCCCGAGCGTCGTCCCGCTCGCGGCGTTCGCGACCGTCGTCATCCTCGTGGCCTCGATAACTGGCGTCGTCACGCCCCTCGTCCATCCCGGCGGATCGACGGTCACGGACCCCGGTGCCTCCAATCCGATCGCCAGTCGAGTTCCGGCGGGGTACGCCGCCGCGATAGACCGCCGTGGCACGGAAGCCAGCCCCGAAATCCTCGCGCTCGACGTACACGACGGCCACCCGATGGTCGTCCGCGGCGTCCGGTTCGGGTCGTTCGCGAACGTCTCCGACGCCACGCTCGTTCGAGGGCGTCGGCCGCACGGTCCGGACGAGGCGGTCGTCGGAACCGACCTCGCGCGGACGCTCGGCCTCTCCACGAACGATTCGGTGACGCTCGGCGGGAGCACGACGCCCGGCCTCGATAGGGTAAAAATCGTCGGCGAGTACGCCGCACCCGGGCCGTACGACGACCAACTGCTGGTCTCGCTCCCGACGGCGAGACATCTGGCGAACGTCCGACCGGGGAACGTGCAGATGGTTCGAACCGCGACCCGACTCGAAGGAACCGGAACGTCGGCGAGCAACGGAAACGCCAGCGACGGTATCGCCGTCGTCGGCGTCTCCGCACCGGCGCAAGTACGGCAGAACGCCTCGATTCCGATCCGTCTGCAACTGCAAAATCTCGGCTCGTCGCAGGCGAGTCGTGCGGTTTCGGTTCGCGTCGGCGACCGAAACCGCACGACCACCGTCTCGCTCGACGGCGGCGCACAGCGAGAGGTCCTCGTCCGCCTTCCGGCGGGACGACTCGGCACCGAACGGATTTCCGTCGCGGGACAACGCCGCACGGTTCGCGTCGTCTCCGGCGACGCGATCGAAATTCGGGGTCTTCCCGACCGCGCACCGCCGAACACCGATCCACTCGTGCGCGTCGTGGACGTGAGTGGAAACCCGGTGACGAACGCGACCGTTTCCGGCGGAAACGGTCGCGGGGGGATGAAAACCGGACCGAACGGTACCGTCCGGGTCCACCTCGGCGATTCCGGCCCCGCCACGATTCGCGCCACGGCCGGGGACCGAAGCGCGACGACGACCGTTCGGGTTTCACGAAGCGCGTCCCGGTTGCCGGTCGGGCGACTGCAAGTCCAACCGGACCGGCCGACGCTCCTCGGGCGGCCGACGGCGCGACTGGCCGTCTCCAACCCGTGGAACGAGACGATATCGCGGCGCGTGGCGGTGGTCTCGGGAAGTCAGCGATTCACTCGAAACCTGACGCTGGGTCCGGGCGAGCAACGGACCGTCACGCCGCAACTCGACCGTCGCTCGCCGGGGTCGTACGCCGTCACCGCGGCGGTGGATGGGCGGACCATCGCGCGGACGAACTACCGCGTCGTCGGCGACGACAGGGTCGTCAGCGCGTTGGCGAACAGTGGCCGGAGCGGCGGAACGGGAATCAGCCGAGCCATCACGACCGCGTTCGGCGACCTCAACCTGCTCATCGGCGTGTTCGTCTGCTTGGCGGGGCTGATGACCGTCGGGAGTACCACGGCGACGGTCGCCTACACGGTCCACTCGCGGCGGCAGGTGGTCGGCGTCCATCGCGCGACCGGCGCGTCGCCGCTCCGAATCCTGTCGCTCGTCCTCCTCGACGCGATCACGGTCGGGACGGTTGCGACGATACTCGCGTTCGTCGTCGCCGTGGCGGCGGTGTCGCTACTCGCCGAGGCCGGATTGCTGGTGCTCTACGGGGTTCGAATCACGCCGCTGTTGACCCCGCGGGTCGCCGCGAGCGTCGTCGCGGGCGGAATCGGCGTCATGTGCCTCAGCGCGCTGCTCGTCGCGTTCGCGCTCCTCAGAACGCCGCCGGATTCGCTCCTCTCGGGCTATGGGGCGACGGCGAACCCGAACGCGGAACTCGGGGGTGATTCGAATGAGTGACCGCGCTGGGAGTCGTTCGCGGCGAGGCACCGTTCTCGCCGCGCTGGCCGTCTTCCTGGTCGGCGTCGGGATGCGAACGCTCCCGCTCCACTGGACGCCGCTTCCGTACAACGTCGACGGCTTTCACTTCGCCGCGCTCGCCCACCGCGCGGGGAGGACGGGACATCTCTCCGCAGCGGCGCAGTTCATCCACCCCGACGAGTTCGTCTTCACCGCGTATTTGACCGCGGTGAGCCAAGCGACCGGCGTGGCCCCGCTCCATGTCGCGCAGTTGCTCGTCGCCGTCATCGGAACGGTTCCGGCGCTCGTCGTCTTCGTGCTCGTGTGGGGAATCTGTGAGCAACTCGGTTGGAGGCGTTCACACACCCGACTCGCGGCGGTTCTCGGCGGTTTGCTCCTGTCGCTCGACGGCGTCTACCTCGGTCGGTCCGCCGCAGTCAGCAGCGAGATGCTCGGACACGCGCTCGTCGTCCTGACGGCGCTCGCGTTCTATCGGGCGCTCCGAACGGAGCGCCCGGCATGGATGGCTCTGACGCTCGGGTTCGTCGTCGCCCTCCCCTTGACACACAACCTGAGTGCGCTGGTCGGGGCGCTCGTTCTGCTGGCGATTTTCGTCCGCTCGCTCGGCGTTCGAACCCACGTTCCAACGCGTCGGCGTGCGGTCTTCGGTTCCGCAATCGTCGCCCTATTCTGGCTGGACATGCTGGTGTACTACCAGCATACGAACCTCACGGCGGCGGGCTACGTCACCGCGCTCCCCGGTCTCCTCGTCGCGTGGATGGTCTTCCTCGTCCTCTTCGCGGGGTGGTTACCGAGTGCCGGGACCGTCGTCCAGCGATTCCTTCCCACCTTCGCCGTCGGCGGCGTCGGGACGTTGCTGGTCGCAAACCATTTCCTCCCGATATTCCCCGGTTCGGCATCGACGGCTCCGCTCCAGTTGGCGCTCCTGGTCCCGCTTGCGCTCGTCGGTCTCGTCGCGGCGTGGGGACTCCCGAAGTTGGCACGGGACGCCGGACCGTCCGTGGTCGTCGTGGGTCTCCTCGTCGGACCGCTGGTTCTCATCGGCTTCGCGATGACCGGGAGCCTCACCCACGAGTACGAGGCGCTCGCGGTTCGCGGACAGGTGTTCGCCCACTTCGCGTTGGCGGCGCTCGCCGCCATCACGGCCGTCGACATCGGTCTCCGACGGAAATCGTCGTCCGTTCCGACGCTCGGGCGACGAGCGGTCGTCCCGCTCGTCGCCCTCTGTGTCGTCGCCAGCGCACCGTTCGCGTTCGCGGGACTGCATGCGACCCCCGCACAGCCGACCGTCACGCCGACGGAGTTCGCCACGGGAACGTTCGCGGCGAATCACGTGCAGGGCGGGTGGATCGGCGACGGGCACATGGTCATCATGACCACGAACTACTACAAGGATCGGACGAGCGCGCAGTACACGCCGCTGTACGAGTGGTTGAAAAGCGGCGGTGGGAGTACGAAAGGGGGCACGGTAGCTCCTGATACACCGCCACCCGCCTGCCCGATCGTCGTCCAGCGATCGTGGACGACGCTCGGCGCGCAGGTCTTCCCGGCCTCGCCGACGAAAATCAGTGCCGACCGATACGACCACCTGACCGCGAACAGGAGCGTCGTCTACTCCGCCAGCGGGCGCGACCCGCTGGTCGTGACGACCCCGCGACGGGCGGGGAACTGTCCGGTCGGCCCGAACGAGGGCCCCGCGGCCGGGCTGAGTTCCCCCCGAAACGAGTCCGGGTCGTGATTCGGCCTCCGGTTTCTATTTGACAACGATCGGACAGCCGGTAGTTTGGTAACCCTGCCGATAGTATTCGGTTCGAATGCTGACAGAGCACCGCCGCCGGTTCATCTATGGACAGACCCTCTGGATGCTCCTCTGTCTGTTCGTCCTGAGTCTGCTCGGAACCTACTCGAACGAGATTTTCTTCGCGCTCGTGTTCATCGGGTTCCTCGTTCTCGTCGAACTCACCGCACCGACAGCCGTCACGCCACGATGGCGACGCCGTCTCCGATGGTTCATCGTCGTCGGGACCCTCGTGTTCGGGTACATCATCGTCCACAACATCCTCGAAATGCTCCCGGCGGGTGTGTTCTGAATGGGCCGGGACTGGCGCGAACGACTCCCTCGAATTGTCGTCGTCGGGTTCGCGGCCGTCGTCTTCCTCAGCGTGCTCGTCGCGGCGAGCACGTCGGCCGCGTCATTCAGTGCCTACAACGGCGGATGGAACGGCGCGTCGGAACTCCAGTCCCAGGCCGAGAAAACGGGTGCAACGAGCACCGTCATCCGGGACACGGCCGCCTACGACGGCGGGAACGCGAGCGAAACGGTCGCTATCGTCCTCTCCCCGACGAAACAGTACGACGTGCGCGACCGGACCCGTCTTCGGCGGTTCGTCCAGCGCGGCGGCACGCTCGTCGTCGCCGACGATTTCGGGCCGCACACCAACTCGCTGCTCGCCAACCTCGGAGCCAAATCGCGCCTCGACGGTCGTCTCCTCCGTGACGAGCGATACAACTACCGCTCGCCCCAGATGCCCGTCGCGCGAAACGTCGCGAACCGCTCGCTGGTTTCCAACGTCTCCACGCTCACGCTCAACCGCGGGACGGCCATCCGGCCGAACGGCGCGACGCCCCTCGTGAACAGTTCCGTCCACTCCTATCTTGACACCGACGGGAACGGGAAGCTGGACACCAACGAGTCGGTCGACCAGCGACCGGTCGCCACGGTGGAGAAAATCGGACGCGGCCGCGTCGTCGTCGTGAGCGATTCGAGCCTGTTCATCAATTCGATGCTCGACCGGCCCGGAAACCGTGCCTTCGTGGATGCGCTCGTCAGCGGCGAAAACCGTGTCCTCCTGGACTACTCGCACTCCACGTCGCTCCCGCCCGCAACGGTCGCGATGCTGATGCTCCGCGACTCGCTCACGCTTCAGTACGTCGTCACCTTGCTCTGTCTCGGCCTCGTTCTGGCGTGGGCGGGGCGCTCGTTCGACGATGTGGGGGACGGCATCCGGCGATACACTCGGAGCGTACGGTCCACGCCGGACGACGGGATTCCCGAGTTGACGAGGGGTGAAATCGTCTCCTACCTCGAAACCCGCCATCCCGAGTGGGATGACGACCGAATCGAGCGGGTCGTGGACGCGTTTCACGACCAGCGGCGATGAGTCAACGCGGTCGAACATCGTACAATCCGTCCCGCTTATCGAATTCGACATAGTATCCCCTTCGATGACAGGTCCCCACGAAATCCGAACGGCGATCCGCGACGAGATGACGACGGTTCTCATCGGAAACGAACGAATCATCGATTATCTGTCCATCTCGTTGCTCACCCGCGGTCACATCCTCTTGGAAGGGGTGCCGGGTGTCGCAAAGACGACCATCGCCAACGGGTTCGCCCGTGCGACCGGATTGGACTCGAAGCGCGTGCAGATGACTCCCGACCTCCTTCCGGCGGACATCACCGGGACGCACGTCTACAAGGAGGCGACCGGGGAGTTCGAACTCCAACGCGGTCCGGTGTTCTCGAACCTCCTCATCGCCGACGAGATCAACCGGACCACACCGAAGACCCAGAGCGCGCTCCTCGAAGCGATGCAGGAGGGGACGGTGACGATAGAGGGTGAAACGATGACGTTGCCGAAGCCGTTCATGGTCGTTGCGACACAGAACCCCATCGAGATGGAGGGGACCTACGAATTGCCCGAAGCCCAACGCGACCGATTTCAGTTGAAGGCGACCGTGGAACTCCCGAACGAGGAGAACGAACTGGCACTCCTGAAACGATTCGACGACCGTCCAACCCTTAGTCCGGCGGACATCGAGCGGACCGTCTCCCCCGAGGACATCCTCGCGGCCCGCGAGACGGTCGCGGAAACGCACGTCTCCGAGTCGGTGCGGCGATACATCCGGTCCATCGTCGCCGCCACCCGTGACCATCCCGAACTGGACTACGGCGGGTCGCCACGGGCGAGCCTCGCGTTCCTTCAGGTCGCAAAGGCGCACGCGGCGATTCACGGTCGAGAGTACGTGATTCCCGAAGACGTGAAACGGATGGCGGGGCCGGTGCTCGTCCATCGACTGGTTCCGAACACGCAGGCACAATTGGACGACCGAACGGCCGAGAACGTCGTCACGGAGATCGTCGCGGACGTGTCGCCGCCGAGCAGCGACGCGGCGAAATCGTCGCCGACGGCGACGATTTCGGAGGACGGTGGTTTCGTGGAGGATTCCGACGAGAATTCTGATGACGGCTAAGTCAGCTTCACCGACTTAGCCGTCTCGCTCGCTGTTTTCTTCGTTCCTTTCGTCGGAGGCATCCGCTTCCCACGAACAGCGCACCAGGTACTCCGTGTCCTCGCCGTTCGCCGCCAGTTGCTCGACCGAAATCGGTCGATCCAACGCGCGGGCCAACCCGACCGCGATGAACGACGGGATCGGATGGTCGAACCGCTCCACCGACCCGAAGGCGCTCCCGGAAACGCCGAAGGTCACGCTCCGTCCGTCGGCACCGACCTCGGTCGTGACGCTATCGGACAGCGCGAAACTCTCCACGAGCGCGTCGGCGAGTTGGACGGCGAGGTCCTCGGGGGTTTCCGCGACGCCCTTGACTTGGGAGGAAAACTCGGGATACAGGCCAGTGCCGGTCGGCCGAACGGCGAGACCGTGCCCCCGCTCGTCGTCGGCGACGACGAAGCCAGCGTCGAGCGTCGTCGGGTCGGGAAGTTCGTACTCGGCGTGTTGTGGCACGAACAGCAGGACGGATTCGAACTCGGTTTCGCCGCGTCCGGTCGGCAGATACAGCGTTTCGTCGGTCAACCCCAGTTGCGCGCGGAGCGTCGCGCCGAGCGCGCCGTAGGCCGCGTAGGTGCGCTTGCCGACCGATGCGGGGACGATCCGTTCCGGCGTGAGGAAGTAGGTAAGGATGGCCGCGAACAGGCCGGTCCCGGCGAGCGCGAACAGCGTCGAGCGCGCGTCGGGGAAGAGTACGCCTGCGAGGGCCGCGACCGCACCGCAGCCCACCAGTGCGAGCGCAGTCCGTCGATACTGTGCCTGTCGCGCTCGGCGATACTCGCGGCGAAGCCGCTCGTTCTCCTCGGCCAGTAGCGCCACCCGTGCGGCCAGTTCCTCTTCGTCGCCTGTGATGGCCGAGCCGTCGGGAATTTTGACTTCCGATCCGTCTTCGTCGGCCGCCGTGGCCGCAACGTCGGTGCTCACGTGTCAGCCCCCCTCACTCCAGCGGCGGACGTATGTGCGTCCGCCGCCTCCGTTTCGGATAACGTTTTTCGAACGACCGTCTCGTAACGAAGGAGTCCGTAGGACGCCAATACGAGAGCGATGACGAGGCCTACGGTCGGCACCCAGAGTGTCCCGGAACCGAGATACAGGAGCCACGTTCCGCCCCCGGTAACGGCGATGACTCCGACGCCGACGAGGATTCGTCTTCCGGCGAGGCCGCCCGTGCCGACCGTGGCCAGCGAACCGATCAGGAGCACCAGCAGTCCACACTCGCCCGCAGCGACCACGAAGGGCGCGCTCGTGGGGACCAACGTGGCGAGTCCGACCTGACCGAACGTCACGGCGTAGCGTGCGGCCGTCAGGTACCACAGCACCAGGGTGAGACCGGCGGCGAGCAGTCCGATGACCCCTCCGCCGACCCAGAAGGCGATGCCGACGACGAGCAGTCCGACTCCGCCGAGCGCGGCCCGTGGCGTCGTCGTCCGTTCCCACCTCGTCATCATCGGTTCCCTCCTCGTGTGCGTTGTGCGCGAGGCATCGAGAGTATCGTTTGTAGTCGGTCCTGTGGACCGACTTCGTAGGCCGCAACGTCGCCCGTTCCGGCGAGCGTCTTCCGGAACTCCTCGAAATCGACGTAGCGCTCGTAGGCCCGCGAGAGGTCGGTGAGTCCCGTCTGCTCGAACAGCACCGACGGCGTCAGAAACACCACGACCCGTTCGTATCGTTGCCGGGCGATTGCCACGGCCTCCTGTAACTCGGATCGGTGACCGTCGTCGGTGAGAAACACGGCGACGGCGGACTCCTGCGTGTTCGACAACTGCGTTCGGACCGCGTCGTAGAGGGGTTGTTCACCCGGTAATGGAACGGTCGGCGACTGCGTCTCGAAGAACGGACGCAGGGTGGAATCGAACGCCGTCCCCGAATCGAGGCGACGCGTCGCGGTTCGGACGTCCGTCGGCGACGGACGCCGAATGCTGCCGAGTTCGGGTTCGTCGGACTCGGGACGACGTTCGAAATCGGACTCGGACCCGGATCGAGATGTCCGTCGGTCGGCGGGTTCGTCCACCGTGGCGGGCGAAAGTCCGTGGAGATCCGTCCCCAATCGGTCGAAGTGACGTTTCGTGGCTGTCGGCAACCGACGTACCGTGATTCCTCCTTCGTCGATACCGTACAACCCGCACGGCGTGCTCGTGGCTCTCCCGTTCGCGACGAATCCGAGTGCCACCTGGCGAAGGTAATCGAGTTTCCGGCGACCCGGTTCCCCGGTTCCCATCGACGCTCGATGATCCAGGAGGAGGACGTTCGAGAGATCCGTCCTCTCCTCTAGTTCGCGTACGTAGAGCGATCCCATCCGAGCGGTCGCCTTCCAGTCGATGTGCCGCATCGTGTCGCCGGGGACGTACTCCCGTATCTCCGCCGGGTCGAAGCCGACGCTCCGAGCACCCGTATCCTGTTCCCCGAGCGACGACGTGGCCCGCTCGCCCCGGATTCCGACGTACAGGTCCTTCGGATAGCGCGGCTCAACCCGAACGCTGGGTGTCGTCCCCAGCGAGAGGTCCGTTTCGAACGTCCCCAGCGAATCCCGAACCGAAACCCTCGGTCGAGAAAACCGGAATTCACCGGCGACGGGCCAACGGAGCGAGAAATCCGTCTCCCCTCGCTTCTCGCCAACGTCGATGGTCAAGGTGTGCTCTTCGACCGTACTCCCCGTCGCGGCGATCGGCGGCGATGCGCGAATCGAGAGCGAGAACGGCGTCGGCGACGGAAGTGCCGCGTCGAGATGGACGTCCACGTCCGACCCGACGGTCGTCTCCTCCTGTGACACCGTCTGGGTGACGATGAGGTCGTCCGAGAGTCGAGTGACGCCGCGAACGAAGAGCCATTGCTCGGCGACGAGCGAGCCACCGATTCCCGCCGCGCCGACGAGCAGGAGCGGTTCGTCGAGCACCCACGCTCCGGCGAGAAGTACTGCCGCGAGGCTCACCGTCGCCCAAAACCGACGCGTCGTCTCCATTGTCACTTCGCCGACTACCCTCTCGCAGTTGAATCTACTGACCGTTCAAGCGGATGAACGGTTACAAGGGTCGGGGGTCGTGGAAACCCGACGACCGAAGGGTCAGCATAATTCGCTCTACGGGGGAAGGAGTTTTGATCAACTCCCCCGAC
This sequence comes from Haladaptatus sp. AB643, assembly GCF_024136975.1. NCBI lineage: Archaea > Methanobacteriati > Methanobacteriota > Halobacteria > Halobacteriales > Haladaptataceae > Haladaptatus > Haladaptatus sp. AB643. The sequence goes on from NZ_JAMYJW010000008.1 coordinate 93,165, forward strand.
TAGGGTGAGCGTGTCAGACAGATCCGACCGACCGAGAGCGACGGCCGCCCAGCGACTGATGGCCGTCGTGGTACTAACTGTCATCGTCGTGTCGGCCGGTTGTTCGTCGGTCGGTTTCGCCCGCTCGTCGTCCACCGGTGTGGCCGATTCGACGGTTTCGTCGCTTTCGGTCGCCGAACCGCTCGGCGTCCTCGATGCTGCGAAGGAGCCGAACAATTCGACAGCAGCGAATGGCTCGGCCGAAAGCCATCACGTGAACCCGTCGAAGGCGAAGGAAAACGGACAACTCACGGAACTCGATCGCTGGTATCTGTCGCATCTCTCCTCCCAACTCGGGTCGAGTACGGTGAAGATAAACCGCGGGCAGTACCGAAAGGCGCACTCGGTGGTGGGGTCGAAGTACGACGATATGCTGGGGCGCTACGTCGATGTCGCGGAGCGAACGGACTCGAAGCGTGACGATAGGATCGCGAAGCAGTTGAACGAGACGGGCACGCAACAGCGAACCTACGTAACTTCCGTTAGCCGCTACCATCGGCTACACGACCGGTATCAGACGGCCAAAGAGAACGGAAAGGAGCGGAAAGCGCGCAAGTTGGCGAGACGGCTGAATCACCTCCAGAAGAAGATATCACACACCAACGACCGACTCACCCACAGCTATGAGAACGTGTCTAACTCGACCGGGGAGCAGTTCAAGAAGGAAGTTCGGTCGGTTCACCGAGCGACGAACAACGTCACGAAACAGCAGATGGACGTACGGAAGAACGAGTTCACGAAAACGCGGCTGACGGTGCGCTCGGTCCAAGAGCGGACGTCATACCGAAATCCATTGCGCGTAACGGGCGTGCTACAGTCGGTCAACGGGACGACGCTCGCCAACCGAACGATCCGCCTCAGGCTCACGCCGAACCATACGGTCACCACGAAAACGGGGTCGGACGGGACGTTTTCGATCTCCGGACGGCCACGTGCGGTTCACCTCGGAAATCAATCGTTCGACCTTCGGTACGTCCCCGCCGACGACTCCGTCTACCTCGGGGACAACCGAACCGTCGAATCGACCGTGAACCCGACGCGGGCGAAGGTCGTCCTTCACCGGAGCGACGCCACGGCGTCGTTCCAGCGGCGCGTCACCGCCTCCGGGTCGGTACGGGCGGCGGGTGGGACGGTCACGAGCGTCCCCGTCGTCCTGTTCGCCGACGGTAAGCGCATCGGGTCCACGACGACCGGTTCCGATGGGACTTTTCATTTCAGCTCGAAACTGCCCGCGAACGTTTCGGCCGGAAAACGGACACTCCGGGTTCAGTTGCCGTATCACGGACAGGCGCTCCGCCGAGCGAAAGCCACGACCGCTATTCGAGTCCGCCAAACGCCGACTTCGCTGTCGCTTACGGGCAACGTCATGCAGGGACGCAACGTCACCGTCCACGGGCGATTGACGACGAAAGACGGGCGGGCCGTCCCGAACCGATCCGTCGCCGTCCTCGCCAACGGGACGCCGATAGGGACGGTGCAAACCGACGCAAACGGGACGTATCACTCCCAACTTCGGGTCCCACCGAGCGTCGTACACAACCAGTCGAACGGGACCGTCGTGCTCGCCACGAACTTCGGCGGTGGGGAGACGAACCTCGCCGCGAGTCGTACGCGAACGCGCGTGACCCTCCAGTTGCCGGGGACGGATTCCGTTCTCGACCGTGAGTGGCTTCCCCTCGTCCTCGGTGGGGCGCTCGCCGGATTGCTCGTCATCGGCGGCGTTTACGTCCGCCGCCGAGGCGACTCGACGGAATCGAACGGTGAGGGAGCGGTCTCGCCCGAGGACGCCATCACCGCCGATACCACCGACGATTCGACCGCCTCCGACTCAGACTCCGACGACGACCCGTCGGACGAACTGGCCGAACGCGCGAACGCCGCGCTCACCGCGGGAGACCTGAACCGCGCGGCCGAACTGGCCTACGCGGCCGTTCGGTCCCATCTCGAAACGACGACGGCGGTCGAACCTCGGTTGACACACTGGGAGTTCTATCGCGCCTGTACGACAGCGGATATCGACGAGGACGAACGGAGAGGGCTCGAAACCGTGACGAACGCGTTCGAGCGGGTCTCGTTCACCGGAACTACGGTGTCGAGCACGCTCGTCGGGGATGCGGTTCGGAGCGCCGAGAAAATCGGCCATGGTAGCGATTCTGACGGCTGATAACCGGCCGGAATCCGACGCTCGACGTGGTTCGTTCACGCTGATTCCAGTCGGTCCCCCTTCTCCCTCCCGTCGCTCCTCTTCCCCCTTCAATCGCTCCCGCGATAACGGCTACTGCTAGTGTAGAATGGTCATCCTATCACGTTAGCTGCCGTCTCGTGGCCGCTCGACGTTGGTTTGGGACGACCCCCCGACGCCATTTCTTCCCGTTTCGCACCGCCGGTTGCGCTAGAAACGGACGATGGAAGGCGGTCGAGCAGGACCGAACCATCGAAACGAAGGTCGGGGTTGAAATACCGTTCCGCCGACAGCATATTCTCGAAACAGTTGTCCGAGGGAGAACTAGCTGTCCAATTCCCAGTGACCTCACAACGGGCGTTGGAGACGTCGAAGGGGAGTAAATGAACAACAGTTCACAAATATTTCACCGGCTTTCCGGAACTCACGATACGACAGCGGTCGGCCTGATAGCTACGAAAACAAACGACGAGGAGACCGCCGTCTCGATCCGACGAGCGGTTCGACTCGGCTACGACGTGTTCGTCGCTCATCCGGGAATCCCGGACGCAAAGAGCGTTCGAACCGCGAAGCGATTCGGTGCCCGTCTCGTGGATTCGACGGACGGTGTCGGGAGCATCGATGCGCTCCACGCCGCCCTCCTCGAGGCGGCCGACGAAAACGACTACTCGGGTATCGTCGTACAAACCGATCCGTCCCAACCGATCGCATTCGAACGGAAAGCGGACCCGAACGGTCGTGCGTCGAAAACGGCGTTCGACGCCGACGAATCGGACGGGACCGATGCGTTCCTCGACGTCGATTCCGGCGATATCGTCGATGTCGCTCCGGACGACCGTTCAGCGACGACGACTGCCAGAATGGACGGTATCGTCGTCGGTATCCCAGCCTACAACGAGGAGGTCGGAATCGGCAGTACGGTCCTCTCCGCGCAACGATACGCCGAGCAAGTCATCGTGGTGGACGACGGGAGTTCCGACGGGACGGCGTCCATCGCGCAGAATGCGGGTGCCACAGTCATCGAGCACGAGACCAATCGCGGGAAGGGCGGGGCGATACAGACCCTGTTCGAGTACTCGCGGACGGTCGAGTTCGACGTGTTGGTGCTCATGGACGCGGACGGCCAACACGTGACGGGGGACATCCGTTCCGTCGCGAACTCGGTGCTCGAAGGCGACACCGATCTCGTGATCGGCAGTCGGTATCTCTCGCCGTCCGAGGACGACGAGACGCCAGCGTATCGACGGTTCGGGCAGAAGGTGCTCGACTACCTGACGATACATTCCTCGGACGTCTCGCTGACCGACACACAGAGCGGATTTCGCGCACTTTCGGCCGAGACGGTCGAGACGATTCGGCTCCGGACGAACGGCATCGGCGTCGAATCCGAGATGGTCGATCAGGCGGTACGAAACGGGTTGTCGATACGGGAGGTGCCCATCGACGTTCGGTACGAGGGTATCGACGGACAGACGTACAATCCGATCCACCACGGGTCGATCGTCGCGCTGTATCTCGTACAGTTGGTTCGCGACCGTCATCCGTTGGTGTTCTTCGGCCTGCCGGGTCTGTTGTTCATCCTCGCGGGGACGCTGTACGGGATGAACGCGATTCTCATCTACCAAGCGACGGATAACTTCTACCCGAGCAAGGTGCTCGTCGCCGGGTTCGTGACGATACTCGGCGTACTGGGCGTGTTCTGCGGGTTGATACTGAATCGCATCGCGGACCTGATTCGACAACAGGGGGTGGGGAGATAGATGGCGGACCTCGCCATCGCGCTCGTCCTCGGGACGCGCCCCGAGATCATCAAGCTGGCACCGGTGATCCGGGCGTGCGAGCGGGAGGACATCGACCACTTCCTGCTACACACCGGGCAGCATTACTCGGAGTCGCTCGATCGCGTGTTCTTCGAACAATTGAACCTGCCGACGCCGGAGTACAACCTCGATATCGGGTCGGGGTCGCACGGTCGGCAGACGGCGGGAATGATCTCGGGCATCGAATCCATCCTCGAAGACGAGCGGCCGGACGTGGTGCTCGTGCAGGGGGACACGAACACCGTGCTCGCCGGGACCATCGCGGCGGACAAACTGCCGACTCGCCTCGGCCACGTCGAGGCGGGATTGCGGAGTTTCGACCGGGAGATGCCCGAGGAATCGAACCGGCGCGTCGCGGACCATCTCTCGGATTACCTCTTCGCGCCGACGGAGCGCTCGGCGAACCTGCTCGCCGAGGAAGGGATCGACGACGAGCGCGTGTTCGTCACCGGAAACACCGTGGTCGATGCGGTGGAGCAAAACCGCACGCTCGCGGTCGAAAAGAGCACCGCTCTCGCCGACTTCGGTCTCGAACCCGGGAACTTCGTTCTCCTGACGGCACACCGCCAGGAAACCGTGGACGCCCCCGAGCGGTTCGCGTCCGTCCTCCGGGGAGCGGACGCGGTCGCGTCGTCTCTCTCCTGTCCGGTCGTGTATCCGATCCATCCACGCTCGCGCGAACGGTTGGCGGAGTTCGACATCGACGTCCCGGAAACCGTCCGACTGCTCGAACCGCGGGAGTATCTCGACTTCCTGAAACTGGAGAGCGAAGCGACCCTCGTCCTGACGGACTCGGGTGGCGTCCAGGAGGAAGCGTGTATTTTGGGAACGCCGTGTGTGACGCTCCGCGACAGCACCGAACGCCCGGAGACCATTCAGGTCGGGGCGAACAGACTCGTCGGGACGGATCCGGACGAGATACGACGAGGGTCACGAATCATGATCGAAACAGCAACCGAGTGGGACAACCCCTTCGGTAACGGAAGCACTGGGGAGTCAATCGTATCGATACTGCGGTCGAACGGGGCTGTTCGGGGGGAAACCGGATGAGCGATATTTTCGTTCACGGGTTGGGATACATCGGCCTCCCGACGGCCGCGATGTTCGCCAACTACGATCACAGCGTGGTCGGCTACGACACCGACGAAAGCGTCATCGAGGGATTGGAGGACCGCGAGTTGCCGATGGACGAACCCGGCCTTCGCGCGTTCGTCACACAGGCGTTCGAGTCCGGCAACCTCGACGTGACCTCGACCGTCGAACCGGCGAAGTATCACATCGTCTGCGTGCCGACGCCGTTCGACGCGGACGCGAAACGGGCCGACCTGAACTACGTTCGGTCGGCGGGCGAGGCCATTCGACCCCACCTGCGGGTCGGCGACACCGTCATTCTGGAATCGACGGTGCCGCCCGGAACGACCGAGGACGTGCTCCGTCCCGTCCTCGAAACCGACGGACTGCGGGCCGGTGACGAGTTCGCGCTCGTCCACTGTCCCGAGACGGTCCTGCCGGGAAACATCATCACGGAGATGCGCCAGAACGCCCGCATCATCGGCGGCGTGAACGGCGTCTCGACGGAGGCCGCCGTCCGTCTCTACGATTCGTTCGTGGAGGGGGAGATTCGGACGACCAGCGACGCCACGACGGCGGAGTTCGTCAAACTCATCCAAAACACGTTCCGCGACACGAACATCGCGCTCGCCAACGAGATAGCCAAACTCACTCGGGAGTACGGCATCGACTCGCGCGAGGCCATCGGTCTCGCCAACGAGCACCCGCGCGTGAACATCCATCGTCCGGGACCCGGCGTCGGCGGCCACTGTCTGCCCGTCGACCCGTGGTTTCTGGGCCAACGCTCGGACGAGTTGGACCTGATCGCACGCGCCCGGCGGGTCAACGACGGTATGGCTGCTTATGTCGCGGACCTCCTCGACGAGGAACTGGGTGGACTGGCGGGGACGAAGATAGCGGTTCTCGGCGTCGCGTACAAGGGGAACATCGGAGACGCTCGCGAGAGTCCCGGACTTCGACTCGCGGAGGCGGTGCGGAGGGCGGCGGAAGACGAACGCGAAGCGACGACGGGACCACCCGCGACGGACGGCGGCGGCGGAAACGGCCGACGAGAGGACGAAGCGAACGACGACCACGATCCCGACCCCGACCCGCGTTCGAACGCGGTCCGGGTGGGGCTACACGACCCCCATGTCGCAAATCCTGCGATTCGGCTGGATTCGCTGGCGGACGCCGTGGACGGGGCCGACGCGCTCGTCGTCACGACCGATCACGACGAGTTCGAATCGTTGGACACGAGGACGATTGCGGACGGAATGGCGGGGAACCTCGTCATCGACACGAAAGCGGTGCTCGACGCGGACGAATGGGCCGCGGTCGGGATCGAGGTGGAACGGATATGACGACAGCAACGACGACCCAAACGGCGTGGATAGACCTCGTGAGTCCGTCACATCCCTTTTTCTTCCGCGGATTGGTGGACTCGCTGACCGACGTTCGAACGGAAGTCACGGTTCGGGAGAAGACGGAGACCGTCGATTTGGCCGGGGAAACCGGCTTCGACTACACCGTCCTCGGCCGTGATTTCGACAACACCCTGCTCCGAAAGTTCGGCATCCCGCTTCGGACGATGCAACTCGCGGCGCAAGCACCGCCCGCGAGCGTCTCGTTGTCGTCCAGGAACGCGATGTGCGTCCTCGCGTCGAAAGCGCGGGGTATCCCGTCGATCCACTTCACCGACAACGACATCACGGCGCACGTGGACGGATTGGGCTTCGAGGAGTTGTACAACCGACTGGAGGCACAGGCGACCCACAACGTCGTTCCGGCGGCGTTCGAAACCTCGGAACTGACCAAGTGGCGCGTGGATTCCTCGCGGGTTCACACCTACGACGGCTACAAGGAGGACATCTACGTCGCCGACTTCGAACCCGACCCGTCGTTTCCCGAACGGCTTCCGTTCGAGGAGTACATCGTCGTCCGCCCGGAGGCCCTCGACGCCGCGTACGTCTCCGAGGAGCGGTCGCTCGTCCCCGACATCCTACGGGAGGCGACGGAGCGCGGAATCGACGTCGTCTACCTGCCGCGCGGTAGGGGCGACGAGGAGTTCACAGCGCCGTACGGCCCCAGCGATGTATTCGTCCCGGAGACGGCACTGAACGGCCTGCAACTCGCGTGGCACTCCGACGGCGTCCTCACCGGGTCCGGGACGATGGCGCGGGAAGCCGCGTGCATGAACAAACCGGCGGTGTCGTTCTTCCCCGAGACGCCGCTCTCCGTGGACCAACGGATGGCGCGCGATGGGGACATCCTGCTGACCCGCGACCACCGCGAGATATTCGACTATCTGGACGCCAATCGCGGAACCGAGGGAAGCCTCGGCGAGTCCAAGCGGGTTCGAGACGAAGTCGGAGCACTGGTCACACGGATTTGGGAGTCGATAGATGAGTGAACTGATTCACCCGACGACCGACGAGTTGCAGGACGAGGACATCTACGACCTGCTCACCGGGACGCTCCGGTACTCGTGGGAGCACGATTACGTCGGGTACGACTACTTCGACGGGATGAGCAGTCGCCTGCTCCGGGAAACTCCGGTCGATAACAAGTGGCTCAACATCCTCGTGCAGGAGGGAATCAAGCGCTCGCCGGTGAACGTCCGACCGCTTTTGCTGGTCGAACAGCGGCGGAGCTTCAAGGGAACCGCCCTCTTCGTCATGGCGAACGAGCGGTTGTTTCGGTTCTCCGGGGACGAACGCTACAGGGACGAGGCGATTCGGCTCGCCGAGTGGCTGACCGAGAACACGAGCGAGGGATACGTCGGGTTCTGTGGCGGCCACCGACACGCGATGCAGATGCTTCGGGAGAAGCGACCGCCGAACACGCCGAACGTCGTCCCGACCTCCTACGCGACCAAGGCGTTGCTGTCGGTGGGAGAGCACGACCCGAAATTCGGCGAGACGGCGGCCGAGGCGACCGATTTCCTCTACGACGAGTTGGAGTACCGCGAGATAGGCGACGCCGCCAAGATCAAGTACCAACCGCTGGAGAGCGGCGACTACTACACGCTCAACGGCGGTGCGCTCGGCGCGCGCCTGCTGATCGATCTGTACGGGCGGTTCGACGACGACGAACTGCGCCGCCGGTCCACGAAACTGCTCGACTACGTGGTCGAGCGACAGACCTCCCTCGGCGGGTGGTACTACCGCGAACCCCCGTCGGCGTCCCACCTGTCGATGGACAACCACCACAACGGTTTCATCATCGAATCGATGCTGCGATATCACGAGGTGACGGGAACGGAGCGCTACGCGGACGAACTCGCGGCGGCGATGGAGTTCTATCGAAACCGGCTGTTCGAGGCGGACGGCGCGCCCAACTGGGACGAGAACTCGAAGTTCCCGAAGGACATCCACGCGGCGACGCAGGGAATCATCGTGTTCAGCATGGCGGGCGAGTTCGAGTTCGCCCGCGCCATCATCGACTGGGTGCTCGAAAACCTGTATGCGGGAGACGGGCAGTTCTACTACCAGAAACGGCGCTTCTACACGAAGCGATTCACGCTGATGCGGTGGTGTCAGGCGTGGATGGCGTACGCGCTTTCGACGTATCTGACCGAACGACTGGCCCGACGAACGGAGGTGCCGACATGAGCGTAACCGACAAGATTCGACAGACGGCGGAGCACTACGACGACGAACGATGGTGGCGCACCATCGCGCTCCCGTTCCTGTACGAGAAGGCGGTATTGAAACCGTACTACCGCTACTTCGAGGGGGACGAGGGAACGGCGGTGATGAACGAGGAGTGGGACACGCTGGTCGTTCTGGACGCCTGCCGGTTCGACACGTTCCGTCGGGCGCTCCCTGGTTCGGGGCTGTCGGGGACGCTGAAACGGAAACGCTCGCTCGGGTCGAACACGCCCGAGTTCCTACGGGCGAACTTCGACGGCCGGACGTTCCGCGACACCGTCTACGTGACCGCGAACCCGCAAGTCGAGGTTCACACAGACGACGCGTTCCACGCTGTCGTGAACGTCTGGGAGTCCGACTGGGACGAGACCCACAACACGGTTCGACCGCGCGAGATGGTACGACGGACGCTCGAAGCGGCGGAGCGGTATCCGGACAAACGGATCATCGCCCATTTCATCCAACCACACTACCCGTTCATCGGGGAATTCGGGCAGGAGCACATCGGGGAACAGGCGGGCATCGAACTGTCGCGGCGGATGGCGAGCGGCGAGACGGCCGAGAGCGACCACTGGAACGTCTGGGACCTGCTGAAACAGGGCCATCTCCGAGAGGACGTCGTCCGGAAGGCGTATCGGGAGAACCTCGACCTCGTGCTTCCACACGTCCGGGAACTGGGGAACGAACTGGACGGCAAGACCGTCGTGACGGCCGACCACGGCAACCTGTTCGGCGAGCGTCTGGGTCCGGCGGGAGTTCGGGTGTACGGCCATCCCGAGGGTATCCACGCCCCCGACCTCGTCACGGTTCCGTGGTTTGAACTGGAGTGGTCGAATCGCCGGACGGTGGAATCGGGCGGGTCGTCGGAACGACGCCCGGAAACCGCCGGGGACGTTTCGACACGGCTCAAAGAGTTGGGGTACCTCTGAGATGTCCGATGTTTCCGAGTCACCCGACGTCGTCCTGCTCACCATCGACTGCTGGCGACACGACGCGCCCGACGAGATGGATTCCTTCGAAGCGCTGACCGCGGAGTACCGCCGACGGGAAGCCATCTGTCCGGCACCCGCGACGCGGGGCGTCTTCCCCGCCATCCTCGCCGGACAGTACTACCCCTTCGTCTACGACGGGTTCGACGAAATTCGGGACGGAGCGAGGCCGCTCATGGATCTCCTCGCCGAGGCTGGGTATTCGACCGGCGGGTTCGTCGCGTCGAACCCGTTTTTGAGCGCGTGGGAACCGTACTTCGACACGTTCTGGAACGACGGTTTGACCGTCGATTCGTCCCTGCTCCCGGCGAAACTCGACGCCGTCTCGGAAACCCTGCGGAACGCGACCGACTACGCTCGGTTCCGCGGTCGGGTGACGACGACCGAACTGGCGGAACGGGCGGAGCGATGGTATGGACGAACGGACGGCCCGAGGTTCTGTTGGCTGCACCTGATGGACGTCCACGTGCCGTTCCTCCCCGGTTTCAAGCGGTCGGTCGAAAGCGGTCTCGTGCGGACGCTACGCTCTCACTACGAGTTCTCGAAACATCACAGCGAGGTGGACGGGGAGACGCTCGCCACGTTGGAGGCGCTGTACTGGGAGTGTGTTGACTACTTGGACGAACAGATCGGGAAGGTCTTCGACTTTATCGACGACGACGCCGCCGTGGTCGTCGTCGGCGACCACGGCGAGGAGTTCAACCACGGGAAGTACGGCCACGCCCGCCTCTACGACGAATGCGTTCGGGTTCCCCTGTTCGCCAGTCCGACGGCCGCCGAGTGGTTTTCGGGAGCGGAGGAGGTGCGACAACTCGACATCCCCGCGACGATAGCGTCAAACCTGGGTCTCGACGTGCCGTCGAACTGGGAGGGTGCTCCGCACGGCGACGAAGCGCGGAGGAGTTTCCTGTTGAATCACTCCCCGATGCTGAATCGGGCGTACACGGGCATCAGGACGGAGGATCGAAAGGTCATCGAGACGTTCGACGCCGAGACGCGCAGACAGCTCCGGACCGAGGCGTACGATTTGGCGGCCAACCCCGACGAAACGAAGGACGTGTCCGGTACCGTCGAATGGGAGGGACGGTTGCGGGACGAGTTGGACGAGTTCACGTCGGCCGAGGAGGTCGCCGGGAACATGATGGAGGACGGTACCGACCTCCACGATTCGACGGTCGAGACGCGGTTGCGGACGCTCGGCTACAAGTGATCAGAACTCCCCGTTCACGAGGTCGGCGTAGATATCGTCGTACTCCTCGATCTTTCGCTCCCAGTGGAACGTCCGAGCGTGGTCGAGGATCGTTTCCGTGTCCCACTCCGTTCGAATCGCCGTTCGGATCGCATCGCGGAGGCTGGTGGGATCCTTCGGCGGAACTCGAAATCCGACCGCCTCGTTCGGAATCACGCTTTCGGGCACGTTCGTCGTTCCGATGACCGGCGTGCCACACGACATGGCTTCGGCGTAAATCAGCCCGAAGTCCTCGTGGTAACTGGGGACGACCAGCACGTCCGCTTCGTCGTAGTAATCGGCCAGTTCGGGGACGAACCCTTTCAGCTCCACCATTTCTCCGATGCCGTGATCTGCGATTCGCCGTTCCACTGCGGCCCGTTCCTCGCCGTCGCCGACGACGAGACAGCGAACGTCGGACGCCGAAAATCCGGAGGAAAGGGCGTCCAACAGCGTGAAGATCCCTTTTCGCTCTTCGAGTCGACTGACGTAGAGGAGCGTCGTGGTTTCGTCGCCGGTCTCTCGGGTTCCGGTGACTCCGGTGGCCCCGCCGTTCGGCCGGTATCGTTGGCCGTCGATTCCGTTGATGCCGACGGCGTAGCGTTTCGATTCCAGGTCGGGGAGGAGTTCGGTCGCTTCGTTCCGGACCTGACTGCTGTTGAGCAGGAGGTTGGACGAGAGCGCGTAGCCGTCCCGGATCAGTCGCTCGTGATTCGCCTTCGACCGCTCGTCGCCGAACATCATCCCGTGAAAGCCGTGAACGGACGTGAGGATCGGCGGGTCGGCGTCGAGGGTCGCGTCCCGCTCGTGGTGTACGATGGGGCATTTGAAGCCGAGATGGTGGTTGTGAATCACGTCGGGCGAGAGTTCGGCGAAGACGCTCCGGCAGTGAAGGTGATAGGCGAGATACTTCGCTCGTTCCGCGGGGGGAAACTGACCGAAGTAGTCGCGGTTGACGGCGTACAGGTCGCCCGGTGCCGAAACCGTGCCGAGGTGTCTCCCGAGACGCTTCCAGTTCACGCCGTAGATTTCCACGTCCTCACGGACGACCGGGTCCGACCTCGATTCGTACAGGTTGTGTGCCAGCACGCTCACGTCGTACCCCTCGTCGGTTAGCTGTCTCGACAGATCCCAGATGTGATTCGCGACGCCCCCCGTGTTCCGGCCGCCGACGCGTCTCGGCACCGGCCCCACCTGTAAAACGTGCATCGTCATGGGGTGGACAACCGAGTGTGGGAATACGTTTTCGGCCACTCGGGTCTACCCGCATGAGTTTCCACGGTGGCAGTCGTCCATCTCGCGAGCGAATTCCGGTCGGAAATCCGTCACGATCGCCCGGACCCGCGACCGCCATGGCCCGAAAACTGGACGACATCTATGCGGGAGTAGAAGGGATGGAATAGATATCCCACTGTGTGACGCTGGATTTTCCCGAACAGATATGTAATAGAAACGGGGTTTTATCGATACGTACGGAGTACGGGCGGTATGCAAAACGGGCGGCGACTGAAAGTCGCCATCAGTTGTGTCTCCCTCGCTATCGCCTTCCCCCTGTTCGCCCACATCATCTCCATCGACTCGTTCGCGCCACAGCACGTCGCTCGGGTCCAGCAAATCGTGGAGACGGGTCACATCGCGGGACGGGACGTCTACCTCTCGGGATTCTACTCGCTCGGGTCGATCATGACCCTGCTGTGGGGAACGAAAGCGACGCCCTTGCTGTACACGCCGCTGACCATCTTCCCGTACATCGCCCTCTACTATGCCCTCATCAAGCGCGTCTCGGGCAGTTACGTCGTCGCCGGCGTGCTGGTGTTGGTGCAGTTTCTCGCGTCGCTCAACGGAACGAGCAAGACGTTCTACTGGCCGCACGGCATCGGTGCCCTGCTCGAATTCACGATTCTCCTCCTGCTGTTCATCGAGATCGAGCGGCCGACGAAGCGACTGTATCCGGTCGGACTGCTGGCGGGGGCGACGTTGGTGTTCGTCTCCTACGACCGAACCGCCATCGTCCTCATGACCCTCGTGGCGCTCTGGGCGACACACCGGATACTGGACGACGACGTCGAGCGCGCGACGGTGAAACGGCGCATCGAGAAGGTCGTTCCCGTCCTGCTCGTCGTCGAGTTCGGCTTTCTCAACTTCGTCTATCTGCGATTCCTCCCGGTGTTTTTGGGTGCGGGGCCGTCGATTTCCAGCTTCGACAAACTGCTATTGGAGTGGTTCAAATCCGACGAGCAATCGAAACAGCTCGCGGGCTCGCTGTACTTCTCGCAACCGCCGGAGGTGACGTACATCGCGCTGGCGAAGTACGTCGTCATCGGACTCTCGCTGTTGTTCTTCGTCTCGATGTTCTACTACCACGTCGTGCGGGACGAACCGCGCGAGGACAGCATTCTCATTCACTCGTTCCTCGTCGGCATCGGAGGATTCATCTTCATCCGATTCGCCATGGGTCACCCCGCAGTCGCGTGGCTACATCCGCCAGCGGTGCTCTGTATCGCCTACTTCTGGCGGCTCAGTGATCGGTCGTTCCCGAAACTGCCGAAGCTACCGCGAGTGAGCCTTCGAAAGTGGAGCGCGCTGGCGCTCGCCGTGTTGCTCGTCACGCAACCGGCGTTCTTCGTCGCCAACGAGCAACACCACACCATCAACCGAACCGACGGCTACGAGGACTTCGACGCCACCTCTGTGTGGGCGATGCAGTACGCCAACGTCTCGGAGATACGGTCGAGCGTCGTCACGAAGTATCTCCTGCAACTGTACATGGAGGAGAACACGCCACAACCGGCGAAGAACGGCGCGTCGATACAGAAGATATCCATCGCGAACGTCGGCGCGCTCCGAAACGGGTCCGCGCTCCCGGCGGGCTACTACGCCATCAACTACGAATGGAACTGGCTGGCGCTGAAAAACTGGGTCAACCTCGAATCGTGGCGACGGTCGAAAGCGCGGATTCAGGCCAACGAGCACGTGGATAAGGTCTACCAAGCCGAGGAAACGACGATCTACTACAGCACGAACCGAACGGCGTGACGGGACAGGTCACGGGCGGGGTGAGAACGTGATTGATCTTGTGGCATTCTTGCAGTCTCATTGATCAATTTCGACGACTTCGACTCCTTCACTATTCAACCACACCTTCTTTTGATTGTCGAACGAACCGTATTAATGCGAAGTCACACTCAAATGCGTTTGCTCCCTGATGATGAAGGGGCCGCTTGAACCGGGTTCTACCGATCGTGCAGCTGTTCCCAGTTCTCTTCGCGTGGTTGGAACACGAAACGTAATATAGCAGACTGTCTGCGCTGCACGGATAGGAACTCATAATGAACGCATCTACTAACACGCCAATTGATACGCTGTTTGATGCCTTGCGTTCGTCGCACCGCCGCCACATCCTCTTGGAAATCCTCGATCATAATCCACGCGACGAAGACGAGTTTGCATCAAACTTAGACGACCCGGATGATACGACTGATGGCGAAGTCGAACAGCTGAAAGCGGAATTGCACCATAGACATCTTCCCATGCTAGCAGACGCGGGGTATATCGAGTGGAATCCCGACACCGAAACAATTCGTCGAGGGCCGAACTTCGATGAAGTTGCGCCGTTACTCACGTTGATGCTGAATCATCCGGATGAGTTACCCGATGGCTGGCCGTAATCTCCGTTTCATAGTTGACCATCCGATAATTTAGTCTACTAACGGCGAAATCGGGGGTTAGTTCGGTAGTACTATCCCTTCCCTTTGTACAACCCTGAGGTTGAGTATCTGGGTTACAACAGCCTTATTCCCCTCCATCTGTGGATATGACTTACGGAAACAGCAACAAAGACTCAGCGTTTGTACCCCACTCAGTGAGGGGTCGTTTGAACCGGGGTTACCGGCCATGCAGGGTTGTATGGTTCTTTCGCGTGGGTCGTCACGCGAAACGCATAGAGTCCGTACGTCCGCAACACAGGCCAGAAACCAATGTCACACGCAACCACATCAGCATCACTCGACGTCATGCTCGGCATACTGGGTGACTCACGTCGCCGTCGTATTCTGATCGCAGTCCTGAATCAGAATCCTCGTGATGAAGACGAGTTTACCCCAGACAAGATTACAACTGACGAGATGGATGATGCGGAGGTAGAGTCGCTGAAAACACAACTCCACCACACGCATCTACCCAAATTGGCGGATGCGGGCTATCTCGACTGGGACCCGGACACAGGGGTGATCCGTCGTGGACCCAACATTGACGAGATTGCTCCACTGCTCACACTGATGAGCGATCATGCGGACGAGTTACCCTACGATTGGCCTTAATCTGCAACCCTTCGAGTCTGGTAGAGATGACCACGAATTCCTCTTCGTCTCAGTGAGGACGACGGCATTCTAGCGGGACTGCTAGCGAACCGAGAGACGGTAGAATACTGACGCGTCGATCGAAATTTCGTCTAGCTCTCAGATGTGTCCTCGGTAGCATCCTCTCTGAAATGGAAGTGATTGAACGGTTGGATGTAGTGCTTTCGCAACATCTCGGCCGATTCGACCGTGAGTCCCATGTCGTGCAACACATCCGTGATGCGCGTGATATCTTTGGTACTCGTCCCGACTGCCTCGACGTAAATATTCTGGCGTCCGACCAGCATCTCACGAACGTCGATCACACCCTGTATCTCAAGAATCTCCTCGACGTACTCGGCCCGCTCGGTTGGCGGAGCCGTGCAGATAAATTGGATCCGGAGGGGAAGGTTCGCCGCCTCGTAATTGATTTCGGGATGATAGCCCTTGATGATCCCGTCCTCTTCGAGTGCTTCGATGCGATTACGGACCGTACTCGCCGAGGTACCAACTGTTTCGGCGATCTCTTGGGTGGTTGTGTTGCGTGCATCACGCTGGAGATGATACAGGATGCCACGGTCAACGTTGTCGAGTCCTCGACTCATATCTCAAGATAGATCATGGATGCCTAAAGAAGATATGTGAAAATCTGGGTGAATCCTGGACAGCGATTGCTTCGATGACGCGCTTTGCAGACTCAACGGTATCCGGGGTGTCAGTCTCTCCCCAGGCGTTGACGAGAGCAAAGCTCTCGTGAACGCTGTCTCTCCTCCCTATTCGCTCGCGGTGCTCGTCCTTGAGGACGGGGCTTCTTGCCTGTATTCAGGTAAGCAAATGGTGATGATCACACGCGAGCGATAGCGATGTCGCCGCGGACGAGTTGGATGATTCTGGGGGGCAGGAAATCGATGCGGAAACGAAGGGCCACAGTTCGACGAGACCAAACCGCTGTTCACAGCCCTCGCCGACTAATTCTGTGTGAGTCTTCCGATAAACCACCTGATTAGCGCGGGTGAGAAGCTGCCACAAAGGTGGCAGCCTTGGTACGGAGCAGTGATTGGTTGGGACCCTAATCGAACTCCGTACCATTTCGAGCTACATGCTCAGCGCGTATAGTCCTACTGTGATTATTTGAGTTAATGATGTTTTGTCAGATGGGTACAACGTGTGCGATACAGTCAGACTTGGACATCGTCAGATACTATTTAGCGAAGACAGTTGTGTATTGAATCACAAATCGATACGAACGGCGGAGGTTCGATCCGTGGCGATTCCGTGACGACTGCTAAATTAGCAGATTTAACCTCCCTATATTGCGCAATAACGATATATCTACTGTGTTATCTGGGTGAATAGCGGAATTTTTTGGTAATTCAGCAGTATGACAGTAGATAGAAAAGTGTCTTTGATACGTCTGGACAGAGAATGTCTACTGATGAAGTATCACTCTGTCGAGGACGCTCGGGGGGTGAGACAACAACTGACTTACGGGCGACGACAGAACGGTCTGAACAGCCCCAGAACTCCTGGGCAGATGGTTGGGACCCATGAATGAACGATCGAATCAACAACATGCAGTTGAATTGCTCCAACAGCTCGGGCTCAAAGAGTACGAAGCACGCTGTCTCGTCGCACTCTCACGCGTATCCAAAGCGACAGCCAAAGAGCTCAGCGATATTTCCGACGTGCCACGAACGCGCGTATATGATGCAATCAAAGTGCTCGAAGCCAAGGGCTTGGTCGAGATACAAAACTCGAACCCACGGCAGTATCGAGCGGTACCAGTCGAAGAGGCAACCGAGACACTGCGCCAAGAGTACGAGTCGCGAACTACCACGCTTGCGGAGACGCTGACTGCGATAGAACCAGTCGAACCGAATGGTGACGAAGAAGTCACCCACGACGTATGGGCGCTGTCAGGAACGACCCCCATTGCAAATCGGACTGGTCAGCTTATCGATGAGGCCACGGAGGAGATCGTTCTGATTATTGGGCGCGATGAGATTCTTACTCATCACTTAGGTGAGCAACTGCAAGCGGCTCAAGCGAGAGGTGTTGATGTGGTAGTGGGAACACTAACCGATACCCTCCGGGATCGGGTGACTACGGCAGTTCCCGGAGCAACGGTGTTTCACTCCGGCTTGGAGTGGTTGGATAGTTCATCGCTGGATATCGAGGATGAGACAACCATCACTCGATTGGTGCTCATTGACCGAGCCACGATCCTCGTGAGTACTGCACATGAGCGGCCAACGGATGGAATCGAATCCGAGCAGGCCGTCTTTGGACGGGGGTTTGATAACGGACTGGTTGTGATCGCTCGACGATTGATGGCGACGGGATTGCGGCCGATCGAAGATCCTGGAGTGGACGGCGAATAGTTTCGGTGCGTGGATCAGTAGAACTATTCCCGCAGGAGAATTCAATTGAATGATAGTTCTTTTCAGCGGCGGGAGTGTGCTGTGAGGCTGGATGGTGCGTTAGACGGGAGCAACGTGAACGGTACCAGTACTATCGGCAGTCACGGTATAGTTAGTGTAGGTAAATGAGATCGAAGTAGCCGAGTTGCGGGTTCGTGTCGAGTGTGTGGCAAGAACTCCATCGAGGGTCGCCGATTTCACGGGAATCCACTTTCCATGTCCCGTAATCCACTTTCGACGTCCCTACTGCATCGGTTGCAACAGTTTCCGATCACGCTTCTCGACGCCGAGGTAGTACATCAACACCGCGAACGTCGCGGTGTAGCCGAGGCCGCTGACGACGAGGTCGGCGAGGTGGCCGGAGAGCGTTCCCGACACCAGTTCGAGGACGACGATGGCGGCGACGATGGGGACGACCCCTTTGTAGTAGGTGGACGGGTCTGGCGCGATGTCGAGGAACACCCAACTCTCGATCACCCGGAGGGTGTTCAGCACGGCCAACGAGATCGAGGTGGACACCGCCGCGCCGACGATGCCGAATCGGGTGATGAGGACGTAGTTCAGGCCGATGTTCAGCAGAGCGATGAGGACGTTGTTGACCAATTCCACCCGCTCGTAGCCGGTCATGCTCAGGAGATACCCCGTCGGGCCGACGACGCCCGCGACGATGAACGCGATGCCGAGGATGACGAGCGCCTGCTGACTCCGGACGAACGAGGACCCGAAGAGGCGCAGTATCTCGTCGGATTTGATGACGATGAACAGGAACCCGACGACGGTCAGATACGTGATCCATTTCGTGACGATCTGGTAGGTGCTCCGCAGTTCGTCGAGTCGGTCCGTGTGATAGAGGTCCGCGGCGACGGACGGGAAGAGGGAGTTCACGCCGAACATGACGAAACCGAGGATCGCGACGGTCTGAAACGCCACCTGATAGTACCCGACGGCGGCGCTGTCCTTGAGGATTCCGAGCATCAGGATGTCCGTCCACGAGACGAGATACTGCGAGACGGCGGTGAACATCACCGGAATCGAGTAGAGAAACACCTCGCGGAACTGAACGTCGTACGCGAGCGAGTCGTACATGCCACTCTTCCGGGCCAACACGGCAATCGCGTACGCCAACCCTAACACGACCGAGACGACGTAGGCGAGGATGACTACCCGAATATCGTCGCGGAAGTACACCGCGACGGCGATGAGGACGGCCGCCGACCCGCCTTGGATGAAGTCCTTGGCGTACACCGAGTATTTGGTCTCCTTGAAGCCGAGCGTGGCGGCCATCGCCACCGTCAGCGCCGAGAAGGCCGGAACCCCGAGCAGGAACAGGAGCGCGGTTCGATCCACGTTGACGTGGAGGACGCCGTTCAGGGCGTCGTAGATGACGTACACGCCGGACGAGAGGAGGGTTCCGGAGACGACCGGGATCAACAGACAGATGATGATTATCCCGCGGATCTTCTCGTCCCGGTCGGAGTACTTCGGGATGAACTTCTTCGCCGCGTTGTCCAACCCCAACCGCGAGACGATGGAGGTGAAGTTCAACAGCACGTAGCCGAAGCTAAACACGCCGAGCGCCGCCGCCCCCAAGGTGCGCGAAATCAGGATGTAGACGAGATACTGCGTGAACCGCCCCACGATCCCCCCGACGAAGGTGACGGAGATCTTCTCCGTGAAACTCCCCTTCATCGGCGATCAGAGTTTGTAACCGAGTTGCTCCAATCGCGATTCGACTTCCGCCGACGTCGATCGCTCGTTATCGATTTCGTGCTCCGATTCTACCGGCGGTTCAGCCGTGACCCGCTTTTCCTCGTCCGAATCGAACACCAACCACGGGACTTCCGTCAAGCATGGCATGTACGTCTCCCGTGGGTGACCGTACTCCTTGATGGGGAGCGGGAAGGAGCGTTCGCCGAACGCCTGTCCGTGGTCCGCCGTGACGACCGTCCGTCCGGGTAGTTCCTCCAGGAGGGACCCAACGCTCGGAAGTGCGATTTGCAGGTTTTCGCGGTACGCGGCGTACAGTCGTTCCTCCGAAATCGAAACGTCGCCCTCCTTCACCTTCGTCCAGAATCCGGAGCCGAACCCGGATCCGAACTGCGACCGCCCGAACTTGCCGATGAACGGGAGGTGTGGTTGCAGGAAGTGGAGTATCAGCCGTTTGTTCGGAAACTCGTCGTTCGCCTCCAGTGCGCGTTTCGCCATCGCCTCGGGTGTCACCGACCCGACCTCCTCGTCCCAGTCGCTCTCCCAGACGTTGATGACCGAGTGAAAATCCGCGTCGAGGTCGTCGGACTTTCGCGTTAGCTGTGGGTTGGCGGTCACGTAGACGGTATCGTGGACCCGTCTCCCATCGAAGTTGTGTTCGAGAAACCCGACGGTGCTGCTCGCCTTCGACTGTCGCTTGTGCAACCGGCCCGGAAGCGTGTTCTCCGCCTCGAAAACGTCGTACCGACAGGCGTCCAGCAGTATCAGGTTGTCCCACGCCTCGTCCAGAACGGCAGTCCCGTAGACGCTGTTGTCCCTGTAAGTCCCGTAATAGAGTTTGTTGGTCTCCCGAGCCAGTAGATAGGGGTTCCGCAGAGCCTTGGATACGCGCTCGGCAGTTACTGTGTGCATCGTCATTTTGTATAGGGATACTCACATAACTCTGTCGTCCGTTCTACACCCCTCGACATCGGAAACGCGATACTGAACCGATTTTCAGGGACCGACATCTCACGATTTCCCACCGTTCGAAACGTTCACCCACAGGTGAAGTTCATGTGCTGCCGTCCGCTGGGACGGTTCGTTCGGGACGGGTCCCTCGTATAGCAAATACTGGACGCGAAGGTGGTCCCCCGTCATCCCTGGGTCGAGCGTCGTTTTGGTTCGCCACGTTTCGTTCGGGCCGACGACGGCGTGAACGCGGGTTAGTTCCCGTTGGTTCCGAACGCTCGCTCCGTTTCCGTTCCCGTTCGTGTCCAACCGTTGGACGAGCACGACGACGGTGTACCGATTCCGTTGGTGCCCGTGGTTTTTCACCCCGACGTACACCGATTTCCGCTCCTCCGTCGTGAGGTCGGTCGGATACCCACCAGCGGTGAGGGTGCCGTTGTCGGCCCGCGAGAGGAGATAGAACTCGGTGACGTTCTCCCCGTCGTTGGGAACCGTGACCGCGTACCCGACGCTCGCAACGGCGAGCAGGACACACAGCACGACGACGACGTTCAACGCCGCATCGACGCGCGTCTCCGGATGGAGGAACGACGTTCGAATCGCCGCGCCCCATCGACGGAACGGAACCGAAAACCGCTCCGCTTCGGGGACGTTCCACCGACGAACCACTGCGACGGCCGTCGTGAGGAGGGTAAATCCGCCGACTGCGACGACCACGGGAACCAGTCTGATTCCCCACGGGGTGAAATCGAGCACGAGTCCGATCAGCGGGACGACTGCGATGCTCGCGCCGAACGAGAGCGCGAAGCGGTCGAGGAGGCCGATTCCGGCGTCAAATCGGGAGCGAACCCGTTCGACGGTGGACCCGACTTCCGCCGTTCCTTCGGATTCTGCCGGTCGTTCCGATTCTGCTGATCGTTCCGGCCCCACCGAACTTTCCCGGTCCGCCGATTTCCCCTCCGGAAACAGCGCCGCGATGACGACGTACCCGGGAACGAACAGGACGAACGGCATCGCGAGGAGGAGTCGAATCGGCCAGTCGCGCACGACGGGGAGGAGAACCGAGAGACCGGTCACGAGAACGAAGCAGACGACGACCCCGAGGTCGGCGGGAATGCGCCGAACGGGTGCGGGGACGAGCAACCGGAGGTCGATGTCAGGGGGCATTCGGGAGTTCGTGACTACCTGCTCGCTTAAAAGACATTGCTCGCTACTCGTCCACCGGATGGAGTAACGGCTTGTTCTCGGCAATCGAACGACGAAGATCGTTCGCCGTCATGTCAGACCTGATACTGTCATCGAAACACCAAAAATCAGCCGACGAGGATGGTAGACGAAACGCAAAATACTCAAACAGTACGTCAACATGATTACGTTATGGACTTGACGGAGCGACTCCCACCGCGTGCTTGGCTCACGCGTGGGATCGTCTTATTAGTGGTCGTCGCCCTGCTTACGCCCTCCGTGGTCTCCGCAATCACGTACGACCCGAGCGTATCGAACCTCAAACCTGGAACCATCGATCAACCCGCGAACGGTACGACGATAATCAGCGTTCAAGGGTTCAATTTTCAGGGAGAAGGAAACAGGAAGAAACCTGCCCGGCTCGTCTCCGTCGGCCCCAAAGGCAACATAAACTGGGTGTACAACGGGTCGAAGGAAGGGGTATCGTGGTTCTACGACGTCGATCCGCTTCCGAACGGCAACCTCCTCGTCGTCTCGACACAGCGCGGCAAAACCGTCGTGTACGAGATGAATCCGGAGACGAAGAAGAAAGTCTGGTCTCGAACCCTTCCGATCAAGGACACCCACGACATCGACCTCATCAACAACGGCACGGAACTGCTGGTCGGTAACCTCCGCAACTACAATTCGAGCACCGGGGAGAACAACGACCGCGTGTACGTTTACAGCCTCGAAAAGGACAAGATCGTCTGGCAGTGGCATTTCACCAACTACTACGACAAGAACCAGGGTGGCGAATTCACCGGCGACTGGACGCACCTCAACAACGTCCAACAGATCGCACCGGGTAAGTTCGCGGTGGACCCGCGAAACATGGACCAAGTCCTCGTCATCGACCGGAAGACGAAGAAAGTCACGATGAAACTCGGTGAACCCGGGAACACCTCCATCCTCAACAAACAGCACAATCCCGACTATCTCGAAAGCGAGTCGGGCAAACCGACGTTCCTCGTCGCCGACTCCGAGAACAACCGCATCGTCGAGTACGAGAAGGACGGGAACGACTGGAACCGGACGTGGACGCTCGGGTCGTCCGACACGCTGACGTGGCCGCGCGACGCCGACCGACTCCCGAACGGCAACACGCTCGTCGTGGACTCCTCGGACCACCGCGTCATCGAAGTCACTCCCGAAGGAAAGATCGTCTGGGAGTTCTACGCGCCGTGGCTTCCGTACGACGCCGAGCGCATCGGTACCGGCGACGAATCCAACGGCCCGACCATCGCCGACCAGAACGCCTCCGGCACCTATCAAATCTCCGGCAGCGCGAACCTCGACCCCGGAACCGGAAAGAGCCTCAGGATGTCCGTCTTCCTCGGCCACGCTTTCGCCGGAACGTCGATGCAAGACACGATGCGCCACTACGGCGAGCGATGGGACCAGGTGACGCCGTTCATCCGCCCCATCTGGATGAGCGAGTACGCGTTCATCGCCGTCATCTTCGCCATCCTGCTCCTCGTCCTCTGGTTGCTCGGCGAACTGGTGTACCAGCGAAAACGGATTTCGAACGGGCTGAAGTACCGACTGGGCTGAGTTCCCTTCGGCGGCACCTCTTCTCTTGTAGCCGTACGGTCGGCAACGCTCGAAATTGAAAACCATTCTACACAAACGCGCTTTCGGGAGCGTTTAAGCCTATCCTGACGGATTTCTTTCGTATGCTCATCGCAGGAAGCGACGACGGCGTGTATCGAATCTTCGGCGTCCGCGAACCGGGTGAAACGACGGATGAAAAACTGCTCGACACCGAACGCGTGTTCCGAGTGAAATGGTTCGACGCGCTTCCCGGCCCCTTCGCGGCCGCGAAATCCGGACTGTATCACTCGCCGGACGGGAGCGACTGGACGAAACTTCCGTTCCCGGACGAGGAAGCGTACGCCATCACCGCCAGTCCATCCGGCGACAGGCTATACGTCGGGACGCGCCCCGCTCGCCTGTTCGTCGCTGACGTGGAATCCGAACTCCCATCCGAAGCCGATGATTGGGACGAGTTCGTCGGCTTTCGGGAGTTGCGCGAGCGGTTCGACTGGGGACTGGAGCGCCACGACGGACTCGCGCAGGTTCGAAGCCTCTGTACCCACCCGGACGCGCCCGCCCGACTCGTCGCGGGCGTCGAAGTCGGCGGCGTACACGTGAGCGACGATGGCGGCGAGAGTTGGCAGGAGCGGTGTATCGACCACGACGCGCCGAACACGGACGACATCCACCACCTCCACATGGCCGACGCGGAGACCCTCGTCGCCTCGACGGGCAGTGGGTTGTACCGCTCGACTGATGCCGGACGGTCGTGGTCGCGGTTGGACGGCGAGCACGAGCAGCGGTATTTCCGCGAGGCGTTCGTCCACGACGGCACCCTTTATGCGGGCGGCGCACCCGGTTCGTCCCCGTCGTGGGTCGACGGCGGTCACGCGCTGTTCGAGCGTCACGACGGGGAACCGCTGGAATCGGTGTCGTCACCGACCCCGGACGAGGTTGCGATCGGTTGGTGCGTGGTCGATGGCGACGTGCTGGCCGTGACCCACTGCGGGACGCTCCTTCGGCGTGAATCCGACGGCTGGAACGTCGTCGGATCGGTGCCGACGCCCGGACGCCTCAGGGGGCGATACCTCTCGCTGACGTGGTCTGATGACTGAACGTGTTGGAGTCCGCGGTTTCGGACGCTCGCGGAAGAAAAACGGGCCGAAAATCGCGGTTATTCCGTCGCCGTTTCGAAGTCGATCTCGTCGATTTCGTCGTCCTCGAGCATCTGTGGTTTGCCGAGCGGGAGCGAACCGAAGAGGACGTAGTGGACGGCGAACGCGACGCCGACGAGCGCGACGAGCAAGGCGAGGCTGCGTTTGAGGCTTGCCATATTCGGGACCTCGGAGGCGAAAAGAAAGAGTGCTTCGGTGTGTCCTCGGGTATCCTATCGGTCCACCTCGCCCAACACGATGTCGAGGCTGCCGAGCGAGGCGATAAGGTCCGGCACGAACTCCCCTTCGGCCATCTCCGGCAGCGCCGAGAGGTTGTGGAAACACGGACTTCGAATTTTGAACCGCGCGGGCTTGGCGGTATTGTCCGAGCGGATGTAGACGCCGAGTTCGCCCTTCGCCCCTTCGACCGCGCGATACGTTTCGGCGTCCATCGGCGGTTTCAGGGTTCGCGGCACGTTCGACTGCAAGGTCCGTTCCTCCTCGGGCCAGTTGGCCAGCAGTTCGACGCACTGCTCGACGATTCTGGCGGACTGTTCGACCTCGCGTAATCGAACCAACACGCGGGCGTAGTTGTCACAGCCGTCCTCGGTGACGACGTTCCAGTCGAGTTGGTCGTAGTAGCCGTACGGGTCGTCGCGGCGCAGGTCGTAGTCGATTCCCGACCCGCGGGCGACGGGACCCGTCACGCCGTACTGTTTCGCGACTTCCGGGTCGAGGATGCCGGTATCGACACAGCGCAGTTGGAAGAGTTCGTTCTCCGTGAGCAGGGCGTGGTACTCTTCGAGCGCGGCCGGGAGTCCGTAGACGAAGTCAAGCGTCTTGTCGAAGAACTCCTCCCGTGGCTCCGGAACGTCCCAGATGACGCCGCCGAGGCGGAAGTAGTTGAACATCATGCGCTGACCGGTCAAATCCTCCAGGACGTTCTGAACGATTTCGCGGTCGCGGAACGCGTACTGGAAGATGGCTGTGAAGTCGCCGTACACGTCGAGCGAGAAGGTGCCGAGCGCGAGGAAGTGACCCGCCATGCGCGAGAGTTCGACGCCGAACGTCCGCAGGATTTGGGCGTATTCCGGAACGTCGATGTCCGCGAGGTCCTCCGCGGCCCGCGCGTAGGCCCACTCGTTGGTCATGTTCGCGGTGTAATCCCAACGGTCGGGATACGGCATGATTTGGTGGCGATACGTGCCGTTTTGGGCCATCTGCTCCTCACAGCGGTGCAGGTAGCCGATGTCGGGGTGCACGTCGATCACCTGCTCGCCGTCGAGGACGGTCTCGATGTGGAGGACGCCGTGGGTCGCCGGGTGGTGCGGCCCGATGTTGATGAACAGCGTATCGGCGTTGTCCGCGTACTCGTCCTTCGCGATGGGATTCTTGTGCTTCTCGAACGGGACGATCTGGGTCTTGTACTGATCGTAGTCGAGCGAGAGCGGGTGGCCCTGCCAGCCCCGCGGGAGGAGAATCCGCCGCAAATCCGGGTTGCCGTCGTACTCGATTCCGACGAGGTCGAAGGCTTCGCGTTCGTGCCACTCCGCCGTCCGAAAGACGGGTTCCGCCGTCTCGCTCACGGGGTCGTCGGTCGTGGTCGGAACGACGATGCTCACCTCCTGTGTCGGGTCCGCGTACTTCTTGAGGTGGTAGATGCTCTCGTAGCGGTCCTCGTACTGCTGGGCGGTCAGACACGAGAGATGGTCGAATCCGGCCTCGTCCCGCAGTACGGTCAGGACTTCCTGCACTTCGTCCGGCCGAATCACGAACCCGGGTGCGTTCAGGTGGTCGTCGCGGGAGAGCACGTGATTGCCGAGCAGTTCCGCCAGTTCGTCGCGGTCGAACTCCTGCGGACGCGTTTGTCCTCGCTCCTCCGTCTGCGAACTCATTCTTCCACCCAGTTGTAGCGCATGACGAGGGTGTCCTCGTCGATTTCGTCCGCGAGCGATCGCACCAACTCGTCGGGTTCCAAATCGCCGAATCGCTCCAGTTCGTACGGTTTGACCACGACCGGTGCCGCCTCGCCGTTGGCGATTCGCTCCTGAAGATGGGTGATTCCGTAGATGAGCGCCTCGGGTCGCGGCGGGCATCCGGGAACGTGAATGTCAACCGGGATGACCTCCTCTGCGCCCTTGATGACGTTGTACCCCTGCTGGAACGGCCCGCCCGAGCAGGTACACGACCCCATGCTGACGACGAACTTCGGTTCGGGCATCTGGTCGTACACGCGCTTCATCCGCGG
Organism: Haladaptatus sp. AB643; assembly: GCF_024136975.1. NCBI lineage: Archaea > Methanobacteriati > Methanobacteriota > Halobacteria > Halobacteriales > Haladaptataceae > Haladaptatus > Haladaptatus sp. AB643. The sequence continues at coordinate 119,703 of NZ_JAMYJW010000008.1, forward strand.
CGCGAATTTCGAAACGATGGTTCCCGGCACGATGATGACGTCGGCCTGTCGCGGCGAGGCGCGCGGAACCCCCGCCCCGAAACGGTCCAAATCGTGTTTCACGGCGTAGGTGTGCATCATCTCGATGCTACAGCAGGCGATGCCGAACTGGAGCATGAACATCGATGACCCCCTGACCCAGTTCATGAACTTGTCGAACTTCGTGAGAATGAACGGCGAGGTACCGAGCGAGTCCCGGAGTTTCGAGTCGAATCGCCCCGGCAGTTCCTCCTTGCCCTGTTCCCGACTCGTCGGGGCGACGAATTCCCGTTCTGACGCCCCCTGCTGTCGTTTCGGTGGCTGTGTTTCACTACTCATGGTCCCCAGTCCCCGTGCCCGTCGTGGGCATCGAACGAGATACGGGCGGGAACGGTATGAATATTCGGCCGTTACCCTCGGCTTACCATCGCGTCAGCCTTCGAAGTCGCTCGTTTCGCCACGGACGGGACGGCGGCGAACTCCACGACGACGCGCTCTCCCGACGGGTAGCACACCTCCTCGACGCGAGCGCGGTCGTAGAGCCACGAGAGCAGCGCCATGCCGTCGTCCGTGTTGGGAAGCCGTATCCGCCCCTCGTTCAACGCCGGGAGTTCGTCGGCGATTCGTTTTTCGAGAGTATCGATTCCGTCGTCCTCGATGGCGCTGATCACGACGGGATTCGACGCGAGGTCGGCCACGCCTTCGAGTCGCGCGTCGATTTCCGAGGAAGAAAGCTCGTCCGCCTTGTTCAGTACCGTCACGACCCGATCGACTTCGCCGTCGAGGAGGTCGTGTGAGGTTCGCAGTTTCTCGCGTAGTTCCGCTACCGGGTCGCTCACGTCGGCGACGAGACAGACGACGTCCGCCTCGTACGTCTCGGTCAGCGTCGTCTCGAACGATTCGACCAACCAGTGGGGCAGGTCCTGAATGAATCCGACCGTGTCGGTGACGAGCGTTCGCCGCCCGCGAATCTCGGCCCGTCTCGTCGTCGTTTCGAGCGTCTTGAACAACCTGTCCTCGACGCCCGCGCTCTCGTGGAGGTCATCGTGGCGTTCGGGGGAGACCTCCATCTCGTCGGCCAGTCTGCGCAGGAGCGTGGACTTCCCGGCGTTCGTGTACCCCGCGAGGGCGACGAGGGAGAACCCCTGGTCGCGGCGCTTTTCGCGCCGCTGTCCGTCGATATCCGAGCGGTTGTCGAGTTTCGTTTCGATAGTTTCGATCCGGTCCCGGATGTCGGTGACGCGTCGGTCCTCCTTCTCGCCGAGGCCGTTCCGCGACCGCCGCTCGTTCGCGACTTCCTTCTCCAACCTGATTTCGGCCTGCACGCGCGGCAGTTCGTACCGTAACTCCGCGAGTTTGACCTGTCGCTGTGCTTCCTTCGTTCCTGCCTGCTGGGCGAAGATTTCGAGGACGAGACGGTATCTGTCGATGATTCTGGTTCCGTCGGGACACAACTCCCCGATTTCGAACGTCTGTTGTGGCGAGAGCGGGTTGTCGAAGACCACGGAATCGGCGTCCGAATCGTCGATCCGCCCCGCCAGTTCCTCGGCCTTTCCGCGACCGAACTGATAGTTCGAGTCCTCCGTCCGCGATTGGGTTATCGTCCCGACCACTTCGTAGCCCGCCGCGTCGGCGAGCGCGCTGATCTCGTCCGTTTTCGGAAGTCCGTCGTCCACTCGTTTCGCGATGATTGCTGAACCTGATTGCATGCCTGAATTCTTTCGCAGTGCTTCGGCGAAGACGCCGCTCTACGCTTCCGGGTTCGAATTCCGACCGGGGAACGGGTCACTGACTGTCGTTACGCTGACGTAACGAACGGGCAAACGGCGAACTGACCCGTGATATCCGGTCAGTGAAGGAGAGAGGTGGTCATGGTTCGACCTTGGTCACTGAAATGGGCATCTTCGCAAAAAACCTTGCGAGAGTGTGGTAACCGGTGTCACTACAAAAAGGCAACCGCGATGAGAGGGGCCGATCTAGATGAGCAACTGCACGTCGGAATCGGCCATGTGTTCGAGGGCGGTAGCGGCCCCGACGCCCGAGACGACGCCGTCGTAGAGCTTGGACTCGTCGTAGTCCATCAGGTCCATCGTCATCTGACAGGCCTGCAGTTCGACGCCGGTCTCTATCGACACGTCGATGAGCTCCTCGATGGTCGCCGTCCCGTTCTCCTCGATCTTGCGCTCCATCATCTTCGTCGCCATCGAATCCATGTAGGGGAGCGCCGCGAGCGCGTTCGGCATCGGCATGCTCGGGTTGCCGACCGCGCTGAGTTTGAGGTTCTTCGATTTCTCCTGATGGAGGATGTCGAGCCCCCAGAACGTGTGGAAGACCACGACGTCCCAGCCGAACGCGGCGGCGGTGCTGGCGAGGATGAGCGGTGGGTAGGCCATGTCCAGCGTGCCTTTCGTGGCGATGATGGTCATCTTCTTCTGTCCGCCGACTTCTTCCTTCAGGTCGGCCAGTTCCTCCTCCAACTCCTCGATACGGTTGGCGAGAGCAGCTTCGTCATCGATGCCGTCGTCGGTAGCGGTCGTTGTGTCCGTGCTCATGGGTCACTCCGTCTTCCGAACGTAGTGGCGGAACACCGCTTCGCCGTCCTTTTCACCCTCCGCCTGGTCGAGGAGTTCGACGCCGTCGGTGGTGTCAGCCCATCCTTTCAAGTCGCTCATGCTACCCGAGTCGGTCGCTACGACTTCGAGGACCTCCCCTTCCGAAAGCGAATCGGTCGCCTGCTTGGTCTTCACGACCGGCATCGGGCAGTTCATTCCCATTACGTCGAGCGTCTCCGTGATATCGAATTTCGTACTCATGGTTCGTGTATTGGACGTATCGGACAATATCGGTTAGGACGTTAAAAGTGTGTTGATTATTGTAGAGACCATCCACTACCGATAATAAGTTATTGTACATTGTGCGCTCCTACACGCGATTAATCAGTTACGACAAATTCGGTATTGCGGGAAATTCGGAATACTATACGAACGTTTTTGTATCTGTAGGCGATAGCTGTGGATACACAATGAGCGAATCAGCGTTTCCAGACCCGGACGCCGAAGTGGCGTCTGTAACGCCGGACGAACTGTACGAGCGTATCGACGCGGGAGACGCCGTCACGATCCTCGACGTTCGGGCGACGGACGAGTACGAGAAGTGGCATATCGACGACGAGAACGTCGAAACCATCAACGTTCCCTACTTCGAATATCTCGCCGACGATCCGGACGACGAGCTTTTCGACCCCGTTCCGGAGGACGAGGAAGTCACCGTCCTCTGTGCGAAGGGCGGGTCGAGCGAGTATATCGCGGGACTGTTCGCCGAGCGGGAGTACGACGTGAACCACCTCGAAGACGGGATGAAGGGATGGGCACGCGTCCTCGAACGGACGGAAATCGAGAACGACACCACGGACGCGACGGTCGTCCAGTATCAGCGGCCGTCGAGTGGCTGTCTGTCCTATCTCGTGGTTTCGGACGACGAGGCCGCCGTCATCGACCCGCTTCGAGCGTTCGCGGACGAATACGTGGTGGATGCCGACGAATACGGGGCGGACCTCCGCTACGCCATCGATACGCACGTCCACGCCGACCACGTCAGCGGCGTGCGTTCCGTCGGAGACGTGAGCGATGCCGAGGTCGCGGTCCCTGCGCCCGCCGAGAACCGTGGCATCGACTACGAGGAGTCCTATCTGGCGGTCGAGGACGGCGAGGAACTTCCGTTGGGAGAGACTGAAATCGAGGTCATCCACACACCGGGTCACACGACAGGCATGACGTCCTACCGCGTGGGCGATGTGCTCTTCACGGGCGACGGCCTGTTCACCGAGAGCGTGGCCCGTCCCGACCTCGAAGAGGGTGACGACGGCGCTCCCGAGGCCGCAGGGACGCTCCACGAGACGCTGCAGGAGAAGGTCCTGTCGCTCCCGGACGGGACGGTCGTCGCACCCGCCCACTTCAGCGACGCGGCGACGACCGCGGACGACGGAACGTACACCGCGACCGTCGGCGACCTCCGAGCGTCGATGGACGTCCTCTCGATGGACCGCGAGGAGTTCGTGGAGTTCATCCTCTCGGACATGCCGCCGCGCCCGTCGAACTACGAGGACATCATCGGAACGAACTTGGGTCAACAGCACACAGACGATGAAGAGGCGTTCGCGCTCGAACTCGGGCCGAACAACTGTGCCGCGAGTAAGGGTTCGCTTACGGACGACTAACGCGGCAGGAGAAAACCATGCATCCACTGCCAGTATTTGCGTTAATGGACTTATTCCCCCACGAACTGTTTCCGAACGGCGTGAGTCGCTACGCCATCGGTGGCGTTTTCATCGGCCTCGGCGTCGCCGTCATCTACCTCGGCACCGGTATCATCGCCGGAGCGAGTACGTTCCTGGAGTCCACGCTGTCGTACGTCTCCGACGTACCGCGCTTTCAGAAACCGAAATACGTTGCCTCCCGTGACTGGCGTGTGCTGTTCACGCTCGGAATGGTCGGCGGAGCGGCCGTCTATCAGTTCACCTTCCACGGTGACATCTGGACGACCGACGTGCAGTGGTGGCGACTCCTCGGTGGCGGATTCCTCGTCGGCGTCGGCACGCGACTCGGTAAGGGCTGTACGTCCGGCCACGGCGTCTGTGGCGTCGGCTCAGCGTCGTTCACTTCTATCGTCAACGTGGCGACGTTCATGGTGGTGGCCATCGGCGTCGCACAACTGATGCAAGCTCTACAGGTGGTACCATGAGCGCGAAACCGGACCAGGGAGGGTTGCTGTTCTCCCTCCTCATCGTCGCGGGCGGCCTACTGTTCGGGTTCGGGCTGGGCTTCAGTCACATGGCCCAACCCGAGGTCGTACTGCACTTCTTGCAGTTCCAGGACTTCGGTCTCCTGTTCGTCATGGGCGGTGCGGCGGTCGTCACCGGGACGACGTTCGCGGTCGCGACTCGGCTGTTGGGACGGGCTCCGCTCACCGGAAAGGCCTACGTCCGCAGGCTGAAATCGTTCGACCGGAACGTTATCGTCGGTGGCGTCATCTTCGGCGCGGGTTGGGGCATCTCCGGCATCTGTCCGGGTGCCGCCTACGCCAGTTTCGGGATCGGGAACTTTCCCATCCTCTTCGCCATCGGTGGGATGTTCCTCGGCGCGTACGCACAAGGCGTCTGGCGGAAACTCGGCGCGAGCGATCGTTCGACGCCGTCACAAGCGGACTGAACTACGCTCCCTTCTCGCGGTACCCTACTGACTGATCCGAGTAACCGCCGTCGTCCGTTCTTCGAATAGTGGTTCTCATTTTGTGTCGTCGTTCTTGTCGGGAAGTACTAAAACGACGACTACGGGATGTGGAACGTACAATGTTGCTCAATGTGAACACAGCCATATGGACGATGGCGCTGGATGATCCAAACAGGTTCGATGAGATACAGAAAAAATACTCGTTAACGGCGTTCTTGAACCGATGATCCCCGGTAGACGCTAGCGAGACGGTTTCGCTCTCCCGTTATTGTATTGTATGATATTTACAAAACTATTAAGGGGCGTCGGCGGGTAGGCTGTAGCGAGCAGAAAAGTATGATCCATACACAACCGCGGTCAGTACGGAACGGAGGTCGATGACGATGTTCGAAGCACTGAGTGGATTCCACGCGGCCGGAACGGTCGGCCTCGTCCTCGGGGAAGCGGTCGTTCTCTACGCAGGATACGGTGTCGTCGTACAGTCGGTCGGTTCGAACGTGATCGAAGCGCTCACGGGTGAGTAATCGTGGACCCACTCATCATCGCCGTCTTCATCGGTTTCGGGCTGATCATCGGCATCCTGTTCGGGTTCTTCGGCATGGGAGGGTCGTTCCTCGTCACACCTGCCCTGTTGGTGTTCGGCTATCCGGCGAAAGTCGCAGTCGGAAGCGGATTGGCGTTCGTCTTCGGTACGTCGGTCATCGCGGCGCTCCGCCACCGGAACCTCGGACAGGTCGATTACAAACTCGCACTGATGTTCATCGTCGGCATGACGACTGGCATCAAGGTCGGGGAGCAAGTCGTGTTGTGGCTCGAAGCGACCGGTATCGCCGATGCGGTCGTGGGAATCGCCTACGTCTTCCTGTTGGCCGCAGTCGGTCTCTTCACTCTCCGTGACGCGCGTGGCGGCGGGGGTGATTCGTCGCTCCCGGACCGCTTCGACGTGCTCCAGATTCCGCCGATGGTTTCCATCAGCGGGGGTGTGGAAATATCGATTTGGCTCACGCTCGGCATCGCGCTGTTCGTCGGCATCCTGTCCGGTTTCCTCGGTGTCGGCGGCGGTTTCCTCCTGATGCCCGCGATGGTGTACGTCCTCGGCGTTCCTGCCGTCGTCGCCGTCGGGACCGACGTGCTCCAGATCACCATCTCCGGCGGTTTCGGTGCGTTCTCCTACGCACAGAACGGGGCCGTCGAACTCGCCGTCGTCGTGCCGCTGTTGGCGGGAAGCGCTCTCGGTGCACGCATCGGCGCGGCCGCGACGAGTCTCACCGACGAGGACGACATCAAGGGGTACTTCGCGGCCATGCTCCTCGCGGGCAGCGTCGCAGTCGCGAGCAACCGAATCGGGGATGTGCTCGGTATCCAAATCCTCGACAAGGTGAGCTTGGTGCTCATCTTCGGATCCGCGCTGCTGGTCGCCGCGGCGGTCGTTTACAGCGCGCTCGTCTCCCTGCGCAACCGCAAATCGCAGACGGTGGTGACCGCCGAATGAATGGCACGTTTCCAGGACGTGGTTTTGCACGAACCATGCAAAATCCTTATACGTGCGAATTACCTACTTCGACTCGATAATGGCGAACTCGATGGCCGAATACCTCCAGCAAGACATGGAGTGTGAAGGACTGCTGGAGTGTATTCACGGACTCAAGGAACTCGACAAGCAGTGTTATCAAGTCGTGATACGGAGCGACGACCCGTTGACCATCGACGACATCGCGGACCGCATCGACCGCGAACGCTCGACTGCCTACCGTTCCATCCAACGACTGCTTCAGTCCGGATTCATCCAAAAGGAACAGGTCAACTACGACCAGGGTGGCTACTATCACGTCTACAAACCGACCGACCCCGGCGAAGTGTGCCACAACATGCAGCGGATGTTGAACGAGTGGTACGCGAAGATGGGGCAGCTGATTCAGGAATTCGAGGACAAGTACGACGAGATAGAACAGCCCGAACAGGCAGTCTAATCTTTCGTCTTCGTCTTCGTCTCTCGTTTTTCGGCAGTCAGACGACGACTTTGACTCGGTTGTACGGTAGCATTCGCAAGTCGGCATCGAGATACTCCGCGACGTGTGCGACGAACTCGTCCTCCTTCAGCAGGCCACCCTCTTCTCCGTCCTCGCTCAACTGAAGGGTGACTTCGTCCACGTCGTCCAGAGCGTCGCTTCCCACCATGACGGAAAACAACTCCGCGGGAGTGACGGGTTTGCCTGCGTCGATGGCCGCCGTGACGTCGTCCACGGCGGTTTGTACCGTCGTTTCGACGTCGAACTGCACGTCCACCGACACCGCCTGTCCGAGCATTTTGGCCGCGTGTGCCTCTTCCGCCTTTCGAACGGCCGGTTCCAGCGCGTGGGAGAACTCGGCCCCGCTCCCTTCCATCCCGACGTAGACGAACGAGAGCATGGCGGTCAGTCCGTCCATGAACCCGTCGTCCTCCAGCGTTCGGTCGAACACCTGTCGTCGGTCCTTCTTCTTCAAGTGGTGGATGAGTATCGGGAAGTCGAGAATCGCGTCCGTGATTCGCTGGCGAATCCGCGCCTCCGCGTTGCGCTTGGACTGATCGTGTTCCATCGCCGCCTCGCCGAGCAAGTACGCTCGGTCGGCGGGCGAGAGTATCCCCCGACCTCTGTCTGTTTCGGGTTTCATAATCGAAATCGGATTATATAGCGTCCGATTCTATCCGAAGCTATTTGAAGAGTGTGGAACAACCACCGACAATGGCGCTTCTCAACGTGACGATGCGAATACTACACACGGTTTTCGAGGGGGCGATCTGATGGCGAGCGAAGATTCACCCGACGGGTCGGACGGGGGCTTCAACAAGGCTCTGGCGACGGTGTTCGCCATCGTCTTCGTCGACCTGCTCGGATTCGGGATTTTGATCCCCATCATCCCGCTGTACGCGGAACATTTCGGGGCGAACGAGTTCGTCGTCGGCCTGCTGCTCGCATCCTACTCCCTCATGCAGTTCCTCTTCGCGCCCGTGCTCGGCCGTCTCTCCGACGAACGCGGCCGCCGACCGATCCTCCTCCTCTCGCTGTTCGGCAGCGTCGTCGCGTGGACGTTGTTCGGCGTCGCGGACAGCCTCCTCTTTCTGTTCGCCGCCCGAATCCTCGCGGGCGTGATGGGCGGCAACATCGCCACCGCACAGGCGTACGTCGCGGACATCACCCCGCCGGAGGACCGGGCGAAGGGACTGGGTCTCATCGGCGCGGCGTTCGGTCTCGGTTTCGTGTTCGGCCCGGCGCTCGGCGGTATCTTCTCCAGCGACGCCGTGCTCTCGCTCGCCCGCACGTCCCTCCCCGCGTTCGTCCCGATAACGCAGTTCTCGCTCCCGAGTTTCGTCGCCGCCGTCATCTGCGGCGTGAATCTCGTCGTCGCCGCAGTCGTCCTCCCCGAAACGCGCGAACGGCAGGAGGAATCCGACGACGAAACGCCATCACACGACCGGGAATCACGCCTCAAACGTCTCGCAAAGTCGTTCTCCAACCCGGCACTCGCCGGACTCATCGCATCGTTCTTCCTCCTCTCGCTGGCGTTCTCCTCGATGGAGAGCATGTTCGTCCTCTTCACCGACCAGCAGTACGGCTTCGGCCCGGAGATGAACGGCTTCGTCCTCGCCTACGTCGGCGTCGTCATCGCCATCGTGCAAGGTGGTCTCGTCGGCAAACTCACGGATCGCTACGGCGAGCGAACGCTCGCGCTCGTCGGCGTCGGCCTCGAACTCGTCACGCTCTCGTCGCTCCCGTTCTCCCACGCCATCGGCAACTACTTCCCCTCCATCGGCCCGATTTCCGGTGGGCTGTTCGTCCTGCTGTTCATCCTCATGCCCCTCGCGGCGGGTAACGGCTTCGCGAACGTCTCGCTGACCACGCTCGTCTCGAAGAGCGCGACGGAGGACACGCAGGGCGGTGCGTTCGGCCTCACCCAGAGCGCGGGCAGCATCGCCCGCGCCGTCGGCCCGATCGTGGCGGGCGCGCTCTACGCGGCGGTCGCTTACTGGCTCCCGTTCGTCCTCGGCGGCCTTCTCATGCTCCCCATCGGTTACGTCCTGCTGACGACGTTTCAGGCCAAGGGCCGACCGATAGCGGCAGACTGAGCGTCCCGATTCGATTCTCGATTCCCGAATTTTATATACGAACACGCGGCCACTCGTTCCCGAATGTCGTGGACGAATCGAATCGTCGTTTGGAGACGAGCCAGCGAACTTCGGCTGGTTTGTCCGCTCTCGGTATTCCTCGGCCTCCTTTGTCCCGTATTCTACGCCGACTCAGAAGGCGTGTCGGTGCCAACCGCCATCGACGGGCAGCGTCGCGCCGGTGATGTACTCGGCGGCGGGCGAGGAGATGTACGCGACGGCGCGGGCGAACGACTCCGGCGTTCCGATGTCGGACAGCGGCAGTTCGTCCGTGCGACGCTCTTTCGCCGCCTCCTCGCTGATTCCCTCCCGCTCGGCCAGTTGTGCGATTTTGTACTGGATCCGGTCGGACATGACGCCGCGCGGGGAGACGCAGTTCACGCGCACGCCGTCCGCGCCGAACTCCTCGGCGAGTACCTTCGAGAGACCGTAGATTCCCGGTCGGAAGACGTTCCCGAGGACGCCGTTCGCGGACGGTTCCAGCGCGGAGGCGGCGACGAGGTTGGTGATCGCACCGCCGCCGTCGCGGAGCGCCGGAAGCGCCGTCTCGCAGGTGAGTATCGTACTCCGAAGGATACCCTGATAGGCCTCGTCGAATGCCGACAGGGACGTTTCGGAAAACGGTGCCGTCGATGGCCCGCCGTGGTTCGTCACGAGCACGTCGAGCCCACCGAGGCGCTCGATGGCGGTTTCGGTCGCGTTCCGAACCGAGTCCTCGTCGGCGAGGTCACAGACGACCCAGTCGATGGCGTCGGCGTCACAACTCGTCGCCTCCCGAATCGTCTCCGCGGCCGTTTCGAGCCGTTCCTCGTCTCGGGACGAGACGACGACGTTCGCGCCCTCCCGAACGAGCGCTTCGGCCACCGCGCGTCCCAGTCCGCTGCTCGCCGCCATCACGTACGCCCGCGTTCCGTCGTATCCGAGGTTCATACTCGCCACTCTCGCGTTGAGTCGCAAATACGTTCCCCTGAAAGGGTACCAAATTATACTCGCTTTTCGTGTGTGATTATAGAACACGATACGACGGAACGACGGCGCGCCGTCGTTCCGAATCCGACCATCGGTGCACCGGCAATCGGTACTCCCTACCGAACCGGCTCTGTCTCAGTACGTCTCCGAGGGCTCGGCGGGGCCGCGGAAGACGGAGTAGACGACGGCGAAATACACCACCACTATCGGCAGGATGAACGCGGCGGCGACGGTCAGCATCGTGAGCGGCAGGCTCGAAACGACGCCTTCCTGCACGGTCAACCCGGCGGCCGGGTCGATGGCTGGATACAGGAGGTTGGCGACGAACGCGACCAGCGCGTACGGGAGACCGGCGGCGGCGACGAATCCAGCCCGGAACCGCTCCGCTCTCGTGGCGACGACGAACCCGCCGACCAGCAGGACGGAGACGACGACGCTGACGATCGATATCGGCGATACGAGCGCATCACGCAGGTCCGGTCGTGTCAATGCCAGGTAGCCGATGACAACGACGACGAGCGCGAGGTACACGAACGAGAGACGGCGACCGTATCGCATCATCTCGGAGCGCAACCCGCCCCGCGTCTTCAGGCCGAGGTACGCGGACCCCTCGACGAGCGTGAGCGCGACGAGCGTCAATCCGAAGGCGAGTGCAGCGATGGAGACGATTCCCGAAGCACCGAGCACCCAGTTGGCCGCGAACATGCCGAGGAAGAACGGTGCCGTCGTACTTCCGACGACGAATGCCCGTCCCCACCATCGGTGCCAGCGGTCGTCCGAACGCTGTTCGTACAACTCCGGTGCGATTCCCCGGAGGATGAGTGCCGCGAGGATGGCGAACATCAGGAGGTAGTAGCGGCTGAACAGTCCGGCGTACGCGGCCGGGAAAACGGCGAAGAGCGCCCCGCCGAACACGACGAGCCATACTTCGTTACCGTCCCAAACCGGTCCGATGGCGGCCAGCAGCGTCTCGCGTTCCTCCTCGTCGTCGAGGGTGGCGAACAACATGCCGACGCCGAAGTCGAACCCGTCAAGGAACAGGAACGTCCCGAGGAGCACGAACACGAGCGCGAACCAGAGGTTGGCGAGATCAATCATCCACGGCCACCTCCTGACCGGGCGTCTCGCGGTGTGTCCGTTGCACCTCGGGTGCCCCGCCCCGGATGATACGGCGGACGACGTATCCGTACACGACGAGGAGCGCCGAGTACGCGCCGACGAAGCCGAGAAGCGTCAGCGTCGCTTCCCCGCCGGTGAGTCCGGACGAGACGCCAGCGCTCGTCTTCATCACGCCCTGCACGACCCACGGTTGACGGCCGACTTCGGTGACGATCCACCCGACCTCGACCGCGAAGAATCCGAGCAGGGACGACCAGATGAGTGCACGGAGGAAGCGGTTATCCTCGAACAGTTCGCCCGCCCGCCAGCGGAACCCGCCCCACAGTGCGAGGGCGATGAACCAGAAGCCCAACCCGACCATCAGGCGGAACGACCAGAAGACGATGGCGACCGGCGGAGACCCTTGGAACTGGTTGAGTCCCGTGATTTGAGCCTGTGAGTTGCCGCCGCTCACGAGCCACGATGCCCCACCGGGGATACCGATGCCGAAGATGTCCTTCGCCCGTGGGTTGAGGATGTCGCTGAGCGACGTCGGGAAGGCGACGATGTACTCCGGAACGTACGACGCGGTTTCCCACACCGCCTCCATCGCGGCGAACTTCTGTGGTTGCGTGATCGCGACGTGGCGGGCGTACGCGTCGCCGTGAATGACCTGCAACGGTGCGGTGATCAGCATGGCGACGAGCGCGATCTTGAGCGTCGCACGCCAGAATCGCTCGTCGTTGGCCCGTCCGCTTCGGATGTAGTACGCCGCGACACCGGCCATGAACAGCGCGACCGAGAGGACGGCCGCGTTCTGCATGTGAACGAACATCCACGGGAATCGCGGATTGGCGTACGCGGCGATCGGGTCTACGAGCGTGATAACTGGGTGTCCGTCCTTCATCGCCACCGAGTACCCGCGTGGCGTCTGCATCCACGAGTTGGCGACCAGAATCCACACCGCCGAAAGCCACGTGCCGAGTCCGACCAGAATGGAGGAAAGCAGATACAGACGGTCCGAAACGCGTTCCCGGCCGAAGACGAAAATCCCGAGGAACGTCGCTTCGAGGAAGAAAGCCATCATCCCTTCGACGGCCAACGGCCCGCCGAACAGGTCGCCCGCCGCCGCGGCGAACATCGCGAAGTTGGTCCCGAACTCGAACTCGAGAACGAGTCCGGTGACGGTCCCAACGACGAAGCTGACGGCGAATATTCGTACCCAAAACCGTCGGAGTTGTTCGTAGATTGCTTCTCCCGTCCGTACCTCCTTCCACGTGAAGTAGACGAGGAACGGAGCGAGCCCCATGCTCATCACGGGGAATATGATGTGTACGATTGTCGTCAGTGCGAATTGAAGTCGGCTTGCGGTCGTCGGATCGAGCATGATACCTCCTGTTTCGAACTTCGTGTAGTATCGGTTTTAGAACACGGCTGATTCTCGTCCCACGATAATCAGTTACTGGGAATCATAAATGTTCGGCCCATAACAAGTCCCACCAGTACAGCTTTGAGTCTCGGTGGCGTGTGTTATCCGGATGTACGAACGGATTTTACTGCCCACGGATGGAACGCCGTCCACCGAGCGGGCCATCGAGCAAGCACTCGAACTCGCGGACATGTGCGGCGCGAGCATTCACGTCCTGTCGGTCGTCGATAAGACCATCGTCCCGACGGACGTTCGTGCCGACATCCTTTACGACGAACTCGAATCGGAGTGTGCGGAAGCGGTGGCGGAGGTCGAAGCAGCGGCGAACGAGGCGGGAATCGACGTGGAAACGATGATAGAGCACGGAACCCCGTACAAGATCATCCTCGACTACGTCGACGAACACGACATCGACTGTATCGTGATGGGAACGCACGGGCGCAAGGGACTCGACCGATATCTCCTCGGGAGCGTCACCGCGAAGGTCGTTCGCCTCTCGAAGATACCCGTGCTGACGGTCAGAATGAACGGATATGGGTGAACGGGGAGAATAAGTCGGGAAGTCACGACCCCGGATCCGGTATAATCTTGCGTTTCAGGCCGTTAAGACGGGATTTATCGTCATAGACTTTTGTCGGATGACGCCGTAGACGGTTTCGGGTGTACGAGAAAATGAGAGACACGCGAATTGACACGCCGAGAACGGACACGGGCGGATGAACGTTCTCGAAAGCATTCGAATCAGCTGGCGGAACATCCGCGAACACAAACTCCGCTCGACGCTGACGACGCTCGGCGTCATCATCGGCGTGGCGGCGGTCATCACGTTCGTCACGCTCGGCGCGAGTTTACAGGCGGATATCGTCAACACCGTCGCGGGCGGAAACGCGGCGACGATGTACGTTTCGGCACAGTCGCCGAGTCAGAACGGTATCCCCAACTTCGGGGGCACTGGCGGACAGACGATCTTTACTCAGCACGATGTCGATGGCATCCGGTCGCTCGACGGCGTGCAAGCCGCCGTTCCGGAGAGTGGTATGGCTGCTTCGACGGTAGCGTTCAACGGGACGAGCGTCGGCCGTCAGTGGGTGGTCGTCACGTCACCGTCGTACTTCAGCGTGAAGGACCAGCAGTTTGTCGCCGGGAAGTCGTTCCGGAGCGGGAAACGTGAAGTCGTCCTGAACGAACCGGCCACGCGAATGTTCGGTGACGGCAACGTCTCCGTCGGGGACAAGATCACCGTTACCCGTGCGGCTACCGGTCAACAGATAAACGCGACGGTGACGGGAGTCGTGAAGGCCTCGGGCGAAAGCACGTTGGGTATCAGCAGCGGCCCGACACCGCGGATTTTCGCGCCGACCGATCCCTTCTATCAGCGAACGGTGAACAGTCCGGCAACGAACAGCACGCAGCGGGTGTACGGTCGCATCCTCGTGCTCTCGAACGACCCCGCCCGCGTGGATGCGGTCCAGGGCCGCGTCTACACGTACCTCGGGGAGCACTCGGACGCACGAAAACTGAAATCGCAGAATTACAAGTTCAAGGTGACGACACAGGAGGAACTCGTCAATCAGGTCAAACGGGTTAGCGACACGTTCACGGCGTACATCTCCGGCATCGCCCTGATCTCGCTCATCGTCGGTGCCATCGGCATCGCGAACATCATGCTGGTGAGCGTGACCGAGCGGACCCGCGAAATCGGGATCATGAAAGCCGTCGGCGCACAGAGCGCCGACGTCCTCCAGTTGTTCCTGTTCGAGGCGATACTCCTCGGCATGTTCGGGTCCGCGTTGGGTGCGCTCGTCGGGTACCTGGGCGGCTACGTCGCCGCACAACTCATCGGACTTCCGCTCACCTTCCGGGTGGAGTGGTTCGGAATCGCGGTGGTGGTCGGCGTCTTCGTCGGCATCGTCGCGGGAATCTATCCGGCGTGGGACGCGTCCCACACGAACCCCATCGACGCGCTCCGCTACGAGTGAGACGGGTGTGTTGGATCGCTGGGAGAAGATGTTTGGGCGGCCTTGGTCGCTCAAACCGTTCACGTGAACTGTTTCAGCAGTTCCAAAAACGACCGCGACGGAGCGAACTGTTTTTTTGCCGTTCGTTCGGAAAATCGGTCGCCTCACAACAGCGCGTTACCCAGTACGGAACCCGTACCTACCTTCCCTTCATCGTAGGTATTGCTTGCTATCTCACGGATAGCCACTGGATAACAAAGAGTGAATCCTGCGATAGTTTTCTCCGAACGAGAACCCGGCCGCTCCTCCGCTTCGGAGCGGTCGCTCCCCACTACACACTATGGCTAGTCATCAGACGGATTCGAAAACGACGCAGGAATCGCGAGGGTTGAGCTACGAGTTGCCATGGCTCATTCCCGCGCTTTTAGCCGGTGTCTGTGTGCTGTATTTCTACATCGGGACACATCCGTACGGGTCGTTCGGTGCCGGACTGTACTTTCACATCGCCGAACAAATACAGACCAACGGCTACGTTCTGCCGAAGACGATTCCGAATTACACCCCCGCTGGCGTCCCGTTCGCGTACCCGCCGTTCATGTTCTACGTGGTGGCTCTGCTCCAGAACGTGACGCATCTGGATGCGTTCACCATCGCACGGTTTCTCCCCGGATTGGTTTCGGTCGCTTATCTCGTCCCGCTCTACTTCCTTGCGCGAGACCTGTTCGGTTCGCGCCCGCAAGCGTCGCTCGCGACGCTCATCGTCGCCGTCAGCCCGCCAGTACTCCAGTGGCACATCTCGTCCGGTGGCATCGTTCGAGCCCCGGCGATGCTGTTCTCGCTGGTGGGAATATATGCCGGATTACACCTCTTCCGTGACGGGGATGAACGATGGCTCGCGCCCGCATTGATCGCGTTCACGCTCACCGTGCTCACTCACCCGATGTACACCATCTTCTTCGTCATCAGTTTTCTCCTGCTCTACGTGCGGTTCGACAGGTCGCTTCGCGGGATGGGGTACGGCTTGATCGTCGGTCTCGGCGGCCTCGTCCTCACGGCACCGTGGTGGTTGTCGGTCATCGCCATGCACGGTTCGTCCGTCTTCAGCGGCGCGGCCGGAACCCACGGCGGCCTCGGCGGTGCGGTTCCTGCGTTGTACGCGCTCCTCAGGCAGCAGATACACGAGCCACCGTTCCTCTCGGTGTGGCACTTGCTCCCCGTCGTCGGGTGTCTCTGGCTCGTCTGGCGGAAGGAGTACTTCCTCCCCGCGTGGCTGGTCGTCATCATGGCGACGATGGACGAGGCTCGATTCGTCTTCCTCATCGGGGCGCTCATCAGCGCCCGGTTTATCTTCGAGGGCATCCTTCGATGGATCCGGAAATCGGCGTCCGTCGGTCGGAACGAAATCGTCACCTTCTCGGTCGTGTTGCTCGCCACCATCGGCCTCAGCGGCGGGATGTTGTACGCGACGGGCGGACTGAACGCTCACGCTGGCAGTCCGTCGCTGCCGGGGTTCGTCGATAACAACGACGTGGAGGCGATGTCGTGGGCCAGCACGAACACCGACCCGTCGGCGCAGTTCGTGGTCCTCGGCGACGCGGCGGAGTGGTTCCCACAGCAGACACACAGGACCATCGCCGTCGGGCCGTGGGGCGTCGAGTGGAAGGGCCATCAGCAGTATCGCTATCAGTTACATCACTTCCGGACGTTATCCCGGAGCCACACCGCCGCGGCGCTGACGAGCAAACTGATGCGGATGGACGTTCACCCGCAGTACATCTACGTGCCGAAGGGAACGTACACGATTCGCGGCATGCGACACACCCAACCGTCGATGATGCTGTCAACGATGCAGTCGTCGCCGCAGTATCATCTCGTGTTCGAGAACGACGGCGTCGCCATCTACGAGATGGCTGACGGCTGGTATCCGTCGGGTCCCGGACCGAGCGGACCGATGCCGGTGTGAGAACGTGGGATTCCGTTTCGACGCGAATTTTCTATCGTGGCTGTGAACACCGGCGGGAAATCTGTCGCTCAAACTGCCATGAAAGATAAGTCATGACCCTTCCTATCCACGGGTCGTACAGATTTCTTCAAAACGGAGTAAATTATGTCAGGACATTCACCACAGTCGGAGAAGGTACGCGTCGGCGTCATCGGCGGCGGATTCATCGGAACGACCGTCGGCCGTGCGTTCGAGGAGGATCCACGTTCGACCGTCGTCGCCATCGCGGACGTGAGCGAGGCGGCGCGGGAGGAAGCAGGAAACGCCCTCTACGTCGGCCAAGGCGCGCGCTACGAAAGCCACGAGGCGATGCTCGACGAGGAGGAACTGGACGCGGTGCTCATCGGGACGCCGCACGTCTTCCACTACGAACAGATCATGGACGCGCTGGACCAGGGGCTTCACGTCCTCTGTGACAAGCCGCTCACGACCGACCGCGAGAAGGCCCGCGAAGTCGTTCAGCGGAGCGAGGCGGCCGAGGATCAAGTGCTGATGGTCGGCTACCAGCGGCACCTGAACGAGGCGTTCGTCAAGGCGCGCGAGCGATGGGCCGAAACCGATCTGTCGCCGAACTTCATCACCGCGGAAATCACGCAGAACTGGATCTCCCGGTTCGAGGACGCGTGGCGAACCGACCCCGACCTCTCGGGCGGGGGAAACCTCTACGATACGGGAAGCCACCTCGTCGACGCTGTCCTCTGGACGACGGGCCTGACGCCCACCTCCGTCCAGGCGAACATGACCTTCGCCGACGACGAGGACCGGGTGGACGAGTGTGCTCAGCTAACCGTCGAGTTCGAGAACGGTGCCTCGGCGAGTATTTCGGTGTTTAGCGACGCGCCGTGCGTCCGCGAGCACATCCACATCTGGGACGACGACGGTGCCGTCTACCTCGAAGGACGACAGTGGGAACCCCGGCAGTTGACCGAAATCCGTGCCGACAGCACGGACATCGTCCCGTACATCGACCACAAGTTGAGCGACGAGAAGGCGGCCGTCTTCATCGACTGCATCGAGAGCGGAGCGACGCCGCCAGCGACCGCACGGGACGCGTACGCCGTAACCGCGCTCACCGAAGCGGCCTACGAGTCGGCCCGGAGCGGCGAGCGCGTGTCGATAGACCTCGACTGACGGTCGTTTACCTCGCCGCTTTCATCCGTTTTTTCTCCTTCGAGTGACGACACTCGACAATGACGAACCGAGCGTGGAATCGGCTTTCGAGCGTGTCGGAGTACGATACGCTGTTGTTGACGGCCGGAATCTGGTTTCTGGCGAAGTTCCTCCGCTTTTCGTTTCCGGCGCTGTTTCCCACCTTCCGGACGGAGTTCGGCGTCTCGAACGCGTTTCTGGGCGGGGTGTTCACCGCGACGATGTTGGGCTACTCGCTCATGCAGTTCCCCAGCGGCGTTCTCGCGGACCGATTCGGGGCCGTTCAGGTCATTGCCGCCGGGGCCGTGCTCGCGGCCGCCGGAGCGCTGGTGCTCGGATTTCACATTCCGCTCGTCGTCCTCATCGTCGGCATGCTCCTCGTCGGCCTCGGGACGGGCGTCCACAAGACCGTCGCAATCCGGTTGCTCTCGCGCGTCTATTCGGAGCGAACCGGCCGCGCGCTCGGCCTGTTCGACACGCTCGGTGCCTTCGGCGGCGTGGCGGCACCAACGGCGGTACTGTTCGTCACCGGGATGGGAAACTGGCACGCGCTCTTCCTCGTCGGGGCGGTGATGGGTCTCCTGCTCGCGGTTGGCGTCGTCGTGTACGTTCCGCGCCGGACGGGAACCGCGGACGCCGCCGATTCGGCGGACGCGGCGAGCGCGACCGATGGCGGGGAATCGACGGGGTCGTTCGAACCGCGGCGCTACCTCGCACTGTTTCGAAGCCGCCGGTTCACGCTGTTCGTCGGCGTGACGGTTTGCTTCAGCTTCGCGTACAACGGCGTCGTCGCGTTTCTCCCGCTGTATCTCACCACGCACGGGCTCTCGGATTCGACGGCATCGCTGGTCTACAGCCTGTTGTTCGCCGTGAGTCTCGTTCAGATCCTTACCGGCGACCTCTCGGACCGGATCGGACGGCTTCCGTTGGCGATGGCCGTCCTCGCCGTCGCCGCGGGCGCACTGGGGGCACTGTCGGTGGTCGGCAACGCGAGCGCATTCGTCTTCGGCGCTATCGTCGTCGCGCTCGGACTCGGTAGCCACGGATTTCGTCCGATCAGGGGGGCGTACCTCGCGGCGTCGATTCCCGAGGACGTGGCCGGTGGCGGACTCGGCATCGCCCGAACTATCCTGATGGGTGTCGGTGCGCTGGCCCCCGCGGTCGTCGGGGTGCTTTCTGACGCTACCGGGTTCGGGGTGGCGTTCGGTCTCCTCGCGGTCACGATGGCAGGTGGGGCGCTCTTGGCCGGTGTGACCGCGATGGTCGAGCGCCGCGTGACGTCGCCGTTATCCGACGTAACGGGCGGCGACCCACGTTAGCAGTGCGAGCAGGGCGAACGGGACGATTACCAGGATGAGACTCAGATACTGGTAGAGTAGGTTCCGCGGGTACGGCGTATTGAAGAAAAAGAGGAGGAAGAAAAACCCGAGGATGACGAGGGGAACGATGTTCACCACGATGTCGAGGAGGGTTTCACGGTCGAACGGTGAGTAGGACATCAGTTCTCACCACCCGTGCTGTCCGATCCGCCATCGGTTCGCCCGCCGTCATCGCCACCGTCCGCCGCGAGGGCGGTTTCCTGCTTCTTCTCGAACCACACCCATTCGGGCGAGAGCATCCCTTCGGCTTCCAACTGCCACGGGTCGCCGGTCGTGACTTTCGCCCCGTCGAGCCACGACTGGGCGATGTTCCAGACGAAGATGACCTGACCGATGGCGAGGATAAATGCCCCGACGGTTGCGACCTCGTTCCACGTCGTGAATTGTGGAAGGTAGGTCGCGTACCGGCGCGGCATCCCACCGTAACCGAGGAACAACATGGCGAAGAACGTCACGTTCGAACCGACCATCGTCAGCCAGAAGTGCCAGTGAGCGAGCGACTTGTTGTACATCCGTCCCGTGATGAGGGGGAACCAGTAGTACACCGCTCCAAAGAGGGCGACGGCGATGGCCCCCATCACGAGGAAGTGGAAGTGACCGACGACGTAGTAGGTGTCGGTGAGTATCAGATCGACGGGAATCGCGGCGAGGAAGACGCCGGTGACGCCGCCGATGATGAAGTTCTGCACGAACCCGATCATGAACAGCATCGGCGCGGTCAATCGGAGGTTCCCGTTCCACATCGTCGTGATCCAGTTGAACGTCTTGACGGCGCTCGGCACCGCGATGGCCAACGAAACGGCCATGAAACTGAGTCGGAGTCGTGGGTCGATACCAGTAGCGAACATGTGGTGGGCCCAGACGCCGAACGAGAGCACGCCGATGGCCAGCGTCGAGTAGACGACGAACTTGAACCCGAATAGCTTCCGACCCGCGAACCGTGGTAAGATGAGGCTCACGAGTCCCATCGGCGGCAGGACGATGATGTACACCTCCGGATGGCCGAAGAACCAGAAGAGGTGTTGCCACAGAATCGGTCCGCCACCGCCGGTTGGAGCGTAAAACGCCGTCCCGAAGTTTCGGTCGAGCAGTATCATGATGATGGCGCTCCCGAGCATCGGGAATGCGAAGAGGACGAGACCCGCCTGCGTGAGCACCGTCCACGAGAACAGATCGAGGTTCTCCCAGCCGATGTTCGGGCCGCGCTCGGTGAAGATGGTGGCGATGAAATTTATCGCACCCATCGTGGTGCTGATGCCGGAGAGGTGTAATCCGAGGAGCATCAGGTCGGTCGCCGGACTCGGTTGTTGTACGGAAAGCGGCGTGTACATCGTCCAACTCGTCTGGGACGGTTGGATTCCTGTCCCGAGCGCGCCGAGCGGGAAGCCGACCCAGATGAGGGCCGCGCCCGCCGGAAGCATCCAGAACGCGATGGCGTTCAGTCGCGGGAACGCCATGTCGTCCGCGCCGATGAGTAGCGGGACGAAGTAGTTCCCGAACGCGAATATCATCGGGGTGGCGAACAGGAACAGCATGGTAAGCCCGTGCGTCGTCATCAGGGCGTTGTACTCCGTGGCCGAGAGGATCCACGATTCCGGCTTCAGGAGTTCGACCCGCATCAACATGACGCCGACGCCCGCCCACGCGAACGAGATCATCCCGAGCACGCCGTACAGGATTCCGATATCCTTGTGATCGACGGTCGTCAGCCAGCGCAGTACCCCCGATGGCTTCTGTTCGTAACCGGTTCGTTGCTCGCCGCCTTGCCTCACCCCCCCCTCCAGTGGGTGTGTACGACCGCCAATCTTCCACTTGGAGGATGAAGTAGAAGACCGCGATGAGGAACACACCCATCAGAATGGTGAGCGCTAATGATGTGCTGAACGCTGCCATCGTCAAACAGTCGGTCGGAAAGGAGTAATTCGTTTCGGTGGTTTGTCATTTATTCCGGGGCGACTCGAGTCCCATCTATGACCTGAATTGTGTTCGACGTGAACAGTCACGCGAAAAGAAGGGTCGTCGGAAAGGGGATTACCGGAACGGGAGGTTTCGCTCTACCGCCTCGCTTTTACGGGTCGGGGGAGAGAATCTCCGTCACCGGTCTCCTATTCATTTTGTCGATCGACCGGTTCGTGGACCAACGCGGAAGCATATCCGACGAAAGACCTCTCTTCGAGACGGTCAAAAAAGGTAACATATCGCATACCCATTCTCCCCCGACTCACATGGAACCGAAACGACACACCTGGACCCGGCGAAGCGTCCTCAAACGAAGCGGCCTCACCGTCGCGGGCACCGCTTTTGGGAGTTCGTCGGCCATCGGTGCGGCGAGCGCGACCGAGTGTTGTAAGACCTGTTGGATGGACGTGAAACCCGGTTGCTGTCCGAACAGGATCGACGCGAGGAAAAACGAGGTGTTCACCGTCTACATCGGGTGGCCGAACGTGAAACCCGAGAGCATCCGGTTGCGGCCGTCCTCGACGCGAGTAACGTTCGACACGCCGACCTGCCAGAAGTACCGTAATCCTCGATGGAAGCAGGTCTCCTGTTCCGATATCGAAGGACTCCTCGCGGAAACCGACGGTCGGGCGGCGAGTCCGTGTCACCTGACGGCCAAGGACGTCGATAACGACGGGGATAACGATACGGTGGTGCGGTTCAACAGTTGTGCCCTCGAACTGCGCCACGACGACTGCAACCTGCTCCTCGAAGCCGAAACGGGCAGCGGTTGTCGCCTGCTCGCCATCGATAGCGTCGCGCCGTGCAACTGCGGAACTACCAAGGGGAACTAATCGCGGAACTACCAAGGAGCGCTAATCGCGGAACTGCCAACAGGCACTAATCCTCGGTCGTCCTATTTCGACCGATGAAGGCATCCGATTTACTCGTGGAGTGTCTGGAAGCGGAGGGAGTCGAGTACGTCTTCGGCCTGCCGGGCGAGGAACTCGGCGACGTGCTCTTTTCCATCCGCGATTCCGACATCGAGTTCATCCCGGTACGGCACGAACAGGGCGCGGCCTTCATGGCCGACGTACACGGGCGCGTGACCGGGAAAGCGGGCGTCTGTCTCTCGACGCTCGGCCCGGGCGCGACGAACCTCCTGACGGGGGTTGCAGACGCCCACCTCGATAAGAGTCCCGTCGTCGCCATCACCGGGCAGGCGGGACTGGAGCGACTCCACAAGGAGAGCCACCAACTCATCGACGTGATCCACACGTTTCGGTCGGTGACCAAGTGGAACACCCAACTGAGCGATCCGGAAATCATCAACGAATCGGTGCGAAAGGCGTTCAAACTCGCCCAATACGAGAAACCCGGCGCGACGCACCTCGAATTCCCGGAGGACGTCGCGGCCGAGGAGACGGACGCGGAACCGCTCGCCACCCGTCGTCCGGTCCGCCGTTCCGACCCCGACGAACAGTCCGTCGAGTACGCCGTCGAACTGCTCCAGGACGCCGACCGACCGCTCGTCATCGCGGGTAACGGCGCGGTTCGGGAACAGGCCGCCGAAAGCCTTCGGGAGTTCGTCTCGGAAACGGCCGTCCCCGTCGCTGCGACGTACATGGGAAAAGGGGCGCTCTCCGACGCCGACGACCACTCGCTGTTCACGCTCGACTCGGGCGAAAACGGCGAAGCCGAGGACGCCATTCGGGAGGCCGACTGCGTGCTCACGCTCGGCTACGACATCGCCGAACACGACCCGGAGAGTTGGAATCCCGACCGCAACAAGGACGTCGTTCACCTCGATTCGGAACCCGCCGAGGTGTACGAACATTACAACCCGAACGTCGAACTGGTCTGTGACATCTCCGCCGGACTCGACGCGCTTCGGGACCGACTCGACGTCGCCTGTCCCGCCGGATGGTACCGTGAGCAGCGCGAAGCGCTCGTGGAACAGACGACGCGGTGGCCCGACGCCGACGACCCCCTCTCGGTACGAAACGTCCTCCCCGTCCTCCGCGAGGCGATGGCGGACGACGACGTGCTCGTCTCCGACGTCGGCAGTCACAAGATGGCGATCGCTCAGGATTTCCCGACCTACGAACCGAACACGGTCCTCGTCTCGAACGGCCTCGCCAGCATGGGTATCGGCGTCCCGGGCGGCCTCGCGGCGGACCTCGCGCTCGATTCCGAGGTCGTCGTCGCCACGGGCGACGGCGGATTCCTGATGAACGGCGCGGAGATCGACACGGCGACCCGCCTCGACTGCGATTACACCATCATCGTCTTCAACGACGACGAGTACAAACTCATCACCGAGGAACAGGAGGAGGAGTTCGGCGAACACTTCGGCACCGGACTGACGAATCCCGACTTCGTGAAGTTCGCCGAGAGTTTCGGTATCGACGGCGTCCGTGCCGAAACGTGGGACGAGATCGAGGAAGCGCTGACTGAGGCCGTCGAGAGCGACGGCATGACGCTGGTCGAGATTCCGGTGGAGTGAGTTCGCGTATGACGGATACGACGGAGCCGATTTCGCTCGACGTACTCCTGTTGCCCGCCTTCGCGGCGGACGATTTCGAGATGAAAAAAGACCTCCCCGACGAGTTCGAACGGTGGCTCTCGACGTACGAGTTCGAGAACTCTGCATCGGTTCCCGGCGCGAACATGCCGATTTACTACACCGACGACGGGATCGGAATCACGTCCACCGGGATGGGGAAACCCGAAGCGGCGGCGACCGTGACCGCCATCCTCGCTTCGCGGAAATTCGATTGCTCCTCGGCGTACTTCGTTACGGTTGGCGTCGCGGGGACGCCGCCGGACGTGGGAACGCTCGGGTCGGTGTTCGTCACCGACGCCATCGTCGATTGGGACAAGAAGCATCGCTGGGCGGCCCGCGACGGCGAAACGGAAGCAGAGCGGAACCATCCCCTCGAACTGTTCTCATATCGACCGCACGATTACGTCTATCACCTGAACGACGAACTCGTGGCGATGGCCCTCGAAGCGGGGAAATCGGTCGAGCTACGCGATTCGGGGGCTTCGAACGCGTACCGGGATCACTACTCGCAAGACGCCGCGCGGGCGGACCCAAGTGTGGCCGTCGGAACGACGCTCTGTAGCGACGAGTTCTGGCACGGCGAAACGGTCGCCGAGCAGGCCCAGTGGCTCGTGGACGAGTACGACGCGGGAACCTACGCGACGACGGAGATGGAGGAGATGGGAACCGCGACCGCCCTCGACCGATTCGGGTTGCTGGACAGATATCTGAGCGTCCGCGGCGTCGTCAACTTCGACCGGCCGTACGACGGTCAGTCGATTCGGGAGAGCCTCCACGACGGCGTGGAGAAGGAAACGTTCGACGCCACGCTGGACAACGTCGTCAGCGTCGGAGCGGCCATCGTGGACGAACTTCGCGCCGATGGTGCGGAGTTCGACGGATAGAACTTACCGTCCCAACCGACCGCGAACCATCGAGAGTCCGGTCTGAAGGCGGGATGGGCGAGCCACAATTGCCATCTCCGTTTCGGTCAACTCGAAGTCGAAGATGTCGAGATTCTGTTCCAGGTGTTCCTCGCTCGTGGATTTCGGAATCGTGATGACCTTCTCCTGTTGTGTCACCCATCGAAGCGCGACCTGTGCGGGCGTCTTGTTGTACTTGTTCCCGAGTTCGGTGAGCACGTGATCGTGCATGGCTCCGCCGTGTGCGAGCGGACTGTAGGCCGTCAATAGCACGTCGTTTTCCTGGCAGTATTCCAGTAGCTCTTCCTGCGGGTTGAAGGGGTGGAACTGGACTTGGTCGGTGAACACGTCCACCGTCGCTTTCTCCCGCGCTGTTTCCAGTTGCTCCGCGTCGAAGTTGCTCACGCCGATGTGCCGCGCCAATCCGTCGCTCTGGAGGTCCGACAGCGTTCGCATCACCTCTCCCGTCGAGGCGAGCGGGTTCGGCCAGTGGATGAGCAGCAGATCGACG
Source organism: Haladaptatus sp. AB643 (assembly GCF_024136975.1). Classification (NCBI taxonomy): domain Archaea; kingdom Methanobacteriati; phylum Methanobacteriota; class Halobacteria; order Halobacteriales; family Haladaptataceae; genus Haladaptatus; species Haladaptatus sp. AB643. The sequence continues at coordinate 144,994 of NZ_JAMYJW010000008.1, forward strand.
TATTCGGTACCGAGTTTCGTCAGACTCTCGTTGACGGAGTTCACGATATCGGCCCGTTTGCGGTTCATCGGCCACACCTTCGTCGTCAGGAAGATCTCGTCACGGTCAACGTCCGAGTGTTCGATGGCCTGCCCGACCTCCCGTTCGTTGCCGTAGGCCTGTGCGGTGTCGATGTGTCGGTAGCCGAGGTCGAGCGCCGTCGAGACCGCATCGCGGCACGTCGAACCTTCCATCCGCCACGTTCCGAGGCCTATCTTCGGAATCTCCTCGCCGCCCATCGTCTCGTACTCCATGTGCTGTTGGTGGACGGACAACGGTAAATATCGACTGGCGGACTGGTGGGGTTCGGGTCGATCGCTCCCCCTCGTACGTGTTTCGAGGCTTCAATCGGTGCCGAACGTGACGGTGCGCCCCCAACTGTCGAACTTGCCCCACAGGCCGGAACGCATGCATTCGAGTTCGACGACTTGGGAGTTGTCGACGAACAGGTTGACGTTCGGGCCGAAGTTCTTGATGTACCACTCGAACATATCGGGGGCAGGTGCTTCGAACACCAGGTTTTCGATACCCAACTCGTTGGCGATCTGGAAGGCCACGTCCGTGCGCCATTCCGTGACTTCCTCGGTGATTCCTTCCGCTTCGACCATCAGTAATTCGGCACCGGCTTCGAGGTGCCGCTTCCCTTCCTCGATGGCTTGCTCGGGACTCTGCTGTCCGCCGCGCTCCAAGTCCTCCGGATCGGAGGCACCGCCCGCACCGAATTGGACGTTGATCTCGGGTTTCGGCTCGATGTCGTACTGCTGAACGAGTTCTGTGAGCCGAACCATATCGTCGGTACCTGTCGCAAGGAACCCGCTGGAAATCTCGACGATGTCGAAGCCGAGGTTCTCCGCTTCCTCGATGTACTCCTCGACCTTGTCGTGGTCGCGCACGAGGACGTTCTCGATGAATCCGCCGGTCGAGACCTTGACGTCGTGTTCGTGACAGATGTCGATGAGTTCGGTGACGGCGTCCTCTGGCATCAGCGCAAACGATCCGCCGCTGAATTTGTAGATGTCGATGTACCACCCCATCGTTTCGAGGATGTCCTTCAGTTCACGGGGTCCCATCGGGTCGTAGTATGGCCCCCGCATCTCGGTGATACCGGTCTCACGCGGTTTGTCTGGTCTGTCGTTGTGATGTAGGAAGTCGAACGCTCGATTTTCTATAGGCATGGTTATTGGTGGAACTATGGTTGTCGGTTACGGGGCGATTCGTGGCTCGTTACTTTGCAGAAAGTCGAATACCCTGTCGGTCATGAAACCCCCGAACGGGCTACGACGAACAGCTACAAAAGGAATTGGGCGGCACGCGTTCGTTGGACCCGGTCGAGAACCGAACTCAGTCACGGGTGTGGACGTAATGTATCATCCCGAAGACGACGATACCGGCGATCAAACCGGTCGGAATCCCGACCAGTAACGAGGGCCAGATGCGCTCCCGAAGGAGTTCCGTCACGAGCACGCCCACGACGAGAAACGAGAGCACCGCGATACCGACTTCGATCACACCGTCCTGAACGTTCATCGTTCAGTGATTCCGCTATCAAGTAGTAACGATTTCGCACGTCCGCTGCTGGAAAACGTGGGAGCTTGGTATCTTCCGTGTCGTTCGCTATTGCCCGGTGGTTACAGCGGCACCCACGGCGGGTCGCCGATGTGGTCTATCTGTTCACCTTCCGGAAATCGGGTAAACTCGTTTTCGTGACAACCCGCACCGTAGCGTTCGACGTGCCACGCAACGTGGTCGCCCGCTCCGGCGTCCGGGGAACAGCTAGTGGCGACCGAATCGGGGTGCTGCGGCGACGGTGCTCCCGAGAGGACGCCGACGCTCGTCATCGACGAGAGGACGACGACGAGAACGACCGCGGCGATGTGTACTCTCCGACTCGAACTCCTACGCCGTTCATCGCGCTCAGTCGAGTCGTCCGCGTTGGCCGGAATTCCTTCGTGTATGGTCATCGCTGGATGAAATGACGGATCTATCGTGCTTTGTTATTTGGCGACCACTCGACGCACAACACCGATTACTGGACGTCGTGACATCGACGGCCGGAAAAATTGACAAGTTGGATATCAGTTGGGGATGTATCCCCTGCGGTCAGTACCGCGTTGAAAGTTTAGTTTTCCTGTTCGTTCCAGTTGCCTGCTCCGGACCACGCGGCTTGCGTGTTGTCGTTGCTCTGGGCGCTCGCCTGAACCGAGTACGCGTTGCCCGATTCGGCTTCGCCACCGTTCCAGCCGACTGCAGCGGAGATCGCGTAGCTGTCTTCCTGCGAGTTGGCGTTACCCTGTGCGACGTACTGCTCTTGGTCTACGTGCGAACTTGCCCACTGGGCACTGTGCTGGGAGTCACCTGCGTGATGGTGTCCGCCATATGCAGCCGCGTTACCGGCGAATCCAACTGCGAAGACACTTGCCACGACGGCCATCACGAGCAGCGTTCTAATTCCTTTTTTCATTGTATCTACCTTTGGACGACACCGGCACGTTGCCTGTGTTCGTCGTCCACTTTCTCGTGTCGCCGCAACTGTATTTCAACCCCTGGTACCGTTTTATCGAACGATTCGTCGGGTACCATTCGGCTATCCATTCTCGAATCGAATAAGCGCGACATGACGCCTGAAGGGCCAAAATTCAGGCCTTTCAGACCGAGATCTCCGAGAGACCTTATCCGATAAAGCCAAGCCGACCGGATCTGTAGTGTCTGCCAATCGTCAGTATTGTCGAACTGACGGTCGAGTTATATGCTATCCATTCACAACATATACGCCGAGTAGCCTCACACGAATCACGATATTACCCCGGACTACTTCTGTCAGTCCAACAGTTCCACGAGGTCGGCGACGGTGTGTTCGTCCATTCCGCGTACCGTGCCCACGATTTCCTCGCGCCGTGCGTCGTCGTACACGCTCGCTATCCGGTCGAACTTCGATTCGACCTGTTCCCACGACATCGAGTTGTTCGGATGCCCCGCGAAATCGTCCTTCTCGACCCGGTAGGTCGTGCCATCGTCCATCTCGATGTCGATATTGGCTGGCATCTCACCCGCCTCGAAACGGTCGGTCAACGCCTCGTCCTCCTCGACTTCGACGGTTCGAAGCAGTTCTTGAACGTCGTCCCGCTGAATTCTGTCGGGATCGTACTGTGCGTTGGTCATCTCGCGGTCGATGAGCGCGGCGGCGAGCATGTACGGCAGGGAGTGGTCGGCCTGCGCTTTCGTCTCGACTTCGTAGCGCGACCCCTCGCCGCCGCCGATGATGAGCTTCGCACCCGCGAACGTGTCGAGACGGATCGACTCGACGTGCTCGGGGTCGATGTCCTCCTGCTCGGCCACTTCGATGATCCCCTCCACGGCGGATTGGGCGTACGTCTCGGCGACGTAGCGTTTCGTCATCACGTCGTGGACGCGCTCGCCCGGCGACAGATCCACGTCGAACTCCCCGGAGACGATGTGCTTCCACCCCTTCTGGCCCTCGAAGAGGTTCGTCGGCCCCTCCACGCCGTTCTTCGCCAGCATCGCTGAGTAGACGGCGTTTCGGGCGGCGTTCGCGGAGGCGAGTCCCTTCCACTCCGAGATCCCTTCGGTTCGCGTTACCCGGAGGGCGTTGTGCGCGGTCCCGGCGATGCCGATCGCCGACCGGGTTTCCTCCCGACTCAGGCCGAGCAGTTTCGACGCCCCCGCGGTCGCCGAGATGACGGTATGGGTGACGTGGTCCCACCCGCGGTCCCGAACCGGCGCGTTCCACGCCAGTTCCGCCTGTATCTCGTAGGCGATGGCTATCGCGGCGATGAGTTCCTCGCCGGTGCTATCGGCGTACTCACCGCAAACGATCGCGGCCGCGATGTTGTCGCTCGGGTGCGGCGTCTCGCCGGGCGCGAGAAACGAATCCATGTAATCGAGGTAGCGAACGTACGCGGTGTTCAGCATGGTCGCATCCGGTGGGGACGCATTGCCTCCACCCCAGAGGGTGCAATCTCCCCCATCGTTCATCTCCTCGACGGTCGCCCGCACCGCTTCCACGGGTTCCTCCCCCATCGCACCCACGGCGATTCCAACCGAGTCGAGCACGCGTTTTTTGAGTTCGTCCACCGTGTCCGCCGAGAGGTCGTCGTAGCTTGTTTCCGCCACGAAATCCGCCAGTTCGGCTGTCGTCGTCATGGGTCATGTGGGCAACGGGCACGGGTAAAAATACAGTGGGCGAGTTGGTCCGGGTCGAGCGACGGACTGCAAGCGAGCACGGCAAACCCGGCGACCCAGGCGATCCCGGCGACAGTTTCAGTGCACGCCAAACCGTTATGCATCTCGCCGCGAATTCCGACCGGAATGAAAAAAGTTGCAATCGAAAACCCCGATGAGGACGAGGGTTGCTCACGGTTTTTCCAACCGCTCTCGGAAGCGCTCGGGACGACCGGCCTCGCGATCAACTACTTCGAACGCGCTCCCGGCGAACACGTCGGTCATTGCTACCACCGTCACCTCGAACAGGAGGAGGTGTTCTACGTGCTCACGGGGACGGCGACGTTCGAAACCGAGGACGGTGACATCGTGGTTGCTTCGGGTGAACTGATACGGTTCGCGCCGGGCGAGTGGCAACAGGGACGGAACAGCGGCGACGAACGACTCGTCGTCCTCGCCCTCGGCGCGCCGCGCGACGACGAACCGATGGAACTCCGCCGCACGTGCCCGTCGTGTGACGAGCGGACCCCGGCAGTCCCCGAGGAGATCGATGGCGGAGTCGCGTTCTATTGTGGAACGTGTGGTGCGGAAACCGGGAGATACACCTGACCAGCGAGTCCGGGAGCGTTCGTGTGTCACCTTCCTCCTGATCTCGCATTTACTGACCAGTCAGTAAGTTACATTCTGATCGCCTATCGTCCGTTACGAAACGAAAGAAGATGTTGGATACACGCCCGATACTGGCCGCCTCCGGTCAGTGGTGACGAAACCAACAAGTTAAATGGGGAGTTAGACCTATGACTGTCCGATGAGTACATCTACACGAACAGTTACGGATCGTTTTTCCCCTGCCGTTCTGGCGACGGCGTTCGCGACGTTCGTCGCGTTTCTCGGAATCGGCGTCGTCGACCCGGTACTCCCCATCATCGGCGACAAGATGGGCGCGTCGGGAGCGGAAGTCGAACTGTTGTTCACCACCTACCTGATCGTGATGGCGGTCGCCATGCTCGTGTCGGGCGTTTTGAGCGCCAGATTCGGCAATAAACGAGTCATCATCGTCGGTCTCGCCATCGTCGTCGTGATGGCGACACTCGCAGGACTGTCGAACTCCATCACCGAACTCGCCATCGTGCGCGGCGGGTGGGGTTTCGGTAACGCGTTGTTCACCTCGACGGCACTCGCCGTCATCGTCGGCCTCGCGGAGGGCGGGACTGAAGAAGCCATCATGCTGTACGAGGCGGCGCTCGGCCTCGGCATCGCGGGCGGCCCGCTTCTCGGCGGCTATCTCGGTTCGTTCTCGTGGCGCTACCCCTTCTTCGGTACGGCGACGCTGATGGCGCTCGCCCTCATCGTCTCGCTCGCCTTCCTCCGTGAACCGGAAGGAAAGGAGCAAGCGACGCCCGCGGACATGATCATGGCGCTGAAAAATCCGCCCGTGCTGGTCAACGCCCTCATCGGTCTCTGTTACAGCTTCGGGTTCTTCACCATCCTCGCGTACTCGCCGCTTACGCTTCCGGACCTTTCGGCCACGGCGCTCGGCGTGACGTTCTTCGCGTGGGGTGCCCTCGTCGCGGTCTCCTCCGTGTTCGTCGTGAACTGGTTGACGAGCAGGTTCGACGCATCGAAAGTGCTGTTCGCTGACGTGCTTGGGATGGCCCTCGTCCTCGCCGCGGCCGGATTCGCGGAAGGACAGGCGGAACTACTGCTCCCAGTCATCGTGATTTCGGGTATCTTCTGCGGTATCGCCAACGCGATGTTCACGACGTTCGCCATTCAGGTGTCGCCGTTCACGCGCTCGGTCAGCAGCGGCGCATACAACTTCCTGCGGTGGTCGGGTGCGGCCATCGCGCCGGTCCTCGCCGGATACTTGAAGGACGCCTATTCGCCGGGAGTCCCGTTCTTCGTCGGCGCAGTCGTCGTCTTCGTCGGCGCGGTCGGTCTCTTCGGCGGTGGATCGTTCCTGCTCAACGCCATCAACCGAAACGCGGCGGAGCACGTTTCGGCTGACTGATCACCCCCGATCATTCTCCATCTTCGCGCTGACACCGCTCCAGCCGATGCTATCGACCCTGAAAACGGACATCGGCGGAATCGAGGCGGTATCGTGTCGAACTTCGCGTAAGGCGAGAAAACCGCCGCCGGTAGAATATCGGGACCGATCGAACTACTCGTCGCTATTCGTGGGGAAGCGATATGATCGTCGTCTCGCCCGAGAGCACCTGTCTGTCGGTTTCCGCGCTGATTTCTACCGTAAGGCGGTCCTCTCCCAAATCCTCGGTAACGGCCGCGGTTGCGCTGACGGTTTCGCCCGGCCGGACGGGGTTTTCGAACTCCAAATTTTGCGAGAGATAGACGATGTCACCGGGAAGCGCCGCGAGCGCGGCGCTGACGACGCTGGCCGTGAGCGCGCCGTGGGCGACGCGGCCGCCGAAGAGGCCCTCTTCGGCGTACGCTTCGTTCACGTGAAGCGGGTTTTCGTCGCCGGTGAGAGCCGCGAACTGGTCGATGTGTTCCTGTGTCAGTTCCAACGTCGCCGTTTCGGCGTCCCCGACTGATGCGACTGGCATATCCGAACTCGGTTCCGCGCCGGAATGAATCGCCGGGTTAACATGTGAAACAGGGGGTTGATTACGCGAACACGCGTCGCCCTATTTATGCCATTTACCGACAACGACGGCGTCTCGCTCTTCTACGAGGAGGGCGGTCCGACGGACGCCGAAACCATCGTTTTCGTGGAAGGACTCGGCTACGGACGATGGATGTGGCGTTGGCAACGCGAAGCGTTCGAGGACGACTATCACGTCGTCGTGTGGGACAACCGCGGAACCGGAACGTCCGACACGCCGGACGGCCCGTATAGTATCGAGGAAATGGCGAGCGACCTCGAAGCCGTCCTCGACGCTGTCGGCGTCGAATCCGCCCACGTCGTCGGGGCGAGCATGGGCGGGATGATCGCCCAGGAGTACGCTCTCGATTACGACCGTGCGGAGACGCTGTCCCTGCTCTGCACCACGCCGGGCGGCGAGAACGCGGTACCGACGCCGCCCGAGACGCAGGAGAGGATGTTCGACGTGCCCGAGGGGTACGACGAACGCGAGGCGATCCGCTACAAGATGGCCCCCGCGATGACCGACGAGTTCGCCGCGGAACACGACGACCTCGTCTCCGACATCGTGGACTGGCGTCTGGAGGGCGATGCCTCCGACGCGGGGAGGGAGGCACAGGCCATGGGTGTGATGAACTTCGACGACAGCGACCGACTCGATAAAATCTCGATTCCGACGCTCATCGCGCACGGAACCGCGGACCGCGTGCTTCCGGTCGAAAACGGGGAACTGCTCGCGGAACTGCTTCCGAACGCCGAACTCGAACTGTTCGACGGCGGCCCACACCTCTTCTTCATCGAACAGGCCGATGCGGTAAACGACCGACTCCGTACTTTCATCGACGATGCCTGATCACTCCACACGACCGTACGACTGGGTCGGCGCGTGGAGCGAAAAACGGGCGCAACTCTCACCCGAAAGGGTCGGGTTGGTGGACGCCACGACGGGCCAGCGCTACACCTATCGGGAACTCGACCGCCGGGCGAACCGAACCGCTCGTCTGCTCCGCGAGCACGGGGTCGAAAATGGGGAACGTGTCGCCGCTATCTCCCGAAACCGACCGGAGCTCATCGACTGTTTCTTCGGCACGGGGAAGACAGGTGGCGTGCTCGCGCCGCTCTCACACCGCCTCGCAGCGGGCGAACTGGTCCAGATGCTGAACGACGTGGACCCGGAACTGCTCGTCGTGGAGGAACCGTTTTCGACCCTCGCGAGCGACGTGCTCGCACACGACGACCGCGAGTTCGAGAGTTCGGTACTCCGTCTACCCACGAGCGATTCGGACTCGTTCGCCGAGTCCGAATCGCAGGTTTTGGAGGCCAATTCGTGGAATTCGGCGCTTCCGGCGGACGATTCGCCGGTCGAGACGGCCTCGCTGTCGATGGACGACCCGCACCTCTTCCTGCACACGGGCGGTTCGACGGGGGTCCCGAAGGAGACGGTCATCACGCACGGGTCCATCGTTTGGAACTCGTTCAACACGATTACGGCGTGGGGGCTTCGCCCGGAGGACGTGACGCCGATGGTGTTCCCGCTGTTCCACACCGGCGGGTGGAACGTGCTGACGGTTCCACTGTTCCACCTCGGCGCGCGGGTCGTCATCGCCCGCGAGTTCGACCCCGAATCCGTCCTCCGGATGGTCGAATCCGAGGGTGCGACGGTTCTCGTCGCGGTGCCCGCCATCCTGCGGATGATGTGCCGTCACGACGAGTGGGAGGATACCGACCTCTCGACGCTCCGCTTTGCCAAGAGCGGCGGCGGCCCGTGTCGCCATTCCGTGATGGAAGCGTGGTGGGACCGCGGCGTCGAACTCTCGCAGGGCTACGGCCTCACGGAGTGCGGCCCGAACAACTTCACCCTGCCCGACGGGTGGCCCCACGAGAAATCCGACAGCGTGGGCGTCCCGGCGATGCACGTCGATGCCCGCGTCGTGGACGACGACGGCGAACCCCTCACCGGCGAGATCGGCGAACTCGAACTCGCTTCGCCCCACGCCGCCGACCGCTACTGGAAGAATCCCGAGGAGAGCGCCGAGACGTTCGGTATTCCTGTGAGCGAAGCGAACGGGAGCACGGAAGGCGAGCGGAGCGAGTCTTCCGGCGACTGGGTTTCGACAGGAGACCTCGCGCGCGTGGACGACGAGGGGTACGTCTACATCGAAGGCCGGAAGAAGAACATGTACGTCAGCGGCGGCGAGAACGTCTACCCGGCCGAAATCGAGGACGTCATCGCTGACCATCCGAAGGTCGAGGAGGTCGTCGTCATCGGCGTCCCCGACGAGAAGTGGGGACAGGTCGGGAAGGCCGTCGTTCAGGGGGACGAGTCGCTCACGCTTTCGGACGTGGAGGAATTCCTAGACGGTAAACTTGCCCGGTTCAAGCGCCCGCGCCATCTCGCGTTCGTCGATGAAATGCCGATGTCCGGACCGTCGAAAATCGATCGGGAAGCCGTTACGGCGGAGTTCGGCGGGGAGTAGACTGGAATTCCGTTTTCACGGAAGTGGCGAACGGTTCGGATCCGAGGCTACCAGTACTGGTTAGTTAGTTGAAAATAATGCGACGTTCATGAAGACGATGCGCCCGGAAAATCCGTCGATATTCATACCCGGTATGGTAGTCTTCGGAATGGTGACGTGGCTACTCGTCGGTCTCTTATTTTCGGGTGACCCGGTCGATCAGGTGGTTTCGGGTGCCCAGACGGGGTTCCTTCTCTCCCTAGTCTTCATCCTCGAACGATGGATAAGACGACGGATATCGACGTAGTTGATCCGCGTGAGAGCTTTCGGCTTTTCTGGAGCGCCGCCGAAGTTTCCGTTCCTGCAGAATTTCGGTGGGGAACGGGCTTCAAGGGTGAACGATTCGGTGCACACCCCCATCTTCCAACATTTATTTGATTGTGTGAAACAAATATCGGGTATGGTGGAATTCAACCTCCAAAACCCGTGGATTTTCGTTCCGGTCATGGTCGTGATTTGGGCTGTCATCTGGGCGGCCATCGGGACGCTCGTCTTCGACAAACAGGGGTCTTACCAGTTGTTCATTGGTGGTCTAGGTGGCCTGGCGTTCGGACTCATGACCGTCTATCTCCGCCGAGACGAATGGAAAGCGCCGAAAAATAATTCCTAGTTTCGTTTTGACGTCGGTACGACTCCCTGACCGCCCTCGATTACCTCGCTCGGAAATCGACTGTCAGTAATCATCTCCCTTCAACAGATAAGAAAACTATTTTAACTCGTCTTACGTATGGTTCGCGGTAACAGAGTCAACGATAATGATAGACCTCACGATGGACATGGAGCAGTACGACTGCCCGTTCATCGACACCTCGGACGACTACGGGGTGACGTACTCCTCCGTCCACTGGGATTTCGACCGCTCGGCGGAGGAGTTGGAGACGCGACTGGTCGTGGAGGGGGAGGACAGGAACGAACTCGAACACGGGTTGCAGGCGCTCCGCGAACACGACAACATGCACGGCTGTTCGCTGCTGTCGAAGCGGGACAACGTCGCGCACATCCGTACCGTCATCGGACAGACGGAGGCGATGGAAGCGATCAGAAACCACGACGGCTACATCACCGGCCCGTTCTACATCGAGGACGGCCACGAGTTGTGGCACGTCGGCTTCGACCACGAGGACGTGGCCAACGGCGCGCTCTCGGAACTCGAATGGAAGAACGAGTTCGACGTGGTGTCACGCGAGACGCCCGACCTCCCCGACCTCCAGAACCTCGTACAGAACGCCGGGGCCGCGATGACGCTCATCGACGGTTGTCGTGACCTCTCGGACGTCGAGCGCGAGACGCTGGAACACGCGGTTCGGGACGGCTACTTCCAGAGTCCGCGCTCCGCGACGCTCGGCACGCTGGCCGACGAGTTCGGCGTCTCGAAACCGGCCGTCTCGAAGAACCTGCGACGCGGCCAACGAAAGATGATCCAGCGCGTCGTGGACGCGCTGGAACTGCTCGACTGATCTTATTCCTCGAACGCGTCCCGTAACCGTGCGCCAGCGTAAGCCAGAAATTCGTCGGTCCGGTCCACGGCGCCGACCATGCTCGCAAAGCCGTGGATCATCGCCTCGTAGTTGCGGTGCTCGACCGGCACGCCGTCCTCCGCGAGTCGGTCGGCATAGGCGATTCCCTCGTCGCGGAGTGGATCGAAACCGGCAGTCACGACGGTCGCCGGTGCGAGACCGCTGAGGTCGCGTGCCAGCAGAGGGTACGCGTACTCGTTTCGCGCGTCGGACGGTCGGGTGTGGTACTGTTCATCGAACCACTCCATCGCGTCGGCTTCGAGCAGGTAGCCCGTGGCGTTCTCCTCGATGGAATCCGGTGCCGGTTGGACCGGCGAGCGGACGACCGGATAGATGAGCAGTTGGTGGGCGAGGTCGGGGCCGCCGCGGTCCCGAGCGGCCAGCGCGACGGCGGCCGCGAAGTTCCCACCTGCACTGTCGCCAGCGACGGCGATTTTGTCGGAATCGACGCCGAGGACGGCGGCCTGTTCGCTCGCCCACGCGGCGGCGGCGTAGGCGTCCTCGAACCCGGCCGGGAAGGGGTGTTCCGGCGCGAGTCGGTAATCAACGGACAGGACGACGCAGTCGGCTTCGTTCACGAGTCGGCGACAGATGGGGTCCACGCCGTCCAAGTCGCCCAGCACGAACCCGCCACCGTGGTAGTACACCACCAGTGGTCGGTTATCGCCATCACCGTCGGGTTGATACAGTCGAACCGGAATCGGCTCGTCCGGGCCTTCGATCTCGAACTCCTCGATCTGCCCGACCGATTCCGGTTGGGCGAGGGTCGGCCGCTCCTCCATCATCGAGCGGGCGGCCGAAACCGTGAGGCCGCGACCCTGTAACCGGGCGGCCGTGGATTGACCCAGCAGCGAGAGGACGTCCTGCACCTGTGGGTCCGGTTCGTCTACCATGTGATCCGTCCGTCCTTTTGACGATCGATAAGTGATTCCTCCATTTCCGTGTACATTGCTGTCCTCACGGGTAATTATTTGAACGGGGAGCTATTGGAGGTTGGGTGTGTTCCGGAGTACTCCTGGCGACCGCGTCGGAACGACCGACGGACGATCGTTCGAACGTGTGTGTCGTCGTGGGAGTCGGTTCAATGGTCGCTTAGATCGTGCCAACGGACGGGAAACGGACACAAATGGGAACGTACCGATGAAATGTCGAATACGTCGCCGCCGCTCGGGGGATATGGTCCATCGAAACGGCTTCCATCACCCGACCGATCCCTTCGAATCGAAAAATACGATGTTCGCGTATTAAATCGGACATTCCCATGGGAATATAACGTGGAAATGACTCCCTCAGATACGATCTGATTTCGTGAACTGACGGGGGAGGGAAATAGGGTCGTCCCCTCTGCGTATGCGGGGGAAAGATATGGCAACCGAAGAAACCGAACAGAACGTATCAACCGAACAAGAGGACAACAGATCGTTGTTCGTCCGGTTCACGGAAGAGTACGCGGAAGAGGAGTTGGCAATCCTCCTGATCGCCGCCGGTGTAGTCATGCTGATCATTCCGCCGTTCCAACCGATCGGCATCGCATCAGTCCTCCTCGGCCTCGCCGTGTGGTTCACGGATTGGCTGTGGGGATGATCGAAGGGTAACACTGGGGAATTGCCCGCCGAATGACCACGTCGGCAGTTCGATGTGGTCTCTCGTTTTGGCATTATTTTCGTCCCGTCACATCGAAACCGCGTGTCGGGACTCAGTCGTAGGTCAGCGTCATGCCGCCGTCGAACAGCAGGTCGCCGCCGTTCAGATGACTCGCGTGCTTCGAGAACCCGAAGACGAACAGGTTCGCCACCTCCTGTGGCGTCATCATCTCCTTCGTCCGGGATTGGCCGAGCATCACGTCTTCGACCACCTCGTCCACCGAAATCCCGCGTTGTTCGGCGGTGTCCGGGATTTGATCCGTCACGAGCGGCGTCTTCACGTAAGCGGTACTGATCGAGAAGGCGCGAACGTTGCCGTCACCCTCCGCCGCGATGGATTGGGTGAGACCGCGGAGACCGAACTTGGAGACGTTGTACGCGACCTTGTCCGAGGTGACGTAGTGGCCGTGAACCGAGGCCATGTTGCCGATACAGCCGGTTCCGTCGTCGCTGTCGCGCATGTGGGGAAGGCAGGCTTTCGCCAACAGGAACGGGGCGCGAACCATCACGTCGTGGAGCAGGTCGAACTGCTCGGCCGGGAACTCGTCGATGGGGTCGATGTGCTGGAGTCCGGCGACGTTGACGAGATATTTCACCGCGCCCGCGTCCGCCGCGTGCGAGACGATGCGGTCGATCTCGTCCTCGTCGCTGAGGTCGGCGGCGACGGTCTCGACGTTTTCCGCGACGCCGTACTCCTCGGCCCGGTCGGTGGTCTCGCTCAGTCCGTCCTCGTCCACGTCTGTGCCGACCACGGTGAGGCCGTTCGCCGCCAGCGCGAACGCCGCCGCGCGTCCGATGCCGGAGGCCGCGCCCGTGACGATGGCGACGTTTTCGGGCCTGAAACGGTCGTCTTCGACGTACAGTACTTCGTCGGGGTCGAACTCGGGCGGCGTTACCGCGTCGTCTGCCATATCTACGAACGCGTGAGGCAACGACGAAAAGCTCCGGGTTGATATGTGAACCGCCGTATCGCCGGTCAGACAGAAGATCAACTCAACTCCATCTCTCACGTGTCGATACCGATATAGATGATCTGAAGGCCTAGTGGAGACGCTCTACCGAGCAATCTCGGTTCAACACACTACTGTCTCAGACAACTACTATCGTCATCGTTTACCGTCGGGTCCCTGCCGCCTCGACACGATCGTGTGTGGTTGTCGGTTCGTTATCGGCAAACACAACCGAGTACAGATGTCGCGTCTAAAACAAAATGCAGGGCGGAAAATTCCCTCACAGTCACGATGTTTGTCAAGCGGGGATCGTCGAAGAGAGAGGATGTCTATGCGCTTTCCCTTCGACAACTGTTCGTTAGGGTGAGCGGACCGTGAGCAAATTGGTTGCAAATGCTAACAATTTATCTCTACTTCTGAATCTGTAAACTCCCCTAACGAGCGTCAGTATCGAAAGACCGTGAGGAGCCATTGGGTGCACATGAGCGCTTCTCACGGTTGTCGGGAGGGAGCTAACCGATTCAACCACAATCATGGAGTGATGCCCCGACGAAATATTGTATTCCACCCACTCGAATCAGTTTTTTGGCTGTCTAATTGTGTAATTAAATTCGAGTTTATTTGCATATATCACGCTTGTTCACTCGGGATGGCTGCTTGCCCACGAGACCTCTATCCTCTATCTCAGTGATTGCGGAATTCAGTGATTGGTGCCGTTTGCCACTCCCATGCGCCAGTCAGTTCACATGTTAACCCAGCAGTATTTGCCACTTCTCGCACCCGGTATAGATGGTATGACGAACCGGAGACTGACACGGCGCAACGTCCTCACGTCGGCGGGTGCGGTCGGCATCGCTGGACTGGCAGGGTGTACTGGAAACGGAAACGATGACAACAACGATACAACGAGCGACTCGAAAGATGGTAACGATGCTGGAACGGGAGGTAAAACGACGATGAAGGACGTATCGGGAACGGTCAAGGTCGGTGTACTCCAACCGATTTCAGGGAGCCTGAAGTACTACGGACAACAGAGCCTGTGGGGTTTCCTGTCCGGACTGGCGTACAAAGCCGACGCGAAGCCGAAGACCGGCGTCAAGACCGGGAAGACAACCGTCTCAGTCGGCGACGTGGACTTCGAACTGTACGTCCGTGACTCGAAGTTCAAACAGGCGACGGCACAGAAGTTGGCGACGAACCTCGTCAAGGACCAGGACGTGGACATGCTGTTCGGCTGTGCGTCGTCGTCCTCGGCGACGACAGTCATCAAGACGGTGGCGAAAACGGCTGGCGTCCCGTACATCGCCGGTCCCGCGGCGTCCGCCGACATCACCTCGAACGGCGAGACGTGCAACAACCTCGTCTTCCGCGCGAGCGAGAACACCGCGATGGACGCCCGGAGCGGCGGGAAGTACGTCGCGACGCAGACGGACGTGAAGAAGGTGTACCTGTTCGGCGCGGACTACAGTTTCGGCAAGGCCGTCGTGAACAACTACGAACAGGTCCTGAAGGACGAGGGCGTGAAAATCGTCGGCAAGAAGTTCGTTCCACAGGGTCACTCCGAGTGGAAGGGCCTGCTCGACAACGCGCAAAAGGCGGGCGCACAGGGAATCGTCGGCGGGTTCACCGTCGCCACGCTGCCGAACCTCTTCACCGAGTACCTCTCCGGCGACTACGATTACCGCGTTTTCGGTGGCTTTGCGACCCAGATCACGAATCAGGTCGTCGGCCAGACGATGCAGAAAGTCCTCGGCAAGCCGCTGACGAAGGAGAAGATCGAAAAGGCGAAGCTCGGGCCGTTCACGACCCGCTACCACTGGAACCAGTACGACAACGAGATCAACTCCAAGTTCGTCGATTCGTACACCAAAGCCTACGGCGTCGTCCCCGACCTGTTCACCTCAGGAACGTTCACCGCGGCGTCGGCCATCGTGCAAGGCGTCCGCGAGAGCGGGTCCACGAAGGGAACCGACATCGCGGAAGCCATGCGCGGCATGACCGTGAAGGACACGCCGAAGGGTGAGGGCGGCTACGTCTTCCAGAAGTACAACAACCAAGCCCGCTCCTCGATGACCGTCGCCAATCCCGTTCCGACGACGGACGAGTGGGCTGATAGCTGGGACGCCGCCGTCATGCCCGGGAAGCCGCTCGCTACCATCGACGGCGAGGAAGCGACCATCCCGAAGGACGCGAGCAGCATGTCCTGCTCGCTCTAACATGCTCCGAACCACGGGGGTGACGCGGCGATTCGGCGGCCTCGTCGCCGTCGATGACGTGGATTTTTCGCTCGAAGAGGACGAACTCTGTTCGCTCATCGGCCCGAACGGTGCCGGAAAGACGACGTTTTTCAACCTGTTGACGGGCGTCCTCACGCCGAGCGAGGGCAGTATCGAGTTTCGAACGAACGGGTCGTGGCGGGATATCACCGATACGCCGCCGCACGAGACGGCCCGGTTGGGACTGCATCGTTCCTACCAGATAACGAACGTCTTCCCGACGAGTTCCGTCCTCGAAAACGTTCGCGTGGCGGTCCAGGCCCACGGAAACGGGTCGGCCAACGCGTGGCGGAACGTGCGCGCGTTTCCGGAACATACGGAGCAAGCCCACCGGATTCTGGAACGCGTCGAACTCGCGGAGTTCGCGGACACGACGGCGCAAAACCTGAGCCACGGGCAGACCCGTCAGTTGGAAGTCGCCGTCGCGCTCGCGGGCGACCCCGACGTGCTCCTGCTTGACGAACCGAACGCGGGCGTCTCCTCGGAAAGCGTCGGGACGATCATCGACCTCATCGAGGACGTGGCGGAAGACCACGCCGTCCTCTTGGTCGAACACAACATGGACATCGTGATGCGAGTCAGCGACCGCATCGTCGTGTTGAATCAAGGCTCGGTCATCGCCGACGCACCTCCCGAATCGGTGCGCGACGACGAACGAGTGCAGAAGGCGTATCTCGGCGGCTACGAGGCCGAGGAGGGTATCGCGTGAGTCTGCTTTCGGTCGAAGACGCTCACACCTACTACGGTGAAAGTCACGTGCTGGAGGGCGTTTCGATGGACATCGAGGAAGGCGAAGTCGTCGCCCTCGTCGGTAGAAACGGCGTCGGCAAGACGACGACGCTCCGCACCATCCTTCAGTTGACCCCCCCACGGAAAGGAAGCATTCGGTTCCGCGGGACCGAACTCGTCGGCAAGAGTACCCACGAAGTCGCCGAGATGGGAATCGGTTGGATTCCGGAGGAACGGCGCATCTTCACCCAACTCACGGTCGAGGAGAACGTCCGCGTCGCGGTGCCGAAAGGGAACGACGTGAACGACGCGCTCGCCGTGGCGTTCGAGACGTTCCCCGCCCTCGAAGAGCACCGCGACCGCGAGGCCGGAAATCTCAGCGGCGGCCAACAACAGATGTTGGCCCTCGCTCGCGGACTCGTCGGCGACAACGAAATTTTGCTGGTGGACGAACCGAGCGAGGGACTCGCCCCGCTCATCGTGGAGGCCGTCGCCGAGGCGTTGGCCGAGGCGGCGACCGACACCACGATACTGCTGGTCGAACAGAACCTCCCGCTGGCGCTCGACCTCGCGGACCGGTTCTACGTCCTCGATAACGGACGCGTCGTCGAATCGGGTGACGCGAACGACGTCTCGATGGACGACGAGCGATTCAGGAGGTATCTCTCCGCATGATTTTCCAAATACTCGCTCCGCTCGCTTCGCTCGTTCCGCTTGCCAACTTCGGCAGCGCACTGGGCGACTTCCTCGACCCATCGACGCTCGTGTCGGTGTTCGTTCAGGGTCTCGCCAAGGCCGCGCTGTACGTGATGATTGCGAGCGGTCTGACCCTCATCTTCGGCCTGATGGGCGTGTTGAACTTCGCCCACGGGTCGCTGACGATGCTCGGCGCGTACCTCGGCGGGGTGATAATGGTCGTGCTGGTTTCGGCGGGGAGCAGTTCGCTCACCCAGATGGGTGCGTTCTTCGTCGCCGTCGTCGTCACGTTCGGCTTGCTGGCAGGGTTGGGGACGACAGTCGAAGTCGGTCTCATCCGCAAACTGTACGACAGACCGCCGGTGTATCAAATTCTGCTGACGTTCGGGCTGACGCTGGTGTTGAACGAACTCGTCAGCATCGTCGTCCAGTTCTACGGTATGCAACCCCAAACCGCGTGGCAGGACGCTTTCGCGACGAAACCCGGCTTCCTGACCACGCAGGTCGGCTTCGCCGGGACTTCGGTGAACGGCCTCGCTCTCTTCGAAATCGCGTTCGGCGTCCTCACGGTCGCCGGAATCTGGGCCTTCCTGACCCGGACCCGCTACGGACTCGTCATCCGAGCGGGGAGCGAAGACGCGGAGATGACCGAAGCGCTCGGCATCGACGTTCGCCGGGTGTTCACCGTCATCTTCGCGCTCGGCACTGGACTGGCCGGCATCGCTGGCGTCCTGTTGATGTGGGACCCGAAGTGGGGTGCGAGCGTTCCGGTCGCTTCGCAGGCGTTGCTTCCGGCGTTCGTCGTCGTCATCGTCGGCGGCCTCGGGACGTTCCGCGGCACCGTCGTCGCGGCGCTTCTCGTCGGCATGGTCGATGCCATCACGACGTGGTGGTTCGATAACGCCATCAGTTTCGCCGGACTGCCGGAGATGACCATCTTCCTCATCCTCGTGGTCGTGCTCATCTTGCGGCCACAGGGCCTGTTCGGCGTCGAGGAGGTGGGGGGCCATTAGCACCGAAACCGGGACCGACGGACAAACCGTTTCGAAGGGAACCGAGAACTCGTGGGTCGCGGAGTACACCCGTGACCACATGGTTCACCTCGCCGTCATCCTCGTGCTCATGGCCTACCCCGCCATCTATACGGCGTTGAAAAACTCGCCAGTCGGAACGGAGGCGATGACCCTCCTTCCGCAGGTCGAGACGATGATTCCGGTGTTCTACTTCGGCCTGTTCGCCATGTCGTTCGACTTCATCAGCGGTTACACGGGCTACCTGTCGTTCGGCCACGCCGCGTTCTACGGCACCGGCGCGTACTTCGTCATCCTCACCGCCAACGACAAGGTTCCGTTCCTCCCGGCGAACACGCCGTTCATGATTTCGCTCGTGGTGGCCGGACTCCTCGCCGTCGTCCTCGCACTGGCAATCGGTTCGGTTTCGTTCCGCCTGACGGGCGTCTACTTCGCCATGATTACCCTCGGCTTCGCGCAAGTGCTGTACGTCTTCGTCAGCGGATGGGATTACGTCGGGCCGAACCCGCACGACGGAATTCTCGTCAACGGTCCGGCCGGACTCAACATCGGTGTTCCGGGTATCGATTCGCTGAATCTCGCTATTGGGGCGCTGACGGGCGACACCGTCTCGCTGGGGTTCGTTCACCTCGACCAGACCGGGGTGTCTTACTACATGGTCGGGTTGGTCGTGCTCGTCTGCTACTTCGCCATGCAGCGAATCATCCACTCTCCTTTCGGAAAAGTGATGATCGCCATCCGCGAAAACGAGGAGCGAGCAATCGCGGTGGGGTACAACACCTTCCACTACAAACTCGGCGCGTTCGCCATCAGCGCCTTCTTTGCCGCTATCGCGGGCGGTCTGCTGGCGGGCTATCAGCGAACCGTCTCGCCCGACGGGACGTTTAACTTCCTCGTGGCCGGCGACGCGTTGCTGGCCTCCATCATCGGCGGGTTCGGAACGCTCGCCGGACCGCTCTACGGGCAGTTGTTCGACGAGTCGGTCCGCGAGTTCCTGTCGAAGGAAGCCCAGGGCGTCGGACTCCTACCCTACCTGAGAGACCATCTCGGCGCGGGAGTGATGGGAACGACGATTTACAACGGACTAACGGTTCAGGGAGCCATCGAGACGTTCCTGAACGGTCACGCCGACCTGTACGTCGGCGCGCTGTTCGTCCTGTTCGTCTTGTTCGTTCCCAACGGACTGCTCGGCACCCTGCGTGACCGCCTCGGCGGTCCCGTCGGGAAACGACTCCCTGCGCGAATTCGGAGATATATACGATAATGGATACGATAATCGGTCTCACTGGCTACGGAATCGACGTTCCCGAGGACACCGTGACGGGCGAGGAAATCGCTCGCCAGAGCGGCATCCCCCAGGACGTCGTCGTCGAGAAGATGGGTGTGTGTGAAAAACACGTCTGTCCGCCCGACGGCGACCACGCGACGGACATGTGCGTGAACGCCGCGGAACGGGCACTCGACCGTGCCGGGATCGAGGCGTCGGAACTCGACGCGGTGCTGTACCACGGCAGCGAGTTCAAGGACTTCGTCGTCTGGAGCGCCGCCGCGAACGTCGCGGAGCGAATCGGTGCCGAGGGGGCGTTCGCCAGCGAGAGTTACGCGCTCTGTGCCGGTGCGCCCATCGCGCTCCGCCAGGCGAAGTCGATGCTCGTCGCGGACCACGTCGAACGAATCCTGCTCGTCTCCGCGAGTCGGGAGGAGGACCTCGTGGACTACGGGAACGAGGACTCCTCGTTCATGTTCAACTTCGGCAGCGGCGCGTGTGCGATGGTGCTCGAAGCATCGCCGGAGGACCCGCTCGCCACGGTTCGTGAGAGCGCCGCCGTCACGGACGGCAGTTTTTCCGAGGACGTCGTCATGCCCGCGGGTGGGTCGCGCAACCCGCCGAGCGAGGTGACGGTGCAGGCGGGACTTCACACCTTGGACGTTCCCGACCCGGACGGCATGAAGGAGCGGTTGGCCGACGTGAGTCTCGACAACTTCCTCTCCGTGGCCGACACCGCGCTCACGCGGTCGGGATACGAGCGGAACGAATTGGATTTCGTCGCGCTCACACACATGAAACGGTCGTTCCACGACTACCTCTGTTCGACGCTCGACGCGGAAAACTACTATCTGGACGAGTTCGGACACGTCCAAAGCGTGGATCAGATACTCGCGCTCGACGTGGGGGTCGAAAACGGCCTACTGGAGGCGGGGGACGTCGTTTGCTTCCTCGCGGCCGGAACCGGCTACACGTGGGCGGCGACGGTGCTCGACTGGCATGGGAGCGGTAATTCCACTTACTCTTTCGGATAGCGAACGTACGGACCCGGAAGCAGGGCACGGATCGAATAGGATCGACGGGACGTCTCCTCCTCGTCAGCGTGCTTGGTTTCGCCGTCCGCCTGGCTCGCTTCGTGTCCCGCCCGCCGCCAGTTGATTCCAAAGGTGCTCATCAAATTCATATGATACCTCATCTATCTTTATTATACGCCCGATAACCACCCGACAGGGACGGTGTGAATCGAAGTACCGAGCTGACTAATCGGATAATACGTCCGTGTGGACGTCCCATCCCCCGGCCGTGCGCCGCCGGTGTAACCGTCGTCACCCTCACCGTCGTCGTCGGTGGTGCCGTCCTCCTGTGCCGCCGCGTTCGGTCGCCGATCGATCGAATACGGGACGCTTCGCCTCGCCAATTTCTCGCTCGAAACGCTGTAGGTTCGGACTACTTTCGGAAAAACGACGTTACGATCGGCAAAACCCTGTCAGGGAAAACGGACGAACGCCGCCAGTTCGTCCGTTCGGGTTTCGCCCCGGGGGGACCGACCACCGCCAAACATATTTAATTCGAATGAGATGTGGGGATATATGAAACTCCGCGACGCTAGCTCGTCGGCCCGGTCGATCCTCCTCGACCGCCCGGCGACCGTCCTCCCGTTCTTTCTCGCCGGGTCGAGCATCAACTTGATCGCCCAGACGTTTCCGATCCTCGGGTTGGTGCTGTGTTACCTGCTTCTCGCCGGTACGGGGCGTCTCGACGCCGTGGTCACCGCGCTCAGACATACGGACCTGGCGGAAGCCGGAACGAATCCCGAGGGGGCAAATCGATTGGCGGACGCACTCCACGGCCTGCTCACACCCGATGTCGTCCTCATTCTCGTCGTGTCCATGTTGCTGGCATTGGTCGCCGTGTTCGTCGCTCGTGCCATCGTGGGTGCGGCCCAAGTCCACGCGGTGACGGCCGCCCTGCGAAACGAGCGACCCGTCCCGGCCGGTGTCGTCGGAGCGGGCGAGGACGCGACGAGGTTCCTCCTGCTTTCGCTCGCCAGATTGGCGGCGTTCATCGTCGTTTTCGTCGCCTTCGGAGTCGCTTTCCTCGTCTTCGTGGTTCTCGCGGTCCTCGCACAGGGGGATCCGACTGTGGTAACCCTCCTCGGAGGCCTCGTCCTCTCCCTCGTATTTCTCGTCGTCTGCCTCGTGGTCTACCTGCTGTTCATGTTCGTCCCGCAGGCCATCGTCATCGACGACGTCGGTATCTGGACCGGAATCCGTCGAAGCGGCGGGTTCGTCCGGCACAACGTGGCGCGCACCGCGGCGTACATCATCGTCGCCGTCGGGTTGTTCGGCGTGTTTGCCTTCCTGACGGCCGGGTTCGGACTCGTCGGCATCAGTCGCGTCTCGGGTATCATCCTGCTTTTCTTTTTGTTACCCGTGCTGAGCATGTTGAAGACGGCGGTGTATCTCGATGCGGAACCGACGCTTTCGACGGGTCGTGGGTCGCTTCGCGGCGCGTTAGGCCGCGGGCTTCACGAACTCAGGTCGTTTCTCGCACGGAAACCGCTCCTGTTTCTCGCCACGCTCGGGTTGTTCGCGCTCGGCGGCGTCGGCGGGTGGTTCGCGGCGCAACCGTTCACGCTCCGGAGCGTGCGTCCCGACCTGACCAGCAACGTCTTCGGCACGATTCCGGTGGACGTGTTCGTCAAAATCGCCGCGAACAACTGGTTGGTCGCCATCTCGGCGGCTTTCGCCGGGATCGGATTCGGCGTTCCGACCCTCGTCACGGTCCTGTTCAACGGCGCAGTCGTCGGCGCGGTTGTCGGCTTGCTCCCGAACCCGACCCTCGCGCTCGCCCTCATCCTCCCGCACGGCGTCATCGAAATCCCCGGCCTGTCGGTCGCGGGCGCGCTCGGTCTCCATCTCGGCGGCGTCTCGTGGTCGTACGTTCGGGGCCGAACGTCGGTCGAGGCGTTCTCGGACGAACTCGTCAGGGCCTACTACGTCGTGCTCGGACTGCTCCCCGTCTTCATCGTCGCGGCGTTCATCGAGGCGTTCGTGACGTGGTGGGTCGCCGCGCACGTCGTGTGAGACGAACGATTTATCGCATTCCGTTCGGACGATCGTGTATGAATCGAACCCGAACGATTCCCGAACTGAGTGGGCTTGCCGCCCCCCTCGTCACCTTCGGCGCGATCTTGCTCGCGGCTCTTATCTCGCCACGGTTCTCGTGGACGCTTGACGCGCTTTCGGACCTCGGTGCGGCGGGGGAATCGACGGCGTGGCTGTTCAACGGTGGACTCATCGTCGGCGCGATACTCGCGCTCCCGTTCGTCCGGGGACTTTGGGCGCGGCGTGAAAACCGGTTCGATGCGGTCGGAACGGTCGTCCTCCTCGTTTCGTTTGTCGGAATGGGTCTCGTCGGTATCTTCCCCGAGGGGACGAACCTGCACTTTCCCATGGCAATCACTTTCTACGCCGGACTCACCTACGCCCTCTTCTTCCTCGGGTCCGGGCGAATCGTGACCGACGAACGGACGTTGGGACTGGGAAGCGTTTGGCTCGCCGTCATCCATATCACGTCGTGGATTCTGTGGGCGGTCGGAATCCGGATCGGGTCGGGCTTGGCGATTCCGGAGACCGTCGGCGCGCTGATCCTCATCGTCTGGATGGTCGCCACCGTCCGGCGGTTCTGATCCGGTCCGAACTCACTGTGCGATCTCGGCGAACTCGTTCGTGTCCTCGTCGGTACCGGCGATGATGAGTTGGTCGTCCGCGCGAATGACGAAATCCGACCCGAGGTCGGTGATGACCTCGCCGTCGCGCTCGATCGCGATGACGGTACACCCCGTTCGCGTTCTCACGGCGGCGTCCCGAAGGGTTTGGCCCGCCAGCCGTGGTGCGGTCGTCCGCAGGATTTCGATCTGCTTGTCGGGGGAGATGATCTCCTCGCCTTCGAGGATCGTCGAGGCGAGCATTCGGCCGCTCACCGTTTCGAGGGCGAGGACGTAGTCCGCGCCCGCGCTGTACAGCTTTCCGATGTTGTCCGTCTCGTTCGCGCGGGCGACGATTTCGACCCCGGGTGCGAGTTCCCGGGCGATGAGCGTGGCGAAAATCGTCGTCGTGTCGTCCGCGAGCGCGAAGATGATCGCGTTGGCGTACTCGATTCCCGCCTCGAGGAGTACGTCTTCGTTCCGAACGTCGCCGAGCACGTCCACGCCGGATTTGTCCGCCTTGTCCACGACCGTCGTCCGCATCGACTTCTCCTGCATCGCTTCTCCGACCGTCGAACCGACCTCCCCGTAACCGGCGACGATTATCGACCCGCGGATGGGACCGCGGCCGTCCGAGATGGTCATCTCCTTCAGCCGTTCGAGTTGCTGCTCCCGCCCGGCGGCGAGCAGAATCGTGCTCTCGTCCAGTTCGGTCGTCGGCGAGGGAGAACTCTGGAACTCCCCACGTCGCCACAGGCCGATGATGCTCGCGCCGGTTCGTTCCCGAACGCCGCTTTTCGCGAGCTTCCTGCCCGCGATTTCCGACCCGGCCTGGATCGATAGCTCCAGGATTTCGAAATCCTCCCCGATGGTGACGGTTTCGCCGAGGTCCGCCGTCACCGACGCCGTGACCTTTTCGGCGAGACTGTGGCCGAGCAGGTGACGCGGCGAGAACACCTGATCCGCCCCGGCGTAGCGGAGGTAGTTCGCCAAATCCGGGTTCTCCACGAGGCTGATGACCCGAACCGTCTCGGATACCTCACGGACCGCGAGCGCGATACTCGCGTTCTGTTCGTCGGTCGCGTCGGCGACGACGGCGTAGGCGTCCTCGACGTGGACGTTTCGGAGCGCGTCGGCTGACTCCGGGTCGCCGTGGACGACCGAGATGTTCGCCTCGTACAGGTCGAGCGCCTCGTCCCGGTCGCGGACGACGACGACGAACTCCCTGTCCCACGACTGAAACTCGTCGATGAGCGTCTCGGCGCGCGGCGAATAACCACAGACGACCACGTGGTCCTCCACGTCGTCGATGGCCGTTGGAGGACTCACGCGCAGTGCTTCCTGTACCCACGGCGCGACGAACACCGGGAGCGCCATGAAGATGAGCAGTACCCCGGAGATCTGCATCGCCACCATGAGCAGGTGCATCTGCGGCGTCGTCCATTTCGAAGCATCGACGCCGAACCCCGTGGTCGTGAACGTCTCGATGACGATACCGAACGCCTCCAGCGCGGTTCGATGTACCCCTTCGTACGTCTCCATCCCCCACATGTACGCGACGGTGTACAGCACGATGACCCCGGCAAACGAAGCGAGATAGAGAAACGCCCGTCGTCGCTGCCGTGACACTTCGGGAAACACGGTGAACGGAACGCGTCGCGGTCGCGAAACCATTGTCCTAAGACTGTCAGTCAGGTGCCTTTATTCTGCCGTCTATCGGGATGGTTTCGTCTCGTTGATTGACGGATTCGGCCGCCATCTCACCGGACGACTCAACATCCCCCGGTCCGTTGTCCCATCAAATGACCCGCTATCGTGGCGCGATTCTCGACGTGGACGGGACGCTCGTCAGGGGAAACAACGGCGTCCCCGGTGCGGCCGAGGCCGTTCGAACGCTTCGAAACCTGGGAACGAACCTCCTGTTCTTCTCGAACAATCCGACGCAACCGCCGGAACACTACGTCTCACGGCTTGCCGCCGCCGACATCGCCATCGACGACGCCAACGTGCTCACGTCGGCGCTCGTCACGGCCGAATTCCTCGAAGCCGAGTACGAGGGACACGACGCCCTCGTCGTCGGCGAGGGGTATCTCTCCGAACTGCTCGAAGAACGCGGGTTCGTGGTGTGTGAGGACCCTGACGACGCCGAACTCGTCGTCGCCTCCATCGACCGCGAATTCGACTACGACGACCTCACCGCCGCGCTCTGGGCGCTCGAAGGTGACGTCCCGTTCGTCGGTACCGATCCGGACGTGACGATTCCAGTTCACGAGCGACTCGTCCCGGGATCGGGAGCCATCATCAACGCCATCGCGGGCGTCGCGGGCAGGGAACCGGACCACGTCCTCGGCAAACCGTCGCCGGACGCGGGGCGGGCCGCGTTGTCCCATCTCGACGTTTCGGCGGAGGACTGCCTCGTCGTCGGGGACAGACTGGACACGGACATCGCCCTCGGCGAGGAAATCGGGGCGACGACGGTGCTCGTCCGCTCGGGCGTGACGTCGCCGGACGTGCTCGCCGGATCGGAGATCCAGCCTGACCACGTAATCGACTCAGTTAGGGAGATAGACGAAGTGCTCGGGGACTGAATCGGGTGCATGGAAACCGCGCTCGTCTGGTTTCGAACCGACCTCCGCGCTCGGGACAATCACGCACTCGCCGCCGCGACCGAGGCCGAGCGACTCTGCTGTGTGTACTGTTTCGATCCGCGGGGGTTCGGTTCGCGGGAGTACGGGGGAACGAACTCGTTTCGGTACGAGAAGACGGGTAGCCACCGGACGCGATTCCTCCGGGAGAGCGTCGCCGACCTCCGAACGTCGCTTCGCGAGTTG
The DNA here is from genome assembly GCF_024136975.1 of Haladaptatus sp. AB643. Taxonomy (NCBI): domain Archaea; kingdom Methanobacteriati; phylum Methanobacteriota; class Halobacteria; order Halobacteriales; family Haladaptataceae; genus Haladaptatus; species Haladaptatus sp. AB643. The sequence goes on from NZ_JAMYJW010000008.1 coordinate 170,982, forward strand.
GGGTCCGAACTGATCGTTCGTCACGACCGACCGGAAGCGGTCGTCCCGGAACTCGCGTCGGCCATCGACGCCGATTTCGTGAGCTTTCAGGCCACCTCAACCCCGGAGGAACGCGCCGTCGAACGGACGGTGACGGCCCGACTGAAAAGGACCGAAACGAATCCCGATGTCGAGTCGTTCCGGGGCCACACGCTGTATCACCCTGACGACTTGCCCGTCCCAGTCGCTCGAATCGAGGACACGTTCACCCCGTTTCGGCGAACGGTCGAAAATTCGGACGCGACGGTTCGTCCGACGGTCGAAGCGCCGTCGGCGCTTCCACCGATTCCGGAGGTGGCGGGGACGGCGGCGGAAGCGGACGCGTCCGCTTCCGCCGGGGCGCTCGACCCCGGCGAGATTCCCACCTTCGAAGCGCTCGGTGTCGAACCGGCGACGCAGGACGAACGTGCAGTCCTTCGGTTCGAGGGCGGCGAAACGGCGGGACTCGAACGACTGGAACGCTACGTCTGGAAGCGCGACCGGTTGCGGGAGTACAAGGAGACGCGAAACGGATTGTTGGGGTCCGATTACTCCTCGAAGCTCTCGCCGTGGCTCAATTTGGGCTGTCTCTCCCCCAGAACGGTGTACGAAGCCGTCGAACGCTACGAGCGCGAGCGTGTCGAGAACGAATCGACGTACTGGCTCGTGTTCGAACTCCTGTGGCGCGATTTCTTCCAGTTCCAGTTCGAAAAGCACGGGACTCAGCCGTTCGAACGGGACGGGATTCGACATCGGGCCGACATCCACTGGCGGAGCGGGACCGACGGGGAGAGCGAGGAAGAGTTCGAGCGGTGGAAACGCGGCGAAACCGGCATCCCGTTCGTGGACGCGAACATGCGGGAGTTGAACGAAACCGGGTACGTGTCGAACCGCGGGCGACAGAACGTCGCCAGCGTGCTGGCGAACGACCTCCGAATCGACTGGCGGAAGGGAGCGGCCTACTTCGAGACGAAACTCGTGGACTACGACCCCGCGAGCAACTACGGCAACTGGGCGTACATCGCGGGCGTCGGCAACGACTCGCGGAACCGCTCGTTCGACGTGGGGTGGCAGGCCGAGCGGTACGACCCCGACGCGACGTACGTCAAATACTGGCTCCCCGAACTCGACGGTGTGCCGGGCGAGAAGGCGCACGAACCGTGGACGCTGTCCCCCGACGAACAGGAGCGATACGGCGTCACGCTCGGCGAGGACTATCCGGAACCGCTGACCCAGTGGCTTGGGTCGAACGAGTGAGAAATTTTGGACCGTCTCGCTGTTACCGCGATCCAATTCGAGAGGCTACGGATGAACGCCGGGGTCGTGACGATAGTTGAATAGTTGTTCGTCTATTCAACTATCCTCATATCATCGTGTCACGAACGCGCTCGTGGGTCGAGGGGGTCGATGTCGCCCCCCGTCAAGCGACCTCAGTCACTCCTCCGCGAGCGGTTCGATGTTCTGGTTGACGTGGAAGATGTTCTCCGGATCGTATCTCTCCTTGATCTCCCGTAGTCGCTCGTAGTTGTCGCCGTAGGTCGCCTGGATTCTGTCCGTCCCCTCCTCCATCATGAAGTTGACGTACGCACCACCCATCGAGTGCGGGTGGGTTGCCTCCCAGTACCCCCGTGCCCACTCTGTTATCTCGTCTTTTTTCGCCGGGTCCCCGTCCACGCCGAAGATGACCATCGACCACGTGGCGTCGCGGTTCGACCACGCCGTTTCGTCCGGTTCGGGGCGGTGGGCCGCGCCATTGACCGGATACAGGTGCATCCCGGACTGCGGGGTCGGCACGTCCGCGAAGCGTCGGTGTTCGTCGATGGCCTCGTCGGTCAGGTCGTGGACGAAGTCGCCCTTCCAGTACCACTGGTCACCCGGCGGATAGAGGTCGTCGAACATGCTCTGGAGCGCCGGGTAGGGCATCTCCCCGACGTGCTCGAACAGCGGTTCGGCGACGTCGTGTGCGGGTCGTAGCACGCCGTCGATGTCGTCCGGATCACCCAGGTAACACCACATCAGCCCACACACCTTCTCGCCGTGGATTTCCTCCGGGAACGGCTCTCCCGGCACTTCCGCGATCAGATAGAACGCGTACACGTCCTCCGGCGCGTTCGGAAGCCACTCGCGGTACCAGCGCATGGTGTCTTCGAGTTCGTCGATGGGCCAGAAGGTCGGTCCGGCGACGACGGTGTCCACCGGGTGTAGTTCGAATTCGAACGCCGTGACGACGCCGAAGTTGCCGCCGCCGCCGCGGAGTGCCCAGAACAGGTCCGAATGCTCGTCCTCGCTGGCGTGAACCAGTCGTCCGTCGGCCAGCACGACGTCCGCGCCGAGCAGGTTGTCGATGGTCAGCCCGTACTTCCGGGTCAGATAGCCGTGTCCCCCGCCGAGGGTAAGCCCGGCGACGCCGGTGGTGGAGATGACACCGCTCACCGTCGCCAGTCCGTCTTCGTGCGTCGCCCCATCGACGTCGCCCCACGTACAGCCGGGTTCCACGCGGGCAGTCCGCTCCTCGGCATCGACGCTGATATCGGTCATGTTCGACAGGTCGATGACGAGTCCGTCGTCCACCAGCGCCAGGCCCGCACCGTTGTGACCGCCGCTCCGAATCGCCACCTCCATCTCGTTTTCGCGGGCGAACTCCACGGCCCTGATCACGTCGTCTACGGTGTCACAACGGGCTATCAGCTGCGGATGCCTGTCTATCATCGCGTTGTAGATCACGCGCGCTTCGTCGTACTCCGTCCCGTCTTCCGGTTGGAACACGTCCCCGCCGGAACGCCGTTTGAACTCCTCGATTACCGCTTTGTCTACCGGTTGACTTTCTGTCGCCATGATTCCCTCCCGTGTGGAAAAAAGACCGTGGACAAAAATGTAGCTATCTAGTGAAATTCTCGCACGTGGTGGGTCGATTGCAGGGCATGCAAGCGGGTCAGTGATTGCACGGATAGTGCCAGACCCGGTATTGGTCCGAGGCCCTCACCGCGGCCGTCCGTTACTACACTTCGAGGAGGTCGGGGCCGAGCGGTCGGGCCTCGTCCCGATAGGAGTCATAGAGGGCTTCCGCCCACTCCCGCGCTTCGGGTGAGTTCGTATCGACGACCGCCCGTAACATGCCGGTATCCGGGTCGTAACCCGTGAGGGCGACTCGGTCGTCGAAGAGGGTGAGTCCACACGGGAGCGCGTCGTGCATCAGGATGGTGAGGTTACCGCCCTCCAGCCCTTTCTTGGCTGCCGTCGGTGACCATTCCAGTACGGCTTCGACGATGGGTGGCGGATAGATGATTTCGGTGGTCATCCCCTCGCGGACGTTCCGATACAGGGTCCCGGCGTTGGCGGATTTGAGCGTCGCCGTTCCGAACGCACGCATCGTCCCCGCGTCCGCTATCAACTCGTCGTAACGACGCACGGGTTCGTACGGGTCGTCGTCATCGGCTACCGTGACGACGGCGTCGGAAAACGATTCCATCGAGATGCCGAGTTTCTCCGCCGGAAGCCATCGCGCGACGTCGCGCAACCGCTGTCTCGTTTCGATCCGATCGAGCAGGGTCGTGACCTCCCCCGCAACGAACAACCCGTCCGACGTCGCCCGATGCTGACAGCCATCCCGGCGAATCCAGCCGCGAGCTTCGAACTCGTGGAGCGTGCGCCCGATCGTCGAGGACGACGCACCGGTCAGCGCCTGTAGGTCGTCCCGACTGTGCGGACGCTCGGCAAGCGCGTCGAGGCACTCGATGCGGTGTTCTGACCGTATGAGAAACTCTATCTCGTCGAGTGCAGTTCCCATGGTTCTAGTTAGCACCCGACAGTATATCTTCGTGTGGGGTCGCTCGTCCGAATCGACATCGAGTGGACACGAAACGGGAAACCGTCGAACCGCCGCCCACCCGACTCGACGTACCCCTTTTTGTGCTCCGCCTCGCAACAGTTCGGAAATGGCTCCCGTGAATAGAACACTGCGGACGCTCGAAGACGGTGACGACGTCGTCGGCGCGTGGCTTCTCTCGCGCAGCACGCGTGCGGCCGAGGTCGTGGCACGAACCGACGTCGATTGGCTCGCCATCGACACCGAACACGCGCCCCATTCGCCCGAACGCGTCGAGGCATTGATTCGGGCCGTCGAACCCCACGCGACGCCACTCGTCCGACTTCCGTCGGTCGAAACGACCGTCTCTGGCGGGGCGAAACACGCCCTCGATTCCGGGGCGCAGGGTGTCATCGTCCCCGGCGTGGAATCCGCCGCGGACGCGGAACGGGTCGTTCATGCGACCCACTTTCCACCGGCCGGCGAGCGGGGCGTCGCCGGAACCACGCGGGCGAACGAGTACGGGGAACGGTTCGACGACTACGTCGCGAACGCGAACGACGAGACGCTCGTCGTCGTCCAAATCGAGTCGCCGTCGGCGGTCGAATCGGTCGAGGACATCCTCGCCGTCGACGGCATCGACGTCGCGTTCATCGGCGAAAACGACCTCTCGTCCGCGTACGGGTATCCGGGCGAAAAGGACTATTCCACCGTGACGGCGGCCGTTCAGCGGGTGTTCGAGGCGGCCGAGGCCAACGGCGTGTACCCAGGTATCGCCGGTCGAACGCCGACCACCCTGACGGAGCGGTCGAACCGTGGCTTCCAATTCTTCCTCCTCGGGGCCGACCTGAGTTTCATGCGCACCGGCATCGAGGAGTTCCTGGATGGGTAACGACGACTCGTCGGAGTCACGAATCGGACGAATATTATTTCACCAAAACAAAGGAAAAATAAATGGTCCTTCGGGTGGTATCTGTGTTCGAACATGGCAGCCAATACCGCCGGGACGACGCTCGAAGTCGAGGTAGCAACGGTCATCGATGGGGACACCTTCAAAGTCCACTTCGACGAGGCGACGACGGGGGAGTCCGACCTCGTGAACCTCCGTATTCTCGGACTCGACACCGAGGAAACGCACGCCGGTGTCGGAAAGCCGAAGACGCCGTGGGGTGAGAAGGCCAAGGAACACGCCAAAGGGTTGGTTCCGGAGGGGTCTTCGGTCACCATCGAGTTCCCGGGGACGGAATCCATCGACGAATGTCTTCGGCGCTACCGGGGCAACTACGGTCGGCCGCTCGTCTTCGTCCACGTCGATGGCGAGGATTATCAGGAACACATGATCCGGAAGGGATACAGTCCGTATTTCACGAAGTACGGCTACGCCGTCTTCGACGACCACCACCGGCGGTATCGTGAGGCGGAGCAAAACGCTCAAGCCGACGACATCGGCGTCTGGAACCAGTCGAAAGTCAACGGTTCGGTGATGCGCGAGTACGAACCGCTGCGTTCGTGGTGGACGCTGCGCGCGGAGATGGTACGTCGGTATCGGAGCGCGGCCGACGACGAATCGATACTCGATACCCGACAGGACTACCACGAGATCGAGACCAGCGTCGGGGAGGAACTCACCGTCTTCACCGAACTCGACGGCTACGAGCGCGCCGGGGAGAAACACGCCATCGTCAAGATCGGTTCGAAAGAGCAGCCATTCCAACTGTTCCTCCCGGACGCGCTGGAAACGGAGGGCGGCCAGCGACTCATCTCGCTGCTGGAAAAACGGTACATCGCCAAATCGGACGGCGAGTCGGTACAGCGCCCCAATCGAAGCTACGCGTTCGTCACGGGGACGGTGAAGCAGTACCCGGAGGAGGATGGCAACCCTGAAATCGTCGTCGAGTCCATCGACCAACTCGCAGACGTTCCGCCGGAAACGAGCGATTCCGCCGGGGAATAGCTCCGGAGAGCTGCTATTGATACAATATATCACTGAAACGGACACAACATAAATATAATCAAATATATAAAATTTTAGAAAGATTGATACGATATAATTAGAATGAGTGAACTGATGTCAGACGACACGGTACCTCGACGCAAGTTTCTCGCGCTGGGTGGAATAACAGGCGCAACGCTCCTCACCGGGTACGCCGCGGCGACGGGCCGGTCATCGACCGACCGACGGCAGGACCAAAGCGAGGGGGACGAATCGATGCACGCGGAGGATTCCAACCCGTCGTCCGATCACATCGAACTGTCCTTCCTCGGCCGATACGAGACCGGCCAGTTCGACGAGGGCGCTGCCGAGATCGTCAGCTACGATCCCGATCTCCAACGCGCGTTCTTCGTCAATGCCGAGGAGGCAACCGTCAACGCCGTCGATCTCGGCGATCCGTCGAACCCCGAAAAAGTCGGAACCGCCGACCTCTCGGACGCGTGGACGGACGCGGGGGACGCCACGAGCGTCGACGTTCACGACGGACTCGTTGCCGCCACGGTCGCCGCTGACGACGCGACGAATCCCGGGAAGGTCGTGTTTTACGACGGTCGAACGCTCGAACTGGACTCGATGGAGACCGTCGGCGCGAACCCGGACATGGTGACGTTCACGCCCGACGGAAAACGGGTGCTCACCGCGAACGAAGGCGAACCGAACGACGAGTACGACACCGACCCGCGCGGTTCGGTGAGCGTCGTATCGATCGCCGGACGGGACGGTAACTGCGCCGTCGAAACCGCCGGATTCACGGCCTACGACGGGAAGGAGGACGAACTTCGGGAACAGGGCGTTCGAATCTTCGGTCCCGACGCCAGCGCATCGCAGGACTTCGAACCCGAATACATCACCGTCTCCGCCGATTCGAAGACTGCGTGGGTCTCGTTGCAGGAGAACAACGCCCTCGCAGTCGTCGATATCGTGAGTGCGACGGTCACGGACATCCTCCCGCTCGGCCACAAGGACCACATGCTCCCCGGCAACGAACTCGACGCCAGCAACGAGGACGGCGGGATGAACATTCGCAACTGGCCGGTGTACGGCATGTATCAACCCGACGGTATCGCCTCGTACGAGGTCGGCGAGGCGTCCGCCGACGCCGCTGGTAGCCAGACTTCGTCCGGCGACGGCGAGACGTACATCGTCACCGCGAACGAAGGGGACGCCCGCGATTACGACGGCTTCTCGGAGGAGGTCTCGCTCGAAGACCTCGAACTCGACCCGGATGCGTTCGATTTCGACCGGATCGAAGGAATCGACGACGTCGAGGAACTGCAGGCCGAGGAGAACCTCGGTTCGCTCCACGTGACGAACCAACTCGGCGACGTCGACGGCGACGGCAAATTCGAGGAGATATACGTCTTCGGCGGGCGGTCGTTCTCGATCTGGAACGGGGAAGGGAAACTGATGTACGATAGCGGCAGCGAGTTCGCCCGTATCATCGCGCGTCAGTACCCCGACCACTTCAACACGGACAACGACGAGAACGACCCGGACAGTCGGAGCGACAACAAGGGTCCCGAACCCGAAGGCGTCGATGTCGGCGTCGTCGATGGTCGGACCTACGCGTTCATCGGCCTCGAACGAATGGGCGGAATCATGGTGTACGACGTCTCGAACCCACAAAACGCCGAGTTCGTCCAATATCTGAACGACCGTGATTTCAGCGTCGACGTGGGGGATCAGATCGACGACGGCGACCTCCCCGCCGGTGCCGCTGGCGACCTCGGTCCGGAGGGTGTCACGTTCGTTTCCGCCGAGGAGAGCCCCACCGACGCCCCGTTAGTGCTCACCGGCAACGAAATCAGCGGTACGATGGCCGTCCACCGCGTCGATTCGCTCTAGGTGCTCGAACACGGGCGTCCCTCGATAGTATCTAAAACAACATTCAGCCCCCAAATCGCTTAGAACAGTCGGTCGATGAGGCGGTTCGCCGTGATCGATCCCTCGATCAGATACCACCAGCGGTGGTTCCGCGAGGAGAGCGTCGCCGCGCCGAAGAGCAGTGCCCCTCGTCGCCGTTTCCCGCGGTGGAACGCGTACGCCGACTGCGTGAGCAGGGTGAGCACGTTCAGGTTCGACGCCGTAACCGCCGCGTCGATCCGCTTGCTCGCGCCCTTCGTGTAGTGATTGGCGCTGTGCGGAATCGGCGTCCGTCGTCCGTTGATCTCCGTCGTCCCGGATCGGAACGCCTCTACGATGGTGTCACAGTCGATCTCCGCCTTGTTCGACACGCCGTCGATGGTGAGTTCGGTGTACGCCCGTCCGACCATCGACGCGGTGTGTGCGTCGCTCGCCGCGATTCCCGGATAGCCGTGCTCTTCCGCGAACGCCCCTGCACGCCGGTTCTTGTACCCCGTGAAGAGCCACGAGTTGTACACCTCGATGGCGTCACACGCGACGAGGTCGCGTTTCCGAACGCCGTGGCGACTCCACTGGAACGGATGGGGAACGATGGCGACGCCGCCGAGTTCGTGGACGTCCTTGACGGTCGCCCCGAGCGATTGGCGCGGCGTGGGACGTTCGTCGACGCCGATGGCGAGGAGGTGACCGTCCGCCGTCGAAACTTCGACGCCTGGAATCCCTATCAGGCCGTATTCGGCGGCGAGCGCCGCGGCTTGCCGTGACTCCTCGATGACGTCGTGGTCGGTGATGACGATGGCGTCGAGACCGATGTCACTGGCCTGCTCCAGCAGCAGTTCGATCGAATCGTGCGCATCGTACGACCCCTCCGAGTGGACGTGGGGATCGATCCTGACGGTTACTCCGGTTGGCACTTTATTATTCCACGGTCGTATCGAATATCAATCTGTCTACTTCACCCCTGCCGAAATCGTTATCACCCGCCGTTCGTTGAACGCGGCTTCAAATCGGGACGTCCCCGACAGCGACGCTACCGTTCGTTGGAACGACGCCCGCGTGGAGGACATCGACGAGGGGTTACTCCCTTCCCCTCGCTTCCAGATGCCGAATTTCCCGTTCCCTTCCCGATATACGCCGTGTTTTGATGAACTGGTCAGAATTCCTTTTATCGAACCATCCGTGGATCGAAACGGGTCGGGATGCCACCACCCACTGTCGATTCGGACAGAGGCAAACACCTCGGCACGATACGCCCACAAGCGACGCTCGCTACCGGCTATCTGAACGTCACGTGGCTTACCACATCATCTCTCCCCGACCCATCGTGCCGGATCGTCCGGCCCCGTCGCCGGACGGTTTCTCAGCACCGGTAGACGAAGGCGGTATCGTGCCGATACCTGTCATCATCCTCGTATTCGGCCCTCGGTACTGACAGACGACGCCGCGAGACGAAGCGTTTTACTCGGGGAGAACGAGATGAAACCATGAGCCAATTGAGTCTCCACCACCACGGTGTCTCGGTAACCGACCTCGATCGTGCAGTCGAATTTTACAGCGACGTCCTCGGGTTCGACGTCATCGACCAGTACACCCTCTCCGACGACGCACTTTCGACGGCCGTCGACGGCGACGAACTGACGGGCCACTTCGCCCAACTCGACGGCGGAACGGGCCGCGTCGAACTCATCGAATACGAAGCCGACGATAACGACGACGGGAACGACGTTCGCGGCGCGGCGGTGTACGACACCGGGGCGAAACACCTCGGGATAGAAACCGACGACCTCGATACCGTGTACGAATCGCTCCCCGACGACGTCGAGGCCATCAGCGAACCGCAGACGACCGGCAGCGGCACGAAGATCCTCTTCATCCGCGACCCGGACGGCAATCCGGTCGAGATTCTCGAACTCTGAATCGGCTTTCTGTCTGTCCGACGCGCCGTATCCGAGGATGAACGTGAAAAGCGGTCAAACTGTGGGCGAACGCAGGAACGAAACGCTCGGGGATCGAACTCCCGACGAAAATGCGAGCCTACGAAGTCCAACGGACGGATTCCGAGTACGACGGGGTAGTACAGTCCGAGCGGTCGAAGCCGAGTCCCGACGCCGACGAGGCGCTGGTCCGCATCCACGCGTGCTCGCTGAATTACCGCGATTTGGCCATCGCGAACGCAGACCTCGTTTATCCCGGAGCGGAGCCTCCGGTGATTCCGCTGTCCGACGGGGCCGGTGAAGTCGTGGAAGTCGGGGACGATGTCGAACGAATATCGGCGGGAACCCGCGTCGCAACGCCGTTCGCCCCCGATTGGATAGAGGGGGCGGGAACGCCGGAAAAGCTGGCGCGAACGACGGGCGGTTCAACCGACGGGGCGCTGGCGGAGTACGTGACGTTTCCGGCCGAGAGCCTCGCCGTCCTCCCCGACTACCTCTCCTACGAGGAGGGCGCAACGCTCTCCTGTGCGGGACTGACGGCGTGGCGCGCGCTCGTCGAGGATGGGAACCTCCACGTCGGGGAGACGGTGCTCGCGCTCGGAACGGGCGGCGTCTCGACCTTCGCGCTCCAGTTCGCCGCGATGCACGGCGCGCGCACGGTCGTCACGTCGTCGAGCGACGAAAAGCTCGAAGCGGCCCGCGAACGTGGGGCGAACGAGACGATAAACTACGAATCGACACCCGAGTGGGGAGAAGTCGTCCAAGAACGAATCGGCGGCGCGGACCACGTCGTCGAAGTCGGCGGTCCCGGGACGCTCGAACAGTCGCTCGAAGCGGCGGCCGTCGGCGGTCACGTCCATCTCATCGGCGTCCTCGCCGGGCAGCAAGGACGCGTCGACCCCGGCCCGATCATGCACAAATCGCTCGACGTCGAGGGCGTGATGGGCGTCGGAAGCCGCGCGATGTTCGACCGGATGACCGACGCGATGGCGGTCGAGGAGATGCACCCCGTCATCGACCGCGTCTTCGACTTCGACGAAGTCCGCGAGGCGTACCGCTACGTGGACCGCGGCGAGCATCGCGGGAAGGTAGTCATCTCCGTCGAGTGATCGGGTGGCGCAGTTCGCTTCCCGGTTTCAGAACGGCCGGGCGACGCTCACGTGCATCCCGACGAAACGCCATTCTTCCGTTCCTCCTTCCTCGCTATCTCGCCGCTCCAGCGTGCCGCTCCAGCGCGTGTCGAACTCGTGGCGCGTTCCGGTTCCGGTTTCCGTATCCGTGCCGGTGTCGGTCCACGCCATGTGAACGTCGTCGCTGAACCACGCGTGGCGGTCGCGTTCGGTCACCCGCAGGTCGCTGCTCGTCACCGTCCAGTCCTCCGATTCGCGGGTCTGATCGCGCAATCCCTCGGCGACGGCCTCGTACCCGACGAGTCGTTCCGAGATTCCGAACTTGACCAGCGATTCGTCCGCCGCGAAAAACGGCGGTAACGGTTCGCCCTCACGAAGCGCCTCGTAGTACTCCCGTACCGTCGTCTGCATTCATTTCGGGCTGACATCGACCCGCGTGCTTCAAAGCTCTTGTTCGTGTGTGACCGTCGCGCCCCTGGAAACAGCGCGCTCGAAGTCGCCCACTTCGTTATCCGTTACTTAGTGGACTTGCCGCTGCAACCACGTTGTATCTGCCTCTGTGGAAAGGATTATAACTGTACGAATGGAGGGTATTATCGAAGAAAGAAGTTTGGATGGTCAACAAATGAAACATTACTTGTACGGATACCCACAACACGGTCTACAGCGGGACGACGACGAACGGTCCGTCTACGGTTCGCCGCAACACGAGGTGACGGACGCAAAAACGAGCGGTTCGACGGATTCGGAACCGCGACTTCGAGCACGGCTGTTTCCGTAATCGAGGTCCGGAATAACTGATAATCGCCGATCCGGCTACTTCTCGATTCCCCACGAGCGGGACGTCCCGACGACCTATCGGACGACGCTCACTGATTCCACGGCGCGTCGTCAGGATCGATGAACCGCTCCTCGCGCTCGATACCGTCGATGGTGGCGATGTCCTCCTCGCTCAGATCCAACTCGCGCGCCGCGAGGTTGTCCCGGAGGTGCTCCTCGCTCGACGTCTTCGGGATGGCGGCGACGTTCTCCTTCGCGGCGAGCCACGCCAGCGACACCTGATACGGGGTCGCGTCGTGTCGCTCGGCGACCTCCCGAATCTCGTCCACATCAGCGACTTCCCCGCGCGCGACCGGCGCGTAGGCGACGAGCCAGTGGTCGTCCTCTCGCGCGTACTCCTGCAGTTCCTCCTGTTGGAGCAGGGGATGCATCTCTACCTGATGGGCGAATATCGGCGCGTCGAGGACCGAACGCGCCTCGTCCAGTTGTTCCGGCGTGAAGTTGCTCAGGCCGACGTGCTCGATTTTCCCCTCCTCGCGCAACTCGTCGAACGCGGGGAGCGTTTCCTCCGCGTCGTAGGTGTCCCGCGGCCAGTGGACGTACAACAGATCGACCGTGTCCACGCCGAGGTCGTCGAGGCTCGCCGCCGCGCTGGCGAGCACGTCGTCGTGTGCGAGCATGTCGTCCCACACCTTCGTCGCCAGAAACACGTCCCCGCGGTCCACGTCGGCTTGCTCGATACCGTCGCCGACGTACTCCTCGTTGTCGTAGGCCCGTGCGGTATCGACGTGACGATAGCCGAGTTCCAGCGCGGCCGCGACGACCTCCGCACACTCCTCAGGGTCGGTGTTCTTGTACGTTCCCAATCCGATCGGGGGTAGTTCGTCCATATCGGTCCATGTTCCAGCGCGCTTGTGAATGATGTGGCCGTCGTGGCATCGGCTATTTTTCACACGCCACTCCACAGTACTATTGACCAGGTGACTGTTACTATGGCCAGGTAGCTCCCTCGTCTGTTCTCGACGATAGTACCCTGGAATACCGCAACCTCCACAACTATCCGTCGATACGACAGACGACGTTACGACGCTGGCGAGCGTACGAACGGGCGATGAACCCCATGGCAAACACCGTACGTCCGGTTTCCGTGATCCTACGTCCGGTATCCGTGAACCGACTCCTCGGCGGCGATTGCTGGGCGGTCGGTGGTGAAATCCCATGACCACGTTCGTCCTGATTCACGGTGCGTGGCTGACGCCCCGCAGTTGGGAGGGTTTCGAGGAGTACCTCTCCGAACGTGGTCACGAAGTAATCGTCCCGGCGTGGCCGGGACACGACCGCCCTGTCGAGGAAATCCGTGCCGACCCGTCGCCGATAGACGGTCTGACCCTCCAGGAAATCGTAGACCACTACGCCGACGTGATTCGAGACCTCCCGGAACAACCGGTCCTGGTCGGCCACTCGTTCGGCGCGCTGATCGTTCAACTGTTGCTGGATCGGGGATTCGGTGCGGCAGGGGTGGCCATCGACACCGCCCCGCCGAAGGGGGTTCGACTTCCGCTGTCCTCACTCCGGACGGCGTGGCCGGTACTTTCCAACCCCGCGAACCGTAACCGCACCGTGGAATTGTCCTTCGAACAGTTCAAATACGCGTTCGTCAACACGTGGCCGGACGACGACGCGCGCGCTGCCTACGACCGATACGCGGTGCCGGAAACCGGCCGTATCTTCTTCCAAGCGGGGACGTCGAGTCTTACGCCCAATGCGGCGAACACCGTCGATTACGGAAACGACGACCGACCACCACTCCTGCTCGTCGCCGGTGAGCGAGACCACACGTCGCCGCCGTCGCTCTCCCGTTCGATCAATCGAAAGTACGGTCGCAGTCGGGCGGTCACGGACCTCCACGAGTTCGTCGGGCGGTCCCACCTACTCATGGTCGGTGACGGCTGGAAGGAAATCGCGGAAGACGTCGAGCGCTGGGCGGACCGAACCCTCCCCGACGGCAGTCACTCCGACCGTCCCTGACGGCCGACGGGTCGGCATCCGTTTTCACAATCCTTCGTCAAGTTTCCACGGACGTGGCGTTGCTACCGCTCCGTCTATTCGTCCGGCACGAGCGTCGTTTCGATGAGACGCGACGTTCCGCGTCTGATTCGCCCGCCGACCGCAGTCGACGAGATACCCAACTGCTCGGCGAGTGCTTCGTGTGAGGTCTGGCGCGGTTCCTCGAAATAGCCCGCCTCGAACGCCGTCAACAGGGCCGTTCGCTGTGCCTCGGTCAGGGATTCCCCGTCGGCGGTCAGGCTCTCCTGTTGATACATCCGGTCCAACTCGAACGAGATGTCTTCCTCCCGACAGTAGTCCCACAGCTGTGACAGCGACTTTCGGTCGGGGAGTTGGAGACGGAGGAGCCATCCCTGCCGCACCGACCTCGCTTCGAGCATCAGGCCGCCGACCTTGGTCGTCTTCGGCGTGAGCAGTTTCGTGCCCGGCGTGTAGCAGAGGCGGTAGATTCGGGTGTCGCCGTGGTTCGCCACCATCTCGGACTTCTTTACCGTCGAATCGTCCCGTAGTGCGTCCTCGAACGGGCCGAAATCACCGTCCTCGGTTTCGACGAGGAAGAAGAACAGTCCCGTATCCGGGTCCGTCCCCGTCGTCGGAACGACCTTGATTGCGACGTTCGGTACTGCCGCTATCGTAGGTGCCAGCGCGAGGTCCGGATGGTGAACCGTAACGTGCGAGATGAACGACATAGCTATTACCGGTGATTCCCTCGACATCCGACCCTCGTCGGCATGCGTGTTAAACATTCGGTACCACGATCGGAATGAAAGGTTCGATACCACGGTCCGAATGAAACGTTCGGCACCACTGTCGGAATCGAACGCGATAGCCACATCCGGGCTTCGAAGAGACGGTAGCCCGCCCCGTCTCCCGGCAGAAAACGCGGTCGTCCGAGTGCGTTCCCCCGTTTAGAACGCGCTGACGTGATCGTCCTTCGGTTCCCACACGTGACCCGTCATCCGCAGTTCGTGGAGGTCGTCGAGCGTCTCGCCGATGGTTCGACCCCGCTCGCCCATCGCCGCCGTCACGAGACCGAGCGGGACGCCGTCCTCGAAGCTCTCGCCGAGTTCGAGGACCACGGATTTGAGGTCCGCGTTGTCAGGTGGTTTTCCGGCCGAACCGTAGTCGGCGTACTCCCATTCGACGTCGTGGCCCGTGAGCGACCGGTGGCGTCTGTAGAACTCGATGACTTCGTTGGGGGTTGTCGTCTCCTTTCGCTCCCCGCAGTCGGTACAGCTGGCGACGAACGGCGCTGGTTCCTGTTCGCTCATCGTCGGTTCAGGCGTTGTAGGCCTCTTGGGCCAGTCGGTGGAACTTGTGGAGTGTGTGCTCGTTCGGTCCGAGTTGGGCCTGTGCGAGCGCTCCCGACTTCAGCCCCTGGTACTGACGCTCGACCAACTCGAAGTCCTCCTCCTGCAGTTGTCGACTCGTTCGAACGAACTCCAGTTCCTCGTCGCTCATCTCCGCGTTCCTGAAGAAGTAGTCGGCGACGAGTTGGAACCGTTCCTCGTCGATGGGATCGATGATGTACGTCCCGTAGCCGTCCGCGGTGCCGTACATGTTCACCGTGAAGTTCGGCCACATGTAGTAGAACTTCGCCTCGTGCTCGTCGTGAATCCGGAGTTCGTCCTCGATGTCCTCCTCGTGAGTATAGTGGAGCACCCAGTGGTAGTCGTTCACCTCCAACTCCGATTCGTCGAGTTGAATCCCTTTGATCCAGTCTTGGTGATTCGCCTGGCAGTGGTCGCACTCGGAGTAGTTCCCGCCGAACGTCTTCCAGTTGCATTCGACCTCCGAGACGAACCGCGCGGCGTGTTCGTACTCGTCCAGCGGGAGCGCTTCGAGTTCCGTTTGCATCTTCCCGGCCTGTTCCGAGAGCGGTATTGGGTCGGTGTCGAAGTTGACGAACACCAGCGGTCCGATCCGGTCGGTCGAAACCTCCATCAGACCGTTCTTCCCGGCGTCGAGTTCCGACACGTCGTCGTCCTCCAGGTCCGGGTTGAGGCTTGCCTCCTCGAAGCTCTTCGGCGTCGTCGCGAGGTCCCCGTCCAGGTCGTACGTCCAGAGGTGGTACGGACACTGGATCCGATTCACGTGACTGGGGTCGCTCATCGGCGTATCGTCGACGATTTTCGACCCTCGATGCGCACAGACGTTGAAAAACGCCCGAACGTCGCCCTCGTCGTCCCGGAGGACGATGATCTCCTTGTCGCCGACGTTCCGGGTGAAGAACTCCCCGGACTCGGGGATGCAGTTGGCGTGGCCCGCGTACACCCAGTAGCGCGAGAACACCTTTTCCTTCTCCATTTCGAACACGTCCGGGCTGGTGAAGTACTCCGCGGGGAGGGCGTTCGTTTCGTCGGTGATGTCGGGACTGACCGCTTCGACCCGGTCGGTCCCGTCGTTCCATCGTGTCATGTGACAACTTGTCACTATCTGGGGGTATAAATATGAACCACAGATAGCTCCCCCATTCAAGTGCCCCCGGTTTCGAGACGGACCGTTCGAGCGGGGACGAACGCGGGTTCATCCGCTTTTCGCGGGGAAAACGTGAAGACGGTCGATTCGAAACTACGGGGACGAGTATGAGTGACAGTAACAACCGACGGGACGTCATCGTCATCGGCGTCGGTGGAATGGGGAGCGCCGCGACGTACCACCTGGCGCGGCGCGGCCTCGACGTCCTCGGATTGGAACGGTTCGACATCCCGCACACACAGGGTTCCTCGCACGGTATCACGCGAATCATCCGGCGTGCGTACTACGAACATCCGTCGTACATCCCGCTCATCGAGCGCGCCTACGAACTGTGGGACGAGTTGGCCGACCGGACGGGACGTCCGGTTATCCACCGAACCGGTTCCATCGACGCCGCCCCCGAGGGGAACGTCGTCTTCGAGGGGTCGCTACGCTCCTGTGAGGAACACGACATTCCGCACGAAATCCTCACCGGCGCGGAACTGGCCGACCGCTTCCCCGGCTATCGACTTCCGGACGACTACAAGGCGCTGTACCAACCGGACGGCGGGTTCGTCGTCCCGGAGGAATCGATCATCGGACACGTCGAGGCCGCACAGGAGGAAGGGGCGGATATTCGCGCCCGTCAACGCGTCCTCGACTGGACCGAAACCCCGGACGGCGGCGTACGAGTCGAGACGTCGGCCGGGTCGTACGAGGCCGACAGCCTCGTGCTCGCCGCCGGTGCGTGGAACTACAAACTCGCCGACGCGCTGGACGGACTCGCCGTCCCCGAACGGCAGGTTCTCGCGTGGTTCCAACCCGAAACCCCGTCGCTGTTCGAACCCGACTCGTTCCCGGTGTGGAATATCAGCGCCCCGGAAGGGCGGTTCTACGGCCTCCCGATATACAGCGTTCCAGGGTTCAAACTCGGCAAATACCACCACTTCGACGAACAGGTGGACCCCGACGACTGGAACACGGAACCGGGACCGGCGGACGAACGACTCCTCCGCGATTTCACCGAGAAGTACTTCCCGAAAGCCGCGGGCCAGACCATGCGATTGGCGACGTGCATGTTCACCAACTCGCCGGACGAACACTTCATCCTCGACACGCTTCCAAACCATCCGCAGGTCGCGGTCGCGGCCGGGTTCTCCGGCCACGGATTCAAGTTTTCGAGCGTCGTCGGCGAAATCCTCGCCGACCTCGCCGCCGAGGGGGAGACCGACCATCCCATCGGGATGTTCGAGTTGGATCGGTTCGAGTAGTGGTTTGAGTCGCGGTTCGAGTCGGACCGTTTCGAGCGACGATTCGAGCGAAGGCGTCCCGCTCGTCACCCTCGAACCGGGTACCTAATTTCAATACCTGTCTTATCTCACATTGACCCTTTTCACCCGGTCCGACGGACGTTCATGTGACAAATGAGTGCAAATAGCACACTTCCCGACGAAGTCGGGACGCTCGTCGTGGGAGCCGGTTGTGTCGGCTGTAGCGCGGCGTATCACTTGACGGAACTGGGCCGCGAGGACGTCGTCGTCGTCGATCAGGGACCATTGTTCGAGACGGGCGGATCGACGTCCCACGCACCGGGGTTGGTGTTTCAGACGGCCGGTAACAAGCTGATGTCGAAGATGGCCCAATACACGCGAAACCTGTACGAGGACCTCGACGGGTTTCGGACGTGCGGCGGCATCGAAGTCGCCTACACGGAGGACCGATGGGAGTTCCTCAAGCGGAAGCGCGAGCGAGGTCGTTCGTTCGGCGTCGAGGACGGGGAACTGTTGTCGCCGTCGGCGGTCGAGGAGCGCGTTCCGCAGGTGAACGCGGACGCCATCCACGGCGGTTACTACGTCCCGTCGGACGGGAAGGCCCACGCGGTCGACGTTTCGGAGACGATGGCGAACCTGGCGCGCGAACGCGGTGCCGAATTCTACGGGAACGCGAAGGTCACCGACCTCGACGTCGAGGACGGGGAGATCGACGCCGTCGTCACCGAACACGGCCGTATCGAGGCCGACGAGGTGCTTCTGGCGACGAACATCTGGGGGCCGCTGTTCGGCGAGATGGTCGACGTCGATGTCCCTCTCAAACCGTGTGCTCACCAGTACCTCGTCTCGGACGCCATCGACGAACTGGCCGGTTCCGAGCGTGAAATCGAACAGCCCATCCTCCGCCATCAGGACCGATCGCTGTACTTCCGCCAGCACGGCGACTCGTACGGCGTCGGGTCGTACAACCACGAACCCCTGCTCGTCGAACCCGAGGACATCTACGGCCCGGAGAAATTGGACGACCTCGGCCTGAAATACCCCTCGCTCCGGGAGTTCACGGCCGAACACTTCGTCGAGAACACGCATCCCGACCACGAGCAGACGGCGGCCGACGCCGCGAGCGAACTGATTCCGGCGTTCGAGGACTGTGAATGGGAAACCCAGATGAACGGGATGTTCTGCTTCACCACCGACGGAATGCCCATCTTGGGCGAAACGGAGGACATCGACGGGTTGTGGTGGGCACTCGCCGTCTGGGTCACCCAGTCGGGCGGCGTCGGGAACATCGTCGCCGAGTGGATGGCGAACGGCACGCCGCGACTCGACGGCGAGCGCGTGGACGTGACCGGCGCGTCCATCGACCGATTTCAGGGCCACCACGGGTCCGACGGGTTCGTCCACGACCGGGCGGCACAGCAGTACCGCGAGGTCTACCAACTGACCCATCCCCGCAACCAGCCGGAGACGCGACGCGGACTGCGGCGAAGCCCGTACTATCCGCGCCAGCGGGAACTCGGCGCGGAGTTCTACGACAGCGACGGGTGGGAGTCGCCACAGTGGTACGAGGAGAACGAGGCGCTGCTCTCCGAGTACGACGTTCCCGACAGACCCGATTGGCTCGGGAAGAACTGGTCGAAGGCCCACGGGGCGGAGCACCAGGCCGTGCGCGACAGGGTCGGATTGTACGACCTCACCTCCTTCACGGCCATCGAGGTACGCGGTTCCGGCGCGGAGCGGTTCCTGCAGGGATTGCTCTCGAACGACATCGACGTCTCGCCCGGTCGGGTGCGCTACACGACGATGCTCAACGAGGACGGCGGCATTTTGGCCGACTTGACCGTCTCCCGCCTCGGCGAGGACCGATTCTTAATCCTGACCGGCGGCGGCAGTTCCGGAACGACGCAGGGTCGCTGGATTCGAGACCACGCTCCCGACGATGGCACCGTCGAGGTCGTGGACCGGACCTCCGCTCGGTGCGGCCTCGGCGTCTGGGGACCGAAGGCGCGAGAGACCCTCGAAGGCGTAGTCGAGACGGACATCTCGCACGACGACTTCCCCTTCTTTTCCTGCCAGGAGACGTACGTCGGGGGCGTTCCGGTGACGATGCTTCGCGTCTCGTTCGTCGGCGAACTCGGCTGGGAACTGTACGCCCCGCAGGAGTACGGCGCGCAGTTGTGGGGCACCGTCTGGGAGGCGGGCGAGGACCACGGCGTCCTCGCGATGGGTGACGCGACGCTCAACTCGATGAGCATGGAGAAGGGGTTCCGGTTGTGGGGGACGGATATCTCCCCCGAGTACAACCCATACGAGGCGAACCTCTCGTTCGCGGTGGACATGGAGACGGAGTTCATCGGGAAGGAGGCGCTGGCCGAGGCGTCGGACGCCGGTATCGACCGAAAACTCGTCCCCGTCACGCTCGACGAACCGGGGACCGTCGTGGACACGGGCCACCCCATCGTCGACGGGGACGAGGTGCTGGGGTACACGACGCGTACCGATTACGGCTACACCATCGACGCCGGTATCGCCTACGCCTATCTGCCGACGGCGTACGCCGACGCCGGTCGGTCCGTCGATGTGGAGTACGAGGGCGAGCGATTCGCGGCGACGGTACGGGACGAACCGCTGTTCGACCCCGACCGGGAGAAGATACTGCGCTGACCGGGGACGGAGAATTACGGATGACTACCAACACGTCGGAACGACTCCCGTTTTCCGCTATCGAACAGGCCATCGACCGACTCGACGATCCGTCGGTCGTGAAACGAACGCCCGTCGAGCGAAGCACGTCCCTCGACGACCGAACCGGCGGCGAGGTGTCGTTGAAAATGGAGCACCTCCAGTGGACCGGTTCGTTCAAAACGCGCGGGGCGTACAACAAGATCGAACGCGACGTGGTGGGAACGGATGTCGACCGCGTCGTCGCGGCGAGCGCCGGAAATCACGCACAGGGCGTGGCGCTGGCGGCGACCGAACTCGGCATCGATTCGACCATCGTCATGCCGAAGACCGCCCCGCAGACGAAGATCGACGCGACGAGGGGCTACGGCGGCGAGGTGGAACTCGTCGGCCGGGACTTCCGCGAGGCGATGAACCACGCGGAGGACCTCGTCGCCGACGGCTCCGCTGAACTCATCCACGCGTACGACGACCCGGCGATCATCGCCGGACAGGGGACGCTCGGCGTCGAGATGTACGAGGACCTCCCGGACGTGGACACCGTCGTCGTTCCCATCGGCGGCGGCGGCCTCATCTCCGGCATCGCGACGGCGTTTTCCGAACTGTCCCCGGAAACGCGCATCGTCGGCGTGCAGGCCACCGGCGCGGCGACCGTTCCGAGCAGCCTAGACAAGGGGATGCCACAGACCCTCGACTCCGTCGACACCATCGCGGACGGTATCGCCACCGGCGGCATCTCCGAGTTGACGCTCTCGCTCATCGACCGACACGTCGACGAAATCGTCACGGTGACCGACAGCGAAATCGCGCGGGCGGTCCTCTTCCTGCTCGAACGGGCGAAGCAGGTGGTCGAAGGTGCCGGTGCGGCGAGCGTCGCGGCCATCATGGGCGAAGCCCTCGACGTGGAAGGGGAGACGGTGATGCCGTTGCTCTGCGGCGGGAACCTCGATATGACGATGTTACAGACCGTGCTGGTCCACGCACTGACGAACCGTGAGCAACTTCTCCGCCTTCGCGTTCGCATTCACGACCGACCCGGTGAGATGCAGGAACTGTCCGGTATCATCGCGGATCACGGGGCGAACATCCGAAACGTCCGACACGACAGGTCGGCCCCCGAACTAGACGTCGGCGAGGCGTATCTCGTCTTCCAGGTCGAAACGAGCGGCACCGGACAGGCGAGGAACATCATCCGCTCGATACGCGGTCACTCCTACGAGGTCGTCCACGTCAACTCCTGATTCTTATGGATTTTCTGACATCACGAACAGTTGCTCACCGTGCGTCGGCTACTCACCGATCTTGTAGGCCGGAGGGTTTTAAATGAAACCTTACGAAACGAAATTACGGTAAAACGAAACGGCCGTTAAATTTTCGTCCGTGCTTAAGTACACCACAGCATACAAACACGAGCTATTATTATCGATTCTCAAGAGAAACGTATGTAGTATTGTGTCATGGTATGACGGGGCACGGATTCGCGCACGCCGTCGAATCCGTTTCGTTCGTCCATCGTCTCGGGTCATGATCTGACGATCGTGATACAACCGGTTCGGAAATCACCGTCGAGGGGACCGCGATTCGCCGGAAGCAGAAGACATCGTCGCCGACCGCTCGAACGACGCAGTACGGCGTACTGCACACTCCGAGAGGAGTATGAGCAACATGAGCCAACAACAAGGTTACCTACGCGAGTTCGTAGACGAGATCGATCCGCTGGTGTTCGGGTTCGGTATTCTGACCGCGGTTGCGTTCCTTCTGTACGTCGCAATCGTCGGCCCGGAGGCAGCAGGAACTGCAATGAAAGGGGTCAACCACTGGTTGTGGTCCAACTTCTCGTGGTTTTACCTCTGGGCGATGTTGATATTCGTCGGATTCACGACTTCCTCATCTTCGGCCCGTGGGGGAAGATCAAACTCGGGCCGCCCGACGCGGAACCGAGACACAGTTTCCTCTCCTATTTTGCGATGTTCTTCTCCGCCGGAATCGCCGCCGGAATCGTCTTCTGGGGTCCGGCCGAGGCCATCTTCCACTACGGGAGCGGGACGCCTCTCGCCGGTGCGGACGCCCCCGCGAAACAGCGTATGTTGGGGTCGCTTCAGTACACGTTCTTCCATTGGGGCATCTCGGCGTGGGCGGCCTACCTCATCGTCGGCGTTCCCATCGGCTACTACGCACACAAGAAGGGTGCGCCGTTCAAGTTCTCGACGGTCATCGCGCCCATCGTCGGCGTCGATAACTTGGACGACAGCTACTTCGCGCGCGTCGTCGACCTCATCGCGGTGTTCGGGACGATGGGCGGCATCGCCACGTCGCTCGGGTTCATCGGCCAACAGTTGCTGATGGGGATGGACTACCAGTTCGGGTCGGTACGGACGCCGTCACAGGCGGCGTCAGCGCTTCCGATCGATATCTTCGGCATCCAACTCGGCGACCTCGGTATCATCCTCGTCATCATCGGTGTGACGACGGTGTTCACGCTTTCGGTCATCAGCGGCGTCGAGAAGGGTATCAAACGGCTATCGCAGTTGAACGTCATCGTGTTCGTCCTGCTGGGGGTGTTGGTCTTTTGCATCGGCATCTACAACGGGATGGCCTCGTTCGTGCTCAATCTGGGGACGCAGTCCGTCGGCCGGTATCTCAACCAGTTCATCAAGATGAGTCTGTTCACCGGCGCGGCGACCGGTTCATCGTTCGTCGGGGCGTGGACCATCTTCTATTGGGCATGGTGGTTCTCGTGGGCCCCATTCTCGGGGATTTTCCTCGCGCGAATCTCGTACGGACGAACCATCCGCGAAGTGACGTTCGTCGGCGTCGTCGCGACGACGCTGGCGACTGTCCCGTGGTTCCTCGTCATCGGTGGGATGTCGATGCGGATGCAGCAACTCGGTCGAGCGAACATCCTCGGCGTCCTCGCGAACTACAACGGAAACGAGGCCGTCGCCGGGTATCCGTTGTTCGGCGCGCTCCCGGCGGGTGCCCTGCTATCCGGTCTGTTCTTCCTGCTGGTCATCACGTTCTTCGTCACGTCTGCCGACTCCTCGACGCTCGGCATCGCCATGCTGACCACCGGCGGGGAGGAGCACCCCTCGGAACTCAACCGCCTCATCTGGGGCGTCCTTCAGGGACTCGTCGCCGCCGTCCTCATCGTCATCGGCGGAACCAGCGCGCTCCAGCAGGCCGCCATAATCACCGGCGGACCGGTCGCCATCGTCGGACTCATCGGCGTGTACGGCATGATAAAGGAGTTCAGCAGCTTCCAAGGACGCGTGCTCGTTCAGGAGGGTGCTTCGATCCGGGAGGACGACGACGTGCTGCTCGGGGGCGGTGGCGGCGGTGGGACTTCCGCCCGCCCCGCCGACGGTGACGAAGGGGACTAACGTCGCTGACGCGGCCAACCGCCTTCCATCCATTCCATCCCATCTATCCCATCCATTCCATCCCATCTATCCCATCCATTCCATCCAACCAATCCATCCGGTCGGCGACGGAGGCGGCTTCCTCCCAGGACAAACTGTTAACTTTCCGGAGGTACGAACGTCAACCGGAGGTACGATCGATGGTATCCGATACAGAATACCCGTCGGAAGAATCGGACGGTCGAAGCGCACCCGACCTCGGCGACCTGGTCGACCGCATTCTGAACGGCGGGAACGATCCATCGCCGTCCGCCGGTAGTCGGTAACTCCGACCCGGAATCCGCCGACGAGTTTGCCTTTTTTCGTTCCGAACCCCTCAGCGGACGGTATCCGAAATCCGATCACTGACGTTCGTCGCGACGACGGGGACATCGACTTCGGTAAGCGTCTCCCGGCCCGCGGTCCCGTTCGAGCGGGTGAGAACGGGGACCGGTCCTGTCGGAAAAGAGTCTCGGCAACGGTACCTTTGGCACTCGAAGCCGAAGGTGAGCCATGGAACTGCTGGATGAGTCCATCGTTCCCGAGGACGCCCGCGAGATAAAAGCGGACGCCCGGGCGTTCGCCGAAGAGTACATCGAACCCAACGCCGAGGAGTACTTCCGGAGCGGCGACTACCCGTTCGACATCCTCGAAGCCGGACAGGTGGCGGGACTGGTCGCCCAAGACCTCGGTCCCGAAGTCGGCGGACGAGGGTTGAACATTCGACAGATGCTCGCCATCGCCGAGGAGTTCTACCGGGCGGACGCCGGAATCGCGCTCACGCTCCAACTGGCGAGTTTCGGCGGGGAAATCGTCGAATCGTACGGAAGCGAGGTGCAGAAAGAGGAGTACCTCCGACCTGTAGCGGAATGTGAGGCGATAACGGGGCTCGCCGTTTCCGAACCGCAGACGGGGAGCGACTTGGCGGGGATGACGACGAGCGCCGAGAAAGATGGCGACGAGTGGGTGATAAACGGCGAGAAGTACTGGATTGGAAACGCCGTCGAAGCCGACTGGCTGACCGTTTACGCGAAAACCGGCGATTCGGACGACCGCTACTCGAACTACTCGATGTTCATCGTGCCGACGGACACGGACGGCTACGACGCCGAGCACATCCCCGAGAAGATGGGTTTCCGGGCGTCGAAACAGGGCCATATCGTGTTCGACGACTGCCGGGTTCCCGAGGAAAACCTCGTCGGCACCGAAGGGACGGGATTCTACATGCTCGCCGAGTTCTTCAACCACGGGCGGGTCATCGTCGGCGGTCACGCCTTGGGCTTGGCGGCGGCGGCCATCGAGGAGACGTGGGAGTTCGTCCACGACCGCAGCGCGTTCGGACGAAGCGTGAACGACTTTCAGGCCGTCCAACACGACCTCTCGGACATGCTCATCGAGTTCGAGCGGGCACGGGCGCTCAACTGGCGCGCCGCGGAAAAGGTCCAAAACGGCGAGAACCCGGGTTACTGGGCGGCGCTCGCCAAGACGACTTCGACGGAAGCGGCCGTCGAGTGCGCCGAAACGGGAATGCAACTGCACGGCGGTCGCTCGGTCCTCACCGACCGCAAAATCGCGCGGATCTATCGTGACGTCCGGATTCCGGTGATCTACGAGGGAGCGAACGGGATCCAACGCAACCTCATCTATCGCCAGCGTCCCTGATCGCTGGCGAGGTCACTTCCGAATTCGACATCTCGAAAAGGGGAACGAACGGGGGTGGATTCGAACCACCGGGGCTATCGATGATAGCCGCCATCGGTCGGACGAGAGCCTTCGTCCAACGATGGTGCTCTTACCAGCGAGCAACCCGTTCTCCGGGCTTCCATCGAAAACGCGAGTACGGCCGGCGCAATGCCGACCGTGCGAGCGTACGACGGATGACTACTGACAGACGGACACGTCGGCCGAACCAACGGCCGAACGGTGTGGCACGTGAGACCTGATTCAGTGCGACCTGCATACCAACCAATGGCCGGTTCGATCATTGTTATTCGGTGTCTGTCGTCCCGTCAGTCGGTGCTTGCGTCGTCGGTATACGGTGCCTGAACCGATATCGACCGTCACGCCCGTCGTCATTATCCCCGTCCATGACCAAGGACGCGTATGGCTCACATCACCGCGCTCTTCGTCACCGAGAACGGCTCAGAGCCGATGCGGTCGGTTTCCGACGTGCAGGCGGTCGCCGACAGGGGGCTCCTGAACGACCGTTATTTCAACGGCACCGGCTACTACTCGCCGTACGACGTCTGTCAGGTGACGCTGATCGCGTCGGAAGCGATAGACGAAATCAACCGGGAGTTCGGTCTCGATCTGACCGCCGGAGAACACCGACGCAACATTGTCACGGAGGGGATCGACGTCCACGACCTGCTCAAGCATCGGTTCCGAATCGGCGGCGCGGTGTTGGAGGGAACACGGCCGCGGCCGCCCTGTGCACACGTCGAGCAACTGAACGAGCAGGACGGCGTCGCCCGCGCGCTCAAGGCCGGACGAGGTGGCGTCTGTGCGGACGTGGTCGAAGGCGGGGAGATAGCCGTCGGCGACGAGATCACCGACATCGAGAAGATGGACAAGACCGACAGCATCATCGAGCGACTGCGGTCGAAGACTCGTTGACTATTACCGAAAAATCCGGTACGAAGTTCGTCCGACGGCCGTTTCCGTTCGTTCCCCGTCGGGTCCGAGCGTCCAGACGGTCACGCGGACGACGCCCATCGAATCCCCGGAGCGGACGACCCTCGCTTCCGCGAGGAGGTCGTCGCCCGCCGGACGGATGTACGAGACGTTGAGATCCGTCGTCACGAGACGCCCACTCTCGGGGTTGTCCAACGTCGTCCGGAGCGCGAAACCGCTCGCGGTGTCCACGAGCGTCGCCGCGATGCCACCGTGAACGACGTCGTCGTCGGCCACCGGATTGAGGAGTTTTTCGTCGAACGGCACCCGCATTTCGAGGTGTCCCTCTTCGACCGTTTCGACGCGGAGATCGAGCCACGAGAGGTACCCGTGGTCGTCGACGAACGACTGAAAGGGGTCCCGCTCGGTCATGGAGACCCTCCCGTCCACCGCCGTCTCCACCACCATCGTCCTCGTCGCTTCCCACGAGAAACGCGTATCATCGTCTTTTGCATCGGTGACCATCCGTTGTAAGTCTTTGCCGATACGAAATCGTTGGAAGACGAATTCGGGAATAAATACACCATCGTTTAGTATCTCTCCGAAGTTTTATTCCACAGTACGAAGTTGGTGGTCGTATGCATTCGAATCACGTCGGGTGTTCACGATGACCGACCCGGTTCCGCTGACAGTCGATAACGGCGTCGCGACGCTCACGCTGAACCGCCCCGACGAACGCAACGCGCTCACGCGGGAGATATCCGATGCCCTCCGGGACCGGTTCGTCGCGCTCGAAGAACGTGACGACGTTCGCTGTGTGATTCTGGAGGGAAAGGGCAGTGCGTTCTCGGCGGGTGGCGACATCAAGGCGATGCAGGCCCAACTCGAAGGCGACGGTTCGCTCGACGACGCCGTCGCCACGCTCGAACGGACGACGAGCGAGACGATGGCCCGCGTCGTCACCTGTTCGTACCCGACGGTCGCCAAAATCGACGGCCCGGCGGTCGGCGCGGGTGCGAACCTCGCCATCGCCTGTGACATCCAACTGGCGAGCACCTCGGCGAGCATCGGGTTTCTGTTCCGCCAAGTGGGTCTCAGCATCGACGCCGGAACGTCGTACCTGCTCCCGCGAATCGTGGGCGAGAACGTCGCCAAGGAACTCGTCTACACGGGCGAAGTGCTCGACGCCGACCGCGCCGACGAACTCGGTCTGTTCAACCACGTCTACCCCGACGAGGAGTTCGACGAGCGCGTCGCGGAGTTGGTCGGTCGAATCGCGAGCGGGCCGACCGTCGCGTTCCGCCACGCGAAACGCCTGCTCCGGGAGGGAACGGACAAATCGCTCGACCGCGCGATGGTGGACGAGGCGACGGCACAGGGCATCGTGTTCGGGACGCGAGACCACGAGGAAGGCGTCTCCGCGTTCTTGGAGGGGCGGACGCCCGAATTCGAAGGGCGCTGAGCTCGGAAGTTACTCGTTCCCGTTCCCGTTCTCGCCCTCGTCAACGAGTTTGAACTTCTGAACCTTGCCGCTCGCGGTCCGCGGCAGTTCGTCCACGAACTCGACGTCGCGGGGGTGTTTGTACTCCGCCAGGTTCGACAGGCAGTACTCCTTGATGTCGTCGGGGGTCACCTCCGCGTCCGGATTCGAATCCGTATTCGGCGTGGGTACGACGAAGGCTTTGACGGTCTCGTTGCGCCGGTCGTCGGGTATCCCGACGACGGCGGCGTCCGCGACGGCCGGATGCTCGAAGAGGAGTTCTTCCACTTCGCTGGGATAGACGTTGTAGCCCGCCGTGTTGATCATGTGCTTCTTTCGGTCCCTGATTTCGTAGTAGTTCTCCGCGTCCCGACGGGCGATATCGCCCGTCCGGAAGTAGCCGTCGTCGGTGAACGCCTCGGCGGTCGCGTCCGGCCGGTCGTGGTAGCCCGCCATCACCTGCGGACCGCGGACGAGCAGTTCCCCTTCCTCGCCGGTCGGGAGTTCCTCGCCGTCGGGTCCGACGATTTTGCAGTCGGTGATGCGCAGCGGTTGTCCGATGGTGCCGGGTTTCGGACCGAACGTGGTTCCGACGCTCGTGTGGGTCGCCGCCGTCGTTTCGGTCAGTCCGTACCCCTCCGACAGTTCCACACCAGCGATCTCCTCGAATCGCTCTTGAACCGCAACTGGCATCTTCGCCCCGCCTTCGTTTACCGTGTCGAGGCTCGTCAGGTCGTGGTCGCCGAAGGACTCGTCGTTGACCATGTCCACGAACATCGCGGAGACGCCGACGAAACTCGTGATACCGAACTCCTCGATGGTCCTCATCGCCTCCTCGGCGTCCCACTCTCCCGGATTTCGGAGATGGACGGTCCCACCCCGCAGTAGCGATTGCCACGTCGAGTGGACGAAGCCGGTGATGTGATAGAGCGGTAGGACGGCCAACGCCCGTTGCTCGTTGGGGGAATTCTCGGTGAACGTGAACCCCGAAAATCCCTGTGCTCGGAGGTTGCGGTGCGTGATGTGGACGCCCTTCGGGCGGCCCGTCGTCCCCGAGGTGTACGGTTGCATCGCCACCTCGTCCGAATCGCGGTCGATGAGGAGTTGCTCGCCGGTCACGTCGCCGAACGGAACGGCTTCGATTTCATCGTCGTCGCTCCCGACAGTGACGATGGTCGGGTCGTGGCCGGTTTCGGCACAGGCGTCGATGAGTTCCTCGCGCAGGGCCGGGTGCGTCACCGCGACCGAGGCGTCCGTGTCTTCGAGTTGGTAGGAGAGCTCTCTGGCCTTGTACTGCGGGTTGACGGGAGAAACGACGACACCAGCACGAAACGCGCCGAGGAGGACGACGACGTACTCCGGGCAGTTCGGCAGGTAGAGCAGGAGGCGGTCGCCGGGGTCGAACCCACGTTCGTGGAGTCCTCCCGCGAACACGGCCGCGCGTTCGTCGAGCGATTCGTACGATAGCTCACGACCGTCCATCTCGATGGCGACGGCATCGCCGCGGCGGTCGGCGGTCGCTTCGAACAACCGGGCGACGTTACCTTCTTCGACGGTTCGGAGGGATGCCGGTACGTCCATACATCGTATGGGACGGTATCGCACATTATTTTAACGGGATTAGAGGTTCGGCGAGATTATCTACCAATGCTGTGAAAATGGTGCTTTTCTTTACCGTCGCTTCCACCCGGTTTTCCAAACGAAATCACGTGCCGTTCCCCCTTCTTCTCCGTCGCATGATACCAACCCTCATATTTATTAGACGCCTATCCGATATTCCGGCCGCACCATGGTTAACGATGGTAATCACAAACCCAGGAACAGAACACAAAGTAAGAATAAAAGGCGTCCAAACAAACCAACAAACGAATATTCCCCGCCGACTCGACGGTCGGTATTGAAGGCGACGACCGTCGCCGGAGTCGCCGGTCTCGCGGGCTGTCTGGGAAGCGGCGGTGGCGGCCCGTCGGGACCGATGAAGGTCGGAGTGCTCGCCCCCGAACCGACCAAAAATCCCATCGGTGCGTCCATCGCAGGCGGTGCCAAGTTAGCCGCGAAACAACTCAACGAGGACGGCGGCGTGAACGGCAAGGAAGTGAAGGTCGTCGTCAAAGACACCAAGGAGGACCCGTCGTCGGGCAAGTCTAAGTATCAGAAACTTACCATCGGTGAGAGCGTGGATTTCACGACCGGCGTCTTCACCAGCGAAGTCCTGCTCAACATCATGGACTCCATCGCGGAACAGAAGACCGTCCACATGGGGTCGGGTGCGGCCACACCCGACGCGGCCGCGATGGTCAAACAGAACTACGAGAAGTACAAGTACTTCTTCCGCACCGGACCGGTGAACTCCCACTACCTCGGCATGAACATGGTCGATTTCGCGAAAGCGAACTTCGACTCGATGGGCTGGAAGTCCGTTGCCATCCTCGCGGAGGATTACGCGTGGACGAAACCGATTACGAAAGTTCTCACGAGCCAACTCTCGAAAACCGGGATCGACGTTCCGATCAGCAAGCGGTACGCGAGCGGAACGAAGGATTTCTCGCCCATCTACGACGACATCGAAAGCTCCGGGGCCGACGCCGCGTTCGTCGTCATGGCCCACACGGGAACCGCCGCCGTCGTGCAGTGGGCGAAGCAACAGCGCCAGTTCGAGTTCGGCGGTATCCACGTCCCGATGCAGTTCCCGTCCTACTACGGGTCGGTCAACGGTGCCTGTCGCTACGCGATCACCCAGAACTCCGCGACACCGACGGCGAAAGTCACCAAGAAGACGGTTCCGTTCTCCGAGAGTTATAAGAAGGAGAACGGCAAGTATCCCGTCTACACGGGCTACATCTCGTTCGATGCGGTCAAGCAGTACGCGTCGGCGGTCAAGGCCGCCGAGTCACGAAAAGCCGACGACGTCATCCCCAAAATTGAATCGTCCTCGTTCACGGGGACGACGGGGACGCTGAAGTACTACGGAAAGGATTCGAAGTACCCCCACGACGTGATGTATGGCAAGGACGCCGCGTGGCCGGTTTGGCTCCAGTGGCAGGGGAAAGGGGGCGACGGTGTCCAAGAAGCTATCTGGCCCTCGAACGTCGCCACGGGGTCGCACAAAAAACCGCCGTGGGTGTGATTTCGTTTCATGTCTGGATTGCTCAACACTGTCGTCAACGCGACCCTCATCAGCGCGCTCTACGCTCTCGTCGCCATTGGATTCACGCTCATCTTCGGCGTCGGCGGCGTTCTCAACCTCAGTCACGGCGCCATCATCACCATCGGCGCCTTCGTGGCGTATTTCGTGACGGGCGTCCTCGGGGCGAGTGTTTGGGTCGCCACGCTCGCCGCGCTTGCCGTCTCGGCCGTGTTCGCGGCCGTCCTCTACCTCGTTCTGATACGGCCGATTCAACACGATTCCATCACGGTGATGATACTGACGCTCGTGACTGCCATCGTCGTCGAGGAGGGCATCAAAATACTCGTCGGTACGCAACCACGGGCCGTCCCGTCACTTCTCGACGGACATCTGACGCTCGTTGGCGGCATCCAACTGAATCGGGTGTTCGCGTTCGCGCTCTCTTGGGTCGTCATCGGCCTCCTCTTCGCGGCCGTGAACTACTCCCGGACGGGAAAAGCCATCATCGCGACCAGCATGTCGAGTCGCGGGGCGTCGCTCGTCGGTATCGAAACCGACCGAATGTACCTCTACACGTGGGTCGTCGCCGGGGCGCTCGCCGGACTCGCGGGTGTCTTCCTCGCGTCGATACAGACCGCCGGATGGGCGATGGGTCGGGAACCGCTCGTCCTCTCGTTTTCCATCGTCGTGCTGGGCGGTATCGGTTCCATCCGGGGGAGCCTCATCGGCGCGTACATCATCGGATTTCTGGAGGTGTTCACGATTTCGTACGTGGACTCCAGCCTCAGCGGGTTGGCGTCGCTGGTCGTGCTCGTCGTCATCCTGCTCGTAAAACCCGAGGGCCTATTCGGCCGGGAGTTGGTGGAGTGATTCCATGAGCGAAGATGTTGAACGCTCCTACCCGACCGACCTCGTGTCGCTCGCACCCCGGTACAAACTCGGACTGCTAGCGCTCGTGCTGCTGGCGCTCTCGCCGTTCTGGCTTCGACTCCTGCTCGGCGAAGGACAGGGACTCCTCGCGGTCATCACGCTCACGACCGCGCTCTTTTTCGCCATGTTCGCGATGAGTTGGGACGCCGTCTCGGGCTACACCGGCCAGATAAGCTTCGGACACGCCCTGTTCTTCACGGTCGGCGGCTACGGATCCGCCCTGCTGAACCTCGAACTCGGCGTGCCGCCCATCGCGGCAGTGCTGTTGGGGACTCTGCTCGCGGCGGTCGCGGGGATACTCATCGGCGTTCCCGCGCTCCGCCTCGAAGGACCGTACCTCTCGCTCGTCACGCTTGTCGCTCCCCTCATCCTGCTTCAGCTTTTCATCGTCTTTAGCGGGGTCTTCGGCGGCGAGTTGGGGCTCCCGAGCCCCGACCCGCTCGTGTCGGTTTCGGGATTCACGGGACAGACCATGGCGGATTTCTACGTCGCGCTCATCGTGTTCGTCTTCATCCTCGCCGTCTTGCTCGCAGTGACGCGCTCGGACGCGGGGTCCGTCTTCACCGCGATTCGGGAGGACGAGCAGACGGTAGCGGCCGCCGGAATCAACCCGGCGAAGTTCAAGATTTTCGCGTTCGTACTCTCCGCCGCGGTTGGTGGACTCGCGGGGGCGGTATTCGTTCACACCGTCGGGAAACCCCAACCGAGTCAACTGCTCGTGATGAGCGTCAGCGTCGAGGTTATCATCGCCAGCATCGTCGGCGGGATGGGAACCATCACGGGCGCGGCCATAGGCGGCTTGTTCTTCAGCCTCTTCCGCGAATGGCTTTCGGGCGTCTCGACGGTCGTCCCTCTTCTGAACGTGCAGGTCGCATCGCTCGACCTGCTTTTGTTCTCTCTCATCACCCTTTGCCTGCTGTTTTTCCTCCCCGGCGGGGTCCTTCGCTGGGGAATCGAACGAGCTCGGAACGTCGTCGGCGACGAACCGAATCCGGTCGCGGACGGCGGACAAACGCCCTTCGAACGGACACTCGACGCCTATCGTGATGCACTCGACACGTTCGGTTCGCTCGGAGGTGAGGACCGTGAACGGTGACAACACCCAACCGGACGGGCTTCTCGTTCTCGACAACCTCCGGAAAGAGTTCGGCGGTCTCATGGCTGTCGACGACCTCTCCATCACCGTCGAGGAGGGTGAAATTCTGGGCTTCATCGGACCGAACGGGGCCGGGAAGTCCACGACGTTTAACTGCGTCACGGGGGCGTATAAACCGACTTCCGGAACCGTCCGGTATCACGGCAAGGACGTCACCGGCGAACCCGCGTACGAGATGGTCAAGCGCGGCATGGCGCGGACGTTCCAGTCGTTCCGACCGCTCACCGACCGGACGGTTCGGGGGAACGTCGCGCTGGCACTCGCTCCCGACCGAATCCTCTCAGTTTCGGGGTTACGCGGCGAGACGCGCGCCCGTGCGACCGCCATCTGCAACCGTGTCGGTCTCGGCGACCGCGTGGGTCAGTTCCCCGACGAACTTCCCCATGCCGGTCTCCTCCGCCTCGAACTCGCTCGTGCGCTCGCAACCGGCCCGGACCTGCTCCTCGTGGACGAACCGTTCGCGGGACTTTCGAGTCGAGAGGTCGGCGACCTCTCGAACCTCCTGTTGTCGCTCCGCGACGAGGGCGTGACGCTCGTCGTCGTCGATCACAACATGCGCGGCTTGCTCTCGCTTATCGACCGCGCGGTCGTCATCCAGTTCGGTTCGAAAATCGCCGAGGGAACGCCCGACGAGATTCGAGAGAACGAGACGGTTCAGGAGGCGTATCTCGGGGGTGCCGAGCAATGAGTTCCCTCGTCTCCGTCGAGGGCGTTCATGTCTCGTACGGCGAGGTCGCCGCGCTTCGCGGCATCTCCCTCTCCGTCACCGAGGGCGAAATCGTCGGCGTCATCGGCCCGAACGGGGCGGGAAAGACCACGCTCGTCGAGACGATTTCGGGATTCCACGACTACACCGGGCACGTTGAGTACCGCGGGCGAGAGGTCAGCGGTAAGGCCCCGTCGGACCTCGTGGCGTCCGGTCTCGTTCACTGTACCGAAAGCCGCGACCTCTTCGACTTTCTGTCGGTCGAGGATAACCTCGAACTCGGCGCGTATCGCCACCGGGACGACGTAGCGGAGCGTCTCGACTTCGTTTACGACCTCTTTCCGACGCTGGCCGAACGCGCCGACCAGACCGCGCGGACGATGAGCGGCGGCGAACAGCAGATGCTCGCCATTGGGCGGGCGCTCATGGGCGATCCGGACGTGCTCATCCTCGACGAACCCACGCTCGGTCTCGCACCGGTCATCCTACAAGACATCAGCGCTGGACTCGATACCATTCGGGAAACCGGCGTAACCGTACTGCTCGCCGAACAGAACGTGACGTTCACGATGAATCACGCCGACCGCGTCTACCTCCTGGAGAACGGTGCGATAGAGCGTGAAGGCGACCCCGACGCGCTTCGAGGCGACGAGTACATCCGGACGGCGTACCTCGGCGAGTGAGTGCTTGTTTCCCCCTCCACGGGGAGATTCACGGTTGACATGCCCTTTGATGCTGTATCGGAGACGGCGAGTAATCGGGATTTCACCGCCGATACGGCGAACCAGGACGTTCGGGAGGTCGCAGCGGTCGTCCGGGACTGTGTAGGAACGATGTTGACTGATTCCGGTCGAATTCCTGCAGGAATGCCATCAGCTAACTGAATCGTTCTCCCTCGAACTGTAACTTTCCACACAATACACTCATTTTCGAAGACGTGCACAATTAACCATGGTCGAAGCTACCATCGACGTGATCGACCGCGGGGGATTGGAATGTGACCTCAACTACCTCATCGAGGGGAACACGCTCGGAAGCCACGACGAGCCAAATCCGGACACCGACTACATCGAAATCCCGGTGTTCAACCTCGTCATCGACCATCCCGAGGGGACCATCCTCTGGGATACGGGCAACCACGAGGACGCGCTCGACGGTCACTGGCCGGAGGGCTTGAAACAGGCGTTCTATCCCCACGACGTCCGCGAACACGACCTTCGGGACGACCTCGGGGACGCGGGATACGACATCGACGACATCGACTACGTGTTCCAAACGCACCTGCACCTCGACCACGCTGGCGGTCTCCATCACTTCGACGGGACGGACACGCCGGTGTTCGTCCACGAGGAGGAGTTGAAGTTCGCCTACTACAGCACGAAGACGGACGAGGGAAGCGGTGCGTACATCCTCGGCGATTTCGACCACGACCTCAACTGGCAGGTGATACACAAGGACCGTGAGACCCACTTCGAGGACGTCGAATTCGTCCACCTCCCCGGCCACACGCCGGGGTTAACGGGAACGGTCGTCCATCTCGAAAACGACGGGACCGTCGCGTTCGCGGGCGACGAAATCTACCAGACCGAAAACTACGAGAACGGGACACCGCTGGGTGCTGGTCTACTCTGGAGCCATCGCCACTGGTTCGACAGCCTCCAGAAACTCAAGGAGATAGAACGCAAACACGACGCAGAAGTCGTGTACGGCCACGACCCCGACCAGTACGAAACCATCCAGGGCGGGTGGTCCTGAGATGAGTTACGAGCGGTCGGTTTCCGCGCCGTCCCACGAACTCTCGCCGGAAACCGTCTGGCACATCCAGATGCCACAGATCCGGTTCGGCAGGGATGCGACGGACGAACTCGCCTTCCAGTTGCGGGATTTGGGGGTTGACAAGGACGCCCACGGCCTCATCATCACCGACGAAACGCTCGCGGACATCGGCCACGTCGACCGCGTCGAGACGCACATCGACGACGCCGAACTCGCCGTCGATGTCTACGACGAATCGAACCGCGAACCGTCCGTTTCGGACATCGAGGACTGTCTGAAGTTCGTCCGCGACGAGAAGGGCGAGGAGGGCTACGACTTCTACGTCGGTCTCGGCGGCGGCAGTTGTATGGACACCGCGAAGACGACCCGCGCGGTCATCGCCAACGGCGGCGGTCCGCTGGACTACATCGCCGCACCGACCGGCGAAGGGGAGGCGCTCACGGAATCCGGCCCGCCGCTCGTCCTGATGCCGACGACGGCGGGAACCGGGGCGGAAATCTCGCCGGTCTCCATCCTCTCGGTGGAGGAAAAGGAGATCAAGGAGGGAATCTCCAGCAACCACGTCCGCGCCGACGCCGCGGTGCTCGACCCGACGCTCACGACCACGCTCCCGCCAGAGTTGACGGCGAAGACGGCGATGGACGCGCTCGGGCACGCCATGGAGGGGTACACCACCCACGAGTTCGATTCTCTCCTCCGGCCGACCGACCCGGCGGAGCGTCCCGTCTACGCCGGACGGACGCCGCTCACCGAGATGTTCTCCGAGAAGGCCATCGACCTCCTGTCGAACAACGTCCGAAAGGCGGTCCACAACGGGGACAATCTCGACGCTCGGGCGAACATGCTACAGGGTGCGCTCTTCGGTGCCATCGCCGGGTTAACGGCGGGCGCGAGCCTCTGCCACGCGATGGCCTATCCGGTCGGAAACAAGTATCACACCTACCACGGCGAAACCATCGGGGTGTTGACCCCCGCGAGTACCATCGACTACAACTCGGCGAGCGACCCGAAACGCTTCGCCGCGCTCGCCCGCCGGTTCGGCGTCGATACCACGGGAATGACCCCCGGCGATGCCGCGGACGAGTTGAAAGCAGAGTACATTCAGCTTCAGCGCGACCTGAACGTCCTGCCGAGCGGACTCAACGAACTGGCTGGAATCACCGAGGACGACGTCGATTGGCTGGCGAAACAGACCGTCGACACGCAGGCGCGACTGCTCCGCTGTAATCCCCGTCCGGTGACCGAAGAGGACGTCCACGGTATCTTCGTGGACGCGCTGTACAACTGGGATTAGGGCTCCGCTTCGCGGAGGTCCGCCCGTCGAATTTTACCCGTCGTCGTTTTCGGAAGTTCGTCGAGGAACTGGATTTCGCGCGGATATTCGTACTTCGCCAGCCGTTCTTTCACGTACGATTGGAGTTCGTCAACGAGCGCGTCGTCCGGGTCGTACCCGTCCGCGAGGACGATGAACGCCTTCGGTATCTCCCCCCGTTCGTCGTCGGGGACGCCGACGACGGCCGAATCGGCCACGCTTTCGTGACCGGCGAGGCTCTCCTCTATCTCCTCTGGGCCGATTCGATAGCCCGACGAGATGATGACGTCGTCCGTGCGCGAGACGAACGTGATGTAGCCGTCCTCGTCGCGCTTTCCGAGGTCCTCGGTCAGAAGCCAGCCGTTTCGAACCTTCCGCTCGGTTTTCTCGGGACGGTTCAGATACTCCTTGAAACAGACGGGGTCGCCCTCGTACCGAACGGCGATTTCTCCCACATCTCCGTCCTCGACCGTCGGTTCCGCCGTCTCGGGGTTCACGATTCGGACGTCGTGGCCGGGACCGCCGAGGCCCATTTTCCCCTCGCGGAACTCGGTGAGGGCGGTACAATCTCCGATGGTCAGGTTCGCCTCCGTCTGTCCGTACGCTTCGTGAACGGCCGCCCCGTCGAAGGTGGTCTCGCCCCACTCGACGATGCTCTGGCCGAGCGATTCGCCGCCGCTCGGGATGACGCGCACCGAATCGACGTCGTACCGGTCGGCGGGGGAATCGACGTTCATCATCATCCGAAGCGCGGTAGGCGGCGCGAAGAAGATCGAGACGCCGTAGCGTTCGACGGTTCGAAACGCCGCTTCGGGGTCGAACGGCCCGCCTTCGTAGGCGACGATGGGTCGGCCGTAGTACAACGCGGGGAAGACGATGTCGAACAGCGACGCGACCCACGCCCACTCGGAGGGCGTCCACGCCACGTCCGTCTCCCGGACGTCGAGATTACAGAACGAGGTCAGGAACAGTGGGAGGTGGCCGAGGAGCATTCGATGGGCGTGGAGGACCCCTTTGGGATTACCCGTGGTCCCACTCGTGTAGATGATGATGGCGTCGTCCTCGGCGTCGGTTTCGACGATATCGCGGTCCCGCGAGCTACGCTCCATCGCGTCCCAGATATCGGTTTCGTCGTCTTCTGGCTCGTCGACATCGACCGTGAGAACGGTTTCGAGCGTATCGAGGTCGTCGCGCACGGTCCGGAGTGTCTCGACGTTCGACTCGTCGACGACGCAGGCCACCGATTCGGAGTCGGCGAGTCGATACGAGAGGCCGTCGATTCCGAAGAGCGTGCTCAACGGAATCGAGACGGCTCCCAACTTCCACGCGGCGATGTGGGTGATGAGCGTTTCGGGCTTCTGCGGCGCGTTCACGCCGACCCGGTCACCGCGACCGACGCCGTGGTCCGCGAGGTAGTTCGCGAGCCTGTTCGTCAGGTTTCTGAGTTCCCAAAACGTGTAGGTTCGTTCCCTCCCGTCCCCGTCCGTGGCGAAGAGGGCGACACGGCCTCGCTCGTCCGCCCACCTGTCGCAGACGTAGTCGGCCATGTTGAACGCGGAGGGAACCTCCCACTCGAAGGAGTCGTGTAGGTGGTCGTAGTCGTTCCACTCCTTCTCGTAGAAGTGGTACGCATCGAGCCGCTGGTTGTGACCCATGCTATATTCCACCACATCGTTCGTGATAATACTGTCCTCGATTCAGGGAAGTGCGGGATCAGTACGATCGAACGATCGGTCGCTCGGAATGCCGATTCTTTGGCAGTGATAACCGAAATCCTCAGAAAAATAACGTGGATAAGTGCTATTGTGATAATTCCAACCATCGATAAACGCTTTTGCGATGGCGCTACGTAGCACGGACAACGTATGAATCTGGTTCAGCACGTGGCGGACGCGGCGACCGAACGCGGGGACGCACCGGCGATCGTCTACGAGGGACGGGAAACCTCCTACGAGGCGTTCTGGACGCGGACGGGGCAGTTCGCGGCCGGACTTGCCGAGCGCGGGATCGGGAGCGACGACCGGGTTGCGATCTATCTCCCGAACTTGCCGCAGTTCGTCACCGCATTTCACGGCACGCTCCGGGCAGGCGGCGCGGTCGTTCCGATGAACCCGCAGTACAAGCGCCGCGAACTTCGCCACCTCCTCGGCGACAGCGGCGCGAAAGCCGTCGTCACGCTTCCGGACCTCGTTCGACACGTCGATGCGGTTCGGGACGAAACCGACGTCGAAGCGGTCGTCACGGTCGGCGAGGGTGCGGAAGGGAACGACGTCGTCCGCTTCGAGGAGTTCCTCGCCGACGGGACGCTCCCGGTCGTCGAGCGCGCCGACGACGACGTGGCCGTCCAACCGTACACGTCGGGGACGACCGGGACGCCGAAGGGCGTGCTGCTCACCCATCACAACCTCGCGTGGGACGCGCGGGCGGCGACGAACCCCATCCCCGACGGAATCCGCCCGGACGACAAACATCTCGGCGTCCTCCCGCTGTTCCACATCTTCGGCATGACGGTGACGATGAACGCCACGCTGTTCGACGGCGGAAGCTACTATCCGCTACCGACTTGGGACGCCGAGCGGACCGCCTCGTTGATCGAATCGGAGATGCTGACGCTCAGCCACGCGGTGCCCGCGATGTACAACGACCTCGCGAACCTGCCCGAGGACGACGACTACGACCTCTCCTCGCTCAGGTTCGCGAACTCCGGCGGGAGCGCGCTGCCGAAAGAAGTTCGGCGGGCGTTCGAGGAACGGTTCGACGTCGCACTGTACGAGGGGTACGGACTCACGGAGACCAGTCCCGTCACGCACGCGAACCACGTCGGCAGTCGGCGGCCCGGCAGCATCGGCCAGTCGCTCGACGGCGTTTCGGCGCGAATCGTGGACGACGAGTTCGAAGAGCGCCCGCCGGTCGAACGCGGCCCAGTCGAGGAGGGGAGCGTGAACCTCGGCGAGATAACCGGCGAACTCGTTGTCTCCGGCCCGAACGTCATGAAGGAGTACTACGAGCGCCCCGAGGCGAACGCGGCGGCGTTCACCGAAGCGGACGGAAAGCGGTGGTTCCACACCGGCGACATCGGTTACTGGGACGAGGACGGCTTCTTCTTCATCGTGGACCGGAAGAAACACATGATCAACACGGCGGGCTACAACGTCTACCCGCGCGAAGTCGAGGAGTTGCTGTTCGAACACCCCGCCGTCGTGGACGCCGCGGTCGTCGGGATGCCGGACGAACGACGTAACGAGACCGTCAAAGCCTTCGTCGTGCCCTCGCCGGATGCGGACGCGACGCCGGAGGCGGTTCGGGAGTTCTGTCTCGACCGACTCGCGGCGTACAAACACCCCCGCGACGTCGAGTTCGTGGACGAACTGCCGCGGACGACGACCGGGAAGGTACAGAAGTTCAATCTGGAGAGCCAGAAGTGAGCGATTCGCCCGCACGTCGCGACGCGCGGGCGAGCGCCGAAACCATTCAGGGCGAGTGCCGAAACCATCACGATAATTTTTGATTGATGCGTGCGTTGGGTTCGGCGGACGATCCGGTCGGCGACTCCGCGTTCATCACGTGCCGACCGTACCTTGCGACTCACAACACATGACATCTGATCTGACAATTCGCCCGTTCTTCTGGCGGGCCACGAAGCTGTTTCCCGAGAAGGAAATCGTCTCTCGCACGCGCGACGGAACACACCGCTACACGTACCGCGAGTTCGGCGAGCGAGTACAGGCACTCGCCAGCGCGTTGGACGCGCTCGGCGTCGAATCGGGGACGCGGGTGGGAACCTTCGGGTGGAACCACTCCCGTCACTTCGAGGCGTACTACGCCGTTCCGCTCATGGGCGCACAGCTACACACCGTCAACGTCCTGCTCGGCGACGACCACGTCGAATACATCCTGAACGACGCCGCCGACGAGGTGTTGCTCGTAGACCCCGGCGACCCGTTCGAAACCGTCGAGCGCCTGTGGGATTCTCTGTCCCACGTCGAGGAAGTCGTCGTCATGGCCGACGAGATTCCGGACACCGACCTTCCGGCCCACTCGTACAAGGAACTGCTCGAAAATCACGACTCGACGGAGTTCGCGTGGCCCGACCTCTCGGGCGACCAACCGGCGGGAATGTGCTACACGTCGGGAACCACCGGGAAACCGAAGGGCGTGGAGTACAGCCACGAGATGATCTACGCCCACGCCATGATGGTGCTGACCCCGGCGGCAATCGGCATCGAGGAGGGCGACGTGGTGATGCCGGTGGTGCCGATGTTCCACGTCAACTCGTGGGAGTTCCCGTACACGATGACGATGGCGGGCGCGAAACCGGTGTATCCCGGGACGCAGCCATCGACGGAGGACCTCGTGAACCTCATCGAGACGGAAGGCGTGACGCTCACGGCGGGCGTTCCGACCGTTTGGATCGACGTGCTCGACTACCTCGACACGCACGACGCCGACATCTCCAGCCTCGACCGAATCGTCGTCGGCGGGAGCGCCGCGCCTAAGGGCGTCATGCAGCGGTATCAGGAGGAGTACGACGTGACCATCGAGCACGCGTGGGGGATGACCGAGACGATGAGCATCGCGAGCGTCTCCCGGCCGAAGGACACGATGACGGATTTGAACGACGAGGAACGCTACGGAATTCGGGCAAAACAGGGGTTGCTCTCGCCGGGCTTGGAGATGAAGGTGGTCGGTGACGACGGCGAGGAGGTGCCGTGGGACGGCCAGTCGGTCGGCGAACTGTTCGTCCGCGGGCCGTCGGTCGTGGACGAGTACTACAACCGCCCGGACGCGAACGAGGAGGATTTCGAGGGAGACTGGTTGAAGACCGGCGACATCGCCAACGTCGATTCGGAGGGCTA
The DNA here is from genome assembly GCF_024136975.1 of Haladaptatus sp. AB643. Lineage (NCBI taxonomy): Archaea > Methanobacteriati > Methanobacteriota > Halobacteria > Halobacteriales > Haladaptataceae > Haladaptatus > Haladaptatus sp. AB643. The sequence goes on from NZ_JAMYJW010000008.1 coordinate 212,336, forward strand.
CATCGAAATCGTGGACCGCACGAAGGACGTGATCAAGAGCGGCGGCGAGTGGATTTCCAGCATCGACCTCGAAAACGAGTTGATGGCCCACGAGGACGTGGTCGAAGCGGCCGTCATCGCCGTGCCGCACGAACGCTGGCAGGAGCGCCCGCTGGCCTGCGTCGTCGTCCGGGACGGGGCCGACCTCACCGCCGACGAGTTGCGAGCGTTCCTCGAAGCCGAACATCCCAGTTGGTGGCTTCCGGACGACGTCGTCTTCATCAGCGAAGTTCCCAAGACGGCCACCGGAAAGTTCGACAAGAAGGTGTTGCGCGATGAATTCTCGGACACAGACCTGCGATACACCCCCGGGACGTAGCAGGGTGATCGAACCGACGAACTGATCTTTTGGGGCGATCGAATCCATGAACCGGTTTCCGGCGGCAGTACTTTTATGCCACCATACACACGATAATCGTTGACGGCATCAACGAACACAGACCATGAACGTCATCAATCCCGCAACCGGCGACCGGATCGAAACGTACGAAGACGACGATATCGGCGATGCGAAAGAAGGACTCGAAACCTCGATGGACGCCTACGAATCGTGGCGGACCCGTCCGCTCCGTGAACGCGAGTTGCTCCTTTCCAACGTCGCGGACATCCTCGGCGAGAACACGGAGAAGTACGCCGAGTTGATGACTCGGGAGATGGGCAAGCCGATTTCGCAGGCCAGAGGGGAAATCGAGAAGTGCGAATGGCTGTGCAACCATTACGCGGAACACGCCGACGCGTACCTCGGGGACGACTACCACCCGAGCCCCGCCGGTTCCGCGGCCAAAACGTCCTACGAACCGCTGGGCGTCGTGCTGGCAGTCATGCCGTGGAACTTCCCGTTCTGGCAGGTGTTCCGGTTCGCGGCCCCGTACCTCACGGCGGGGAACGTCGGTATCCTGAAGCACGCCTCCAACGTGCCGGGGTGTGCGAAGGCAATCGAGGAGATTTTCCGCGACGCGGGCTACCCCGAGGGCGTGTTCCAATCCCTGCTCCTCCCCTCCTCGTCCGTCGAGGACCTGCTGGCCGACGACAGGGTGAAAGCCGCGACCCTCACCGGAAGCGGCCCCGCGGGTCGGGCCATCGCCTCGACGGCCGGTGAACACCTGAAAAAGACCGTCCTCGAACTCGGCGGGAGCGACCCGTTCGTCGTGCTCGACGACGCGGATTTGGACGACGCCGCGGAGACCGGGGCGTGGGCGCGTAACCAGAACAGCGGCCAGTCCTGCATCGCGGCCAAGCGGTTCATCGTTCACGACGACGTCTACGACGAGTTCGTGGACCGACTCGTGGACGAGTTCGACGCGCTGACCGTCGGAGACCCGATGGACGACGACACCGACATCGGCCCGCAGGCGCGCGTGGACCTGATGGAGGAACTTCACGAGCAGGTCGAGGAGAGCGTGGACGCCGGTGCGACGGTGGAAATCGGCGGCGAACCGCTCGACAGGGAAGGCGCGTTCTATCCGCCCACCATTCTCACCGACATCCCCGAAGGCTCTCCCGCCGACACCGAGGAACTGTTCGGCCCCGTCGCCTCGGTGTATCGCGCGACCGACGAGGAGGACGCCATCGAAACGGCGAACGACACCGAGTTCGGACTCGGCGCGAGCATCTGGACGCAGGACCGGGACCGCGGCGACCGCCTCGCCGGTCGAATCAATGCCGGTTGTGTGTACGTCAACCAACTCGTGAAGTCCGACCCTCGCGTCCCGTTCGGCGGCGTGAAGGAGTCCGGATACGGTCGTGAGCTCTCCGAAATCGGCATTCAGGAGTTCGTCAACCGGAAGACGATCTGGGTCGAATAATCGCGCGGACGGTCCGTTTCGGTCGAGGCATCCCGGCAAAAATTTCAATTTCTGTTTATGGCTTCTATGATAATCGTGGACAAATTATTTATAACTGTTTCGCATGGTATCGCGTATGACGTCGAGTCCACCGATAGACGAACTTCATTTCGAAGACGCACCGGACGTCGGAACCGTTCCCGGTCCGAACACCCGGGAACTGTTGGACAAACAGCGCGAGATCGACAGCAGCGCGGTTTCGTATCCGAACGACATCCCCATCGCGTTCGAATCGGGCAAGGGCGCGACGGTTCGGGACGCGGACGGCAACACGTTCATCGACATGTTCGCCGGTATCGGCGTGTTGAACGTCGGGCATTCGAACCCGTACGTGCTCGAAGCGGTCCACGAACAGACGGACAAACTCGTTCACACCGTCGATTTCCCGAGCGAGGCCCGTCTCGAACTCATCGAGAAACTCGACGAAATCGCTCCGGCGGGACTTCAGGGTAACAGCAAGGTGGTCTTCGGCGGACCGACCGGCAGCGACGCCATCGAGGCGGCGATAAAACTCGCCAAGCACAACACGGGCGGCGACGGCCTCATCGCCTTCCGCGGGGCGTACCACGGCGCGACCAGCGGCGCGATGAGCCTCACCGGGAACAAGGGATTCAAAGGCGATTACACGCCGCTCCTCTCGGACGTCGTCCACGCGCCGTATCCCCACCCGTTCGGACAGGACAAGACGCCGCAGGAAGCGGTGGACCACGCGCTCGAAGAGGTCCGAGCGATCCTCGAAGACCCGTACGGCGGGTTGGCGAACCCGGCGGGAATCTTCGTGGAACCGATCCAAGGCGAGGGCGGCGTCATCACGCCACCCGAGGGATTCCTCCGCGGCCTGCGCGAGATCGCGGACGACAACGACGTCGTGCTCGTCTTCGACGAGATCCAGTGCGGTCTCGGCCGCACCGGCCAGTGGTGGGCCAACGAGTGGTACGACGTCACGCCGGACGCGATGACGACGGCCAAAGCGCTTGGCGGCGTCGGCTTCCCGCTCTCGGCGACCATCTATCACGAGGACCTCGACACGTGGGGGCCGGGCGACCACGCGGGCACGTACCGCGGGCACGTCGTGGCCATGCGCGCCGGGACGCGTGCCATCGAATATATCCAGGACCACGACCTGCTGGCGCACGGACGCGACCTCGGCGAGTACATCCGCGGCCGACTGCAGGACGCGGCGACGGAGACCGACGTCATCGGCGAGGTCCGTGGCAAAGGGCTGTTCGTCGGTACCGAGTTCGTGGATGCGAACGGCGACCCGGACAGCGACATCGTGGACGCGATTCAGGACTACTGCTACGAACACGGCGTTCTCGTCTGGAAGGCCGGACGACACGGAAACGTGCTCCGCCTCCTTCCGCCGCTCGTCCTCACCGAGGGACTGGCCGAAACCGCGATGGACGTCATCGTCCAAGCGGTCCAGCACGTGAGCGAGGAACAACAACAGGTCGCCTGAATCGCCGGGACACGTTTTCGGACCCAAATGCACACGTTTTCGAACCCTACCAATGAGCCACACCGACCGAATCGTAACGGAGGATGCACCGCGCAACGACAACCCGTACTCGCAGGGCGTTCGCGCCGGAGAGACTCTGTACGTCTCCGGCTACGGCCCCGTGGACCCGGAAACCGGTGACGACGTCGAGGGCGACGTGGGAACCCAGACGGACCGAGTGCTGGACAACATCGCCGCTGTCGTCGAGGAAGCGGGCGGCGACGGCCTCTCCGACGTGGTCAAGGTGACCGTCTACCTGACGGACCTCGACGACTACGACGCGGTCAACGAGGCGTACGGCGCACGGTTCGCCGACACGCCACCCGCGCGGGTCTGCGTCGAAGTCGCACGGCTTCCGGGCGATGTCGAGGTGGAGATGGACGCCGTCGCGTATCTCGGATAGCCGGTAGCTCAGATAACCGGTATCTCGAATAACCGAGAAAAAATCAGTCGTTCAGTTCTTCGACGCGCTGGTCGCGCTGTTCCGTCGCGGCGTTGACCTTCTCGATGAACGCGCTCATCTGTTCTTTCATCTCCGAGCGCATGGACGTGGCAGAGAACTCCTCGGATTCGGTGAGGAGGCGGATGAACGCCCGGAGTTCCTCGTCGGTTATCTCCTCGAAGTCGCCGAATTCGAGTTTGTCGATCACTTCGTCCACGTCGATTTGCCCCACCGGTTCGACGTTGAAGTCTACCGTAACCATGCGATAGTCCGACCCGGCCAGTTCCTGCTCGGCCTCGTTGACGCCCTGTGCGAGCATGTCCTTGAACGGCGTGTAGTAGCCCATCGTCCCGAGATGGAGGAACGCCAGCATGTCGGTGATGCCCTGCGTGTAGGCGTCCCGCGCGTCATCGTCGGGGTTGAACACCGTTTCGCGGTCCCGCTCTTCGAGGTGTTCGAAGAGGATGGTGAAATCGAGGATCGCGTTGCGAAGGCGGCGGCGGATCCGGTTCCGCTTCTGCTTCTTCGAGTGTTCCGTGTAGTCGGACTTCCGTCCGATCAGGAACTCCCTGTCGCTCGGCGTGAGGATGCCACGGTCCCGGTCCGCGGAGTACGCGAGTTTATCCCGTGACTCCTGCTCGTCCGAACCATCGGTCATAAACGGATTTTGTGTACGACCATGATTAAGGGTTACGGACCACGCCCCGACGTTCGATCGAATCACGCGACTCGAACCGGACTATGGGGCGATTCGGGTCGAAATGATTACTCATCAGTAAGCTTTTTCATCATTTATTTTTCACCCGACCGTGTTACACCATACCAATGATATGTTCTGTTACTGTCGTACACAGTTAACGTTCTCCGTGCAATTTTGTAAACGTATTTTGTAACCGCTAGTAGCGATATCCGTAATATTTATGGGTGTCATCCACGATGGCTAAAAAGTGTGTCATAGCGCACCACGGCCAATGCCACCATACACTACTCATGAGATACAAATCGTGCAACCGGAACGTGTGCAGACCGATGAATCGGCCGCTGAAGACACGGGTTGAGCGACCTGAACTGCCGTCGCCGTCCGTACGAAACGGAGGTGGGATGATATGAGCCAATCCGACGAGCAGGGGGCCGTCTCGGAGTTCCTCGACGAAATCGAACCGACGATTTTCGTGTTCGGTGCCGTTCTCACGCTGATTTTCGTCGTCGCGTTCGTGCTGAATCCGTCCGGCTCATACGATTACGTCCTAGGTATAAAGAACTGGATTCAGCAGTACTTCAACTGGTTCTTCCTCTTGGTGATGTTGGCCTTCGTGCTCTTCCTCGCGTTCCTCATCTTCGGCCCGTGGGGGAAACTCAGGTTGGGTGACGAAGAACCGGAGTACAGCTACCTCTCGTACTTCGCCATGATGTACTCTGCCGGACTCGCGGCGGGAATCGTCTTCTGGGGTCCGGCCGAATCCCTGAGCCACTTCGCGGAAGTTCCACCGTTGTACGACGCGCCACCGAAATCCGCGGCGGCGATGCCCATCGCGGTGGAGTACGCCATCTTCCACTGGAGTCTCACCCAGTGGTCCTGTTTCACGGTGATGGGCCTCGCCATCGGTTACTTCGTGTACAACTACGACGCCCCGCTCCGGGTGTCCGCCGTACTGACGCCGATACTCGGTGCCGACAACGTTGACGGGTACATCGGGAAGACCGTCGACATCCTCGCGGTGTTCGCGACGCTCGGTGGCGTCGCCACGTCGTTGGGATTCGTCGGAAGCCAGTTCATCACGGGCCTCGACTTCCGGTGGGGTATCGCACTCGGTGACGTCGGAACCATCCTCATCATCACCGGGATGACCGTGATTTTCACCGCCTCACTCATTCTCGGGGTCAACAAGGGTATCAGGTGGCTCTCGAACTTCAACATGGTGCTGTTCTTCCTGGTGATGGTCGCCACCCTCATCTTCGGCCCGACGTTGCGCATCCTCGACCTCGGAACGCAAGCGTTCGGTCGGTTCGTCACCGACTTCTTTAGGATGAGTCTCTACACGCAGGCGTCTCAGCCACCAAGCTGGGATAGATGGGTCAACCAGTGGACCGTTTTCTACTGGTTGTGGCCACTCGCGTGGTCGCCGTTCGCGGGGCTGTTCATTGCCCGCATCTCACGCGGCCGGAGCGTCCGTGAGGTCGCGTTCGCCGGAATCGGAGCCACGTCGATGGCCACCGTTCCGTGGTTCATCATCGTTGGCGGGTCCGCGGTCATCTTCCAGAATTCCGGTGTCGCACACATGCTCGGCCCCGTCGACAAGTTCGGCCCGTCCGTCTCGGGATTCGTCCTGTTCAACGCGATACCGACCATCGGCCCGCTCTTGCTCGTCGCCTTCCTGATTTTGGTGACGACGTTCTTCGTCACCTCCGCTGACTCCTCGACGCTGGCAGTGTCGATGATAACGACCGGCGGGAAGGAACACCCCTCGTCCATCAACCGTATCTTCTGGGCTGTGGCGCAGGGTGCGGTCGCCTCCATCCTCATGGTCGTCGGTGGCGTCGAAGCGCTGCAATCCGCCGCCATCATCACCGGCGCACCGTTCGCAATCGTCTGTCTCCTCGCCATGCTCGGGCTCATCAAAACGTTCCAGAAGGAGTCCGGCGGCGTGCTCCTACAGGACCGCACGAAGCTCATCGGCGCGCCGACGACGAGGGAGGAGACGACGGACACACCGGGGGTGGCCGGTCAGGACGACGACTGATCGGTGACGGCCGTCACCGCTTGACGATAACAAGTTTTAATAACGGGATATACGAACATTGTGTATGGATAGGGACACGGCATATCCCGACGCGGCCACACTTCCCGGTCCGAACGCGGAGCGGTGGATCGATTTTCATACCGAACACGCGGCACCGAGCGAGTTCTCACACGAGTTCGTCTGGGACATCACGGGCGAGTCGCACGGCCCGTTCGTCTCCGACGTGGACGGCAACGTGTTGCTCGATTTTACCTGCCACATCGGCGCGGCACCGCTTGGCTACAACAACGAGAAGATTCTCGGCAAACTGCGCGAGTTCTCACTGGTCGAACCGATGAAAATCGCCGGGCAGGACATCTACTTCGGCGATGGCCCGGACCCGAAAACGGCGGAGTTCCCCGCGTCCAGTCACCTCATCGAGAAACTCGTGGACGTTTCCAGCCAATACGGAATGGACACCGTCTTCCTCTCGAACTCCGGGGCCGAGGCCATGGAGAACGCGATGAAGATCACCCACGACCACAACCCGGCCGCGAAGTACGCCTACACGTTCGACGGGAGTTTCCACGGGCGAACGCTCGGCACCCTCTCCATCACCCGCTCGAACGAGGTGTACACGAGACACTACCCCGAAATCGCCGGGGTTCGAACCGTCCCGTTCTGTGATGCACACGACGGTAACGATTCCTGTGACTGTGGCTTCTTCACCGGCAACGGCTCACAGCTACGAAATTCCCTCCAACCCGAAGGCGGCCACGTCAACCCCGACGAGGTCGCGTTCATGGTCATCGAACCGGTTCAGGGCGTCGGTGGGTATCGATTCCCGAGCGTCGATTTCATGGAGGAAGTGGGTGACGTCTGTTCGACGTACGACATTCCGCTGATCGCCGACGAGATACAGTCCGGCGTCGGTCGAACGGGGAAGATGTGGGCCTCGGACCACTACCCCATCGAACCGGACGTCATCGCCAGCGCGAAGGCGCTTCGAACCGGTGCGACCATCTCTCGGTCGGACCTCTTCCCGGCCGAGAAGAACCGTCTGGGTTCGACGTTCGGCGGCGGCGACCTGCTCGCGTCGATGCAGGGCACCTTCACGCTGGAGGCCATCGAGGAGTACGACCTGCTCCGCAACGCGACCGAACGCGGGCGGCAGGCCAAGGAGTTGCTCTGCGACGCCGCACCGACACACGTCGAGGACGTGCGGGGCAAAGGTCTGATGCTCGCCGTCGAGTTCGACACGGCGGAGCGACGCGACGCCGTCGTCCAGGCGGCGCTGGAACGGGGACTCCTCACGCTCGGTTGCGGGAAGAAAACCATCCGCCTGCTTCCGCCGCTGGATTCGACCGAGCGCGAAATCGAACTCGGCATCGGGATTTTGAACGAGGCCATCGCGGCGGTCTGAACGAACGTCCAATTTTTATCCGTCGAGGCTATCGCTGACGACCGCGATTCCGTTCCGGTGATCCAGCGCCATCAACACTGACGAAAGCTGTTCCGGACCGCTCCCCGTCACGCCGATTTTCACCGGCGTCCGGTTCGGTTCGTCCGCGTTCGTTCGACGCGTTCGCTCCAGTTCCTCCAGTTCCGCACCGTGGCTATCGACGGTGTCCGTAAGCGTCTCCAGACCGCTCGGCCAGTCGGCGACCGAGAGGTTCGCTTCCGCGTACCGGCCGAGTTCCATTCGGCCGGTACGCGTGAGTTCGGCGTGCTCGGCGAGGTTCACGTTACCGCCGGAGACGACGACCGCGACGTGTTCGTCCGCCACGTCCACCGCGCCGGAGCACAGCGCCGCGAGCGGCGCTGCGCCCGCGGTTTCGGCCACGGTTTTCGCCCGCTCGGCGAGCAGGGTCACGGCGACGCTCATCTCGCGGTCGGTGACGCTCACCACGTCGTCCACGCGCTCGCGGACGACGGCGAACGTCTTTTCGAGCAAGCGCGTGTCGGCGATTCCCTCCGCGACGGTGTCCACGTCCGGCAGTTCGTGAATCTCGTCGCGTTCGAGCGACGGCTTGGCGTGGAACGCCCCCTCGGGTTGGACGCCGACGACGCGGATGTCCGGGTCGTGTGCCTTGAGAACCGTCGCGATTCCCGAGATAAGTCCGCCGCCGCCGATGGAGACGAGGACGGTGTCCAGTTCCGGGTACTGTTCCAGCAGTTCGAGTCCGACGGTTCCCTGTCCCGCGATTATCGCCTCGTCGTCGAACGGGTGGACGAAGGTCAGGTCCTTCTCGTCGGCGAGCGAGAGCGCATGCTCGTAGGACCGCTCGTAGATGTCACCCTCCACCACGACGTCGGCACCGTACCCCCGCGTCGCTTCTATCTTCGAGGACGGCGTCACCTCGGGGACGACGATGGTCGTGTCGATGTCAAGCAATCCGCCCGCGAAGGCGACGCCCTGTGCGTGGTTGCCCGCGCTCGACGCGATGACGCCGCGCTCGCGCTCGGCCGGGGGGAGTTGCGCCATCGTGTTGTACGCGCCGCGACTCTTGAACGACCCCGTCCGTTGCATGTTCTCCAGTTTGAGTCCGACCGACGCCGCCCCGCTGCGCTCGGCGAACGTCGTCGAACGGTCGAGCGGCGTCCGATGGACCACCTCATCGAGTCGTTCGTCGGCCTCCCGCACGTCGGCGACGGTGACGATGTCGTCGGCCGCCGGTGGCCGGTCGTCCGTCCGCTCCGAGTTCATGGCCCGTCGTCCGCGACGGCGAGTATCGATTCGACCAACACGTCCACGCCGATGGGGAGGCTTCGCTCGTCCACGTCGAACGTCGGCGTGTGATGGCTCGTCGGATGGTCCGTCCCGACGATGAGGTACGTGGCGAGGCCGCCGTCCTCCTGCACGCGCTCCATCAGGAACGTGGCGTCCTCGCTCGCGCCGAAGTCCGCGGACGGGAGCACGGTCTCGACGCCCTCGACGTCCCGTGCAACGTCCGCCACCACCTCGGCGAGTTCCGGGTCGCTATCCGCTCGGGGGGATTTGCTCCGGACGTCGATGTCCACGTCACAGCCGTGCATCTCGGCGGCGGTTTCGAGCGTCCTGTCCAACCGGGACTGCATGTACTCCATGAGTTCGGTCGTCTCGCCGCGCACTTCCGCCTCCACGTGGGCGAAATCGGCGATGACGTTGCTCGACGTTCCGGCCTCCGCCCATCCGAGGTTCACGCGCGTCATCCCGTCCTCGTGGCGCGGAATCGCGTAGGCGTTTTGGATCGCCGTCCCGAGCGCCTGCATCGCGTTGTCGCCGTCTTGGGGCGCTTTCCCGGCGTGAGCGGTCGTTCCCTCGAACGTCACGTCGACGTGAGACATTGCCAGCGGCCGTTCGATTCCGGCGACGACCTCTCCCGTTGGGTGGTCGAGACCGACATGGACGGCGAACAGGTAGTCCAGGTCGTCGGCGAATCGGCTTTCGGCCATCGGGTGACCGCCGCCGGACACCTCCTCGGCGGGTTGGAAGAAGGCGACGAACTTCCCGTCGAAGTCGCTCTCCGCGATGGCTTCGAGGGTGGCGAGCCCCCACGTCATGTGTGCGTCGTGACCGCAGGCGTGCATCGTCCCCTCCCTTTCGGACCTGAATCCGGCGTCGGCGGGCGCGTGGTCGTCCTCCGACGATTCCTCGATGAACAGGCCGTCGATGTCGACGCGGAGGCCGACGACGGGTCCGGAACCTCGGTCGAGAACGGCGACGACGCCTGTGTTTCCCCCGTCGATTTTTTCGAGGAGGTCGGGGTCGGCACCGCGTTCGAGCGCCCGTCCCTGCCATTCCTCAACCTCGTCGGCGTCCGGAACGGCCATTCGCTCGTCGCTGTCGTACACGTCGGTGCCGACGGCGAGTTCGTCGACGCCGATGCCCCGAATCTCCTCGACGAGACGATGCGTCGTGTAGAACTCCCGCCACGCGGGTTCCGGGTACCGGTGGAATGACCGTCGGACGTCCGAAAGTCGATCACGGATTGACTCTGCCATGCGTGGTACTGGCACGCCCACCCACTTAATTGTAAACGCATTCCGTTGACAGCGACTACACAAAAGGACTAATATAGGGTCCCAACAATCGTACGATTATCGATTCGCGTCACTCGACGCGGTGGTTTACCATGAGCGAAAACCCGGATATCGTCGTCCTCCGCGAGGGGACGGAAGGACTCTCGATGGAATCGTACGCCGAAGCGTTGCGTGAACGCCTCCCGGACCGAACGGTCGCGCACGCCACGACGCCGAAGCAGGAACGCGAACTCGTCGCGGACGCGCGGGTCGTCACCGGCATCACTATCGAGCGGGACCTGCTCGCCCGCGCCGACCGACTCGAACTGTTCGCCTGTACCTTCGCGGGAACCGATCACGTTCCCATGGACGCGCTCGCGGACCGCGGCGTCGCGGTGACGAACGCCGGTGGAATTCACGCACCCGGCATCGCCGAGCAGGCCATCGGCAACATGCTCGTCTTCGCCCGTCGACTCCACGAGGGGTGGCGACGAAAGGAGCGCGGCGAATGGCGGCACTTCCAGTCCGGCGAACTCACCGGCAGCACCGTCACCGTCATCGGGTTGGGTTCCATCGGAGGGGAAATCGTCCAACGGCTTCAGGGGTTCGACGTCGAAACCATCGGCGTTCGGTACACGCCTGAGAAGGGCGGCCCGACGGACGAAGTGGTCGGCTTCGACGAGGACGCCATCCACGACGCCCTCTCCCGAAGCGAGTACGTCGTGGTCGCGTGCCCGCTCACCGAGACGACGCGCGGACTCATCGGAAAATCCGAGTTCGCGACGATGTCGCCGGACACCGTTCTCATCAACACCGCCCGCGGCCCAATCGTCGATACCGACGCGCTCGTTTCGGCACTCCGCTCCGAAAAGATCCGCGGGGCGGCTCTCGACGTGACCGATCCGGAACCGCTCCCCGAGGACCACCCGCTGTGGTCCCTCGAAAACTGTCTCATCACGCCGCACACGGGCGGACACACGCCGCTCCATTGGGACCGTCTCGCGGACATCGTCGCGGGGAACGTGGACCGCCTCGAAACCGGCGAAGCGCTCGAAAACGGGGTTCTCGCCCCGGAACCGAACTGAGTTACTTTTCGCTGATTTATTCTTCGCTGATATTTCCGATCACGTCGTGAAGAGCCGACGCGGGAAGTCCGCGAGCACTTCCGCACCGTTCGACGTGACGCGGAACGTCTCGCTCAACTCGACGCCGAAGTCGTCGAACCAGAGGCCGGGGATCATGTGGAAGGTCATGTCTTTTTCCAATATCGTCTCGTCGCCCGGCCGCATGCTGGCGGTGTGTTCGCCCCAGTCCGGCGGGTAGCCGAGGCCCATCGCGTAGGCGATGCGGTCCTCCTTTTCGAGGCCGTACTGCGCGATGGTGTCCCGCCAGACCTTCTCGACAGATTCGCAGGTGACGCCGGGTTCGACGGCGTCGATTGCGGCTTCCAGTCCCTCCACGACCACGTCCGCCCGCCGTTGCATCTCGTCCGGCGGGTCGCCGACGAACGTCGTCCGGGCCAGCGGCGAGTGATAGCGGTGCCGACAGCCCGAGAGTTCGATGATGACGGGGTCGCCGTCCTCGAATTCGCGGTCGGTCCACGTGAGATGGGGCGTTCCGGTGTGGTCGCCCGAAGGCATCAGAGGGACGATGGACGGGTAGTCGCCGCCGAACTCCTCGGTACCGCGGATGAGGCCGTCGTAGATTTCTGCCGCGGCCTCGTACTCGGGAACCCCTTCCTCGATTGCGTCGAGTCCGGCGAGCATCGCCTCCTCGGAGATGCGCGCCGCCTCCCGCATGTAGTCGAGTTCCTGCTCGCTCTTTTTGATTCGAATCCAGTTGACGAGCAGGGTTGCGTCCTCGAAGGTGGCGTCGGGGAGGTTCTTCTGAAGGCGGGTGTAGGATTTCGCGGTGAAGTAGTAGGCGTCCATCTCCAACCCGATGCGGCCGTCCTCGGCGTCGAGGTCCTCGATGACCTCCCCCAAGTGATCCATCGGATGAAGGTCGTACGGGGAGTGAACGTAGTCGTCGCTGTACGGGAGAATGCTCTCCTCGTCGAGCCAGGTGGTCGCACGCGCGCCGTTGGCGTCCATACCGCGGCCCACCCATACGGGTTCGTCGCGTTCCAGCGTGACCACGACGGCCTGATGGACGTAGAACGACCAACCGTCGTATCCCGACAGATAGTTCATGTTCGCGGGGTCGGCTACGACGAGCGCGTCGAGTTCCTCCTCGCGCATCCGCTCTTTCGTTCGTTCCAAACGCGTTTCGTACTCGGTATCGTCGAAGATTGTTCGTGGCATGCTAGCGGCACTCACCAGAACGTTCGTGGAATAGCTGTTTAACTTTTTTGTGTACGCAGAAAACGAATGTTGTGTACAACCGTGCACGTCGTCGACGACTGCGAGCGCCGCGTCCGGTGACGTCATCGTCAACGATCACGACCGCTGATAAGGGACGATTCTTTCTACTCCGCTTCCAGATACTCCCGTATCTCCTCGTCGTCCAACGCGTCCAGCACGCGTTCGGCCCCGTACGTCTCGACGAGGCGGCTCACCCCGCGTCGGGAGCGTTCCTCGACGGCGTCGTCGGGGACGCGCGTCTCGAACGCGCTGTCGATGTACCGCTCGCGCAGTTCCTCGAACCGCTCCTCGTCGATATCCGGGTCGTCCTCGACTTCGTCCTCGTACCATTCGCGCCAGCGGTCGCGGTCGCCCCAGTCGCCCGAGAACTCCGAATTCCGGCGGAGCCAGTCGTAGTGCGGTGCGACGCCGCCGGAGAACCCTTCCTCGTTTCGGAGGTCCTCCAGCAGACATCGCGCGACGTGTGCGCCGTGACCGGCGGCGATGATGGTTTGAACGCTCCGTTGTCCGGCGGGTGCGGCGACGTAGAGGCCGTCGATGGGCGTCCGGCCGTCGGCATCGGCGTATTCCGGATCGAAGTGTTCGTGCTCCTCGCCGTCGTGTTCGTGGCGTTCGAACATCTCGTCGCCGCCGAGCGGTCGGAGGTACTCGCCGTCGTACCACGCGGCCGCGATGACGCGGTCCGCCGTGACGCTACGGCCCTCTTGCGTTTCCACGACGAACGCCGAATCGTCTTCTCCTTGGGTGATGGATTCGACCATGTCCGGAACCAGTTCACACCCCGCCTCCTCGACGTGGGCGTGCATCAACTCGTAGAACGTGTCGATATCGACACCGGCGGGGAACCCGAGGTAGTTCTCCAAGTACGCGCATCGTCGAAGTGCCGCGTTCCCCCGGTCGAAGACGACGGTGTCGAGGCCGTACCGTGCGGCGAACACGCCCGCCGAACTGCCGCCGGGACCGCCGCCGACGGTGACCACGTCGTAGTCGGTCATCGAACTCGCCCCGCGGTGCTGTCCGTCCCGTCGTCCGACCGCGGGACTTCACGCGTATCCTGGTGCGGCGATTGCTTCGTCGTGGCCGAGCGATCTCCGAGTTCCGTCGGATGTCCTACCATGTTTTTAGGCTCGCCTAAAATTTTATAGAGGTTTCGGTCGGACCGTCGGTCGATCGATCCGATATCGGTGCCCCGATCGGTCGGCTATCGTTGTCTTCCGACACCTTCCGCTCGAACGGCAGTCTCTGCCGTAACCAACGCCGTTTTGTCATCGTCACGACGACGGGACAACATACGATGGTACATGCCAGCGTCGTCGGCTGCGGGAACATGGGCGGTGCGCTCGTGAGAGGCTTGTCGAGAAGCGGAAATCACGTCGTCACTGCCTGTGACGTGGACCCGGATGCACTGGAAGCGGTGTCGGAGTACTGTGAGAAAACGACGACGGACCTCGCGGAGGCGACCGAATCGAACGTCGTGTTCGTCGCCCTGAAACCGGATCTCGTGGGCGACATCGTCGCCGAACTCGACCTCTCGTCCGAACAGACACTGGTCTCCATCGCGGCGGGCGTCCCGACGACCGCGCTCGAACCGTTGACCGACGCGACGGTGGTCCGACTCATGCCGAACCTCGCGGCGGAGTCGGGCACCATGGCGGCGGCCATCGCCGGGGACGAAATCCCCGAAACCGTCCACGAACTCCTCGACGACGTCGGCGTGGTCGTCGAAATCGACGAATCGGCGATGGACGTCGCAACCGCGGTCAACGGCAGCGGCCCGGCGTTCGTCTTTTACTTCATCGACGCCATGGCACGGGCGGGAGTGAACGGCGGCCTCAGTCGGCAGGACGCGAGAACGCTCGCCGCACAGACGTTCAAAGGAGCGGCGGAGACGGTGCTCCAGTCCGACGAGAGCGTTCCCGACCTGATAGACGCCGTCTGCTCACCGAAGGGAACGACGATAGAGGGGATGGAAGTACTCCGCGACAGTTCGGTCGAGGGAACCGTCACCGAGTCGGTCGCCGCCGCCGAAAACCGATCCAAGGAGCTGATGGTCGATTATGACGATGAGTGATACCGTCGAACGAAATTCGCTCGAACGGGCACGGCAACGGGCGGCGACGGCCGACCGCGTCGTCGTCAAAGCCGGGACGAACTCGTTGACGGACGACACGTCGAACCTCGACGACGACAAACTCGACAAACTCGTCGACGACGCCGTCGCCCTGCTCGAAAACGGGAGCGAGGTGCTGTTCGTCTCCTCCGGTGCCGTCGGCGCGGGGAAGGGCCGGGTCGGCTACCCGGACGACACCGTCGAGGAGTCACAGGCGCTCTCGACCGTGGGCCAGTCCCACCTCATGCGACGCTACACGGAGAGTTTCGAACGCTACGATCGAAAGGTCGCCCAGATACTGGTGACCCAACACGACCTCGACAATTCGGAACGGTTCACCAACTTCCAGAACACGGTCGAAACGCTGTTGGACTGGGGTATCGTGCCCATCATCAACGAAAACGACGCCGTCGCGACCGAGGAGATACGAATCGGCGACAACGACATGCTGTCGTCGTCCATCGCCATCGGCGTGGATGCGGACCTGCTGGTGACGCTCACGGACGTCGGCGGCGTGTACACGAACAATCCGAAGGAGGACCCCACGGCCGAACGCATCGAAGCGGTCGGTCGCAACTACGCGGAAATCCAGGAACTGGTGGACCGGAGTTCGACCGCCAAGTTCGGCGGCATCCAGACGAAGGTGTCCGGCGCACGGTCGGCGAGCGAACACGGAATCCCGGCGATCATCGCAAAATCCACGAAGGAAGACGTCGTAGACAGAATCATCGACGGAAAACCGGTCGGGACGATTTTCGTCCCGACGGACGACGCGCTCGACGACTGACCACTCTACAAACGATGGCCGAGAAATCCACCGAATCCAAAGTCGAAGAAGCACAGACCGCCGCGCTCGCGCTCGCGCAGCGAACCGACGACGACCGCTCGACGGCGTTGAACGCTATCGCCGACGCCATCCTGGCGAGGGAGGACGAAATCCTCGACGCCAACGAGCGGGACGTCCGCGAGGCGGAGGAGCGTCTCGCCGCGGGGGAGTACAGCCGAGCCCTCGTCGACAGACTCGAACTCTCGCCGTCGAAACTCGAAAGCATCGCGGAGATGGTTCGGAGCGTCGCGACGCAGGACGACCCGCTCGGGAAGACGCTCACGGCGCGAGAACTCGACGAAGGACTCGAACTGTACAAGCGCACCGTTCCCATCGGTGTCGTCGGGACCATCTTCGAATCGCGACCCGACGCCCTCGTCCAAATCGCCGCGCTCAGCCTCAAGTCCGGGAACGCGGTGATACTGAAGGGCGGCAGCGAGGCGAGTCACTCGAACAGGGTCCTCTTCGAAATCATTCGGGAGGCTACCGACGAGATGCCCGACGGCTGGGCACAACTCATCGAGGCACGGGCGGACGTCGATACGTTGCTCGGCATGGACGATTCCATCGACCTCCTCATGCCACGGGGCAGTTCGGCGTTCGTGGAGTACATTCAGGACAACACGAGCATCGCCGTTTTGGGACATACGGAGGGAATCTGCCACGTCTACGTGGACGACGAGGCCGACCTCGGGATGGCGACGGAAGTCGCCTACGACGCGAAAGTGCAGTATCCGGCGGTGTGCAACGCCGTGGAGACCCTGCTGGTCCACGAGGACGTGGTCGCCGAGTTCCTGCCGGTGATCGCCGAACGATACGAGGAAGCGGGCGTCGAGTTGCGCGGCGACGAAGCGTCACGCGACATCGTCGCCATGGAGGCGGCGAGCGAGGACGACTGGGCCACCGAGTACGGTGATCTGATCCTCTCGGTGAAGGTCGTCGAGTCGCTCGATGCCGCCATCGACCACATCAACGCGTACAGTTCGAAACACACGGAATCCATCGTCACCGAGAACGGGGACCGCGCGAGCACGTTCATGCGGAGCCTCGACTCGGCGAGCGTGTTCCACAACGCTTCAACCCGGTTCGCCGACGGGTTCCGTTACGGACTCGGCGCGGAAGTCGGCATCAGCACAGGGAAGATTCACGCACGCGGACCCGTCGGCCTCGAAGGCCTGACGACCTATCAGTACTTCCTCGAAGGCGACGGACAGGTCGTGGGGACCTACGCCGGGGAGGACGCCAAACCGTTCGTCCACGAGGAGTTCGACGGAGAGTGGACCCCCGGTTCGCTATCCGACCGATAGGATTCGAAAACGTATCGTGCCGCTGTCTTCACTACTTTCTCCGACGTTCGGTAACTAACGATACTTGACCGATGAACGATACTCACCCCATGAGCGACATTTTACTACCCGAAGTTTAATTCAATTTTTCCGGTATTATATTTTCGATCTAATAACGTATTTCTTGTAGCGGTCGCAATTCGAGGTGGGGAAAGTAATGACTGATAATGACACAGGGTGCGGCAAGCGACGGAACTTCCTCCGAGCGGTCGGCGCGCTCGGTATCGCCGCCGTCGGCGGGACGGCGTCGGCGAACGAAAGGGCGGGAAAGCACGATGACCGTTGGTGTGGGGGTGGACTCCGCGCTATCGCTCGTCACCACTATCGATTCTTCGAGGCGTTCACTTCGGACCTCGGACTTCCCGACGACACCGTGGAGGAGACGGGCGAGGGGATTCGGCGGTCGAACCGAACGTCCCCGTCGAACATCGCGATGTACGTCGTCAGCACGGTCGGTGCCGCCGAACTCGGGGTGCTCTCGGAACGGGAAGCGAGGGGGCGCGTGGACGCCGTCGTCTCCACGTTGGAATCAGTGGAGACGTGGAACGGCCTCTTCCTCCGGTGGTACGACATCCGGACCGGGCGGCCGTGGATGGAGACCCACGACGGGACGAAGTACGTCTCGACGGTGGATAACGGCCACCTGACCGCCGCACTGACCATCGTCGGCCAAGCGTACGGAGGCGAACTCGGGCGGCGAGCGCGACGCCTCGTCCGGGCGCAGGACTACTCTCCGTTTCATCACCCGGACAACGGACGACTGATCGGCGGATACGATTACGAGAACGGACTCGACGACTGGACGTACGGGATGATAAACAGCGAACCCCGAGTCGCGAGTTACTGCGCCATCGGGATGGGCGACATCCCGAAGACGCACTGGTGGCGACCCCGCCGGACGTACACGCCGGACGCCGACTGGACACAACAGCGTTCGAGCGGCGAGTGGAGCACGTACGACAGCGTCGACGTTTTCGAAGGGCACTACGAGTACGATGGAACGAAGTTCGTCCCCAGTTGGGGCGGCGCGCAGTTCGAGGCGCTGATGCCCTCCCTGTTCATCAAAGAGCGGGAACTCGGCCCCCGCGGGTTCGGACTGAACAACGAACGCTGGGTGCAGGTCCAGAGAGACTTCGCGGATGCACAGAATTGGCCCGTCTGGGGTCTCTCCCCGTGCGGAACGCCCGACGGCTACGGGTCGTTCGGCGTCCCCCAACAGGGAGCGTGGAAGGATCACTACGCGCCCGGTCCCATCGTGACGCCCCACGCGACGTTCCTCGCCCTCGACTACGCGCCCCACGCCGCCCACGAGAACGTCCGCCGTCTTCGACGGATGGGAATCGACGGAACGTACGGGTTCTACGACTCGGTCAACGTCGAAACCGGCGAACTGACGAAGAAGTACTACGCGCTCGATCAGGGCATGTCGATCGCCTCGATCGCCAACCACCTCACCGACGGCGTCCTCAGGGAGTACTTCCACGAGAGCGACGTCGGACGACGTCCGGAGGACCTCCTCGAACGAGAGGAGTTCTCCATCTGAGCACGTCTACGACGGGCGTCTCCCGGTTCGCCCGCCGACTTACCTTCCATTAATAAAAAGAAACAAGTTATCTCCTGACAATCGTTCTGTATGCGGCTACAAAACGAAACAGTGTTCATTACCGGTGCGGGTCAGGGCATCGGCGAGGCGACTGCCAAGCGGTGTGCCGAGGAAGGTGCGTTCGTGGTCTGTACCGACGTGAACGAGGAGACGGGGTCGGAAACCGTCGCGGACATCGAGGACGCCGGTGGCGAAGCGGAGTTCCTCGAACTCGACGTGACGGACGCCGACGCGTTCACGAACACCGTCGATGCAGTCGTCTCGGAACGGGGACTGGACGTTCTGGTCAACAACGCCGGTGTCGGCCATCCCCCCGCGTACGCGGAGGACGTGGACGATTCCGTTTTCGAGGGCGTCTTCGACGTCAACGTCCGCGGCGTCTGGAACGGTTGTCAGGCCGCGCTTCCGCACCTCAAAGAACAGGGGTCGGGCAACGTCGTCAACGTCGGGTCGTTGGCGTCGTTCTACGGCCTGCCGATGCAGTCGGTGTACTCGTTGACGAAGGGTGCCGTCCTCAACTTCACCCGTGCGGTCGCCGCCGAAGCGGGCCGCGACGGCGTTCGCGCGAACGCCGTCCTCCCGGCGTTCACGAACACCGAACTCGGAAACCAGTTCTTCGAGACGCGCTCGGACCCCGAGAAGGCGAAGGAACTCATGCTGAAACGCTACCCGCTCGGCCGATTGGCGGAACCCGAAGAGGTCGCCGATGCGATCCTGTTCCTCGCCAGCGACGAAGCGTCGTTCGTGACCGGTCACGGACTCGTCGTGGACGGCGGGTTCTCGGTGCAGTGAACGGGGATCCGGTGAAATAGGTTCGTTTCGCTCGGAACTATCTCCGTCTACGACGGGATCACGGACGTATCGGAACACGACTTTCCCGTATCAGCGTTTTCTCCGACTCCCGACTTTGAACATCGCTCACCCCTTCAGTCCCCGATCCCGTGTCCGATTTCCGACGTGAGAAACCGGCGACATACACATACGTTCTTATGTTCCCGCCGTCTCGAAACGAACAAATGGAGATACCTGACGAGTTGCTCTGCGTTTTCAGTGCACAAATCGAAGAACGAAACGGCGCGTATCATCTCACGCTTCCAGAGCGGGAACTGGATAACGGCGTCTTGGACGATGACGAAACGTATCGTGTCGCATTGCTCGGGTCCGATTCGGAGCGCACGAAAACGGCCACAGCGACGACGAACCCGCAGGAGTCGACCCCCGAACCAACCGAGAACCACCAACACACCTCGCCGCCGGTCGAAGTCGGGGACCGTCGAACCGTCGAAATCGAAGGCATCGGTGAGAAGGGCGATGGCATCGCTCGGGTCGAACGCGGCTACGTCATCATCGTTCCCGACACGGAGAAACGTGACCGGGTGACGATCGAGATCACCAAAGTGAGCGAGAACGTCGCATTCAGCGAAGTCGTCGAGCGGAAGCAGTACTACGAGTAGCTTCTTCGACTCGCTTTCGGATGCCGAAAGTTCTGCTTCAATGATCTTTTTTATAGGTATGTATTGTACACCATCGTTTATTGGGTAAAAATATTCTGGACATTCCATGAGCAACTGCCTATCTGACGTGAAAACGAAAACGTCCCCACAGAAATATCGGCATAACCATTCATTTTGTAAACCTTTATATCCCCTGTCTACTCCTATGGGGATGCTACCCATAATCATGGAAAAAGATAGCATGACGGATTCTCGATCGATTCCGGACAAAATAAAGCGGCGGCGTCTCCTACAGGGAGTCGGAGCAGTCGGTATCGCCTCGCTTGCCGGTTGTACCGGTGGCTCGAACGACGACTCGTCTGGCGGTGATGGTGATGGTGGTGGCGGTGACAACACCAGCGATGGCGGAAGCGGATCTCAGTCGGGGAACAAAAACAGCAAGCTGACTCTCTCATTAGTGAAAAGCCCGCTGGAATTCGACCCCATCGTTCTCAACGACGTTCCCTCGGCGGAGGTGTCGGACCGCATCTTCGAGGGATTGTACACGTACGACGCCGGAATCAACCAGGTTCCACAGTTGGCGACCGACAAGCCGGAGGTCAAGAACGACGGGAAGACGTACGTCGTGAAGCTCAATACGGACGCCAAATTCCAGAACGGCGACCCCGTCACGGCCGAGGACGTGAAGTACTCCTTCGAGGCACCCGTCAAGGAGGAGACGGAGAACGCGGCGGAACTCAACATGATCGATTCCGTGAAGGCTGTCGACGACCACACGGTTCAGTTCGATCTGAAGTATCCGTACGGTCCGTTCATGAACACCCTGACGTGGTCCATCGTCCCCAAGAAGGTCAGGGAGAAGAGCAAAAAAGATTTCAACAAGAAGATGCCCGTCGGCTCCGGACCGTTCAAGTTCGATAGCTGGCAGGAAGGGAAATCCGTCAAGATCTCCCGGTGGGACGACTACTGGGGCGATCTCACCCCGAACCTCGCAAAGGTTCACTACACACCGATCGAGGAGCCGACGACGCGCTTGACGAGCCTTCAAACGGGCGAGAGCGACGTCATCGAGGAAATCCCGCCGAAGCTCTGGCAGCAGGTCAAGAGCATGGGCGATTCGTCCATCGTGGCGACCAAGGCGTTGGGATACTACTACCTCGCCTTCAACTGTAAGAAGGGGCCGACGACCAACCCCAAAGTTCGGGAAGCCATCGACTACTGTTTCGACATGGATCAGGCCATCTCGAACTTCGTCGAGCCGACCGGCGTGCGCCAGTACAGTCCGCTGCCGGAACAGATCACGAAGAAGTGGGACTTCCCGCTCGACAAGTGGAAGAAGATCTCCCACGGCAAGGACATCGACAAGGCGAAACAGCTGTTCGACGACGCGGACGAAGTTCCGAACAATTGGACCGCCAAGATCATCGTTCCCCCGGACGACAAGCGCGAACAGCTCGGTATCACGGTCGCGAACGGGATGAAACAGGCCGGGTACAACGCCAAAGTCCAGCGTCTCGATTGGGGTGCGTTCCTCGACAAGTACGTCTCGGGCGACCCGAACGACTGCAACATGTACACGCTGGGATGGTCCGGCGGACCTGACCCGGACGACTTCCTCTACTACTTCTTCACGGAGGACGCCCACGGATCGACCGACGGGACCTACTACAACAAGGTCAGCGACAAAATCGTCAACGCGCGAAAGTCCGCGGACCACGCCGAACGGAAGAAACTCTACTCCGAGGCCATCACCACGCTGCTGGAGGACCGAGCACACATTCCGGCGTACAACCTGAAGAACAGCTTCGGGATGAAAAACGACGTGCACGGATTCAAAGCACACCCGGTGTTGAGCTTCGTCCTCGCGACGCAGTACACCAACGTGTCCGTCGGGTCGCAATAACGCGACATCCCTTTCGATACGATTCAACGACAATATACATGGGAATCCTCCGTTACACAATTCGACGCTTATTACAGGCTATTCCGGTGCTTCTCGGTATCGTGACGATCACGTTCCTGCTGACCAACGCGATTCCGGGGGACCCGGTCAAAATCATGCTCGGACCGTCACCGAGCGCCGAGATGGTAAACCAGATACGCGCGCAGTACGGACTGAACCAGCCGCTTCCGGTGCGATACGTACACTATCTCACTTCCGTCGCACAGGGCAACCTCGGCGAGAGCATCTACTACCGAGGCGTCCCCGTGACGACGAAGATCATGCAGCGGCTTCCGGTGACGCTCCTGCTCATGCTGGCGAGTTTCACCTTCGCGCTGGTCGTGGCGATTCCGCTCGGCATCATCTCCGCGAATCGACGCAACCAACCGACCGATCACGCCACGCGTATCGCCGCACTCATCGGCGTCAGCACGCCTGACTTCTGGATCGGGCTAATGCTCATCATCGTCTTCGCCTACTATCTGAAATGGTTACCTGCGACGGGTCTCGTCCTTCCATGGGCGAACCCGAGTTCGGTCGAACACGCGTCCTCACGTCTGGACGTGCTCTGGCAGACGTGCACTCATCTGTTGCTCCCGGCGATAACGCTCGGCACGCTCCAGATGGCCGCAGTCATGCGTATCGAGCGCTCCTCGATGCTCGAAGTGCTCCAACAGGAGTACGTGAAACTGGCGCGCGCCTACGGTGTCGCGGAACGAAAGATCGTCCGGAAACACGCGTTTCGGAACGCCCAACTGCCGGTCATTACGGTCGTCGGGCTACAGCTTACCTCCGCGCTCGGCGGGGCGGTGCTGACCGAGACGGTGTTCAACATCAACGGAATGGGACGGCTCATCATTACGGCGGTCAACAATCAGGATTATCCGCTGATCATGGGGACGACGATCTTCTTCGGCCTGACGTTCGTCGTCGGTGTCGTTCTCACCGACATCTCCTACGCGTACATCGACCCACGAGTGAGTTACGACGAGGTGGACTGACATGGCAACTGGAGAAACAAGCACGGAAAACATCCGCACAACACAGCGAACCGAGGAGCAAGAGAGCGAGACGAAAGTCGAGGCCCGCGTCGGATGGCGTTACACGGTCGAACAGGTCCGACGGGACACCACTGCGAGGATCGGCCTCTACATCATCGGGTTCATCCTGTTTCTCGCGGCGTTCGCGTGGATCGACGCGAAGCTGTTCAACTACGCTATCGTGAGCAGCTTCTGGCACAACCCGCTCAACGACCCGACGAGCGCCAAGATTCTGCGTCCCCCGATGGGAACGAGCAACGTCTTCGGGAAGGGGCTGGCACAGTACCCGCTCGGGACGGACCACCGCGGACGGGACATCCTCGTTCGACTCGTCTACGGTTCGCGCATCGCCATGCAGGTCGGCATCATCTCGACCGGTTTCGGACTCATCTGCGGGACGATACTCGGCGCGGTCGCAGGCTACCACGGCGGATGGATCGACGACGTACTGATGCGGCTGGCTGAAACGCTGTACGCGATTCCGTTCCTCGTGTTGGTCATCGCGTTCATGGCCGCGTTCGGCCGCGACCTGACCTTCGCGATGATCGGCGTGGGCATCACCACGATACCCGTCTTCGCCCGCCTGATCCGTTCGCGGGTCGTGAGTGTGCGCGAGGAGGAGTACATCGAAGCGGCCAAGGCGGCGGGGGTGCGTGATCGGAACATCATCCTGCGCCACGTCATCCCGAACAGCTTCGCACCCGTACTCGTGCAGGCGACCCTACAGGTCGGCATCAGCATCCTCATCGTCGCCGGTCTCTCGTTCCTCGGGTTCGGGGCACAGCCACCGACGCCCTCGTGGGGCCAGATGTTGAGCCAATCCCGGGGCTACATGCTACCCGACCCGTGGTTCAGCCTCTGGCCGGGACTGGCCATCCTCGCCACCGTGATGGGGTTCAACTTGCTCGGCGACGGCCTGCGAGACGCGCTCGATCCGCGAATCAACAATTGATATACGATATATGACAGAAACACTGCTACAAGTCGATAATCTGAAGACACAGTTCTTCACCGAAGAGGGCGTCGTCCGTGCGGTGGACGGCATCTCCTTCGACGTGAAAAAGGGGGAAATCGTCGGTCTCGTAGGCGAATCCGGGGCCGGGAAGAGCGTCGCCGCTCAGAGCATCCTTCGCCTGGTAGATTCGCCGGGCGAAATCGTCGGCGGCGAGGTCCGCTTCCGGGACGAACTGCTGTTCGGCGTCGAAGAAGGCCCGGACGGGGAGATGCGGGAACGCGAGGAGATGCTGTCGAACGAGGAGATGCGAAAGCAGATCCGCGGCACCGAAATCGCCATCATCTTCCAGGACCCGATGGAGAGCCTGAATCCCG
>NZ_JAMYJW010000009.1:0-183416 GCF_024136975.1 Haladaptatus sp. AB643
GCCACAGCGTGAAGATCGCTCGTCCCGTCCGTTTCAAATAATAGTTGACCATATTTTCGGTGTAGTATGTTTCCTAGTATTATAATAGTATGTACCAGTGTGTTACTTGCCCGAATAGTTCATCTTACCCATCCGTGGGAGCCAGCTCTCGGGCCATCGGACTTTGGACGCATCCGAGCCCTCTTCGGGGATATCCCACACGTCCCCGGTGAGGAACGACTGGGTCTGTTTCTCCGCGATAGGGAGCATCGGAAGGTCCTGGTTCGTCACCCACGCCTGTTCGACGGCGATCGTTTTGACCTTCGAGTCGGACGTCGCGTGTGACATCGCCTTCAGGCGTTCCGAGGGATTGACCGTCAACTCGCCAGATCCGCTCCGTTTCGGCACCGTGACTGTCCCGTGTTTTCCACCGCGGTCCTGATTCGCCGGTGGGTAGTTGTACGTGAACCCGCGGTAGTTCTCCAGCATCATCTGGCGCAACGAGAAGTACGGGAACGTCGCTTGTCCACCACCGGGGAGCCAACTGCCGGACGCGAGGACGAAGTTGCCATTCGGCCACACTTGGCCCTGGAGGTTGCCGAAACTCCGGCCGTCCATGCTCGATTTGAACCCGAAGCTCTTGAGCTGATCGACGATGGTCTGGGTCGCCGTCACCCAGTCCGACCAACCGGACGGCACCTGAACGGGAAGGTTGACGATGTCTCCGTCGCTGTCGTGCCATTTTCCTCCCTGTTTCTCGTAGCCCGCGTCCTTCAGCACTTTGGCGGCCTTGTCGGTCTTCGATTCGGCCTTCCCGTAATCCGTAAAGTCGCTCCGCGCGTCGCCGATCCACTTGTCGACCGCGGTCGAAGCGATACCGGCGGAGAGTTCCGCTGGCTTCTTCGAGGCGGGTCCAGCGTTCTTCACGATGGCGTCGCGGTCGAGGACGTACGCGATTGCCTGCCGAACCGCCCGGTCACCGGCGTGCTTGTGATCGAACTGCGGCACCAACCCGTAGCCAACGCCCGATGGGAACTTTATCTGTTGCCAGCTTTTCGGCAACTGTTGGAGGATGTGCGGTGGCGTGAACGCGGTCGCGACCGAATCGATCCGGTTGGATATCATCGCGTTGTACACCGACTGGTTCCCGTCCATGTACAGGTACGAGTACGTCTTGAAATTGATCTTGTCCGAATCGGGGTGGTCGTCACGGCGCTTCGTCACCACCTGCTGTTGACTGGTGCTGTCGAACGCGAACGGTCCACTTGCGACGGGGTCTCGCCACGCGAAGTTCTGGAGTTTGTGTAGTCCCTGTTTCTCGTTCTTCTCGATTTCGTCCAGATACTTCCCGAAGACGCTCTTTTTCTGCTGAACGAAGTTGTTGCTGAGCACTTGGAACTTGACGATGGTCTGATTGACCGGTTGCGAGAAATGCATGACGATGGTCGAGTCGTCCTTCGCCTCGATGGACTTCGTGTAGTCGCTGTATCCCGAACCGGTCTTCATCCCGAGTTTTAGCTGGGTGACGATATCGTCTGCAGTCACCTTGTCACCGTCCGCCCACGTCAGGCCCTTTCGGAGTTTCATCGTGAACGATTTGTCGCCGAACGACCAGTCGGAGATCGCGTACGGGACGAATTCGTTCTTCCCGAGGTTGTACTGTGCGAAGCGGTCGAACAGGAGATTCTGTGATGCCTGTGCGTAACTCGACGGGTTCGACGGGTTCCACTGGATGTTCGTCGGCACCTGATTTACGCGACTGATGTGCTGGACGTCGTGGATGTTGCTTCCGTCACCGTCGCCCCCTCCACTCCCGTCGCCGTTATCACCGTCGTTCGACCCGTTACCACTGCAACCTGCCAATGCGGCCGCACCGGCCGTTCCTGCCACCGTAAGAACGTGCCGACGGCTACATACGTCACTATAGCTCATAGAGCGGTCTCTCATGGTCCAATAAAACCAGCACAGTGATTATAGATAAATGTTTCCACACCATCAACCATTATTCTCTTTTCATTGCGGAGAGCCGAACTGAAACAGCACGACGACCTCATTTGCTTCCCATCGGAACTGTTTGCAAACTTTCTTGCCCCGAAGGGGCAATACGGTGGTATGAACAGCTACGATCGGTTCTGGGAACTCGTGTACGGCGCACGAAGATATCTACAGTTGGTTCTCTTTTTCCTGCTGTTCCTGCTCGTGCTCTCGGGAGTCGCCCTCGTGTTCGGACAGTCGGAGGCGGCGTCGGCCACGATGCTCCTCCTGGATATCATCCTCGTCCTCGCCCTCGGTGCCGTCACCCTCGTCATGCACTGGTACAGCACCAAACGCCACATCCAGAATCGGCAGTGAGGTTTCGATTTCGGGGGCGCTTTTCACTGCTCCTCGTTTTCACTTCCCTTTGTAGTTCATCTTTCCACGACGCGGAAGCCACGTGTGCGTCCACCGTACCTTGGAGACGGTCGCTCCCTCCTTCGGAACGTCCCACTGGTCGTCGGTGAGGAACACTTGGGTCTGTTTCTCCGCGACGGGGAGTATCGGGAGGTCCTGATTCGTCACCCACGCCTGCTCGGTTGCGATCGTTTTGACCTTCGAATCCGAGGTCGCGTGTGACATCTCCTTCAGGCGCTCCGAGGGATTGACCGTCAACTCGCCCGACCCGTCCCGCTTCGGCACCGTCACCGTACCGCGCTTCCCGCCACGGTCGGGGTTCGCCGCCGGATAGTTGTAGGTGAACCCGCGGTAGTTCTCCAACAACATCTGGCGCAGCGAGAAATACGGGAACGTCGCCTGTACGCCGCCCGGAAGCCAACCGCCGGAGGCGAGGACGAAGTTGCCGTTCGGCCACACCTGGCCTTGGAGATTGCCGAAACTCCGTCCGTCCACGTTCGATTTGAACCCGAAGCTCTTGAGTTGATCCACGACGGTCTGGGTCGCCGTCACCCAGTCCGACCACTCCGACGGGACTTGTACGGGGAGGTTGACGACGTCGCCGTCGCTGTCGTGCCACGTACCACCCCGTTTCTCGTAGCCCGCGTCCTTCAGGACCTTCGTTGCTTTCCCCGTTTTCGACTCGGATTTCCCGTAATCCGTGAAGTCGCTCTGCGCGTCGCCCAACCACTTGTCCAGCGTGTCGGACGCGAGTCCGGCGGAGAGTTCCGCTGGCTTCTTCGAGGCGGGTCCAGCGTTCTTCACGATGGCGTCGCGGTCGAGGACGTACGCGATTGCCTGTCGGACCGCCCGGTCGCCCGCGTGCTTGTGATCGAACTGCGGCACGAGTCCATAACCGACGCCGGACGAGAACTCCACCTGTTGCCAGCTATCCGGCAACTGTTCGACGATGCGTTTGGGCGCGAATACGGCACACGCGTCTATCTGGTTCGACGTCATCTGCTGGTGGACGGCCTCGTTGCCGCCGCCGATGTACCGGAAGACGTACTTCTCGAAGTTGATCTCGTCGGAATCTGGGTGGTCGTCACGGCGTTCCGTGACCAACTGCTGTGGACTGGTGCTCTTGAACGCGAACGGTCCGCTCGCGATCGGCTCTTTCCACGCGAAGTTCTGAAGCTTCCGCAGACCGTTCTTCTCGTTCTTCTCGATTTCGTCCAGATACTTCCCGAAGACGCTCTTTTTCTGCTGGACGAGGTTGTTGGCGAGGACGTGAATCTTGACGATCGTCCGATTGACCGGTTGCGAAAAGTGCATGACGACGGTCGAATCGTCCTTCGCCTCGATGGACTTCGTGTAGTCGCTGTAACCGGTTCCGGTGTGCATTCCGAGTTTCAGTTGGGTGGCGATGTCGTCGGTGGTCACGTCGTCACCGTCCGCCCACGTCAAGCCGTCCCGAAGTTTCATCGTGAACGATTTGTCCCCGAACGACCAGTCCGTGACCGCGTACGGGATGAACTTCCCTTCTCCGTGGTTGTACTGTGCGAAGCGGTCGAACAGGAGGTATTGGGACCACTGTGCGACGCTCGATGGATTGGACGGGTTCCATTGGACGTTCGTCGGCACCTGATTGATGCGACTGACGAGTTGGACGTCGTAAATCCCGTCGCCGTTTCCGCCGCCGTTTCCATCGCCAGACCCGTTTCCGTCGCCGTCCGAGTTGCCGTTACACCCGGCGAGGGAAGCGACGCCGACGGTTCCCGCCATCGTGAGAACGCGCCGACGGCTAACTACGTTACCGTACCTCGTGGATTCGTCTCTCATAGCGCATTCGCTTCAAAATAGGGAAAGTAGATAAATATTCGCACGGCACTGGCCGAAACCCCTCTCGGAAATTCATTCCGCCGATGACTCGTCGATCAACCAGTCTACCGTCGCGTGAGCGATGGACCGAATCTCCTCGTCGAGCGGCGCGTCACAGTCGGCGAACTCCCGAAGCGGATCGACGGCCGACGGGTCACCGATGTGACCGAGCGCGGAGACGGCGTGAACTTGCACGGCTCTATCCGGCGTCGTCAGTCGATCACACAGCGGCGCGACCGCGTCGGCCACGGCGTCCGGGTGCTCCTCGCTGATGAAACTGATCGCGCCGACGCTCGCCGACAGCACCGCCCCGGAACCGTCGCGGACGAGCGAACACAACCGTGATGCGTGCGGAAGGACGGCTTCGGCGTCGATGCTCGCCACCTCGTAGACGACGTTCGCCACGACGGTTCGCGCGGTGGTCTGTCGTTCCATCTCCTCCCTCGAAACGCTGGCGAGGTGTTCCCGTGCCTGCGTGTTAGGGGCGGCAGTGGCATCCTCGACCGGATCCGTCGGCTCTGTCGCCATCACCGCCACGAGTTCGTCGGCGTACGGGACGAACCATTCGGCGTGGTCGATCGCCAACACGCGAACGACGTCCGCCGCCAGCGCCGGGATCAGCGGCGTTTCGTGGGTCAGCAGGGAGAGGAGGTCGGAAATCGCGTCCTGAACAGCCGAGGGGGTGTCGTCCGCGACGGCGGCGAGGATCAACAGCGACTCCCTGAGCACGACGATTCGATCGTCGTCGAGAACTGCCACGAGCGTCGGAATCAGCGGTTCGACGGTTTCGAGGTCGTCCGCGGCGAGTGCCGAAACGATTTGCGCCGTGTGGGTCCGCACGAGGTTCTCCTCGCTTCGGAGTCCCTCCCGAAGGGTGTCGATTTCCACGTCGTCGGCCGAGACCGTTTCCGGGTCGAGTTCCATCAGTTGGTCGTGATCGCCCGTCATTCGACCGAATACAACGAACCTCGGGTAAAATACGTGACGGTCGCTCGACTCCGCTCAGTCGAGCAGTTCGTCCAGACGGCGCGCGATTCCCCGTCCGATGGCTTCCATCCCGGCGTCGCCGGGGTGGAGGATGTCGGCCGTCAACGCCGTCGGTTCCATCAGGTCCTCGCCCGCGATGACGTGCAAATCGTCGTGCGACGAGTCGGCGACGATGGTTCGTAGTGCCGAGCGGAACGCCGTCGCGCGCTCCGCGTCGTCGCCGCGAATCACGTCCGCGTGGTACGGAAACAGCGTCACGCAGGCGACCGGGCGGTTCGGATGTACGTCGGCGACCGCATTCACGAGCGTGCCCGCGCGTTCGCAGAACTGTGCGAGCGTGAACCCTCGGTTCGCCATGTTCACCGAGAGAGCGAGGGTCGCTATGTCCCAGTCGTCGCGTCCGGCGAGATGCTCGGCCATCGCGGATTCGCAGAACGCCGACCCCGAACAGCCCAGGTTCAGCGCGTCGAGTCCGAGTCCTCGGGCGACGCGAGCGACGTAGGTCAGATGCGTCGCCGAAGCCGATGCACCCTCCGTGATGGAGGTTCCGTAGGCGAGATAGCGGCGGGCGGGGAGTTCGTCGGCGGTCGGCGGTCGGCAGTCGCCCGTAACGCCGTGGATGGCGACCGGTGCCCACGCCTCGAACCGAAGCCGACAGACGCGGGGGGGAGAACGCTCCGGCCCGGGTCGTCGCGTCGTCGAGAAGGGGAATCCGCTCCGGGATGACGAACTCGAACGTCGTCGGCGTCGGGCCGAGTTCGAGCGGTTCGGACGGCTGAAACTCGCCCCAGAACGGCCGAAAAACGGTCGTTTCGGCCGCCGAGAGCGTCACGGCGACGACGGCGTCGTCGCGCTCGGGCACGAACCGAACCTCACAGCCGGTCGGGTGGCGGAGCCGTTCGCGGGCATCGACGTTCAGGTTCTCCCCGACGGATGCCGGGACGCGACACAGCTGGTCACCGGTTCCGGCGCTTTCGGCGGTTCCGGTGGTTCCGTCGGTTCCGGTGGTTCCGTCGGTTCCCGCTCTCCCGTCCACCCAGTCGGCGGGGACCGTTTCGGCGACGTTGTGCAACGAGACGCTCGGATACGTATCGGAGTGCATGTGAATTGGTACCACCTTGGTGGAAGCGGATGATAAGTGTGTGAGAAACGGGTGGCGTTCGCCGGAGGGTTTTTCCTCCCGCTCATCGTGGGGAATAGTATGTCCAGCAGATCACCCGACAGCGTCGGCGTCCAAAGCGTCGTGTTCAAATCCCGGTCGCTCGCGGACCTCCTCGACACGCTCGAAGACACGGATATCGACTCCCTCGAACTGTGGGGCCACCACCTCTCGCCCGAAAACGACGACGCGACCATCGCGGCGGGGAAGGAACGCATCGAGGATTCCTCCGTGGAGATTTGTGGCTACGGCGTCGTGGACCTCGAAGACACCGGCGAGGCGCGTGAGCACTTCGAGTTCGCCGAGGACCTCGGCGCGGGGTACGTCACCGTCAACTACCCGCCTGCTCGGGACGACGTGACCGAGGAACTCGTCGAACTCGCCGAGGAGTTCGACCTCGACGTCGGCATCCACAACTACTCGACCGTCCACCACGACGACCTCTCGACGGTGTTCTCGGACATCGATGACGTTCGATCGGTGCTGGACCGATACGACCACCCCCGACTCGGCGTCTGCATCGACACCGGCCACTTCCTCGTGATGGACGAGTCGCCGGACGAGGTGATTTCGGCCTTCGACGACCGGATCGTCGCCGTCCACCTGAAGGACACCAGCGACGACGAGATCGAGGACCTACCCGGTGCCGGAACGCTCGACCTCCCGACTGTTCTCGGCCTCCTCGACGAACACGCGGACGTGGACGCGCCGCTAGTGATCGAGTACGAACTGCCCGACGACCGCGTGCTCGACGCTCTTCGTGAGGCCGGGAACAACATCCGAACCGCCGCCGAGCAGTAACCATTCACTTTTTTCGAAGGCCGACCGCAACGAGCGATGAAAACGATTCCGCGTGGATCACGAAGTCCGCGGTCCGCGGTCACAGTCCGCGGTCACAGTCCGCGGTCATAGTCAGCGGTCAGCGCTCGGCGCTCTCCAGTAGTCCTTTCATGTAGCCGACGGCGAAGAGGCGGCCGTTCATCTCGTAGCCGGGGTTTTCGTTGGGTTCGCCCGCCATCGTCGGTACGTGATCCGGACGAATCGGGCCGTCGAAGCCGACGTCCGCGTAGGCTTCCATCGCGGCGAGCATGTCAGTCGGACCGTCGTCGTGCCACGTTTCCACGAAGCCGTTTTCGGTCTGTTCCACGTCGCGGAAGTGCACGAAGTTGATGCGGTCGCCGAAGCGGCGGATGGTCGCCGGGACATCGACGCTCATCGCGGCGAAGTTCCCCTGGCAGAACGTGATACCGTTGTACTCGCTCTCGTAGCAGTCGAGCACGCGCTCGTAGGCGTCCGGGGAGTTGATGATGCGCGGCATCCCTCGAACGTCGTCGATCGGCGGGTCGTCGGGATGCAGTCCCAGTTTCACCCCCGCCTCCTCGGCGACGGGGACGACTTCGGCGAGGAACGATTCGAGGTTCGTCCAGAGTTCCTCGGCCGTCGTGTCCGCCGCGGCGGGGCGTGGACCGCGCCGCATCAGTTCGTCGTCGTAGGCGGAGGTGCGCGAGTCGCCACGAGCAGGGACGGTCGTCGACGTCCGCGCCCATCGCAGTCCGGCCATCCAGTCGTAGCAGACGACCGGGATGTCGAGCGTTCCGAGGTTGCGCAAGAGGGTTTTGAACCGGGCGATTTCCTCGTCGCGTCCGTCGGTCGCCAAACGCGTCGCGTCCGTGAGCGGGACCCCGCCCTCGAACGCGGCGATTTCGAGGCCGTGGTCCTCGAAACGGGTCTTCATCCGCAGGAGTTCATCGAACTCGTAGGGACGGCTCCCGTCGCCGAGTTCGAGCGTGTGGACCACGACGTGTTCGATGCCGATCTGTGCGGCCTGTTTCCACCGTTCACAGGGTTCGGGTGGAAGCACGAGTGCGGGTTTGATAGGAAGTCACCGGTTCAAACACTCGCGGCCGGGACCGAAATAGTATCGATTGGCGGGGGTTTGATAACCGCGGGGAGGGGAAGAATTATATCGTCGCATCGAAATTCAGTAGCCAGTATGCAGACAGCCACCCTTAGTGGGAGCTGGGAGTTTCGACGCCACGGTAGCGAAAACTGGCACAAGGCAACCGTTCCCGGCGGAATATACGGCGATCTACTGAACGCGGGTCTGATCGACGACCCGTACGAACGGGATATCGAACTGGACGTACAATGGGTCGGAGAATCCGACTGGGAGTATCGCCGGACGGTCACCTTCGACGAGGAATTCTTCGACCACGAACGGATCACCCTCCAGTGTGACGGTCTCGACACCGTCGCGACCGTCGCCGTCAACGGCGACGTCGTCGGCGAGAGCGATAACATGTTCCGGGGGTACGAGTTCGACGTCGCCGACGCCCTAACGGTCGGGGAGAACGAGATTCGCGTTCGATTCCGCTCGCCGGTGGAGTACGCCGCCGAACGCTCGGCGGCGCACCCGTACGACGTTCCGACGCTCCGCTACCCCGTGGACCAACCCGCCCGGAACTTCATCCGGAAGGCCCAGTGTCACTTCGGGTGGGACTGGGGGCCGTGTCTCCCGACGGTCGGCATCTGGCGCGACATCCGATTGGTCGCCCATTCCTCGCCACGAGTCGAGTACGTGACGCCGGTACAACGCCACGGATCGGAGAACGTCGAACTCGACGTTCGGGTCGGCCTCTCGGTCCCGACGGCTGGCGAGTACACCGTAACGGCAGCGGTCGATGGAGCGGTCGAAACCCGGGAGGTATCGCTCGATTCCGACGGCGAAGTCGAGTTGTCGTTGACCGTCGAAGACCCCGACTTGTGGTGGCCGTCCACGCACGGCGATCAACCGCTGTCCGACCTCGACGTGACGGTCCAGGGCGCGGAATCCCACTCGGTGACCGAGCGGATCGGGTTCCGTGAGATCGAACTGGTCCGCGAACCGGACGAGGACGGCGATGGCGAAGGGTTCCATTTCCGAGTGAACGGCGAACCGATCTTTGCCCGAGGAGCGAACTGGATTCCGGCGGACGCCCTCTACCGAAACGTGACGACCGAGGTCTACGACGACCTGCTGTCGAGCGCCGTGGACGCGAACATGAACGCGATTCGCGTGTGGGGCGGCGGCTACTACGAGCGCGACGAGTTCTACCGACTGTGCGACGAGAAAGGACTGCTCGTCTGGCAGGATTTCATGTTCGCCTGTGCGCAGTACCCGGCCGACGACGAGTTCGTGGCGTCGGTCGAGGCGGAAGCGCGCTATCAGGTTCGGCGTCTCTCCTCGAACCCCTCGGTCGCGCTCTGGTGTGGCAACAACGAACTGGAAGTCGGCGTCGAGAGTTGGTTCGCGGACAACGAGAACATCGACCGGTTGGAAGCCGACTACGACCGACTGTTCCGCGAGACGCTGAAGGACGTCGTGGCCGAGGAGGACCCCTCGCGCCCGTACTGGTCCGCGTCGCCGTCCAGCGGTCCCGACCGTGTCGACCCGGAAAACGAGAACCGGGGCGACATCCACTACTGGGGCGTTTGGCACGAGGGAAAGCCGTTCTCGGCGTTTCAGGAAACTGAGCCGCGATTCGTCTCCGAGTTCGGCTACCAATCGTTCCCGTCCGTGGAAACAGTGGCCGACGTGGTTCCGGAGGATCAACACAATCCGACCGCGCCGCTGATGGAACACCACCAGCGCAACGAGGGAGGGAACAAGCGCATCCTGCAACGGATGGCCGACCACTTCCGGATGCCGTCGAACTTCGACGATTTCGTCTACCTGAGTCAGATTCAACAGGGAATGGCGATCCGAACCGCGGTCGAACACTGGCGGCGGTTGAAACCCCACTGCATGGGGGCAATCTACTGGCAACTCAACGACCTTTGGCAGTGCGCCTCGTGGTCGTCGGTCGAGTACGGCGGCGGGTGGAAAGCGCTCCACCATATGGCCCGCCGGTTCTACGCCCCGACGCTGCTTTCGATGGTCGAGGACGGGGACGACCTCGAACTGTGGCTCACGACCGACGGCACCGAACCATCCTCCGGAACGGTCGCCGTCGAAGCCGTCACGATGGACGGAAATCGACTGTTCAAGGGGGAGTTCGACGCGGAAGGAGGGGAGAGCGAAAGCGTCCGCATCGGTCGCATCGATATCGAGGACGCGCTCGGCGACGCCCCGCGCTCGGACGTGCTGTTTCGGGCGACGCCGCTCGACTTCGAGGCCCGCCCCGCGTTCCACTTCCTCGTTCCGTACAAACGACTCTCGCTGCCGGAAGCGGCGGTCGAACTGTCGGTGTCGGAGTCGGACGGGGAACTCACCGTCAGCGCGTCGGCCGCCGCGCTCTTTGTCGAGTTGCAGAACGACCGCGACGGGCGGTTCGGCGACAACTACTTCCACCTCGCTCCGGGCGAGGAACGGACGGTCGGATACGAAATCGATGGAACCGCCGACGGGAAAACGGTTGAGGAATCGATTTCGGTCCGTCACCTCGCGGAAACGTACTGAGTTAGGGCTTCGACAGTCGTGGCGTGGTGACGGAGCGGTCGTCCCGACTCCGTCTCGGCACTCGGTGCTCGGTGCCCGGCGCTCCGCGACAATGCGATCCGTACCGAGATATCCCGTTACGGCTCCGCTACTCCGGAGGATCACGCGCCTGTTGTCACGGGAAGTCATCGTCCGAGGCCGACGGACGACAGTAGCCACCGTATTTTATGTCGGATTGGGGATGAGATCGTGGCCACGGGACGAATCACGACCTCCGAATGGGCACGGGATGGAAGCGGAGGAAGTGCTGTACTCACAGGAGGTTTGATCATTTCAAACAATATGTGGTCGCACAGCCAGCGCCGTCGATTCGAGGGCGGTATAGCGTGGGAACTGGAGAGGCGACGATACGTACCAAGATCGCTTCGACGGGTTTGTTCGTTCGAAGAGTGGCGAACGGGACGCGTTTCCGAGACGGGACCCGTGGACGAACGGGGTTTGACATGGTCAACCAAAAGGAGCCAATACACGATTTGGTTTGATTTGATCAAACAATACCGATCGGAATCCGGGACGAAGCGAAGCGCCAGCGGAACAACGAACGGTAGCGTCAGGTGTATTCGGCCGATTAGGAGAGCCAACCGGAAAGCCATTACATAAATATGGTTGTAACAGCTCAGATCAGTTGATAAAGCGGACGAACGGTATCGAAGCGAATTTCGTTTGATCTGGTCAAATATACCGGTCGTACACCGTTGTGTCGGGACGACCACTGCCGGTCAGGACCGCCGTCGATCACGTGCGCCCACCGATGTTGAAGACGATCGGGTCGAACTGGCCTTTACATTATTATGCTTGTAAACATTTGGGTGAGAGGTTCCCACACCAAGGAAACGCGACCGATTACCATATGTAGAACCACATGAATGATTCGATATGAATATAGGTAATTATCAACTACCAAAGCATTTTTGTCCGGTACTTGGAACCGAAACTACACCCGGCGAAAAGAGAACGACGAGATGATATTACTATCAGACATTCGCACGGCACACGAGGTGATATCTAAATTTATGGTTCGTAGAGCCGACAAGAGGCCACGTATAGCGACTTTGAGCGCAGAAGAAGCCCACAACTGGTTCAGGACGTTGAATACCGAAATTAACGAGAATAATAACACCTCGTCGATCGACGGAAACCGTGTGTGTCTCACCGGGTTTGCCGGTTCAAAAACGCGACCGGAAAACGCTCCGGGGGATCATCGTGGTCAGCAACAGAGAAAAGAAAGGGATCGAACCGGTTATTCCGTCCGTTCCGATTCCGATTGACGGCCGAGCGGTTTCATAAAACCCCTGCGCGAAAGATTAGCACGCGAGCAGTACCGCCCAGCACGTTGCATCCAAAGTGTGACCGGACCGCCGTTGAGAAATAGGCAATATTCTGATGGATTGCTTTCGAACCGGTTCGAAAGCACGAAAGAGCGGCGGGGTTTCCGCTTCTCTCTCTCTCTTGACTTACAGTCGCGACAGGAGGACGTCTTCGTCCTCGATGCCTTCGATGACGTACTCCATGAACTGGTTCGCTTTCGCTCCGTCCACGAGGCGGTGATCGTAGGAGAGGTGGAGGTCGATCCGCGGGCGGACTTCGACCTCGCCGTCCTCGGTGGCGACGGGTTCGTCTCGGACCCGTCCGATACCCATGATGGCCACCTCGGGGTAGTTGACGATGGGCGTCCCGAACGTTCGGTGTTCGCCGAACGTCGCGAGGTTGGTCACGGTGAACGTCCCGTCCTGCATGTCGGCGGCGTCGATGGAGCGCTCGCGGGCCCCCTCGGCGAGCGTCTCCAACTCCCGGGCCACCTCCACGATGGATTTGCTGTCGATGTCCTTGATGACGGGAACCAGCAATCCGTCGTCGGTGTGGGTCGCAAATCCGACGTTGTAGTAGTACTTCTCCACGATTTCGTCGGTCGTGTCGTCGATGCTGGCGTTCACCATCGGGAACTCCTTGAGCGCCGGGACGACCGCCTTGAGCAGGATCGGCGTGTACGTGATGTGAACGTCGTGTTTCTCGTCCAGTCGCTCCTTGAGATCCACGAGTTCGGTCGCGTCGGCCTGGAACCCGGAGGTCAACTGCGGGACGACGGCCGCCGAGCGGGTCATGTTTTCGGCGATGCGCCCGCGAAGCCCCGAGAGGTCGCGCCGCTCGGCGCGCTCCTCGTCCTCGTCGATCGCCACCGGTTCGATTTCGGTCGTCGGGTGTTCGATGGCGTAGGCCGCTTGGCCCTCGGCTTCCGCCGTGCCGCCGCCCGACCCACCGGCGCGTCCGGAGAGACGCGCGTCGATGTCCTCGCGGAGCACGCGTCCGTTCGGCCCGGACCCGTCGATAGTCGAGAGGTCTACGCCCTCCTCGCGGGCGTACGCTCGCGTTCGTGGTGCCGCGAACACTCGCTCGTCGGCCGTCGCCGGGGATTGGGACTCCTCCCCCTCGACGTCGCTGTCGGCCTCCTCCTCGGCTTGCAGTTCCTCATCTTGGCTCTCCTCCGTTTCTTCCCCCGCATCTTCCGCTTCCGTTTCTTCTTCAGCCTCCTCGGTTTCCTCCGTCTCGCCTTCCTGCTCGGCTGTCTCCGTTTCTTCTTCAGGTTCCGCTTCCTCGGCTTCCGTTTCTTGCTCGGTGTCGGCTTCCTCTTGCGCTTCTTCGGCGGCTTCGGCCTCCTCCCCGCCGCTCGGCGGGGAGTCGGTTTCGATGACGACGAAGACCTCACCGACTTGCACGACGTCGCCGACGTCAACCTGCCGCTCGGCGATGGTGCCGGGACACGGCGACGGAACGTCGGTGACGGCCTTGTCAGTCTCGACCTCACAGAGCACGTCGTGTTCGTCGATGTCGTCACCCTCCTCGACGTGCCACTCCACGATTTCGGCCTCGGTCAACCCCTCGCCGGGGTCCGGGAGTTCGAACTCGTAGTCGGTCACGGCGACCACCTCGCTCTCGCAGCGACGGAACGGAGGGACTGTTTCGGACTGTGCTGTCGGTTCGTTGTCGTCGATAGATCAGAATTCATAACTCATCACCGCCTCGATCGCGTGTTTCGCCCGCTCCGCGTCGGGGAGATAGTCGTCCTCGATGTCGTTATCCGGGAAGTGCACGTCGTACCCCGTCGCGCGCTTGACGGGGGCTTTCAGCCTATCGAGGGCGTACTCGTTGACGAGCGCCGAGAGTTCGGCCCCGAGACCGAGCGTCCGGCGCGCTTCGTGGAGCACGACGCACCGGCCGGTCTTCTTCACCGACTCCAGAATCGTCTCAACGTCGAGCGGCGAGAGCGTCACGAGGTCGATGACCTCCACGTCGGCGTCCACCTCCTCCGCGGCGCTCTCGGCGTGGCGGACCATCGCGCCCCACGTCAGCACCGTCACGTCCGATCCCTCCTCGACGATCCGGGCCTCGTCAAGCGGGAGCGTGTACTCGTCGGTCGGGACGGGGTCGTCGAACCCGCGATAGATCCGTTTCGGCTCCATGAAGACCACCGGATCGTCACAGCGAATGCTCGACGCCAGCAGACCCTTGGCCTGGTACGGAGTGCTCGGACAGATCACGCGGACGCCCGGCGCGTGAATCTCGAACGTCTCGGTCGATTCCTGATGGTATTCGAGCGCCTTGATGCCGCCGCCGTACGGCATGCGGATCGTCATCGGGAGTTCGATATCGCCGCCGGTGCGCTCGTACATCTTGGCGACGGCGTACATGAACTGGCCGAACGCGGGGTAGAAGAAGCCCATGAACTCGATTTCGGGGACCGGGCGGTCGTCCCGCATCGCCATCCCAACCGCGGTGCCGACGATGCCGTTTTCCGACAACGGCGTGTCTATCACGCGGTCCGGCCCGAACTCGTCGAGCAGTCCCTCGGTTGCGCGGAAAACGCCGCCGAGCATCCCGATATCGTAGCCGAGGACGCGAGTGTCGTCGTCCCGTTCCATCTCCTGATGGAGTGCTCGGTTCACCGCCGTCACGATGTTCATATCTTCCGTTTCAACGCCGTCGTCGTCCGAATTCAGCGGTTCGAAATCGACGCCCAAATCGGGACCGTAATCGTCCCACTGCTCGGTGTCGAACGCGTCGCCGGAGAAATCGGTGAACGGGTTTTCCCCGTTCCGTTCGCGCTGGAACTCCGCCCGCTGGTGGGCTTCGCGCCACGAGGTGCCGTGCAGGTGGTGGTCGAACATCCGCATCGGGTCGGTTTTCGAAACGCTTCGCGCTTCCTCCACGGCGTCGTTCACCGCCGCGTCGATTTCGTCCCGAATCTCCTCGCGCCGGTCGTCGTCGAGGAGGTTTCGGTGGCCGAGATACGTCGAAAGCCGCTCGATCGGGTCGCGGTCGGCCCATTCCGATTTCAGTTCGTCGTCCCGATAGAGGTCGGCGTTGTCCGACGTGTTGTGGTTCCCCATCCGGTAGGTAACACACTCGATGAGCGTCGGCCCGCCGCCGTCTCGGGCGCGCTCGACGGCTCTGCTCGCGGCGTCATACACGGCGAGCACGTCGTTTCCGTCCACGCGTTCGTGCGGAATACCGTACGCTTCTGCCTTCTGTGCGAACGTTTCCGCCCCGGTCTGGCGCTCGGACGGTTCCGAAATCGCCCACCCATTGTTCTGGACGACGACGACGAGCGGTGCGTCGAAGACGCCCGCGAAGTTCAGCCCGTCGTGGAACGACCCTTCGCTGGTCGAGCCGTCGCCGATGAACGCCATCGAGACGGTGTCGCGGTCGCGGAAGCGGTCGGTCATGGCCGACCCGGCCGCGTTCGTCACGTTCACGCCGACCGGCGTGTAGTCCGGCGAGAAGTTGACGGGTGACTCCCAGTCGTCGAGTCCCTCCGCGATGGTTTCGGGTTCCTGTCCGGTCGTCCCGGCGACGATCTTGGCCATCGGTACGTCCCAGTGCAGGAGCGCGGCGTTCTGACGGTAGGTGTAGAAGATCCAGTCGTCCTCAGAGAGGGCGGCGGCGGCACCGAGCGGCGTGGCTTCCTCGCCGCGCTCACGCGCGACGAGGCTCGCCTCACCGCTCCGTTGGAGGTTCAACATCGTGTCTTCGAGCGTTCTGGTTCCCACCATCGTCCGGTACAGACCGAGGAGTTCGTCGTCCCCGAGGTCCGGTACGTCGGCACCGTCGAGGACGCCGCCGTCGTCGTCCAACAGTTGATGGAAGTCGCGGGACCGGGCCGCCTCGTCCCACGTCTCCTCAGACATGGTCGGACACCGCTGGGGAACGTGCTGGTACTTCCGGAACGATGCGACTCGGTACGTTCGCCGTTAGGCGTGTCGAGTTCGGTGAGGGTGTCGGGTCGATCATGGTCCTGTATTCTCCGTCATCGGTCGCTGTTTCGCGTGTGAATCGCGTGATCGCGGGCGTTCGCGGCGGCTTCCTTCGCGGCCTCCGAGAGCGTCGGATGGGTGTGAATCGTCGCGGCGACGTCGTCCACGGTCGCACCGAGTTCCAGCGCGAGGCCAAACTCGGCAACTAGCTCGGACGCTTCGGGAGCGACGAGTTGCGCGCCGAGCAGATAGCCATCCTCGGCGTCGGCCACGACGCGGACGAATCCATCGTCGTCGTCCAGCGTCATCGCGCGGCCGTTGGCCTGCAGGGGCATCCCCCCGGTCGTTACGTCGTATCCGGCATCGACCGCCTCGTCCTCGGTCATCCCGACCGTGGCGATTTCGGGGTCGGTGAACACGACGGCGGGGACGGCCTGATGGTCGAGCGCGGCCGGTTCCCCGGCAATGACTTCCGCAACGACTTCGCCTTCGCGCATCCCTTTGTGGGCGAGCATCGGTTCGCCCGCCACGTCGCCGATGGCGAAGACGTTCTCGCGGTCGGTGCGGGCACGGTCGTCGGTTTCGATGAACCCGTCGTCGGTCGGTTCGAGGTCGATGGCGTCGAGGTTCACCGTGTCGGTGACGGGTTCGCGGCCGATGGCGACGAGCGCTTTTTCGGCCTCGTACTCGGTTCGGTTCCCGTCCTCGTCCTCCGTGACGACGGTGATTCCGCCGCCGTCGTCGGTCCACTCCTCGGCACCCTCGCCGAAGTGAAATTCGACGCCGAGGTCTTCGGCGCGCTCGCGGACGAGTTTGCTCGGTCGGTCGCCGTATCCGGGGAGGATTTCGTCCAGCATCTCGACGACTGTCACGTCGGTTCCAGCCTTCGCGTACGCGCCAGCGAGTTCCATGCCGATGTAGCCTGCACCGACGACCAGCAGCGAATCGGGCGCGTCTTCGAGCGCGAGGGCCTGCCGCGAGTCGAGAATCGGGTCGTCCTCGAACGCGAATCCGGGGAGTTCGACGGGGCGGCTACCGGTCGCCACGACGGCGTGCTCGAACGTCAACTCGTGCTCGCCATCGTCGGTCCGAACCGTGACCGTCGAACCGTCGGCGAACTCGGCGAGACCCTCGACGAGCGTCGCACCCGCCGCCTCACAGAGCTGTTCGACGCCGCCGGTGAGGCGGTCCACGACGCCGTCCTTCCAGTCCACCGTTTGGGCGAATTCGATGTCGGGGTCGGCGTGAATGCCGCGGTTCTCGCCGGTCGCCGCCTCGTGGGCCGCGTCGGTCGCCGCGATGAGTGCCTTGGACGGGATACAGCCGTAATTCAGGCATGTGCCGCCATAGGCGTCCTTTTCGATGAGCGTTACGTCGAAATCGAGTTGTCCGGCGCGGATGGCGGCGACGTAGCCGCCTGGTCCTGCGCCGATGACGACGACTTCCGTTTCGTCGGGGACGTGATTTTCTGGCATGTGATGGGTGGAATCGCGGTCGTTTTCCGGGCGTTTCGAGTTCGTCGTGTGCGACGGGAAGACGTAGGGAGCGGGTTCGATCTCGATGAATCCGGTCCCTGCTCACACGTCGGACGGGTTGGATACCGATATCCAGCGGGTAATTTCTGACGGCCCACCCGAGCCAACGAGCGAATCGGACGGGAAACGGGAACCGACGGACGGGGGTAATTACGGTGCTTTCGATAGCAACGATAAGAGACACACCCGCTAGCGATGTAGGGTTAGACATGGGACTCCGAGACCACGCCAACGAGGTCGCCAACGACGCCAAAGCGCGGACGATGACGGCGGCACGAAGAGCGCGTGGTGTCGGAGAAACAGTCGCGCGCAAAACGGCCGACACGGGATCGGAAGCGGGCGGCGAAGCGTTGCGAACGGTGCGGGAGACCGTCGAGTCCGTCCACGGCCGCGTGGACGGGAGCGAGGGCGTCGAAGCCATACCGGAGCCATCGGTCGTCGCGGAGACGACCGACCAGGCGACGACGGCGCTCACGGCCGAAATCCGGCAGTTTCTCGACGAAGTGGATCACCGGTATGCGGCCAAGAGCGCCTTTAACGGCGCTCGACAGGGGTATGCCGCCGGTCCGTACGGTGCGGTTCTCGGAGCGGGGGCGGGAACGGTGTATGGTGCGTACAACAGCACCAGGGACACCTTCGATCCGGAAGCCGCGAACCCGAACGAAGGCATCGATGTCGGGCAGTATCTGGACGGCATCGGACACGTGAGGACAGGATACGAGGCTGGCAAGCGGTTCGGGACGAAGGGAAAGGTCGCCGGAGCGGCCATCGGTGCCGGCGTCTCGGTTCTCCCGTTGGTTCGCGAGCTATCCTCGATCGAACGGGCCGACGAGCCCCTGTCCCACTACGTCGATTCGATATCGCTGCCGAGCATCGACGGGATTTCCGCGAGGAGGCGATAACGGAACCGGCGAACACACTCCGGGCGAACGACGGCCAGCACGGCGACAGCGGTGCGTACGAAGGGATTTTCGGCCGATAGGGCCGGAACGATTTAGTCCTTCGCTGTGTTGTCGTTTTACCGAAGCGAGATAGGATAGTCAC
The DNA here is from genome assembly GCF_024136975.1 of Haladaptatus sp. AB643. NCBI lineage: Archaea > Methanobacteriati > Methanobacteriota > Halobacteria > Halobacteriales > Haladaptataceae > Haladaptatus > Haladaptatus sp. AB643. The sequence continues at coordinate 18,682 of NZ_JAMYJW010000009.1, forward strand.
CGGCGGAAAGCCGTTTCCACGCGGGTATTTCGCCGGGAAACGAACGACGTGCGAGAGATTGTACACATGGAACTCGGAATAATTGGACTCGGTTCGATCGGTGGGAACTTGGCGAAGCAAGCGACCGAAAAGGACATCGACGTCGTCGGCTGTGATACGGCCGACCGCCCGGAACTGAAAGAGAAGGGCGTGACGGTACTCGACAGTGGGGAGTACGAGGAGCTGGCGAACCGCCTCGATGCACCACGGGTCATCTACCTGTCGCTCCCGGCCGGGGAACTGATAGACGAGCAACTGGACGAACTCGTGAAACACCTCGACGAAGGCGACGTGGTGATGGACGGCGGCAACTCCTTCTGGCGGGATTCGATGCGCCGGGAGGAGCGCGTGTGGGAGGACGGCATCTACTACCTCGACACCGGTACCAGCGGTGGCCCGCCGGGTGCGCGCGACGGGGCCTGTTTCATGGTCGGTGGCCGGGAGGAAGGGTTCGAAATCGCCGAACCTATCCTCGACGAACTGTCCGTCGATGGCGGACTGCTGCACGTCGGCCCGCCGGGAAGCGGTCACTTCGTAAAGCTCGTCCACAACGGCGTCGAGTTCGGGATGCTCCAGTCCATCGCCGAGGGAGTCGAACTGCTCGAAGCCGGTGATTTCGACGTCGATCTGGAGGACGTGTTCAACAACTGGTCCAACGGGTCGGTTATTCGAAGCTGGCTGGTCGAACTCATGCGCGACCAGATCGGGGAGGACAACTACGAGGACGTGCCGAACTACATCGAGGACACCGGCGAGGTGAACTGGCTGGTACAGGAGGCGTTCAAGGGCGAAACGCCGATCCCGGTCATCAGCCAGTCGGTCACCGAGCTGTTCAAGTCGCGTGGCAATCAGGAGCACGCCTACCAGGCCATCGCGGCGATGCGTCACGGTTTCGGGACCCATCCGTTCGGCGAGGACGACGACATCCTCAAGGAGCGTGTCACCGGACGCGTGGACAACGTGTCCCGCTCGCACCTGGAGAAGGACAAAGAGCGAAAGGAAGCAGTCCGACCGAAAGACCGCATGGACCTAGACGATTAAACCATGGCAAAACAGTTCAGCTACCGGCAAGGAGGCCACGACGTCAGCGTCTGGGCGGAAACCGAGGAGGAGACCGTCGAGGAGGCGAAGGACGAACTCGCGGACCGCGATTTCGACTTGGACGAGGGGGAAATCCGCGACAACATCCGCGTCATTCCGTCGCCGCGCCGGATCAAGAGTTCGGCCGAGGACGTGTTGATGGACAAGCGCCGCCGCGGCGGGATGGAGGCCGCCGAAGTGGTCGAGGACGGGATGGACGTCGGCCTCGGTACGGGAAGTACCACCGCGTGGGCCATCGCCAAAATCGGCTGGAAGATAGACGAGGGGGCGCTCACGAACGTTCGCGGAGTGGCGACGTCGCTCCAGTCCCACGAACTGGCGAAGGAAGTCGGGATTCCGCTGATAAACGTGGACGAGGTGACGGAACTCGACGTCGCCATCGACGGCGCGGACCAGTGGGACCCCGAGAACCCGCACGTCGTCAAGGGCGGCGGTGCCTCCCACGCACGGGAGAAACTCATCGACTCGATGGCGGAGAAACTCGTCATCGCCACGGACGACCAGAAACGATCGACGCCGTTGTCGTATCCCGTCCCGCTCTCGATCCTGCCCGAATCGCGGGAGGTCGTCAAGGAGTGGATTCGGGAGCAGGGCGGCGACCCGTCGGTGCGGTACGCGGAAAAGAAGGACGGCCCGCTGTTCACCGCGAACGGCAACCTCATCGTGGACTGTGATTTCGGCGACATCGAAAATCCGGAGGAGCGGGCGACGGAGTTGGCCCGAATCCCCGGCGCACAGGAACACGGCCTGTTCGTGAACATGGTCGATGAAGTCGTCTACGGCACCGACGACGACGTGAAGACGGTCCGGTTCTGAACCGCATCCCGACGACGCGGTTTCGCTCTTCTCGCGGAGGATTCGTTTCGGGCGACGACACGGGTTTCAGTCTTACCGCCCCCCAGCAGACCGGTCGAACGACCGGCCTGCTGTGGATTCCTGCAATCGTTTGTGATCTCCGTAGAATCGCGTGAAGTCGTCCGAGAGGGGGCGAAAATCAAGTATCGCTCTCGATTCGACGCGTTCCCGAAATCGCACCGCTTCCCGGGGTCACACCGTTTCCACGTGATTCCGGAGCGTTCCGATGTTCTCGATGTCGATTTCGATGCTGTCACCCTCCGCGAGCGTGAAGTCGTCCGGCGGGACGAGCGACGTGCCCGTCAACAACACCGCGATGTCGGGCATCGTGTCGTGTGCGTCGAGATAGGAGACGAGTTCCTCGCACGAACGGGCCATCTTCGACGTCGAAGTCGAACCGTCGAAGACGGTCTCGTCGTCGCGCCGGATGCGCATCGACAGTTCCAGTTCGCGCGGGTCGCCGACCGTCTCCGGCGAGGCGATACACGGACCGATGGCACAACACTTTTCGAAGACTTTGGCCTGCGGGAGGTACAGCGGATTTTCACCCTCCAGCGACCGACTGCTCATGTCGTTGCCGACGGTGTACCCGACGATATCGCCGCGCGCGACGACCACGGCCAGTTCGGGTTCCGGCACGTCCCACTCGGAGTCGGCGCGGATGCCGATGGCGTCGCCGGGGCCGACCGTCCGACTCGGCGTGGCTTTGAAGAACAGTTCGGGGCGCTCGTTCTCGAACACGTCCTGATACATCGACCCCCGGCCGCTCTCCTCCTCGCGCGCGTCGTTGCTGGTCTCGTAGGTGACACCGGCCGCCCACACCTCGTCGGGGACGGTCGGACGCGGTGCATCCGAGGGCAGTCGGTTCGCGTCGAGCAGGGGCGCGTCGTCCAGATGAATCCGCGCCACGTCGTCGAGTCCCCCCTGAGTCGCGGTCGCGGCGAGCGCCAACTCGCGAACGGAGGCGATACCCGAGGCGGTCGTGAGGTCGTACACCTTCCGTTCCTCTCGTGCGAGCAGTCGGGGACCGTCGTCCGAAGGAATGCGATGGTATCGCATGGGAAAATATTCGCCCTTGAACCACATAGCTCCGACGGCGAAATCGGGGAGAAAAAGGCCACAAGAGTATTGTGGGGAGGGATTCGACCGCACGACCGAGCGACGGTTTGGCCACAAGAACGGAGTACCCCACGCACGTACTTTCTCCGATGCCCGAAACGTACAGCAATTACGTAGACGGAGAGTGGAGAGAATCGGAATCGGGCGAAACGTTCGAAGTTCACAACCCCGCGAATACCGACGAGGTCGTCGCGGAGTTCCAGCAATCGACCGCGGAGGACGCACGCGGAGCGGTCGAGGCGGCCGCCGCCGCACAGGAGGAGTGGGCGGACACGCCCGGCGCGACCCGCGGCAAACTGCTGCGTGCGGTCGCGAAGCGCATGGACGACCGCGAGGAGGAACTGACCGAGACGCTGGTTCAGGAGGAAGGAAAGACCCGAAGCGAAGCCAACGGCGAGGTCAACCGCGCCATCAACATCTTCTACTACTACGCCGAGCGAGCGATGGACTACGCCGGGGAGCGAAAACAGCCCAGTTCGCAGGGCCAGAACCTGTACACGGTCCGTGAGCCGATGGGCGTGGCCGGACTCATCACCCCGTGGAACTACCCCATCGCGATTCCGTCGTGGAAGAGCGCGCCCGCGCTGGCGACCGGCAACACCGTCGTCCTCAAACCCGCGATGGACGCGCCGACCGTCTTTGCGAAGGTAGTCGAGTGCATCGACGAAGCGGCCGACGAGGTCGGTGCCCCGGACGGCGTGTTCAACTTCGTCGTCGGGAGCGGCGAGGACGTCGGGAGCGCCATCATCGACCACGAGGAGGTCGATACCGTCTCCTTTACGGGAAGCCGAACGGTCGGCGAGATGGTGTACGAGCAGGCCACCGACCAGCACAAGCGCATCCAGACGGAGTTGGGGAGCAAGAACCCGACCGTCATCGGCCCCAGCGCCGACCTCGAAGAGGCGGTGAACGTCGTCGGTTCCGGCGCGTTCGGCGTCACCGGACAGGCGTGTACCGCGACCGAGCGAGTCATCGTTCACGACTCGCTGTACGACGACTTCGTGGACCAGTTGGTCGAGTACGCCGAGGACCTCGACATCGGCCCCGGACTGGACGACCCCGGCATGGGACCGCACGTCTCGGAGAGCGAACTCGAATCCACGCTGGAGTACGTCGAAACCGGGAAAGAAGAGGGCGCGACGCTCGAATACGGCGGCGAACGCCTGGAGAACGGTGAGCACGAGAACGGCTACTTCGTCACGCCGACGGTCTTCACCGACGTGGAAAACGACATGCAGATCATGCAGGAAGAGGTGTTCGGCCCCTTCGTCGGCGTCACCTCCTACAGCGACTTCGACGAGGCCGTCGAACTCGTCAACGACGTGGAGTTCGGCCTCGCCGCAGGTATCGTCACGCAGGACCACTCGGAGGCGAACCGGTTCATCCAGGACGTGGACTTCGGCATCGTGAAAGTCAACGAGGCCACCACCGGCCTCGAACTGCACGTCCCGTTCGGCGGCATGAACGCCTCCTCCAGCGAGACGTACCGAGAGCAGGGTGAGGAAGGCATGGACTACTTCACCATCATCAAAACCGTCTACGACAACTACTAAGACGACTAGCAGAAGAAGAACCGTTTTTCACTTCGTACGACGGCGAGCAGGCGTGTTTGGGAGTTTTGCGATTGCAACTACTGAGAATACTACCTCGATTACTGAAATCGCAAACCTATCAAATACATCATGTCGTAGCGAACTGTCGAGGTATCACCACAATTTCCTCGTAACACCTACTGTTGAACCAGAATCAAATACCTCTCTTCGCCGCCGAAGTTCGGCTACAAATTTTACCAGGCGGGAAACCGTCGATAGTCGTATGCAGATTTCGAGAATCGAGTCCACGGAGTTCTCGTACCCCATCGAGGACGTGGGGACGGACGCCGGGTACAACCTCGTGTACGAACCGGGGTCGACGACGGAGCGCAAGTTGTTCGGGCTCAGGATCGAGACGGACGAGGGCGTCACCGGGGAGTTCGTCGGCGGGAACTCGCCCGCGTTCGCGCAAATCAATACGCTCGCGGACAACCTCATCGGACGGAATCCGCTACGCCGCGAGCGGTTGTGGTCGGAGATGAAGCGCGCGCTCCGGAAGTACGACCGGATGGGCATCGGACCGGTCGATATCGCGCTGTGGGACCTCGCCGGGAAACACTACGACGCGCCGATTCACGAACTGCTGGGCACCTACCGAACGCGACTCCCGGCCTACGCCTCGACGTACCACGCCGACGACAACGGCGGGTTGGACTCGCCACACGCGTACGCCGACTTCGCGGAGGAATGCCTCAAAATTGGATTCCCCGGCTTCAAAATCCACGGCTGGGGCGGGACCGACGAACGGCGCGACATCGACCGCGAAATCGAGACCGTCCACGCGGTGGGCGAACGCGTCGGCGACGAGATGGACCTGATGATAGACCCGGCCTGCGAGTACGAGACGTTCGGCGACGCGCTGAAGGTCGGGCGCGCGTGCGACGAGGAGGAGTTCTTCTGGTACGAGGACCCGTACCGCGACGGCGGCATCTCCCAGTACGCGTACAAAAAACTGCGCCAGCAGTTGGACACGCCGCTGTTGCAGACCGAGCACATCCGCGGGTTGGAACAGCACACCGACTTCCTGCGGAACGAGGCGACGGATTTCCTCCGGGCCGACCCCGCCTACGACGGGGGAATCACCGGCGCGATGAAAATCGCGCGCATGGCCGAAGGGTTCGGAATCGACGTGGAAATCCACTCGCCGGGTCCCGCCCAACGCCACTGCATGGCCGGAATTCGGAACTCCAACTACTACGAGATGGCGCTGGTTCACCCGGAGTGTTCGAACACGACGCCGCCGGTGTACGAGGGCGATTACGTGGACGACCTCGACGCCATCGACGACGAGGGAACCGTGCCGGTCCCCGACGGGCCGGGATTGGGCGTCGAGTACGACTGGGACTACATCGAGGAGAACAGGACGGGCGGACGAACCTACGAGTGACGACGCGCCGGTGACGACGCAACGGAACGTGATGGCTGACGACACGGCAGAACGGAATGTCCGACGACACAGCGGACGTGACGGCTAACGACGCAGCGAATACCGACGCGACGGAATTTCAGCGAACGGGGTTACGTCTCGCGTTTCTCGAAGAGACGGTAACTCAGAAGCGCGAACCAGACGCCGACACCGCTAGCGAGGAGTGCATCGAACGTGGTCGTCTGAAGCCACAGTCCCGTCGCGAACACGGCTTCGCCGAGGAGTATCGCGACGACCGTCGGAAGGTATCGGGCGGTCCGGTCACTGAGGGCGGCTTTGACGCGTGATTCCGATTCGGCGTCGGTGGATGGAAGGGGTTTCATTGGATGAGTAGCGTCTCGATGGTGACGGAGGAGACAGCGTAGGGATGGACAGCAACGCGGAAATCGAGGGAATATCGTGCGGCAGAATCGGACAACATCACTCTTGTCTACCCGATTCAGGTGGTTATTTCGCCATGAACCTTGCTATGAGTCCTCAATACCTGGACGTACGTCACATACTCCTCGCCATTACACCCCGGCATTTCACGACGCCACGACCGGACGTGTCGAATTGCCGCTCAGCGGATCGAAAAGGCGAGTATCGGTCGGTCAGCCATCCGACTTATGGCCCTCCATGGAGTAGTACACAGCTATCCCGTGCTAACAATATTCCTCATTAGAATCGGAGCAAAAAACCTTTGAGAGCCGGTCAAGGGACGTATACCAATGGAAGTGACAACAGTTCAAGAACAGTCCTCGTCGCGGAGGGCCGTTCTACTCTACTGCCTCATCACGTCGATTTTCGTCGTCGGAGTGCTGGCCCCGATCTACTTTTCCGTTCCCTATCTCCGCGTCCTCAAGACGGCCGTCCTCCTCGTCGTGGTCGCACAGGTCGGTCGGCTGTTCGTCTCGGCGCTCGTCTCGATACAGGCATCACACGCCACTCCGTCGTTCCCATCGGACGATGACGAACTTCCCACGGTGAGCGTCGTCATCCCGGCGTACAACGAAGCGAGCGTCCTGGAGGGAACCATCGACGCGTGTCGAGCGGTCGATTATCCCGAGCACAAGCTCGAAGTGATCGTCTGTTACGAAGCCGATTCGACCGACGAAACCGCCGCTATCGCACGGCGGGCGGCCGCGGACGACGGGCGAATCGTCGCGGTCGAACGCGACGAACCGGGCGGCGGAAAGGCGAAGGCGACGAACTACGCGCTCACCTACGCGACCGGCGAGATAATCGCCAGCATCGACGCCGACCATCAGTTCGATCCGGCGGCGCTCCGGCGAGCCGTCGGGTGGTTCGAAGCCGACGACGATATCTGGTGCGTGAAAGGACGATGCTACGGCCGGAATCCGAGTGATTCGCTCATCTCGCTTCACGCGACCGTCGAACGCCACGTCACGGAGCGGGCCGACCTCGTCGCGCGCTCGCTCTGGAACGGGTTCAGCATCTTCGGCGGGGGACAGGCGTTCTTCCGCCGGGACGTGTTCGAGCGACTGGGTATGTTCGACGAATCCGTGCTGGTGGAGGACATCGACATGTCCACGCGGATCCACCTCGCCGGGAAGGAGATAGTCGTCGATCCGTCCATCATCACGTTCGAGGAACACCCCGCGACGGTGGCGTCGTGGTGGAGTCAGCGAAAACGATGGGCGCGCGGATGGTTACAAGTGAGCAGTCGCTATCTCGCCTCGGTCGTCACCTCGCCACAACTCTCGTGGCGAAAGCGCCTCGACGGCATCTACACCTTTTCGAACACGCTCATCCTTCCGTTTCTCGTCGTGGGGCTTCCCCTCCCGTTCATCCAACTGTTCCTCCCGGTTACGTCGTACGTCCCGTACAGTCAGGTCATCTGGACGGTGCTCGGTGCCTTTCCGATACTCACCGTCCTCGCCGTCTTGCTTCGGGACAGATACGAGGGGTTGCCACACTCCCGGTGGGAGTACGCCGCCGCGTTCACCCTCGGCGTGTATCTCATCCTGAACTCCGTCGTGTACATCGTCGCGTTCATCGACGAGTACGTCCTCCGCAAACCGGCGGTGTACGTAACGACGAGCCGAACCGACGATACCGTCAGCCCGACCAACGCCGACTGATCGAACGGTCGGAGTTCACCGTTGAGTGGCCCCGGAAGGAATAACGCATGTCGACCGCTGTGGGATCGATTTCGATGAATATATCTTCCCACATAGGACCATATTTGACAATATATTTCTCCCAATCTATGTACTAGTGGTAAAATTTATTGTGGTCGTCGAGAAGGGCACGATATGGAGACACGGAAAGTTCAGGTCACCGGAGGATCCACGTTCACGGTTTCCCTGCCGAAGGACTGGGCGAACGAAAACGACGTCGCGGTCGGGAGTTCGATCTCGTTTTTCTCCCACGAGTACGGGCTGGTTCTGACGCCACGTCGTGGCAGGAAAGGCATCGAAGGACGGCTCGATATCGCCACGCGGAGCGACGATGAACTGATGCGCGCCATCATCGCGATGTACGTGAACGGTTTCAACACGATCACGATCGAGACCCATCACATCACACCCGGCAAACGGCGTGCCATCCGCACGACCACACAGAACCTCGTCGGGCTGGAGATAGTCGAGGAAGCGGACAAGAAAATCGTCGTGCAGGACCTGCTCAACGCCTCACAGATGTCCATTCACGATGCGATTTCACAGATGAAGGTCATCGCGATGGCCATGCTGGAAGACGCCGTCTCCGCCCTCGCCGAGACCGACGAGGACGCCGCTCGGAACGTCATCGAACGTGACGACGACATGGACCGACTGTGGTTCGTCGTCTCCCGGACGTTTCGAAGGACGTTACGGACGCCAGCGGTGGCGGAAGAACTCGGATTCCCCCGCGAGACGTGCTTCGATTTCTACACGTGCGGTCGTCAACTCGAACGTATCGCCGACCACGCGGCGAAGATTTGTCGGGTCGCCATCGAACTCGATGCGATACCCGAACGCGTGGTCGAGGCAGTTACCGAACTGCACGCCGAAGCCGCCGCCATCGTCACCACCGCGATGGAGGCGTTTCTCACGGACGACCGGAAGCGAGCCACCCGACTCGCCAACGAAGCACGGGAATCGGTCTTCGGGATAACCGAATCCGGTCGCAGTATCGACGACCTCCTTCGTGACCTCGAACCGCATCAGGCCCATCAGCTACGACTCAGCATCGATTCGCTTTCGAGGTGTGCCGACTACGGCGGCAACATCTCCGAGACGGCGCTCCAGAAATCGGCCCCTCGACCGTAAGAGCGGTCGTTTCGGGGAACCGTCCGAACGCCGCTATCGCCAGCCCACACGAATCGTCGATCGCTAGAAAAATCCAGATCGTCGCTAGTATCATATTTCTCCTATAGTGTGGAATGTTTCTCCCCGGGACACAATATATACTATGTCCATTAGATATATATTTCTCCCCGATAATTCCCGGATATGGTTTCCAAGAATAACGCCTTTCGTAAAGAAATCAACCGTCGTGGATTCTTCCGGAGCGTCGCCGGAACGACCGCGGCCGGTGGGCTTTCGACGCTCCTCGCCAAGCGAGCGATCGCACAGCCGACGACCCCGGTTCGAGACGGTTCAGCGCACGCCTTTTCCTACGACGCGGCGGCGGATGCGGACGCGACGTTTCCGCAGTCGGTCATGAGCGGCGGACCGACCGATTCGGGTGCCATCGTCTGGACCCGAATCGCCGAGGCGGCGTATCGAGAGGGCCAACCTGTCGGGGTTCAGGTCGCAAACGACGAGACGTTCGACGACCCCGATTTCGAAGGGGTGGTCGATGCGTCGACGGTGTCGGCAACGCATGATTACACCGTCAAAGTGGACCTCGACGGCGAACTCGACGCCGACCGCTTCTACTACTACAGGTTCATCTACGACGGGACGGCGAGTCGAACGGGACGACTCCGGACGATGCCGAGCGCCGACCAGCACGTCGATGACCTCTCGTTCGGGGTCGTGACCTGTCAGGACTATCAGAACGGCTATTACGGCGCGTTCCACCACATCGCGAACGAATCCATCGACTACGTCGTCCACCTCGGCGACTTCATCTACGAGTCGTCGGACGGCGCGTACGTCTCGCCCACGGGCGAAATCAAACCCGGCCGGGATTTCGACCTCCCGAGCGGGGCATCGCTCGCTGAATCCCTCGACGACTTCCGCTTTCTCTACAAGAAATACAAATCCGACCCGCTACTGCAGGAGGCCCTGGAACGCCACACGCTCATCGCGGGGTGGGACGACCACGAGATCGGAAACAACCGGTACTGGGACTACGCGACGGATGCTCCGGTCCTCCCGAACAAGGACGACGGGTCGAAGCCGTCGGTCGCGATGGAAATCACGGCGAACGGAATCCAAGCGTGGATAGAACACATGCCGATGCGGGTCGAGTACGACCCGTCGGAGGAGGACCTTCACGAACAACTTCGCCTGTGGCGGCGGTTCGAGTTCGGTGACCTCGTGGACCTCGTCGTCACCGACGAGCGTCTCTTCCGCGACGGCACACCGTGTGAAGACCGAACGCTCACCTGTACCAACGAGGACGACCCGGACCGGACGATGTTGGGTTCCGAGCAGAAATCGTGGTTCGTCGACTCGCTCTCCGAATCGAGCGCCCGGTGGACGACGTGGGCAAACGAAGTGCTAACGATGCCGCTGACGGCGGGAGAGGACTGGTATCAGGTCGAATTCCTGGAGGACTCCTGGGACGGGTTCCAGGCCGAGCGTGCGGAACTGATGAACGCCGTCGATGACGCCTCCCTCCGGAACTTCATCACCCTCACGGGGGACCTCCACTGCTCGATGGCTGGCTACCAGCACGCGGGGTACGGCGAAGTCTCGTGGAACCGGGATACCGTCGGCATCGAATTCATGACGCCGTCGATCACGAGCGTGTGTGCCGCCGACGTCGTGGACTTCCCGGGAGACTGGGACAGGGAGGCGTTGGCCGCAATCGCGAAAGCGGAGAACGAACACCTCGAATACATCAACTGGTACGAACACGGCTACTCCGTGGTCGAGTTCACCGAGACGGACTGTGAGTTCACCGTTTACGGGGTCGATGCGGACGAGAATTCGGCCGACGCCGAGAAACGAACGCTGGCACAGTACCGCGTTCCGGACGGCGAACTGTCGCTCGAAGCGCTGTCGGAACCGAAAACGGTGTCGAGGTCGTAATCGGAGTTAGTGCCCATCGCCGCGCGAGGCGAAACGGCAACCACCGTTAAGCGGTTTCACGGATTATTTCACGCCGTCATGGTGCATTCGACGTGGGGCGATTGGTTCGTTCGTGACGAAGTCGAGTCGGTTGACGTGGACGGGATGTCGATCTGGTATCTCGGCTGTAACGGGTACATCGTTCGAACACCCGAAACCACCATCTATCTCGACCCGTACTTCGGCGACGGGTCGCCGCCGCGGACGGTGCGGATGATCCCGATACCCGTGGACCCGACGGCCGCGACGATGTGTGATGCGGTATTCGTCACCCACGAGCACATCGACCACATGCATCCACCATCGTACGGCCCGCTCGTGGAAGACCTCGGGGCGCACCTCTACGCGCCGGACGAGGCGTTCGAGAACCCCGCCTACGACGGCGACCTACGAGCACCCGACGACCGGCGCACCGTCGTGTCGGCAGGAGACGATATCTCCGTCGGCGACATCGACGTTCACGTCCGCGCCGCGAACGACCCCGATTCGGGCGGCCCGGTGAGCTACGTCGTCGAACACGAGTCGGGGACGTTCTTCGCGCCGGGCGACTCGCGCCCCGCGGACGCGTTCTCCGACATCGCCGACGAGTTCGACATCGACCTCGGCGTGCTCGCCCACGGAACCGTCGGCAACATCTATCACACCGAGGACGGCGAGACGTACCCAACCGACTGGTACAACGACGGCGAACAGGTCTCCGAGGCCGTCGCCGACCTCGAACTCGACCGGTTCGCCCCGGTTCACTTCGACGTCTGGAAAGGGGTCGAGGCCGACCCGAAGGCGCTCCGGGAATCGCTCGCCTCCTACGAGTACCCGTACGTCTTCGAGGACGTCCGAATCGGCGACCGACTCGTCATCGACCGGCCCGGCGTCGTTCCGGCGAAGGCGATTCGGGAACACTGACGGGCGAAAAGTGATCTCCGGAAGAAAAAAACGAGAGGGGTAATCGAAGGAGCGAAGGGAGATTCGGAACGGCGGTCGACCGGGTTACTCCGAATCGGATTCGGTATCGTTCGCCTTCGAATCCGTTTCCGTATCCTCTCCATCCTCCTCGTCCGCCGACGCGGACTGTGGCGATGCGTTCGACCGAAGTTCGGTTTTCGGCTTCGGCATCGGGACGTCGGCACCCTTGACGGCGTGCCAGATGATCCGGTTGAACTCCTGCATGTTCGCCTCGTCCTCCGTGCCGAGGTCGAGATTCTTCGAGGCCTGTGCTCCCGGCGAGTTCTCGGTGTTCTTCTCGTCGAGCGACTGCTCGGGAACCCGTGCCTCGTAGCTGTAGTCCAAGTCGGGTTCCTCGTCGTCGCCGATGAACGTGTTTATCATCGGCGTCGCGCGGGCGTCGAACTGCGTCAGCGGTGGCATGCCGAGGATGAGTTCGATGGTTCTGAGGATGGAGACGGTACTGTAGAACGTGCTATCGACGACACCCTGACGAGTGTACGGGCTGGCGACCAGCGTCATGCTGCGGTGGGCATCGACGTGATCGGGACCGTTCTGGGCGTCGTCCTCGGTGATGAAGATGGCCGTGTCCTCCCAGTACGAGGAGTTCGTGACCGTCTCGACCAGTTTCCCAACCGCGAGGTCGTTGTCGGCCATCATGGCCTGCGGGGTCGGCATTCCGGGCGTCGTTCCCGCCGTGTGATCGCTCGGGAACCTGAGGATCGTGAGCTCCGGCAGTTCGAGGTCGTTCGAGTCGTCCTCGTACGCGCGGAACTCCTTGAGCCACGCTCCGTATCGTCTGATATCTTTGATGTCGAGGTCAAAGCTGGGGAAGTCGGGGTCCACGTGGTCTTCGAGTCCGGAGACGCTCGGTTCCGCGTGGTCGAAACTCCCGTCGTCGTTGTACTCGTTGTTCGCGAACTCGCCGTAACTTCGGTAGCTGACGTCGGATGCGGCGGCCATGTTCCAGAGGTAACCGCCCTGCGGTCGGGTCGCGCCGCCGTTCTCGAAGTCGTAGTTCCGTCCGCGACCACCGTAGTTGCTCGGCCACGTCTTCTGCGTGTAATCGTTCGCGATGGCTCCGACCGACCAGTTGTGGCCGTCCGCACTCACTTCGGCATCGACGTAGAAGTTGTCGAGCAGCGCGAACTCCTTCGCCAGCGCGTGCTGATTCGGGGCCGATTCGGGACCGAACAACGTGAGCGACGGGTCACCGTTGCCCTCCTCGATGTCGCCGAGCACTTGGTCGTACGTCCGGTTCTCCTTGATAATGTAGATGACGTGGTTGATGGGCGACGGGTCACCGACGCGGCGAGGAATCGGTCGGGAGGTGACGTCCTCCGCGGAATGGACGAGTTCGCTCGTCATCTCGTTAAACCCGTTGTTGTCGACCACCTGTTCCGTGTACGTCCCGAGCCGTTCGGCGTCGGGCAGGGGAACCTTCGAGAGCGTCCCGGAGATCATGTTCCCGATATACTGGACGTCCTGTTTATCCTTCGCCGGATTCGGCCCGTTGGGGTTCGGTCCGGCTCCGAGACCCTTCATGTTCGCCACGAACAAATCACGGCCGTCGTTCGTCACGGTAAGGGCCGACGGGAACCACGCCGTCGGAATCAATCCCGCGATTTCCGCTGTCGTGTCGTCTCCACAACCGTCAGCTCCGAGGTCAACGACGGCGACGTCGTTGTTTCCGGCATTGGCGACGTACAGCGTCTCGCCGTTTGGATCGGTAGCGAGCGCGTTCGGCATGCTGCCGGTCGGTGCATCCTCGTACGGTTCGAGGTCGATGGTTTCGACGACTTCGTCCGACCTCGTGTCGATGACGGAGACGGTGTCGGCGTTGCCGGACGAGGTGTAGACGTGCGAGCGAGTGGGACTGCGGAGAACGTCGTTTGGCCGTCCGCCGACCTGAATCGTCTCCGTGACTTCGAGGTCGTCGGTGTCGATAACCGAAAGCGTGTCCGCACCCCAGTTCGAGACGTACGCTTTCTTCCCGTTTCGGGAGAGTTCGACCGTATACGGTTTGTTGCCCACGGAGATGGACTCGATGACCTCCTCGCGACACAGGTCCACGACGGCGACGGCGTTGTTCAGGTTCGTGGCGACGTACAGTCGTGCCCCGTCGGGCGAAACCGTCAGCCCTGCCGGGAATATCTGTTCGTCCTCGGGGGCGATACGAATCGGATCCCGTTCGGTCAGCGTACCGTCCGCGACGGAGTAAACGCGAATCTTGTTGTTCGTCCCCGCCGAGGCGTACAGCGTCCGGTTCGACGCGAACTCGACGCCGACGAACAGTGCTTCGGGTGACTCGTACGTGATGGTATCGACGACTTCGTTTGACGCTACGTCTACCAGCATCATCGACTGGACGCCCTGCCCGTCGTTCGAGACGGCGAGATACTTCCCGTTCGGACTGAGCGCCATACCCATCGGCCGGTCGCCGACCTCCGTTTGCTTCCCTGCAGGCGTGAGCGTCCATCCGGGAGCGTGCGGAACGAATCCCTCGCCCTCGCCTGGCGTCCCGTCTCCCGACGTATCGGTATCCGAGTCGCCCTTTTCGTCGGCCGTCACGATACTTTTCCTCGCGCCGAGCGCTCCGAAGAGGAGGCTCGACCCCGCGCCCGCTTTCAGTACACCCCGCCGTGTGAACCGCGTGCTTGGCTTCACGTCCGGCGAATGATTGCTTCGGAGGGTATAATTTTATATTTTCCTTATATAAATCTATGATAGCCATTTTCGAATATGTGCGTGCCGTGGACGGACTTCCGGATTGTCATGCCGTTCCTGCTTGCAAATGCGGCGAGTACACTTAACCCGGTTTTGTCCGTACTTTCGCGGGCAATGGGAAGCCTTCACTTCGATTACGACGGTGAGACGGTCATCGTCACGGGTGCGAGTTCGGGTATCGGCCGCGCGATTGCCCTCCGGTTCGGCGAAGCGGGGGCGACCGTCATCAACGCCGACGTGCGCGAGGAGCCGAAATCGGACGGCAAGCCCACCCACGAGAAGATTCGGGACGAGCACAAAGGAAACGCCGAGTTCGTGGAGACCGACGTGTCCAAGCCCGGCGAGATCGAGGCCGTGGTCGAGGCCGCCCGCGACTACGGCGGCGTGGACGTCATGGTCAACAACGCCGCGATGCAGCACAGCGAGGATTTCCTCGACGTGGACCAGGAGGACTTCGACAAGCTCCATCACACCAACATCCGGGGCTACTTCTTCGGCGTTCAGGCCGCCGCCAAGGACATGATCGACCGCGACGAGGCGGGAAGTATCGTCAACACCGCCTCCATCAGCTCCGAGGTCGCTCAACACGATCAGGTCCAGTACGACTCCACGAAGGGAGCCATCAAGATGATAACGCGCGGTACCGCCCTCGAACTCGCCGAACACGACATCCGCGTCAACGCCGTCGCCCCCGGCCAAATCGCCACCGAGTTCACCGAAGGGTGGAGCGACGAAGCCGAGGACGCCGCCGGTGAAGGCGGCTTCATCAAGCCGGTTCCGTTGGGGCGGGCGGGCTACCCCGAGGACATCGCCGGTCCCGCGCTGTTCCTGGCCAGCGACGACGCGGACTACATCACCGGCGAACTGTTGTACATCGACGGCGGTTGGACGGCGATTTAGATATCATCGTCCTGGACGGACCGTTTCAAGACGGATATCTCGCGTTCGAGTTTTGCAATCCGAACGTGACTGAGGAGTACTTCTCGAAAGTTCCACCATACTCGTGGCGAGAGGGTGCGAGGTTTTCCGTGACGACAAGTACAGACGTCGATGAACCCGTCACCGGCCACCAGCGCGCGCCGTGTGGTCCGGACAGGAGACGCGAGACCGGTCAAAATTCTCTCCGAGCGTGAGGATATCGATCTCTACTCCTCGATAACTGAGATTACAGCGGTTCGAAGTCCACACAACGAAACCCGATCTCTCAAACCCCTTTTCGATCGATACTGGCGTTTGCAGGCACGTCGCTTAACATCGTACCGATGGTAGCAGACTTCAAGCGGTAGCGGTAATCACGGTCGGAAGGATCGGAACGAAACCGACGACGAACGACGATTTACGAGGTACATTCATGTCACGGAAAATCGCCGTCCTCGGTTCGGGATACGCCGGGGTCGCGGCCCTACAGAGTCTCGAAGAGGAGTTGGAAGGGGAAGCGGACATCACGTGGGTATCGGAAACCGACTATCACCTCCTGTTGCACGAGGTGCATCGCTGTATCCGGGACCCGTCGGTCCGGGAGAAGGTCGTCATTCCGGTGGAGGAACTCAAGGACGACGACACCGAGTTCGTGCAGGCGCGGGTCACCGGACTCGACGTGGACGAGCGCGTTGTCCATCTGGACGAGAGCGACGACATCGAGTACGACTACTGCGTGGTCTGTCTCGGCAGCCAGACCGCGTTCTACGGCATCGACGGATTGGAGGAACACGCGCTCACGCTGAAGAGCCTGGGTGACGCGATGACCATAAATCAGAAACTCTCGGCGGCGGTTTCGGACGCGACCGACGACGATCCAGCACAGGTCGTCGTCGGCGGGGCCGGACTGACCGGTATCCAGACCGCGGGCGAAGTGGCCGCGTATCGCGACGAACGCGACGCTCCCGTCGAAATCCACCTCATCGAGATGGAAAACGAGATTTTCCCCGGCCACGACCACGAGTTTCAGGGGGCGATTCGGAACAAACTGGACGCGAAGGACATCGAAATTTCGACCGGCACTGTCGTCTCGGAGGTCGACGAGGCGAAAATTTACTTCGAGAACGGCGACCCACTCCAGTACGACGCCTTCGTCTGGGCGGGCGGTGTGACCGGCGAGGACGCGCTGTCCGACGCCGACATCGAGAAGGA
This sequence comes from Haladaptatus sp. AB643, assembly GCF_024136975.1. Lineage (NCBI taxonomy): Archaea > Methanobacteriati > Methanobacteriota > Halobacteria > Halobacteriales > Haladaptataceae > Haladaptatus > Haladaptatus sp. AB643. Next base: position 35,841 of record NZ_JAMYJW010000009.1, read on the forward strand.
CCACAACCGCGCCTATTCGAGTTCGACGTTCAAGACGAGCGACGACCGGGTGCTGGCCATCGGCGACGCGGCGCTCGTGGACCAGGACGCGGAGGGGGGCCCGCTTTCCGAACAGGACGCCTGGGAGGCGATCGTCCATCCCGACACGGACGACGTTCCGCCGCCGACGGCCGAGGCGGCGATGGAGGAGGGTGAGCACGTCGGGAAAAACGTCGCTCGGATGATCGACGGCCGCGAACCCGTCCACTGGTCGTACATCAACAAGGGGACCGTCGTCTCCGTCGGGGAGGAGGCGGTCGCACACGACGTCATCGGTATTCCGCTCAACACGTTCAGCGGGCCGGGCGCTCGCGTCCTCAAGAAGGTCATCTCGGCGCGATGGATCGGTGAGTCATACTCGTGGCCGGCGGCGGCGAAAGCATGGACGGACATGTGAACCCCGAGGAGTCGACCGTGGCCGTCTACTTCGACATCGACGGAACGCTGCTCGAACGGCGGCGCGAGGAGGACGAAGTCGTGCCGACGGCCGCCGAGTTCGGCATCGACCTGCGCGACGAGCAGGTCGAGACGTTCGACCAGTTCGTCCGGCAGTACTTCCGTCGGAACGTCGAGGACGGCTACCGCGAAGCCGTGAAGACGTTCACGAAACATCTCGACCTCGACGTCGATACCGACGCGTTCACCGCCTCGCTCAAGCGACTGAAGGTGGAAAACACCCGACTCGTGGACGGTGCCGAGGGAGTTCTCGACGAGTTCGCGGAATCGACGCGTCTCGGCATCATCACGAATGGCGAGGGTGACATCCAGCGCGAGAAGCTAGCGACCCACGGTATCGACGACTACTTCGAGCACGTCCTCATCTCGGGGGAGCGCGAGACGATGAAGCCGAAGGACGAGATGTTCGAGATGGCGAAACGTGAGTGGGTGGCGGACGGGTACGTCTACGTCGCGGACCGACTCGGTGACGACATCGTCCCCGCGAGGGGGAACGGGTTCACCACCGTCTGGGTGTCCGACGACGTATCACCGATTCCGGACCACGTGGTGCCGACGCTCGCCGACCTGTCCGTGGACGGCGTACTGGACGTGGTTTACCCGTGATCGAACACGGTGTGACGACACGCGGATTCGACCGACTGAGGGGAAATCGAATGAGAACGACTATCGACGGAACCGTCGGTTCTCGCCCAACGGCGAGGATCATGGACGAACGGGGAGGTACGGACACGGATGAGTGAATTCACGCCGATTTCGGAACACGGTCTCATCGGGAACCTGGAGACCTGCGCGCTCGTGGACACGACCGGTGCGGTCGATTGGTGTTGTTTCCCACATATGGAATCCCCGAGCGTGTTCGGATCGATACTCGACGCCGAACGGGGCGGGGAGTTCGCCATCGCGCCGCTCACCGAGTACGACGCCCACCAACAGTATTTCGACCGGACGAACGTCCTCCAGACGACGTTCGAGACGGCGTCCGGCGAGTTGACCGTCACCGATTTCATGCCGGTCATCGGCGAAGCGGTCGCCGACGAGCATCCGGACCAAGCTATCTATCGGAAGGTGACCTGTACCGAGGGGACTGTGGACGTGGAAGCGACGTTCGCGCCTCGATTCGATTACGCCCGTTCCGAGACGTCGCTGGAATCGACGTCCGGCGGGATTCGCGCGACCGGAGACGGGGACGACGAGAGCGCGTTCCTCTCGACGCCGACTTCGATGGTCATCGAGGACGATACGGCCCACGCGACGTACTCACTCGACGCGAACGAGAGCCACTGGTACGTGTTCCAGTACGACAGCCACGAACCGATGGGAGGGAGTTCCTGCCGCGAGTTGCTCGACGAGACCGTCGATTACTGGCACGACTGGAGCCATAGCTGTAGCGGGTCGGACTGCCCGTTCGAGGAGATCGGCCACGACCACGTCATCCGATCCGGTCTCGTGCTCAAACTGCTCACGCGGATGGACACCGGGAGCATCTGTGCGGCACCGACGACCTCCCTCCCGGAGAACATCGGCGGGGTTCGAAACTGGGACTATCGGTTCAGCTGGATTCGGGACAGTGCGTTCACCGTGCAGGCGCTGACGCATCTCGGCTACACGACGGCGGCCGACGAGTATCTCAACGACTACATGGAACTGAGCCGTTCGACGGATCCAGAGGACCTCCAACCGCTGTACGGGCTGGATCACCGTTCTGACTTCGAAGAGGAAACGCTCGACCATCTCTCGGGCTATCGCGGCTCCAAACCGGTCCGAGTCGGGAACGACGCGTCGAGCCAGTTCCAACTGGACATCTACGGCGAACTCGTTCAGACGGTTTACCAGATGGCGTGGTCGAACGAGGGGGTCGTCGACGAGGATTGGAACACCGTCAGGGACATCACCGAGTTCGTCTGTGAGACGTGGAACGATCCGGATTCGGGAATTTGGGAACCGCGGCGGGAACCGACCCACTACGTCTACTCGAAGGTGATGTGCTGGTCGGCGCTCGACCGCGCCATCGACCTGGCCGAGCGGGAAGGACTCGACGCACCGCTCGATAGGTGGCGGGAACAGCGGGAGGAGGTACGGGACGCGGTCATCGAACGGGGGTTCGACGAGGAGTACGACAGCTTCACGCAGACGTTCGATGGCGATCGAATCGACGCGACCGGACTCCTGATCCCACAGACCGGATTCCTGCCGATAGACGACGAGCGGGTCCAAGGAACCATCGAGGCCGTCAGGGAACACCTCACGACGCCGGACGGGTTCGTGTATCGGTATCAGGAAGGAGGGGACCAAATGCCCGGAAAGGAGGGTGCGTTCATCCTCTGTTCGTTCTGGCTCGTCTCCGCGCTCGCCAAATCCGGGGACGTGGAGCGCGCCGAGGAAATATTCGAGAACGTCTTGGAAACCACGAGTTCGGTCGAACTGCTCTCGGAACAGGTCGACGTCGAACGGGAGGAACTCCTCGGGAACTACCCGCAGGCGTTCAGTCATATCGGCCTCATCAACAGCGCGCTCTACATCGCGGAGGCCAAGCGGGACGACTTTTCGGTCGAATCGATGGGAATGAACGAGACATCGCTGGGGTCACGGACGGGTGACGACCGGACGGGCGAACATCGAACGGCCGAGACGGAATAGTCCTTACTCCCCGTCGAGCACTTCCGCGGAGTTGTCCCGCGGTTTGTAGTCGATGGACCGGAGCGTGTGCGTGAGCGAGAGACAGCGGTTGTCGTTGCGCGAAATCGCGTGGACCGCGACCGGGTTCTCCTTCAATTCCGAGAGTGTAGCGGCGCGCAGCGCCCTGTGACAGTCGGGCTTGCTGAGCCACATCGCACGGGCGAAGCGGGCGTTCGCCTCCGGATAGTCGGTCTCTGGGTTTTCCTGTGAGTCGCGCAGTTCGTCGCGAGACATCAGCCACCCGATTCGGAGGTTCACCGTCTCGATGTCGTGCTGGTAGGCGAACCGGTTGCCGATGGCTTCGCTCGACACTTTCGTCACGCCGTACCACGAATCGGGATGGGGTGGCGCGTCGTGCTGGAGTGCAGGCGCGTCGTCGTACATCGTCTCCGGTTCGTCGGGGGCCACGGTCTCCCGGCCGTTGATGGCGTGATTCGAACTCGCGTACACCACCCGGTCGAGTCCGTTCTCGATGGCCGCCGTGTACGCGTTGTAGGTTCCTTGGATATTCACCGGGGTCAAATCGTCCCACTCGGCGTACGGCGAGGGATTCGCCGCGAGGTGAATCAGAACGTCCTCGTCCGAGAGCGCATCGACGAACGCGTCTCGGTTCGTCACGTCGACCGGGATGCTGTCCATGTCGTCCTGTTCCGTGCGCGTGATGAGGGTGAGTTCGTGTGGAGTGTCGTCGAACGCTTCGATGACCTCACGACCCACGTTTCCGGACGCACCGGTAACCGCGATACGTGTCATATCGACAGGTCACGGGCCAACGGGACATATGTGGTGGCCGCCATAGCCAGCAGTTTTTGTGTCACTGATGGAAACTAGTTCACAATAGTTGAAACGAATTGCGGACATGTCCTCCGACGAACCGTACTTCTCGCGTCGCCAACTGATCGGCGCGGGGGGACTCGCGGCCCTCGGCGCGTGGTACGTTCGCCCCTCCCGATTCACGAGTGAGCAGTCGCTCGACCGACCGATTCCGCGGGATACGTGGCCGACCTTCGGTCGGGACGCCTCCCGCTCGGGATACGCGCCGACGGCGTTCGCCTACGTGCTGGTCGTGCGAACCGACTGGTGAGCGTCCGAATCGGTGTCACCGTCGGAGTCGGAATCGCCGTCGTGGTCCGAATCCCCGTCGTCCCGGTCGCTGTCGGAATCGCCATCGAGTCCGGCGGAGTACGTCTCGTCGTATTTTATCAAGTCCGCCCATCCGTCGTCCCCGTGGGCGCAGTGTTGACACATAGTATCGGAGAACGACCGACGAAAGGATAAGGCTTTGCGTGACGAACGGCCGTTTCAGCGGGGAGAGACGTTCAAACAACGACCCCGATCTTTATTCTCTCGTGGTGTGTACACCTGCTTGTCATGGTAGACGTAGCAGTCATCGGCGGCGGCCCCGCCGGTCTGAGCGCGGCACTGTTCACACAGAAGAATGGGCTCGAAACCGTGGTGTTCGACACCGACGAAACGTGGATGCACAAGGCACACCTGTTCAACTATCTCGGCATTCGGAGCATCAAGGGAACCGAGTTCATGTCCATCGCTCGCGGACAGGTCGAGGACCGCGGTGCGAACATCGAGCAGGGCGAGGAAGTCACGAGCGTCGAGGAGAATGGAGACGGCTTCACCGTCACGACCGACGACGGCGAGTACGACGCGACGTACGTCGTCTTCGCAACGGGCAACGATCACAGCCTCGCCGAGTCGCTCGGCTGTGAGCTAACCGACGACGACGTCGTGGATGTCGACGTGACGATGGGAACCAGCGTCGAGAACGCCTACGCGACGGGTGCGATGGTCCGTACCGGGGAGTACGAGGCCGTCATCTCGGCCGGGGACGGCGGTGCGGCGGCGCTCAACATCCTCTCGAAGGAGAAGGGAGAACACTTCCACGACTTCAACGTTCCCGGCGACGTGCCGACGCTCGGTGACGGCGAGACGTCGGACTGACGGCGAGGCGTCGGACTGACGGGACGGGTTCCGCTTTCGAACATCCAATACCACTATTTCCGTTGCCCGCGTTGGGGGAACCGATGTACGATTCGATCCTCGTTCCGACGGATGGAAGCGGCGGTGAACAGCAGTTTGTCGAGGAGGCGATTTCGCTCGCGGAGCTGACGGGTGCGACGGTGCACGTCGTCCACGTCGTCGATAGCGGCCTCGCGGAGTCGCTCTCGAAATCGACCCGATCGATGGTGAACGACGACCTGAAAACGTCGGGCGAAACGGCGATCGGGTCGATCGTCGGCGCGGCCGAGCGCGCCGGACTCGAAACCGAGTCGACCGTCCTGCACGGCAACCCAGCAGAGGAAATCGTCGAGTACGCCGAGGAGAACGACATCGACGCCATCGTCATGGGAACCCACGCGAACAAGGGCGTCAGCCATCTCGTCCTCGGGAGCGTCACCGAACGCGTCATTCGGCTATCGACGGTGCCGGTGCTGGCCGTCAATCTGACCGAGCACCACTCGTCCGAGCACCACTGATTAGGTCCTCGGCGACGAAGGAAATCCATGACGAACCGGCGGGTTGCGACGCTCGGCGTCCTGCTCGGAATTTTCCTCGCGGCCATCGACGGCACCATCGTCAGCACGGCGATGCCGACCGTCGTCCAGTCGCTGGGCGGACTGCAACTGTACGCGTGGGCGTTCGCTGCCTACATGCTGTTCGCGGCCGTGTCGATGCCGCTGTACGGCCGCCTCGCGGACATCTACGGCCGAAAGCGGTTGTTCTTCGTCGGAGCGGGCATCTTCGTCGGCGGGAGCGCGCTGTGCGGCGCGGCGGGAAGCATGCTCGAACTGGTCGCGTTTCGCTCCTTGCAAGGAATCGGTGCGGGCGCGATGTTCGCCATCCCGTACACCATCCTCGGCGTCGTGTACCCGCCCGAAGAACGCGGCCGTGCCATCGGCCTCGGGAGCACTGTCTGGGGGATTTCGAGCGTCATCGGTCCCCTGCTCGGGTTCCTCATCGTCTCGACCGTCGGGTGGCGCGGCGTGTTCTATCTGAGCGTACCGGTCGGACTACTGGCCGTCCTCCTCGTCTGGGTTTCGCTGGACGAATCGACCGGGAGCGCCGAGCGCGACATCGATTTCCTCGGCGCGGCCGTCCTCTCCGTGGCCGTCGGAACGCTCCTCGTCGGACTCCAACTGCTCGAAACGACGAGTTCGTGGGCACTACCGCTCATCGTCGTCGGAATCGTCGGCTTCGGCGCGTTCTACGCCGTCGAGAAGCGGGCGAGCCAACCCATCGTCCCCCTCTCGATGTTCGACGACACGGTATTCATCACGACGAACGTGACCGGATTCCTCACGAGTTTCGTCCTCTTCGCGGCGATTACGTACGTTCCGCTGTATCTCCAGAGCGTCCAAGGCGGTGCCGAAAGCGCCGCGCTGGCCGTCTTCCCCATCTCCATCGGGTGGTCGGGGACGAGTTTCCTCTCCGGACGACTGGTGAACCGAGTCGGCGAACAACGACTCGCCACCGTCGGGAGTAGCCTGCTGGTCGTGAGCTTCGGCGTCGCAACCGTCCTCTGGACGGCGACGACGCCGGTTCCGGTGGTCGTCGTCAACGTGTTCGTGATGGGCGTCGGCATGGGGATGGTGACGCCGCCGCTGCTGACGGCGATTCAGAACCACTTCGGCACCGAACTGATGGGCGTCGTCACCTCCTCCCAACAGTTCTTCCGCAACCTCGGCGGGACGATGGGCGTCGCGCTCCTCGGCTTCGCGCTGAACCTCGTCATTCAAAATCGGCTCGCGGCAACGTCCAACATCGCCAACGTCGGCGAACTCCAACAACGGTTGCTCGGGTCGGCCACGCCGCCCGCCGGGTTGGCCTCGATTCTAACGGACGGCCTGACGACCGTGTTCGGGCTTTCGGTGGTCGTCTCGATACTCGCGGTCGGCTTTGCGTACTATATTCCCAGAAAGCGCGCCGAGTCGTCGGCGCAGGCGACGGCCGGAGACTGAGACGAAACCGAGAGTGGAGTGAGATGTGTTTGATTCTAGTTTTGTGAGTGCAGCGACTACGATGAAGGCCCAGAAAGTCCCTGTCCGCTCGCTAGGACGTAGGATTGAATTTATTGCGATTTCAGTAGCCGAGCCGCATGAAGACCGCACCCGCCCACACACCTCCCCAACCTCCTCGCTCCCTACGGTCGCTCGTCCCTCACGCGGGCGCACATCAGTGCGCCGTCGCGCGCCGTGTGGTTTGTCCGTATCGACCAGCCCGACCAGCCGGACGGCGCGCGGGCCAACAAGCCTGAGGATAGCGGTCATCCGAGGGCTTGTTGGCTATCGTGCGAGGGATGAGCGGAACGACTGGTAAGGAGTCATTCGAAAATCGAAGATTTTTGAGCATGAAGCGAATCGACTGGGGAGGCGTGTGGTGCGGGACGGTAGCGGTCGAGGGGGGGACTGAAAGGGGCCGTCCGCTCGCGCTTGCGTGGTCGTCTCAGTGACCCCTCTTGACGAAACGAGCGACGAAGGAGCGAGTTGAGGAAAGATCTCGCTGAGACGACCGCGAGCGGGCGGGGGCTTTCGAGGCAGTCTACCCTCCAGTAACTGCAATCACAAACCTACCAACCACTCCGTCTCGGAGCGAGACTCCAAGTGTTGACGAGTCTCCAAAATTTCCCAAGCCCGCGGCTATTTGTGCCATCTCCCCAAACCACCACCCATGTCAGACCGCGATTTCGAGGACCTCGTCGTCGGCGACCGACAGACGTTCGGCAGTTACACCGTCACCGAGGAGGAAATCCTCTCGTTCGCCGAGCAGTACGACCCGCAGGAGTTCCACGTCGATCTGGAGGCCGCCGAGGAGTCGATGTTCGGCGAACTCGTCGCCAGCGGGTGGCACAGCACGGCCATCTCGATGCGAATCCTCGTGGATAACTTCTTCCAGAACAGCGGGAGTTTGGGTTCGCCCGGCGTCGAATCCGTGACGTGGCCCGCTCCGGTCAAACCGGGTGAAACGCTCTCGCTGACGCTGGAAGTCACCGACAAGCGTACGCTGGAGAGCGACCCGAGTCGCGGCCTCGTCACGTTCTCCCTCGAAATGCAGAACGAAGACGGGGAGACGAAACTCACGATGGACCCGAAGGTGTTCTTCGCGCGGCGGGAGAACGGTAAGTAAAACGGTTATTTGTCCCTTGAGAACATATTTGCTCGCAACGACGAAACGACGAGTATGGCTCCCACCCGCCGCCAAACGCTCGCCCTCGCGAACGCGCTCGCCGCCGGGGCGCTCCTCCCCGGTTGTCTCGGGTCGTTCTCGATGGAAAAACCGAACCCGAAAGGAGGACTAATGACCGAAACGCCGGAAAAGACCGTGACAGGAACGGAGAACCCGAATCCCGCTTCGGCGGACGAGAAAGCCATCCGAACGCTCGCCCGCGGAAACACCGCGTTCGGACTGACCCTGCTCTCGTCGCTCGCGGACGATTCTCCGGGGAAAAACCAGTTTTTCTCCCCGTACAGCGTCTCCGTCGCGCTGGCGATGACCTACGCGGGCGCTCGCGGCGAGACGCGAACCGAGATGCACGATACCCTCCTGTTCCCGCTCGACGGCGACTCGCTTCACGCCGCGTTCGGAAAGACCGACGACGAAATCGAGTCCACGGCGGAGCGGTCCACGGCCGACTCCGACGAAGGGACGCCGTTCCAGTTGACGACGGCGAACGCGGTCTGGGGGCAGGACGGCTATCCGTGGCGGGACGAGTTTCTCGACACGCTCCTGACGTACTACGGCGCGGGATTGCACATCTGCGATTTCGAGCACGACGCCGACGGGGCGAGGGACGTCATCAACAACTGGGCCGCCGAACGGACGGCGGACAAGATCACGGACCTGCTACCCGAGGGGTCGCTCGACGCGATGACGCGTCTCGTTCTCACCGACGCCATCTATTTCAAAGCGACGTGGGACGAGACGTTCTCCGAAAAACGGACGGAACGGAAACCGTTCACCACGCTCGACGGCACGGAAGTCATGGTGCCGATGATGTCCCAATCGAGTTCGTTCCCGTACGCGACGGTCGATGGTCATCAACTCATCGAACTGCCGTACGTCGGCGGCGAAGTCGGCATGGTGGTCGTCCTGCCGAAGGAGGACACGTTCGAGGAGTTCACGGACTCGCTCGACGCGGACGGACTGACGACGATGGTGGACGAGTTGGAACCGGAACACGGGTCGATTTCGCTGCCCAAGTTCGGCGTCGAATCGTCGTTCGAACTCGGGACGACGCTCGCTTCGCTCGGGATGGAGCGGGCGTTCTCCTCGAACGCCGATTTCGGCGGCATGGCGAACCTCGAAAAAACCGGCGAGGACCTCCGGATAGGGGACGTCTTCCACGAGAGCTACATCGACGTCGACGAGAAGGGGACGGAAGCGGCGGCCGCGACGGCCGTCAAGGTGGTCGCGACGGGGGCACCGGCGAACCCGTTCGAGATGACGGTCGATAGGCCGTTTTTGTTCCTGATCCGCCACAAACCGACGGACACGACGCTGTTTCTGGGTCGTGTCGTAAGTCCCTGATTCGAACTCACGCCGTTCGCCTGCGCCGCATTTTCTCCACGAGTCGCTTTGCCGACCCCGAAACCGACTCGCGCGTATTGGGCTTCGTCCAGACGTAGCGCGCGCTCCCGTCCTCGAATCGCTGTACCTCGTCCAACTGCCAGCCCCGCCGCTCCAACACCCGCTCGATGGTTAGATAGGGGAAGTGTTCCTCGATGTACCCCACTTCGGTTCCGTAGATGTCGGACGCGTACAGTTGCGAAACCATCCCCTCGTGTTCGACATCCCATTTGATGTGGTAGTACCAGTAGCTGATATATGTCGGAAGGTCGAGCTTCGGTAGTTGTCCCCGTCGTAACGTTCCCTCCTGGTTGCGCTCCGGCCCGTTCCACGAGAGGGACGAGACGGCATCGTACTCCTCTCCACGTGCTGGCGAATCGTTAAACGTCTCCAACCACTGATGCTCCCCGCACTCCCGGATCACGGTTTCCACGACAATTCTCCGTGGCATGTTGAAACGTACGTCCCGAAAAATAATGATGTTTTTGTGCATCGAACATGCACGATGGGATGGAGGGTGGTGTGGAGTAGTGAAATGAGAACGGAAAAGCACGAAGCGATGCGATGAGAGATGAAGCGATGCAGTGAGGAATGAAACGGTGTGGGGAAACCACACCGGTTTCGGAAGTCAGAGGCATGTGGCGGTGATACGATGAGCGGACGTCCCGCCCTTTTCCGGTGACGACCACCAGTCGTCACTTTTCAACCGCAGTCGTAGCCGCCACAACTATTGGATTTACTGAATCTTCCAAATGCTTTGTGGCAGATCGTCACCGGGCGAAATCCGGTGAACTAGCCGTGTTTTCGGTAGAAATTCCCCGCCGTCTGTCGATTCGATGCGGAAGTTATTTATCATAAATGCATATAAATCAACTCATGCCCGGTGCACGAATCACGGCAGGAGAGCGAGTCACGCTCCGAACGCTCGAAAAAGAAGATCTCCCGTTTCTCCAGCGGGCATACACTAACCCCGAGATACGCTATCCGCTCGGCACGCCGCTCAAGAACCGGGACCAACTCGAAACGTGGACCGAAGACGAGGGGACCGACCAGTTCCTCGTCTGTCTCGACGGCGAGGACGAAGGCGATGGGGACACGCGACCCATCGGTGCCGTGTTCGTCGAGGATGCGAGTTGGCGGCGACCCGAACTCGTCTACTGGCTGACTCCGGACGTTCAGGGCAACGGGTACGGAAAGGAAGCCGTTTCCCTCGTCATCGACTACATCTTCCGCGTGTACGACACTCCCGCCGTGGGTGCCGGAGCCTACGCGTTCAACGACGCCTCGCTCGGTCTGCTCGAATCCCTCGGTTTCGAGGAGGAGGGACGAATTCGCATGGATCGGTTCGTTGACGGTCGGTACATCGATCGGATCGTATGCGGTCTGCTCCGGGAGGAATGGCGCGAGCGAACCGAATAGGAACATAATTCCCCCACTTTGAGCATTCAGCCATCGAATTTATGCCGTTCCGGAATCAGATTCGCCCATGAGCAACTCCGATCTGGAGGACGAGTTCGATTTCGACGGCGAGTTGCCGCCGACGGTCGACCGCGCGGCGATCGACCGAATGCGGACGATCGCACACGTCTTCGACGACTTCATGCGAATTCCGTTCACCGACATGCGCGTCGGTCTCGACCCCATCCTCGGCGCGATTCCGGTCGTCGGCGACGTCATCAGCGCCGGGCTTTCGCTGTACATCGTCCTCGAAGCGGCCCGGTTGGGTGTCTCGTTCACCACCCTCCTCCGGATGATAGCGAACGTGAGCATCGACGTCGTCGGCGGTTCGGTGCCGGTCGTCGGCGGCATCATCGACGCCGTGTGGAAGGCCAACAAACGCAACGTCGAACTGGTGCTGGAGGACCTCGCCAACGACCCGCTGGACGACGGCTTCGACGGCGAAACCGAAGTCGTCGAAATCGAGATCGAGTAACGGTTGGTGACGCTCCGGAGATACGTCCGTTTCCGTTCACTTTCGAAGTCGAAAGTTTCTCGATACGGTGGTGCTAGGGATAGTTCGTCTACGACTCCATGTTCGAGACGACTTTCGGTGTCCTCCAGAAATCGCCCCTCGCAATCGTCCCGCTCGTCGCCATCGGTTGGTTCGTCGCGCTGGGCGTCCGTCGGAGTAAACTCGTTTCCCGAGTCGCGCGATACGTTTTCGTCCTCGGCGTGATTCCGCCGTTCTGCCTCTTCGTCCTCGCCGACTTCTTCGGGAGTCAATCGAGTCGAGGTCTCGCGCGAACCCTCCTCGATAGCGAAGTTCGGCTGGTTGTCGGCATGCTCGACACCGCCGACAGGCTGACGGCGGCGGTGCTCCGAGCGTTCCTCCATCTTGTGTCCGGGGTCACCCCGGGCGACCCCCTCGTGGGAATCACGTCGATGCTACCGTCGTGGGACCCGTTCGCCGCCATCTCCGCCGTCGGGTTTCTCGTCGCGGTGTTCGCCCTCCATTTCGTCGCGGGCATCGTCGTGATTCGGATTACCCGGTGGGAGAACGGCGCGTCACTCGCCGACGAATGGCTGAGCGCCGCCGGTGTGGTGCTGTTCGTCTCCGGAATGGTGTGGATGCTGCTCCAGTTCGACCCGACCGGGTTCGGGAACTTCGAACTCCGGGCGTCGGTGCTGGCCTCCTCGATGGGGTTGGTCACCGGCATTACCGTGTCGAACCTCCCCGTGAACCTCCCGGCGTGGTGGCCGGACGGCGTGATGGGGGACGGCGAGACGGCGGACGCCGAATCCAAGGCTGACACCCCGACGGGACGGGAACGAACGCGACGCGCGTCGCGTTCGGATACCCGGTCCCCCCGAGCCTCGGCGACCGAAACAGCAACGGGGGACGCTTCGGCGGCCGAATCGACATCGAGGACCGAAGCCGCCGATTCGGATCCCTCGTTCGAGCGGCTACAGAAAACGGTCGAGTCGCTTCTCCGTCGGTAGGAGACGATTACCCGCTTGCCTGTTCGGCCGGAGCGGTCGCCCGCCATCCCTCGATGAGTTCGTCCGCGCTCGTTATCTCCGCGTTGTACACGTCCTGCAGGTACTCCAACCCGCCACGGTGGTCCTCCTCGCTGAACGCCTCAACGCAGTCCTCCGGGACGGCGATGTGGTAGCCGCGGAAGAGCGCTCCAGCGGAGGCGTGCCGGATGCACATGTTCGTGTGGAGGCCGGTCAGAATCACGCGGGAGACGCCCAGACTCCGGAGGTGTTCGTCCAACCCCGTCCCGTAAAACGCGTCGTACGTTCGCTTCTCGAAGACGTGGTCGTCCGGACCGGGTTCGAGTTCCGGAATCACTTCCGCGCCCTCGGTTCCGCGCATGGCGTGTTCGCCCCACACGTCCAACTCGAAGTCCTCCGGTCGGTGGGCGTCGTTCACGTAGACGACCGGAACCCCGGTTTCGCGCGCGGCGGCGATGAGTCGGTCGAGTTCCGGGATGATGTGCTCGGCGCGCTCGGCCGCGATTTTTCCGGTCACGAAGTCGTTCAGCATGTCGATGACTAGCAGTGCGTCGGTCATTGTTCTCCCCCGAATCGAGATAGGGAGTCAGCGAAGAAAACGGTTGCAGTCAGTACCGAAGCGAATCCGGCGAAATGCCGACGAATCCGGCGCTCACGTCCCACAGACGCTTTCGCACCTCGGCGTCGTGTGATTCGTCGGAGGATTCGACGACGTCGCTGTCACTGAAGTATTCGCCCGTCACGCCGTCGTACTCGGGCGACGCGGCGGCGCGGATGACGGTTTCGGCACCTTCCTCGACGCTCTTCGTAAACGGCAGGGGAAGGACCGAGAACAGGCCGAGCGTCAGTCGCCCGCGAATCGACGCCTCGCGCGTGAACGCGGTTTCGGGCACGAACCCGGGGTTGGCCGTGGTTGCGGTCACGCCAGTTCCGTCCAGTCGTCGTGCCAGTTCGTAGGTGAAGAGGAGGTTCGCCAATTTGGACTGGCTGTAGGCCGCCATGTCCTCGTAGTCGCGCTCGCGCTCCAAATCGGCGAAGTCGATGGTGCCCCTCTCGTGCAGTTCCGAGGTCGTCGTGACGACGCGGGCAGGCGCACTTTCGACCAGCAGGTCGATGAGCAGATGCGTGAGCAAAAAGGGCGCGAGGTGGTTGATGGCGAACGTGGCTTCGATGCCGTCCACGGTCTCCGTTCGCCGGTTTCGGAACGTCCCCGCGTTGTTCACCAGCAGGTCGAGTCGGTCGTGGCGGTCCTCGAACTCCGCCGCGAGGTTCCGGACGTTGTCTTGGGACGCGAGGTCCCCGACGTACAGTTCGGCCCAGCCGTCGCCGTTCCGGGCCTCGATTTCCCGTGCGACTTTCCGGCCGCGTTTCCGGTTCCGACCGACGATTGCGACCGAGGCACCGTACTCGGCGAGTTTGAGTGCGGTTTCGCGGCCGATGCCGCTGGTGCCGCCGGTGACGAGGGCCACTTGGTTCCTGAGGTCGGGTCGAGTGGGCATGATTGGGTGGAGGGAGCGGGAGGGGAAATCCGTGGCGGAACTCTCGACACGACATCCTCTCAGCCATTTTCACCGAACGACAGTTGTTACCACAGGACAACTATCAACCATGGGGGAGCCAAACAACGAGTTCGATCCGGAGGAACGGGATGCCCGCGACGTCGCCGCGAAAGCGGGGGAGGAGCGTTCGGAGTTCATGTCGCTGATGCCGCACTACTACCGGGGCGAGGTATCGCAGATGTCCACACGGTTGGACAGGTTGGATCTCACCATCGATTGGGCCATCGCGGTCATCGTGGCGATGCTGGCGCTGTCGTTCCAGAGCACGGGCAGTCCGCCGTACTTCCTGTTGATCGGAATGTTCGCGCTGATGATGTTCCTGCTGTTCGACGTGCGCCGGTATCGAACCTACGACGCGACGCGGTCGCGGGTGCGGATGATCGAGGAGAACGTGTTCGCCAACGCGTTCGACCCGAAGGGGTCGGTCCACCGCGATTGGCGGGAAAAGTTGGGTCACGACCTTCGGGAACCGACGCTGAAGGTTTCGCTATGGGAGGCGCTGTCCCGCCGACTCAAACACGTCTACTTCCCGCTGGAAACGGTGCTGGTCGTTGCGTGGCTGTTCCGCATCACGGCCTTCGTCCCGAAAGAGACGCCGGTCGAGACGGCCGCCGTTCCCGGGATTTCGGGGGAGTTCGTCATCGTCGGCGTGCTCTGTTTCTACGTCGCCACTGCGCTCCTGACGTTCTGGCCGACGAAGCGGGAAGCCAAGGGCGAGTTCCACGGCGAGAAACCCGGCGAATGGAAGGTCGAACGGCGGTGATGGGTTTCGTTGCCCGCTTCGGACTCGTACCGATATCGTCACCACGCAGGAATTGATAGTTCATTTGTCTCTACGTTCTATATCAACGAGTCACAGGAGGCAACAAGGCATTAGTAAATTCGAGAGAATTCAAATAGTGGTCCCACAATGCCAGACAGTGACAAGCGTCAGACCCTCAAGTTGCTGAGTTTTGGAACAGTAGCCCTCAGCGGAATCGGTGCGGGAGTCGTCGCGGGGGACGGTACCAACTCGTCGTCTACTGACGAATCGGGTTCGTCCGCGTCCGATACCGGTAGCTCCGACGCGCAGGGTTCGATGGAACTGTTCAGTACGAGAACCATGATGGGAGAAGGCGAAGTCCCGTCGAACGACAGCGACGGGCAGGGCGTCGCCGTGTTCCGCCGAACGACGGACGGAACCCTCGACTACGGACTCCTCGCGTTCGAACTCGAAGCGCCGGTGACCAAAGCACACATCCACGTCGGCAAACCGGGTGAAAACGGCCCGCACGTCGTCAGCCTCATCGACGCTGATGCGACGGGAGAACAGACCGTGCACGGTGCCAACGCGATTGCCACGGGGGCGATTTCCGACGATGACCTCGTCGGGCCGTACGAGGAGTCGTCGCTCGACAAACTCGTTTCCGAGATGGCCGACGGGAACACCTATGTCAACGTTCACTCGGAGGCGTATCCCGAGGGAGAGATTCGAGGCCGACTCTTTTCCGTAAAATCGGTCGATGTCGGTGTCGAGACGACTATCAGCACGGATGAGGACGGCGAAACGGACGGAAACGGAACGCCATCGCTCGACGTGAGTATTATGAGTGAAGAATGCCAGTAATGAATCACTAAGCCAACGAACGTGTCGGTCCGTTCGTCTCGTTTTTCGACCGGCAGCGAGACAAGCATCAAGGAGGCTTCTATCGGCTTCGGTTCGATGTTAGTGAACGGACCGGAAATACACTCTCCGTTTCGTGGACGGATGGAAGCGTCGATAGGGTCCCCATAGAGACGTATGCAACCGTGGCGCGTTCATCCTGCCCTCGAAACAAGTATCCGGAGAACGATTCGGGATTTTTGAGAGTACAGACACAAATCGAAGCGCGAACGAGACGGCGTTCGATACGTTCACTCTAAGAGTTGAATTTCGACGATGTGCTCTTCGCCCCACTCCTCGGCGTGTTCTTCGTCGAGGGTTAACGCTTCCGACAGCTCTTCCACTTCTTGTTCGAACATGCAGATTGAGCAACTGACATGATATGGCAAGAGTCACCTCCGTTGACGGATCCCATCCACCTCTTCGGCAAGTAGTAAGTGGGAAACGAGAGGTTCGGGTAGTTTGCGGATTACGACGTGGTCCTCTCCAGGCGTGTAATCGATAATCCCGCTATCGGAGAGTCGTGGGAGATGATTGTGGTACAACGACAGTTCGATTCGATCGCGGGAATCGACTCCCTCCAACTTGACGAGTTCGGCGACGAGAGCACCGATCTGCATCGGACCGCTACGCGCCCGGATCGCGTGCAGTATCCGCCGACGTCGATCGTCGCTAAGCAACCGAAAGATGTCGGTAAGAGAGGAGCGCTCTATCGTGGCACAGTTGCCGGTGTTTTGAGACTGTGGTTTGCTCATTGTCTACTTCCACTTTGTTCGAGTTTGAAAAGTAGAAAGAGCCTCGATGACTAGTGTCATTCCGAACACAGACGGCGGAGGAGGCTAGACTACTAGGCTAGCGTGACGATGCATCGCTTCCCGTGACGAGTTCTGCCAGGACCTTTCGGGTTCCCTTCCGAATGTGCTGATAGAACGTCGCCGACGAGATTCCCAGCGTCGCGGCCAACTCTTCGCCCGTGACGTCTCGAGGGGAGTTGAAATATCCCGCGTGATACGCCACTTCGAGAATTTCCCACTGGCGGTCGGTCAACCGGTCGTCGAGGTTCTCGGCCGTCCCGACGTTCCGTCTCGGGCGATCGGTCGACTGTTTGGATCGAAATTTGGTCTCGGGGAACTCCCGTTGAAGGCCTTCGATGATGCCCCGCGTATCCGCCTCCGGCGCGACTTCCGCAACCAACGTCGCTCCCCCTCGTTCGACTTCCACCGTCCGTATCGTCGCCCCATACTCGGTGAGAGTGAGAAGGGGAGAGTTACCGGACAAGAGACATTCGATCGTTCCTCTGTTCCCCTGTTCACGGAGTACACGAGCGTCGTCGATACTCGGGTTCCGGTCGAGATGTTCACACACGCTAGTTGGCGGCGTGTCGGCCACTTCGAGATACGAGACGAAGGCACCGTCAGCCGTCGGCGTTAACTTGGATATCGAGAACAAGCAGTCCAACCGCTCGGAAAGCTCGACGAAGACGGCGTTCGGATCCGTACACCGAAATTCGAGTTCGACGACAGTATCAGCATGGAGAAGCCGCTGGTTTTCGGCGGCGTGAATCGTATGACCGATACGCTCGCCGACCTCCTGAAGGAGGTGTTGCTCGTGCTCGTCGAACGCAAACGGACGGCTCGAACACAACACCAAGACACCATAGACGGTGTCCCGGTACACCAGCGGAACGGCCGCCGAACTCCGATAGCCACACTGAACTGCACGCTCGTGCCACCGCTCGTACGTCGGATCGGAGAGGATGTCCTGAACGGCGTGGACGGTCCCGGACTGCAGCGCCCGACCTGCTGGACTGGGTTCGAGGTCGCTATCGTCGGTCGTAATCGTGACGTCAGAGAGTCGTTCGTCCTCGATACCCGCCCAAGTATGCGGCACGATATCGTTCCCGGGACCGTTGTTGGCGATCCAGGCGAAGCGGTACGCTTCGGAACTGGCGAGGCGATCACAGACCAACTGTTCGGCTTCATCTCGGGTCGATGCCCGTGTCAGGACTCGATTTAACGAACGGAGGCTTTCGGTGATCTGATGGTGTCGTTCGAGTTCGTTGCGCTGCCGACGAAGCGTTCGCTCACGTCCTTTGCGTTCGGAGATGTCGGTGTTGATAGTGACGAAGCGTTCGATGCTGTTTTCGGCGTTTTTGATCGGTGCTGTCGTCTGGTGAACGGTATAGGCTTCGCCCGACTTTCGCCGATTAACGACTTCTCCGATCCAGACGTCCCCTCCGTGGATCGTCCGCTGGAAATCCCTGTAGAAGTCGGCGGTGGTATCATCTGCGTTCAGAAATCGGGGGTCCTCGCCGATAGCCTCCTCGGCGGTGTAGCCCGTGATAACCTCGAACGCGGGATTGACGTATTCGATGGTGCCATCCACGTTCGTGAAATAGATCGAGTGCCTCGACTGTTCGATCGCCTCCCGGAAGGCACGCAAGTACAGTTCGTGTTCACGACGTTCGGTGAGGTCTCGCGTCACCTTCGTGAATCCCTCGAGTGACCCATCATCGTCGAAGCGGGCAGTGATGTTGACGTGGGCCCAGAAACGAGTGCCGTCGGTCCGAACACGCCACCCCTCGTCTTCGAAGCTACCGTTCTCGACCGCCAATTCGAGTTCCCTGTCCGGCCAGTTCACCGCTCTGGCGGCTTCGGGATAGAATACCGAAAAATGCTCGCCGACGATGTCGGTCTCTCGATACCCCTTGAGGTTCTCCGCACCGCGATTCCAACTGACGACGGTGCCGTCCGGATCGAGCTGGAATATGGCGTACTGTTCGACTGACTTGGTAAACGACATGTGTTGGTGAGTGCTGTTTGGATTCGTTCTCGAACTGTCTCGGCGACTTCTCGGTCACCCGTAATTCGGTCCGGTCGATCCACGCGACCGAACACGACCTCTCTCCGTTTCGAGAACGCAGGCTTCTTACCTAAAACTACAGTATTTCGTTCAATTTCTCGACGTTTTTGAGGGCAGAAGGGATGAGGGAGCTACGAAACAGGTTTGCCGCCACGGGTTTCGAACTCAAGGATTAACAGTCGGGTCGCCGTACTGTATTCACAGTGCTCACTTCGATAAAAGCGGTGTTCTGGAACGGGACGGACCGGCGGCTTCGGCTCCCGTGGCGGTTCGTCGTCGCCGGAATCGTCCTCGGAATCCTCTCGTTCGGGGTGATACTCGCGTTCAGGCCGATTCTCCGCCCCGTATTCGTCGGATTGGGACTCGGATCGTTCGGGCCCGGGGGACGGTTGTTGGTCCGGGTCATCGTCGAACTGATCGTGGTGTGTTCGTTCACGTACCTCGTCGGGCGGTTTCTCGACCGTCGTCGGTTCTCCGACTTCGGGTTTCATCTCTCGCGGTCGTGGTGGTTGGACCTCGGGTTCGGCCTCGTCCTCGGCGCGGCGCTCATGACCGCGATATTTTTCGCCGAAGTCGCGTTCGGTTGGGTTCGAGTCGTCGGCTATCTCCGAACCGCGCCGAACGTGTCGTTCGTCGGCGCGTTCCTCCTTTCGATACCCCTCTTCGTCTTCGTCGGTATCAGCGAGGAGTTGCTGATACGCGGCTACCTGCTGACGAACCTCGCCGAGGGGTTCCGCTGGTTTCGGTGGGTATCCGCGGACGCGGCGGTTGCGGCCGCGACGCTCTGTTCGTCGGTGGTGTTCGGCGTCCTGCACGTCTTCAATCCGAACGCGACGCTCACGAGTACGCTCGTCATCGTCCTCGCCGGTGTCATGCTCGCGTCCGGGTACGTGCTCACCGGCGAGTTGGGTATCTCCATCGGGTTGCACATCTCGTGGAACTTCTTCCAGACGAGCGTGTACGGGTTTTCGGTGAGCGGCCTTCGACTCCCGGTGACGCTCGTCGCTACCCGACAGGTCGGTCCGCGTGTCGTCACCGGTGGACCGTTCGGTCCGGAGGCGGGCCTCGTCGGCGTCGCCGCGATCTGTCTCGGCGTGGCGGCCATCGTCTGGTGGGTTCGGTTACGCGGGACGGACGGAGCGATTTCGTCCGTCTCGACCCCCGAACTCCGCTGAACGGCTCAGACGCCCGGAATCCCCAGCGCCCCCGCGGTGATGATGTCGAACAGCGCGAAGATGTAGAGGACGATGGCGGCCGCGAACCACGCGACCAGTCCGATGACGATGGCCGTTCCCCAGCCACCGGGATAGCGCCAGTTGATGACGCCGATCCACGCGATGAGTGCGAGCAGCGCGCCGATGATGGGAATCCACCCGACGAAGAAGCTGATGATGCCCCACACTATCGACCCGATGAGTGCGGTGATGATGGCGTGACCGTAGCTTCCCGCGCGGTCCGTCGTCACCCTCGCACCGACGTAGATGCCGAACCCACCGATGAGCAGGCTGACGAGGAAGATGATTATCGTATCTATCCACGCCATCCTACAACCTCCCTCCGCTTCGCCGGAGTTCTGTTTCGAGACGGCCAACTGTCGTGTTATATCGTTCCACTGTATTCCCCCCGAGGCTCATAACGTTCCCATCCATCGTGTGTCTGTCGGTTGTTCAGTTCGAGTTTCCGACATACGAGGGAATGTGAACTGTGCCGACGAAGGTTTCCTCGCCACTTATACCGACGGTTGCCGAATACCGACTAACCACGATGAACGAGCAGCGAGGAACGGAACAACGAATCAGGGAGGCCGCGTTTCGGGCGCTTGCGAAGCACGGATACGCGGACCTCTCCATCAAGATCATCGGCGAGGAGTTGGGACAGAGTCCGTCGCTCATCTACCACTATTTCGAGGACAAAGACGAGTTGCTCCTCTCACTGCTGGACGTGTTTTCGGAGAAGTTCGTCGAGAAGCAACTTCGGGAACGGACGGGCGACCCCGAAGCGGACCTCCGTTCCGTCGTCGATACGTTTCTCGACCCGACGCGACCGGAATCGGAGTCGGTCGTGATATCGTCGTCGGGGGACGAACCGGCAGTGTCGTCGGTTTTCATCGAACTGTGGGCGCAGGCGGCACGGAACGACGCGTATCGGGAGAAACTCACGGAGATAGACACCGAGTTACGGGACATACTCGTCCGAATTCTCGATTCGGGCATCGAGGATGGCACCTTCCGAGATGTCGATACGGAAACGACGGCGGAACACATCCTGGCCCTTCTCCTCCACGGGATGCACACCCGGACGACGACGAACAGGGACGGTGTGCCGGACACGATGCGGGAACTGATCGACGACATCATCGAGAACGACCTGCTCCGGAAAAACTGAAATCCGATAGCTTGGGCGACTACCCCTGGCCGATGAGTCGGTCCTCGTCCTCCCAGAACTCCTGCCGGAGTTGGTACTTCTGGACTTTGCCGGTCGCGGTTTCCGGCAGGTCGTCGTCCACGATGATCTTGCGCGGAATCTTGTAGCCCGCCATCCGCTCGCGGCAGAAGTCCTCCACGTCCGCATCGGACAGTTCGACGCCGGGTTTCGGGACGACGACGGCCGTCACGAGTTCGCCCCATTCGTCGCTCGGCGTGGGGATGACCGCCGCCTTGGCGATGTCGGGATGGTCGTACAACACGTCCTCGACTTCGATGGACGAGACGTTCTCGCCGCCCGAGATGATGATGTCCTTCTTGCGGTCCTGAATCGAGATCATCCCGTCCTCGTCGATGGTCGCGAGGTCGCCCGTGTGGAAGTAGCCCGGCAGACGGTCGTTGAACGCCTCGTCGGTCGCCTCCGGTTTGTTCAGGTATCGGTCCATCACCTGATTGCCGCGGACGACGACTTCGCCCATCGTCTCTCCATCCGGGGGAACGTCACTGCCGTCATCGTGAATGACGCGAACGTCGGTGCAGATGACCTCGCTCCCCTGTTTGACCTTCAGGGAGCGCCCGCGTTCGGCGAGGCGGCGGGGCGAGTTCGACGTGGTGATGATGGGTGCGGTCTCGGTCAACCCGTAAATATGGATGATGCGCCACCCGATGTCGTCCTCGACGGTTTCGATGGTCGCCGTCGCGGGGGCGCTTCCGGCCGTGGCGATGCGCAGTTCGCGGTCGCCCGTCGTCCCTACGTCGGGGTTGTTCTCGTTGAACGCGATGACGCGGTTGAGCACCGTCGGCGCGCCACACATGAACGACACGTCGTAGTTTCGAATCTTTTCGAGCGTGCGCTCCGGGGTGAACTTCCGGAGACAGACGTGCGTAGCGCCGGTTCCGGTGATGGCGTAGGTGTGGCCCCACCCGTTGCAGTGGAACATCGGGAGCGTCCAGAGGTAGGTGTCGTCGTCCCGAATCTCCATGTGCTGGTTGAGCACGATGGCGTGCCAGTGTTCGGTGCGGTGGGTTCGAACGACGCCCTTCGGGTCGCCCGTGGTTCCGGACGTGTAGTTGATGCTCGCGTCGTCGTCCTCCGAGATATCCGCCCGCTCCGGCGCGTCGGCCGACGCCTCGTCCACGAGGGTCATGTAGTCCTGCCAATCGCCATCGATTCTGTCCGCTTCGTAGCCGATGAAAAACTCGGCTGGCACCGAATCCCGAACCGCTTCGACCTTTTCGGCGAAGTCGTAATCCGCGATGACGACCGACGCCTCACAGTCGTTGAGGATGTACTCGTAGTTAGCGGGCACGAGACGGTAGTTCATCGGGACGTACACCGCGCCCAGATGGTTGGTCGCGTACAACGCTTCGAGGAAGTAGTGGGTGTTCGACGCCAGCATCGCCACGCGGTCGCCCTGTTCGACCCCGAGGTCCGCCAGAACGTTCGCGAATCGGTCGACCCGCTCGCTGAATTCTTCGTAGGTGTACTCCGTACCGTCGTCCGCGATGACGCCGACCACGTCATCGTAGCAGTCAACGGCGCGGTCGAGGAAATCCAACGTCGTCATTTCCTTCTTCATGAACTGTCATGTAGATGGTTTTCGGAAGAGGGGGTAAAGATTTCGACTCTTGGTAGCACCCCACAGAGACGAAAATGAAATCGGTGGGATACATCCCGAACGGGAATCGAACCCTTTTTCTTTTAGGCCACCCTAAAAATCTCCGATGGCTGTCAACTCACGGGCCGTTGACGAAACGACCACCCCCTCCCGATCGACGACTCCGGATATCGATCTCTGCGAAACACGGCCCGAGCGGTTCGTTTTCATCGAAGACGGAAACACGGATGGCTGGATCGCAACGGATACTGTCGTCTCGTCGTTGCGGTAATATTCGACAATTCGACGAAATCAAAAGCGAGACGATAGAAGAGCGACGGAATCAGTGCGTCGCGGATTCGAGGACGAGCGTGTCGTCTTCGAGGTAGTGGGCGATGGTGTGCGCGTACTCTTCTAGCTCCACCAGTTGTTCTCGAAGCATTTCTTCAGTCGCGTAGTCGCCCAGTCCGTTCGCGAGTTCGATGTGGTCGCGGTAGCTCTCGATGATGTCGCCGTACATTCCGAGGTCGTGGCGGAGCGAAGTCCGAATGTCGTACACGTCCTCGTCCTCGGGTTCGACCGTCGCGGCCGCCGAGAGAGTCGCCATGCTGGCGTGCGGGACGCCACCGATCGCCTGGACGCGCTCCGCAACCGCATCCGCGGCCTCCTCGACTTCCTCGTACGCTTCCTGAAGGAAGAGGTGGATGTCGTGGTGTTCGGCCCCTTCGACGTTCCAGTGGTGCTTGTGTAGTTGATGGTAGAGCACGTACGCGTCCGCGAGGTCCGTGTTCAACGCGTCGATGATCTGTTCTGCCTTCGCCTCTTCGAGGCGAACCGGGTTCTCCTCGACCGTACCGGCCTTCTGACGGACTTCCTCTTGAACACTCATTGCAACTACTACTCCGTGGTCCAGCCACATATATCTTTTCAAAGGAAAACAATTTTTTTGGATGCCCTAAAATTATTTGGACGTTGTCGGGGTCGATGCACCCGTTTTCGAAGGGATCACAACCGCCGTTTACGACGGTTACGAGGACTCTAACGGTGATAAACCGATCTGAATGACGAAAAAGGTGAGGGGGGTGATGGAAGCATCCGAACCGTGTCGATATACGCACCATTTATACATCGAACAAAACACTTTTAGGTTTTTAGGCTAGCCTAAAACCATGGAACAGGGCAACGATGAAACGGTGGACACGCGTAGCACTTCCGCCTCACACCGCCGGAGGACCCCAACGAACGCCGATTACACGGGAACGCGACGGACACACGCATGGTAGGACACACGCTCCACGACATTCGCCGAAGCGTCGAATCGCTCGAAACGGACGACGGTGTATATCACATCATCTGCGCCCGCACGGGGACCAGCCCGGTTCCCATCGCGGGACGACGGTTCGACAGCCGACACACCGCACGGGCGGCACTCCGCTTCGCCGAACAGTATCGAGCAGCGCTTCGTCGGTACGACCCACAGCTACCGTACCACGACCTCATCGTCTGCGAGGCACCGGAAACGTACGCCCTCGTCGGAGAGACGGCCGGAGACACGACAGCGCTGGCGCGACGGAAGGACGAATCGACTGCGGACGGTTCGGTTACCGACCGACAGCCGCTCATCGATTTCTGTCACGACGTTACCGGCGCGCTCTTCGAGACGCTCGCGGACGAGGGATACGAGCGCGTAGAGCGTGCGGTGATGGACGTGTATCTGGACGCCGCGGAGTCGGTCGCGGACCGGGACGAGTTCTGTCTCGTGCTGCTCGAAAGCATGGTCGTCGAGTTGACCGACCAGTTGTCCGCGGACGAACAACACCACGTCCTCGAAGCCGCGTCGAGACGAATGCCGCCGGTCGAAGACGACGGGAGGACGATAGAGACCGCCCTTCAGCGTCTGGTTTCGGTGTCCATCGCGGCCGACTATCACCTCACTCCCCTGGACGACACGTCGTCATCCCGCGGATGGCTCGTCACGCTCTCCGAATACGCGCTCGACGGGGACGAACGCTACCTTCCGACGCTTCCGCTCGCCATCGAACTCAACCGAATCCTTCCCGATCCGGTGTCGATAGAGTGGGCTCGGGCGGTCGATACCCACGATTGGGAGCTACGATTGTCGACACGCGACCCCACGAAATCCACCGACACCGGCCACCTTCGGGCGACGATCAGGGATACCTGACGACGGGCGGAACAGATCACTTGACGATCAATACCGGAACCGATGCCCGCCGCGTGACCGCTTCGGCGACGCTCCCGAGCATGAGACGGGTCGCACCGGACCGACCGTGACTTCCGAGGACGATGCGGTCCATGTCGTGTTCCTCCGCGTATTCGACGATGACGTGTTTCGGCTCGCCGAATTCGACGGCGGTCACTAGCGTGACGTCGAACTCGTCCGCGAGTTCCTGTGCCGCGTCGAACAGGTTCGTTGCTTTCTCGTGGGCGGATTCGTACCACTCGTTCCAGTACTCCATCGAAACGGACCCCGGCGGGGCACCGTCCGTGAACTTCGGTCGCATGACTTCGACGATGTTGAACCCGGATCCGATGGGGTCCATGACGTACAACACCGTGACCGTGGTATCCGGATAGTCCGAAAGCGCGACTTCGAGCGCTTTCGAGGACAACGGGGAACCGTCTATCGGGACGAGGATTCGTTGTGCCATGGGGACTATACGGGACCGTTTAGGATAAGCGATATCGGCGGGGAAAACCGACGGTCGGAATCTATTGCGGGTTCATCCGAGCGTTCGTTCGGCGACCGTCGTGACGATGACGAACGCGACGGTGCCGAGTGCGATCCAGACCCAGTGAGCGGCCGAGACGGGAAACACGTCGAACAGGGCGTTCAGCGGCGTATAGAGCACGAGCAGTTGGAGACCGAACGACACGGCGACGGCGGCGATCAGCCACGGGTTCGAGAACGGGGATTGGTTGTATCGGGATCGGATGACCTGGATGACGACCATCTCGACGGTGACGATGAACGTGAACAGCAGGGTCTGTGCCGTGACGAGCTCACGGACGGCCGCCAATCCGTAGAAGAAGACGCCCAACCCGATGACCGTCATCGTGAGACCGATCGAGACGATGGAGAACACCATGCGACGGTCGATGACACCCTGACCGTCGTTCCGTGGGGGTCTGTCGAGGATGTTGGGCGCTTTGGGGTCGGTTCCGAGAGCGAGCGCCGGAAGGCCGTCGGTCACGATGTTGATCCAGAGCAGCATGACCGGCGTCAGGATGAGCGGATCGGCTTCGGCCGCGAACAGGTCCGGAAAGAGGAGCGTGCCGACGAAGACGCCGAAGAAGACGGTGAGGACCTCACCGGCGTTCGCGGACAACAACAGGTTCACGAACTTTCGGATGTTGTCGAAGATGGCACGCCCCTCGGCGACGGCGTCGCGGATGGTGACGAAGTTGTCGTCCAGCAACACCATGTCCGACGCCTGTTGAGCGACGTCGGTGCCACGGATGCCCATCGAGATACCGACGTCGGCGTTCCGGAGTGCCGGTGCGTCGTTGACCCCGTCTCCCGTCATGGCGACGGTGTGTCCGTTCCCCTGAAGCGCCTGAAGGATCCGGACTTTGTGCTGGGGCGATACGCGAGCGAAGACGTCGACACGCTCGACGACGTCACGCAGTTCGTCGTCGGAAAGGGCTTCGACATCCGCGCCGACCATCGCCGTCTCCGAATCGAACCCGATGTCCCGGCCGATGGCTTTCGCCGTGTCGAGGTTGTCGCCCGTCGCCATGACGACCCGTATTCCTGCGTGCTGACAGTCCTCGATAGCCTCCGGGACTTCGTCCCGAGGCGGGTCGATCATCCCTTGGAGACCGAGAAATACCATGTCCCGTTCGATATCCTCCGGGTCCGCCTCGGTGTCATCGACCGACCGAGCGGCGAAGCCGAGCACCCGGAGCGCGTTCGAAGCGAACCTCCGATTCCGCTCGAGGATTCCCTCGCGTTTCGGGTCCGTGAGTTCCCGAACTTCCCCGTCTTCGAGGAATCGATCACAGCGTTCCAGAACCACCTCCGGTGCCCCTTTCATGTAGGCGGTCGGGGTCGAATCGACATCGACGGGGTCGCCGTGCGAAAGGACGGAGAGCGATTCCCGGGCGACGACCGTCATCCGCTTTCGCTCGGAGGAGAACGGAATCTCGCGGAGACGCTCGTGACCGGGACTGACGTTCGACTTCGCGGCGGAGACCAGAAGGGCGACCTCGGTCGGGTCGCCGTAATACTCCTCGTCCGCGGAGTTCGGCGTTCGTTCGGCGTCGTTACAGTACGCCCCGCAGGACAGGAGGGGTGTGAGTTCTTCGGCGTCCGCACGTTCGCCGTCGCGTCGAAACTCGCCGTCCGTCGAGAGGCCCGTTCCGGTGACGTCGTAGGCAGTGCCGTCGAAGTACACCCGCTTGACCGTCATCTGGTTCTCGGTGAGCGTCCCTGTCTTGTCGCTCACGATGACCTCGACGGAGCCGAGGCTTTCGACCACCGGGAGTCGTCGGACCAGCGCGTCGCGGTTGAGTATCTTTCTCGACCCCAACGCCAGCGTCAACGTCACGACCGCCGGTAACCCCTCGGGGACCGCCGCGACTGCCAACGTGATTCCGGTCAGCAGTATCGAGAGCCACCCCGCGGCAGTGAACACGAATTGGGTGGCCGCGATGACGAGAATCAGCGCGACGATACCGAACCCGATCCGTTTTCCGAGTTCGTCCACTTCCTTCTGGAAGGGTGTTTCCCGCGGTTCGGCCTCCTGAATCTCGGTCGCGATGTCGCCCACTTCGGTGTCCATCCCCGTAGCCACGACGACGGCCCGCCCCCGACCTTTGATCGCGGTCGTATTCATGTACACCATGTTGTTCCGTTCGGCCAGCGGCGCGTCTGCGTCGACGGTCCCCGATTCCTTGGTGGCGGACGTGCTTTCGCCGGTGAGGGCGGCTTCGTTCGTCTCCATCGCCGTCGATTCCACGAGTCGCGCGTCCGCCGGAATCACTGACCCCTGCTCGATGACGACGATGTCGCCCGGAACGACGTCCGCGGCATCGACGGTGACGGTCTCCCCGTTTCGGAGTACGGTCGCGTTCGGCGTGGAGAGTTCCTGCAGGGATTTGATGGACATCTCGGCTCGGTAGTCCTGCACGAACCCAAAGAGACCGTTCGCCAGCAAGATGAGCAGTATCAGGGCCGCCTCCTCGTATTTGGGGGTTGTCCCCGGGAGCACCCCGACCGCGACCGAGAGGAGGGCGGCGAATATCAGCAGGTAGATGAGGAAATCCTGAAACTGGGAGAGAAACAGTCTGTATGGCGAAATCCCGGCTTCCTGCTCCAGTTCGTTCGGTCCGAACTCCGCTCGTCGGTCCGCGGCGTCATCGTCGGTCAACCCCCCCTCGTCCGAATCCAGTCGCTCGAAAACGCGGTCGCGCGGTTCGCTATACCACTCGGTCGGTCCTTCTTCCGAGAGTTCAACGGCGTTCATCGGTCACGGATGGTTGGAAACGGCGCGTTCGACTGTCGATATCCGTCGGATACAAAACATATATCACCGCACGTTTGCGGTCGTGAAAGAGCTTTGGTGGTTTTCTCGGGAGGCGATTCCTCATCCAACTGCCTGAAACTCAGTCGTCGCTCGGCACCGAAATCGGACGTTGGGTGTCGTTGCCGCCGAGCAGCGTGAGCGCGCCGATGAGAGCCGTTGCAACGACCAGTAGCACGCAGACGAGGTACTCCGTGGTGTAACTGAACTGGACGGCGAACGGGAGGGCGACGAGCGGGCCGACCGTCGAACCGAAGTCGCCGAAGACGTTGTAGACGCCCCCCAGTTTTCCCACATCGTTTTCAGGGCTGATGTCGCCCAGATA
Source organism: Haladaptatus sp. AB643 (assembly GCF_024136975.1). NCBI lineage: Archaea > Methanobacteriati > Methanobacteriota > Halobacteria > Halobacteriales > Haladaptataceae > Haladaptatus > Haladaptatus sp. AB643. Next base: position 64,507 of record NZ_JAMYJW010000009.1, read on the forward strand.
CGCGAGCAGGGGAATGTTCACGGCCTCGACGCCGATACCGATGACAGCCACGCCGACGAACGTCCCGGCAAGCGTCGGAACGAAGGCGAGAAGGCCGAAACCGACGGCGAGGAAACCGAGCGACGGAATCGAGACGAACGCACGGTTCGACACGCGGTCGGACGCCGGACCGGCGACCAGCGTCGTAGCGCTGGAGAACAGCACGCTGACGGCCATCACGACGCCGCTGATCCCGGTCGCGTCGAGAAAGCCGATGTGGATGCCGACCGCCGCGGCGTACTCCACGACCGTCGAGAGGAGTACCCCGGCGAAGAGGAATCGGACGACGAAGTTCACGAGTCCGACCGAGAGGATGCGAACGTCGGAGGTGACGATGCTCGGTATCTCGCGCAGTCCGGTGTCGGTTTCGACGGCGGGTTGGAGGTCGGGTAGGACGAGGAAAGCGACGAACGCGGCGAACAACCCGGCGACGCCCGCGACGAGAAAGGCCGGGGTGAACCCGTATATGTTCGCAACGAGTCCGCCGACGACGAGTCCGGTTGGAAACCCGAGACTCTGCCCGCCGCGCAGGTAACCCGTCCACTTGCCGCGGTTTTCCGTCGTCGTGACCTTCGTCACGGTGCTGAACGCGCCGACGAAGACGAACGCCGACCCGATTCCCCACAGCACGCGCGACCCGGCGAACGTCGTGGCGCTCACGGCGGTCGCCGTCAGCGGAAGCGCGCCCGCGAGACCCTTCGTCCACGCGGCCGTCAACCCGAGGACGTAGCCGAACGGCGCGAGTCCTTGCAGGACGAACCCGACGAGCATGGGTCGTCGAGTGCCGAAGCGGTCGAGAATCGTTCCGGCGGGCGTGTTCAACAGCATTCGGGTGAATCGGTTGATGGCGAGGATGATGCCGACGGTCAGCGCCGAAAAACCGAGTAGTGTGCCGAGTCGTGGCAACGTCGGAAAGGCGACGCCGCCGCCGATGCCGCCGAAGAAGACGCCCGCGATGAGACTGAGAACGACGGTTTTCGTGTCGTGGTCGGAACTCACTCCGCGATCACCGTCACGTACGTTTCCGGGGTCGGTTCGTTTCGGGAAAACGAATCTGCAGTCATACCTAAACTGAGCCGATTGAGAGGGATAAACGGACGGTTTACGGCAGTTTCGTCGGACGGATACCGTGTGGAAAGTCCGAAGAGTCGGCGGTGTTTTCGAACACCACACCCACGGAGTCCGTCCCTGAAGAGTCCGTTATCGACCGAGAATAGGGTCTTTGAGCGCGACGACTTCCGCCATGATCGCCTCGACGTTGTCGTCATCGACGCCGTTCGTTCGAAGCGCGTTTTCGAGATGTTCGCCGACGGCATCGAAGTCGGGTTCGTCGATGTCGAGATGGTCGTGTGCCTCGCGCATGTCCGCACCCGTATACTCGACCGGACCACCGGCAACCGCACTGATGAACTGGATTTGATGTGCGCGTAGTTCTTGCATGTCCATTCCCTCGAAGTAGGGAACGAGTCGCTCGTCGGACAACACGTGGTCGTAGAAGTCCGTGACGACCGCTTCGACCGCACTGTGACCACCGATTTCCTGATACACTGATTGAGACATCGTGTCGTTACGAATGTCGGCGGGGATTTCGCATACGGTTGGTCACTACCATACACGGGTTTATTTAATTGGGCGTGAATTGATAGCAAGTGAAACGTGAACGAGGGACACGGTTCACGGTTCGTGACTCGCCTCGACGGATTCGTGGACCGCGTCCGGCCGGTTCGTGGTTCACGTTCGACGGGTTCGACGGGTTCAATGGGTTCGCCGATTATTGGACCGGTGATTCATCCGCCGACGGCGGTTTCAGGACGAAAGGATTTGGTCGAGCAGTTTCGTCTGTGCGACCGAGAGGTGTTCGAGGAACGTGGCGACCGAAATCCCGAGTTCGGTTGCGACCTCCTCGGCGGTCGCCCCTTTCGGCGATGCGAAGTACCCCATTTCGTGGGCCGTTTCGAGCGCCTCGTACTGGCGGTCGGTGAACGCTGTACGGTCCACGAACAGCAACGACCGCTCGTCGGCGGCCGCGGACCGTGTGAGCCGATTCACGGTCACGTTCCCGCAGCACGACCGCAAGTCGGTGACGACACCACGGAGCGTTTCGAGGTCGGGCGCGATGAACGAGAGGACGAGTCGGCCGGAATCCGCCCGGAGGGTCCGAACGGGACAACCGTGATCCGGCACGCGCTGACATGGACACTCGTCTTCGTGCGTGTACCGATACACCGATTTCGTCTCGTCGACGAACACTTCCTCGACCGCCGCCGGTTCCGTTCCGGCGTCGTCGGAGCGGTCGACCGTCAGTTCGCCGACGACTCCCGTCGCCGTCCGCGTGGCGTGTTGGTCCACGCGGAGGGATTCGATTTCCAACTCCTCGCTGATCGACGAGACGGGACATCCACCCGCGTCGCTCACCGCGAGTTGGACGTGAATACCGGAGGTCATATCTAAACCTATCCCCCGCCGACGGATAAATAACTCAGTACCGCCCCGCCGAACTACTGCCTTCCGTGACGCCGCGGATTTCGAATCTGGCACCGCCGCTCGTGGAACCGACCACGTCTATCTCCCACCCGTGGGTCTCGACGCACTCGGAGACGATGGTGAGTCCGTACCCCGTCCCGTCGTTTACGGTGTGGCCGTAGTCGAACACCTTGGACCGTTCGTCGAACGGAATTCCCGGTCCATCGTCCTCCACGAAGAACCCGTCGGAGAGCCTCCCGACGCGTATCTCCGTTTCGGGACCCCCGTGTTCGACTGCGTTCCGAAACAGGTTCTCGAACACCGTTTGGAGTTGGTCTTCGTCGGCCAACACTACCGGCATCGCCTCGTCGATGTGGAGGGTCGCATCGAACGTTTTGACGTGACCCCACGCCCGGTCGATGACGCTCGGAAGGGAGACGCTGCTCGGTTCGATGGTCGCCTCCGTGTTCTGCGCCATCCGCAACAGGTTGTGGATGATCCGTTCCATCCGGTCGTGTGCGCGCTTCACCTCCTCGAAATCGCTCTCCTGCCCGTTTATCTCGGCCTCTGTCAGATACATCTGTGCGATGGACAACGGGTTCCGAAGGTCGTGTGAGACGATGCTTGCGAACTGCTCCAATCGGCGTTCACGCTCCTTTCGCTTGGAGATATCGTGGAAATAGACCGAGAGACCCGTCTCCGACGGGTAGGCGTTTATCTCGATCCAGATACCGAGCCGTTCGTAGTTGAGTTCGAATGTGGTCGGCGTTTGGGTCTCCATCGCGGCGTGGAACTCCTCCCACAGGAGCGTGTCGCCGGTGTCGGTAAGCACGTCCCAGAACCGCTTTCCGAGTACTTCGTCGGCGGACTCCGACAGAATCTCCTCCGCACGGTCGTTGACGTGCGTGAACTGCCACTCGTCGTCGAGCGCGAAAAAGGCGTCCGAGACACGGCCGAGAATCTCGCTCAGTTCGGTTTCGAGTTCGCTCCGTCTGCGTTCGAGTTCGCGCTCCCGCTGTTTGAGTTCGGTGATGTCCTCGCCAGCCGAGATGATCCGTTCGAGTTCCCCGTCGGGACTGTACACGGGGGCGGCGCTGACGGACAGCCACAGCCGTTCGCCGTTCGGCTTTTCGATGGCGATTTCCTCGTCGTGCATCGGATCGCCCGTAGCGTGAACGCGCGCGGCCGGTGACTCCTCCGGAGGAAGGGGATCACCGTCCACATCGAAGAGACCCCACTCGTCGGCGTTCTCCCGTTCCGCGATCATTTCGTGTTCGGATAAGCCGAGGAGCTCCTGTGCTCGCCGGTTTGCGAGCCGTATCGTCCCGTCCGCATCCTGCACCGAGATGGCGACCGGTGACGTTTCCAACAGTCGTTCGGTCTGATTTCGCTCACGTCGGAGTTGCTCCGTTCGCTCTTTCTGTTCGGTGATGTCGTCGATGGCGTACACGACACGACCGACCTCGTCCTCGGTATCCTCGATAGGGGAGACGTTTATCGAGAGCCATCGCGGGTCGTCGCTTTCGGGACGGAACTGACAATGGAAATCGACCACGGGTTCACCGGTTTCGATCACCCGTGTGAACGGGTCGTCTTCGAGCGGAATCGGCTCGCCATCCACATCGTAGAGGTCCCACGACGTGGCCGTGTACTGCTGCAGTTCCGATTCATCGATTCCGAGACGATCGGAGATCCAGGAGTTCGACCGCAAGAAGGTCCCGTCCGACGAGATGACCGAGATACCGACCGGGACGATTTCGAGCGCCTGTTCGATCAGGTCGCGTTCCGACTGGAGACGTTGTTTCGCCTCCCGACGCTCGGTCATGTCCCGAGTGACTTTGGTGAACCCCCTGAGGCTCCCATCGTCGTTCCAAAGGGACGTGATGACGACGTTGGCCCAGAACCGCGTGCCGTCCTTCCGAACCCGATAGCCCTCGTACTCGGTACGTCCTTTCTCGACTGCGATTTCGAGGTGGTGTTCCGGAACGCCCGCCTCCTCGTCTCCCTCGGTGTAGAACTTCGAGAAGTGCTCGCCGATGACTTCGTCGGCAGTGTATCCCTTGATCTTCTCCGCACCCTTGTTCCACGTCGCGATGTACCCGTCAGGGTCGAGCATGAAAATGGCGTACTCTTGGACTTCATCGATCAACGACTGTAACTGCGTGTCCTCCTGTTCGAAGTCGGCCGGACGCCACCAGACGCGAGTTTCCGGGGAAATCTCCTTGGAGCGTACGACCCCCTGCTCCGCGAGTTCTTCGAGCATCGCCGTACCGACATCCGAACCGCATCCCGCTTCCCTCGCAAACTCTCGTGCCGAGAACGGCTCCCCCCCCATTCCCGATCCGGTCGAGGGCTTCGAGGGTTATTTTCTCGGGATTCATACACTTCCTCTCTGACGGACGAGCATAGTATTTTCCTTGCGCATCGCTCGACGGTTTCGTTAGAGTTCTTCTCGGCTACAAAACGCCGAATCGAGTGATCTGATGGCTATCTCTCGCCCAGAAATCGCTCCGCCGTATTCCGGAAGAGGTCCTCGTACACGGACGCCGGTAACTCGCGTTCGAGCAGTCCCCGGCGTTCGTCTTCGTAGGGATACGGCACGTTCGGGAAGTCCGTGCCGAACTGCACCGATTCGGCGAGTTCGACCAGCGTCTCGTCCGAAATACCGTCCGCGTCGAACCCCAACACGTCCGCCGAGCGGGGCGACAACGCCATCGTCGTGTCCAGAAAGACGTTTTCGTGGTCCCGCGCGAAGTTCAGGAATTTCCCCGTCTCGAACGTGCCCATGTGGGCCGCACACGCTCGAATTTCCGGATACGATTCGACGAACTCGGCGAACTTCTCGGCCCCGACGTGCGGGCTATCCTCGAACATCGGTGCCGTCCCCGCGTGGAACAGGATCGGTTTGTCGTACTCGGCGGCCGCCTCGAACGCCGGGTCGAGTCGGGGGTCCGCCGGGCCGCATCCCTGCACCGGACACTGGAACTTCAATCCCCTCGCACCCGCCTCGAACGCCTCGCGGACGACCGCCGCCACGTCATCGTCGCCGTGTACCGTGGCGAACGGAATCGCCATTTCGGACTCCCTCGATCGGGTCAGCACCCACTCGTTCAGTTCCCTCGCCATCCCGCGTTTGTGCGCGTACGGAAGGGCAACGTAGCGTTCGACACCCATCGAACGGAGTTTTTCCTCCATCCGCTCCCGGTCGGTCGGATGCTCGAACGACCACCCCGCTTCTTCGGTGAGTGACTTTCGTATTGCGGCCATGAGCTTCTGGGGCATGAGATGGACGTGACCGTCGATGACGTGGCCGTCGAGCGCTTCGGGAAAGGGCATGGGAGGTAGTTGTCGGGGAATCGGTTTGAAGAATTGGGTCACGGGGACGGCGAAACTGAGGAGTGTGTTTGACGTCGTGGGTTCGGTTTCGAAATCCGTTCCCCGTCCACTACGATAACGGCTTGGTAATTTTGGGTGGAGCGAGATGGTTGGTTTTGCTGTGATTGCAACTCCCGAACCACACAAGGTGACAAAGACCAACAATATCCCGCCGTTTCCCCGACCCCGTTGATGCAAAAATTGAAGGATTCGCTGCCGAATCGAGAATGTAAGAGAATGGACAACGAACAACAACTGCCGGTCGGTCACCTCGTCGCCGACGACACCGACGTCTCGATTCCGGTCGTCGAAATCCTGACGGGGCGCGGGTTCGTCACCGGAAAGTCGGGGTCCGGAAAGTCGAACACGGCGTCCGTCGTGGTCGAGCAACTGCTCGACGCTGGATACCCCGTCGCCATCATCGACGCGGACGGCGAGTACTACGGCCTGAAAGAGGAGTACGAACTCCTGCACGTCGGCGCGGACGAGGAATGTGACATCCAAGTCGGGGCCGAGCACGCCGAGAAGGTGGCGTCGCTCGCGCTCGAACAGAACGTCCCAATCATCATCGACGTCTCCGGATACCTGGACGACGACGAGGCGAACGCGCTCATCCGCGAGACGGCGCGGCACCTGTTCGCCAAGGAGAAAAAGCTCAAAAAACCGTTCCTGCTGGTGGTCGAGGAGTGCCACGAGTACATCCCGGAGGGCGGCGGCATGGGCGAGACGGGGAAGATGCTCATCAAGGTGGGCAAGCGCGGACGGAAACACGGCCTCGGCATCATGGGCATCAGCCAGCGCCCCGCCGACGTGAAAAAGGACTTCATCACGCAGGCGAACTGGCTGGTCTGGCATCGCTTGACGTGGGAGAACGACACGAAAGTCGTCAGCCGAATCGTCGGCAGCGAGTACGGGAATGAGGTACCCAACCTCGACGCCGGAGAGGGGTTCGTCCAGACGGACTGGACCGACGGCGGGATTCGCCGGGTGCAGTTCGACCGTAAACGTACGTTCGATGCAGGTGCGACGCCCGGCCTCGACGACTTCGAGCGTCCGGAACTCAAGTCCGTCAGCGACGCGCTGATGCAGGATTTGGAGGGCATCACGGAGCTTCAGGAGCAGGAACACGACCGCGTGGCCGAACTGGAGAGCCAACTGGAGCGAAAACAGGCTCAAATCGCCGAGTTGGAGAACGAACTCCAGACGGCGCGGGACGTGTCCAACGCGGCGCGGAAGATGGCGAACGCGCTCGCCCACGGCGACATCGGCGGTCCGGAGGAGTTCGAGGAGCGACTCCGCGAGAAGAACGAACGAATCCGGGAACTCGAAACCAGACTCGAAGAACTGGAAAACGAGCGAACCGAACAGCGGTCGTTTCAGGACTGGGAGGCTAACGGCGAGGACGCCGCGGAGGTCGAGGACGGCAGGGAAATCGAGGACACCAGAGAAATAGAGGACGTCGCGGAGAGCGAAGACCCACTGAACGTCGAGCGGGATGGGGCCGAGGACGAGGAACCGGCCGCCTCCGACGATGTCGAACCGTGGCCTGCACGAAACGCCGAATCGACGGACGGCATCCCGAAGGGACGGACGACGTGGGGGAACCCGAACGAGACGGGCATCGATCGAACCAGTCCGGACGACAAGGGTTCGATAGAGGCCTACCAACGCGAACTCAAGGAGCGCGGACGCGAACTCGGGAGCGCCGTTTCGAATCGATCCACCTCCGAAACGTCGTCGTTGGTGGAGTTGGCGAACACCGACGCCGTCGTGGTCCGAATCGATGCCGCGCGCCGTGATTCGCTGTGCAACGAAAATCACACCTGGGACGTCGTCGCCGCGCTCGCGAAGAGTGGGCCGATGACGGTCCACGAGATCGACGACGAGGTGGCGGCATCGATCGCGCAGATTCAGAGCCTCCTCGCGGAACTACGGAATCGCTCGCTCGTCACGCGGGACGAAGAGCGTCGATACGCACTCGATAGAAAAGAGATGGTTTCGATCATCACCGATCCGGACGAGCGGGCACATCACAGCGAACTCCACGCCCAGTGGCGCGACTAACGCCACTCCTCGTCGATCCCGGCATCACGTTCCATGTCCACGAGACCGCGTGGTTCCCACTCGTCCGCCGTATGGCACTGATAGAGGATGCCCGCGGCGACCGAGAGGAAGACGACCGTGATGAACAGTTCGGCGAAGAGGAAGACCCCGATCATCATGATTAACGATACGTTCCGCAGCGTGCTCTCTCTTTCGGCTTCATTCGTCAGATGTCGCCGAGTCGGTTCCGTCGTTCCGGTCGGCAGACTCACCGGATTCGGATTCGGCTTCGTCGCCCGATTCGTCGTCCGGTGAGTAGAGAAAACGAAATACACCGGCGACCATCAGTCCGACGCCGAGCGTCATCGCGGCGTAATCGATGGTCGATTCCTCTCCGAGATAGCCGGGGAAGAGTAGAAACGCCAACCAGCAGACGCCCAGCACTGGGAGCATGAGCGCAGTGAGGCGCTTCTTGGATATTCCGATCCCCGATTTGTCGTTCGTTTGTTGAGACACCGTGATCAGCCTGTCTCGGCATTACGGCCCGAATGCTTATATGTTTCTGTTATTTTGGATAGGTAGTAGTAGATCATTCGAGAGGACGCCGACATTACCAAAGAATCGTAAGAAATCAGATACAGATATGTTTCCGATATTTTTGTGTAAGACGGAGTCTGCGTACTCGGTTTGGGGTAGAGATGACCGTTTCAAGCGATGGCGGTGTACTCCACATTCCGAACGGTTTCCCCATCTCCTTTCTCACGATACTTTCCCGACTTGAATCACTATCTTCGTATGTTCCATCTGGGTGTGCAGTCTTCACTCGCCCACTCCACGCTCGACACGGGAGAAGAAGAGAGACAGAAAGGGAGGAGATAGACAGGAAGGAAGAAAGGAGACGATCAAAGGGACGAGAAATCGAGGGGGGATAGAGTAGACGATCAAAGGGACGAGAAATCGAGGGGGGATAGAGTAGACTGACGAGGGGGAATTCGATAGCCCGAGCACTGACGCCACGTACCGCCCCGCCGCGTACCATGCATTCGAACCGTCCAATCGGCGACCCTTGAACGTTGCTATTTCAGTTCAATGTGAGATCGATATCTTATATATCTGTGCCAATCTAGCGCACAGGAACACGCTGTCCAGCGGACGGACGTACCGTGTCGAGGTGCTTTTGCATCCAGAGTTCGAGCGTCGTAATGGCCGAAATCGGCTTCAGGTGGTCCGCGTGCCCGTCGAGGTGTTCGTGTTGGAGGGTCCGCACTCCATCGGCATCGAAAATCTCGCGGTCGGCGGCATCGTCGAGCAGGGAATCCACGAACGCGCGCATCTTCGGGTCGTTTCTGTACCAGCGACCCATCCTGCACGTATCCGGTCCCGTGGCCCGCTTTTTGAGATTGTCCGCGACGAACCCGAGCGCGTGCAGCGCGAGCGGTGACGTCGGCGGCCGATTCGTCCGATTGTAGGGGACGCGTGCGGAGGGACCACCGACGCGACGGGCGACTTCGAGTTTGAGCGGCGCGACGGCGGACGGCACCCGACCACGGGTACCGGGAATCGCCCCGATTCGATAGCGCTGGTAGGGCATCCGAGCGACGTGGTTCATGAACTCGCCGTCGGCGAACGGCACGCGCGTCCCGGCCTGACTGCGATAGAGGCGGTTCGACCGGAAATGAGAGTCGGCGAACAGTTCCCAGAGCGCATCGAGGGTCCGGTGTTCCCGCCGTGGCTGCGTGCTCCCTTCGACCACTCGACTGAGCGACTGCGTGGGCGAGACGTCCGACGAGAGGAGTGATCGCACCTGGAGAGGGGAGATCTGACCCTTCTGGGCGACCAACGCGTCAACGGATGACTTGCCGGTCAGGTACGACCGATACAGCACGTCGCCGAAGAACTCGCCCTGACTGCTCCCTTCGAACAGCACGTCGACTTCCCCCGACACGTCGTTCAGGACGGGCGGGAGGTTGACGAAGAACGACCATTGGAGCATGCCGTCCATGATGTCCACGCCGCGTTCGATGGATTCCATGAACTCGCTCGCGGAATAGTCACAGAACTGGTTGGGAACCGAAAGCGCGTCGGAGACGCGCTCGGCACCGAGGCGGTCCTCCTGCGTCGCCGAGTTGTCGTAGGTGAACGTTCGGACGGTGTCGATCTCGTCCTTCAGTGCGGCGGTGAGCGTCCTGCTGTCGAGGCCCCCGGAGAGCCAGACGCCGGTTCGGCCGTCGATGGTACCCGCGACGTTGCCGACCACTCGGCGATAGCGTTCGATCGCCTCATCGACGTAGCCCTCCTGTGGGTCGATGCCGAAATCGGGCTCCCAGTAGCGACGGGATTGGACGTTCCCGTTCTCGTATCGGAGGTACGATGCGGGTCGAAGCGACTGCACGTCGTTCACGAGCGTTTTGCGGCCGAAGACGTAGCCCATGAACAGCATGTCGCTCACCGCGCGTTCGTCCATCCGCGGCGCGTGGAGTTGGGAGATGAGGGATTTGAGTTCGCTGCCGAACAGGAATCCGTCGACGGTCGAGTAGTAACAGGGCCGCGTGCCGAGTTTGTCCGTGGCGACGATGGTGGAGGAGCGATCAGCGGCGACGAGCAGGAACGGTCCGCTGAGTTCCGGAAGGGTTCGGTCGGGATCCGCGAGCACCCGTTCGAAAATCTCGCCGTTCGAACGACCCAGTTCGTCTCGATTCGATATCACGCCGTGCAGGACGCCGACCTTCTTGCCGTCACGCCAGGTCGTCCATCCGTTCGGGTCTCGGTCGCCGTGGTGAACGAGTCCGATTCGACGGTCGCCAATCGATCGTTCCGCAGTCTCGTACCATTCCTCGTGGTCCATCGCGTCGAGCATCTCGTCGAATGCTCGATCGCTAAGAGTACCACCGGTTACGCCGGGCATGGAGGAAACGTTCACCACTGCCTATATTGTTATGAGACGCCTTCGACCGGGTTAGGCTCGATATGAAGAAAATCGAAGGGGAGCTGAAACGAATTGGGGTGGACTACCTCGAAACGATGGGTCGAGCGACGTGGAATGGTTGGGTCGCCCTACCGTAAAAGGATGGATCGGACTACCTCGAAGGAGGGAAGCGGACAACCTCGAACCGGGGAAGTCAGGCCGACTCATCGCTGAAGAACTCGGCACAGAGTTTCCGCTCCGCGGCCCGAAGGTGTTCGTGGAACGTCGAACGCGAAATGCGCATGGATTCGGCGAGTTCCTCCCCCGTCACGGGTCGCGGCCAGTCGAAAAAGCCGCTGACGTAGGCTTTCTGAAGCGAGGCCAACTGACGCTCCGTGAGCGAATCGGTCAGGCTCTCGATGAAATCCTGTTTGGTCTTCGCGGGACGCTCGCGGTGGCGATAGGCCAGCAGTTCCGTTCCGGAGTACGAATCCTTTAAGCGCTCGATGAGGCCGCGAACGTCCGCCTCCTGTGGGAACTCGACGAGAACGCGGGATTCGTCCGGCGTGGCCGATATCTCCTGCGTCTTCCCGCCGTAATCCGACATCGTGGAGACGAGCGTTCCCGCCGGGAGGACGAACTCGAAGAGGGTTTCCTCGTCCTGTTCGGCCACCAATCGTGCGTCGAGAACGTCGTCGCGCTCCGAGACGATGTCGAACACGTCGTCCGCGGACGCGCCCTGAATCGAGAAGAACGATACCACCGAACCGTCGTCGTGGTTCGTCGATTGCAGGTAACTGATTTCGGCGTCGGTTCGCTCCGCGATATCCACGAAGAAGAGGTCCGAACTTCGGAACGAGAACTCGGCTTCGACGACGCTGTCCGCGATGAGGATCCGACGCGTCTCGCGGGCGTTGATGGCGCTACCGATGGCGCGAGCGAGCGACTTCAGGACGACCTGCTCGCGCTCGTCGAACGCGTCGGATTTCGTCGCGCTTACCACGAGCACGCCGTACTCCGTGTCGTGGTACGAGATGGGAAGCGCCGCGGCCGCCGCACATCCCTCGATGTCGAGGTGGGCTATCTGTAGCTCTCCGGTCTCCAGTGCCTCGTTCACGATGGGATGGTCGGGGTCCGGATCACACTCCCCCGCAACCGTCCGCACCTCCACTCCGTCAGTTCGAACGTCGCGCTCGCCGACCCACGCGAAGGAATAGGGTTCGACCTGCGTCACCTGCGTGCAGACGGCCGTCTCGATGGCCTCGCGCGTCGGCGCTTCGACCACCGCGCTCGTGACGTCCCCGAGCAGTCCCTCGATGCGTTCGAGCAGGTGTTCGAGTTCGTCCGCCCGCTGGCGGGCGGCGAACTCCGCCCGCTTTCGCTCCGAGATGTCCGTCTGGAACCCGACGAAGTGACTGACGTCGCCCGTGTCGTCACGAATCGGCGCGATATCGACCCGATTCCAGAACTCCGTTCCATCCTGACGGTAGTTCAACAGCTCGACCGAAACCGGTTCCTCGTCGTGGATGGCCTCACGCATCGTCCGGACGGGTTCCGGCTCAGACTCCTCCCCCTGCAAAAACCGACAGTTGCGGCCCAGTACCTCGTCGGAAGGGTACCCGGTCAGTTCCTCGAACGCCTCGTTGACGTACAACAGCGGTTGGTCGTCCGGTTGTGCGTCCGCGATGGTGATACCGACCGGGGCTTCGTTGATGGCCCGCTCCTTCAGATCGAGTTCCGCGACGACGTCCTCCGTGGCGGCCTCGGACCGCTGAAAGAGCACCGTCACGCCGTCAACACCGGGATGAACGGTCGCCTGATATCGGGCATCGAAGGTGATGTGGAACGGTTCGGGGCGGTCGTTCCGCCGCGCCGTCTTGCAGTGGTCGAGAATCGTCTCACCCGCCGCCGTGGGAAGCGCCGTCGGCAACTGTTCGTCGATACCGACGCCGAGCAGTTCCCGTGCCGGGTCGTTGAGATACGTCACCCGCCAGTCGGAATCGAGCGCGAGCAGTGGATCGGAGAGCCGTTCGAGAGCCTGACTCGCCCCCACGTGCGTCTCGTCAGGAAGGTCCATACGGACAGTAAGGGCCGACGGGAAATAGTAGTTCAGTTATCGGTTACGAGTCAGGGGTTCGTTTCGGTGGTTCCGACCCCTCGTCGGCTCCTTTTTGTCCCTTTTGGCACGACGTTTTTGGGGGCTCGACGCTTCCGTGAACATATGCCAACCACCGTGTCACTCACGGACGACGAAGTCAGACGGGTCCTCTCGATACTGCGGGAGTATCGGATGCAGACGGGAGACGACGTCAGTGACCTCGTGGAGACGTTCGAGGAGCACGAACGGAAACCCGAAAAGGAGTACACGACGTCGGCGGACGAACGGTAGATCGAATTTTTGCCCGGCTACACCAGCGTCGTCGGGCGTTTCGAGAGGTAATCGAACACCGCGCCGAGGGCGAATCCGTAGGCGAGGTGTCCGAGGAGGGTGATGACGAGGTAGACGCCGAGCAACAGCCCAGCGTAGCCATCGTAGAACGCGATGACGAAGCCGGTCCAGAGGACGAACCCGTACGGGAGGCCCCTGGCGGCGTAGTTCTCACCCGGCAGATACGACCCGATAGAGACGAACAGGAGCGGCCACGTCACCATCCCGCCGCCGAGGAAGATGAGGTAGCCGACCGCCGCCGGATTCGACGGGAGGAGCACGTCGACGCCCGTCAACTGCGCCAACACGGCAAACGAATTCAGGTCGAACGCTCCGAGCGTGGTTCCGACCAGCAGTATCGCGGTCATGACGGCAGTGCCGACGAGACCGCCGACCGCGCCGATGAACCCGTCGGTGATGATTCCCGCGAAGGAGTCGAATTCCGGTTCCACGACCTCCTCGGAGATATCGACTTCCACTGACGGTTGTGAGTCATTCTCTGCCATGGATGGAGGTAGAACGTACACCGACAAAAAACAGTACCCAAACCAGAAGGGAGATATTTCCAAAATCGGGACATTTGGCCCCGAGAAACGTCGAATCAGGGCGTTTCAGTTCCGAGGGAGTTTCCCTCTGTCACGACCCGTGAACGGAGTTCCGGAAGCACCGTCGTCACGTCCCCCCGGACGTCGAACGTCGCGCGCGGACTGAACGGCGTTCGGTCGAAGTTGACGATGGCGGTCGTCGCCCCGTTGCGGGTAGCGGTTCGCGGCAGCGACGCCGCCGGTTCGACGGTGAGCGACGACCCGATGGCGATGAACACGTCCGCTCGCCTCGCATACTGCCGGGCGCGGCGAAGCGTCCCCTCGTCCAACCGCTCCCCGAACAGTACCACGTCCGGTTTCAACAGGCCGTCACAGTCGGTACAGCGGGGCGGCAGTTCGCCGGAGCGCACGCGTTCTCGCACCGGAGCGGCGTCGGCCGTCCGCCCGCAGGACTCACAGACGACGCGGTGGGCGTTGCCGTGCAGTTCGACCAACTCGGTGGCGTCTTGGCCGTCCGCGTGACCGTTCAGACTCTCGGCATGAAGTCCGTCCGTGTTCTGCGTGACGATGGCGTCCAACTGGCCGTTCGCTGCGAGGTCGGCGAGCGCGTCGTGTGCCTCGTTCGGGTCGACCTCGCCGCCGAACATCGTTTCGTGGAGGTCGAGGCGATCGGTCCAAAACGTCGCCGGGTCGGTTCGAAATCGACGGTAGTGAAAGTCCGCTTCGTCGAACTGGGTCCAGATTCCCGAATCGCTTCGAAAATCGGGAATCCCCGATGCGGTACTGGTTCCGGCACCCGTGAACGCCACGACGGTTTCGGCGTCACGAACTCGCTCCGCGAGCCGGGCGATATCGTCCATGTTCCAGAACAGCGGTGCGGGGATTGTATAGTTGTGGAAATCCGCTACGGAACGTGTTGCGTGGCGGCCGTTCGAGAACCGCTCCGTGAACGAGTGTGGATGTCTCGTTCCCTCGTCTACGAGGGGGAACCGCTTTTCGTTTCGACGGGAGGAGAAATATGTACTGACGGGACACATCATTTTGCCTGCCAACTCGTTTATGGTTCTTCCGATACTCGCGTTATTTATGACGAGAATCGTTGCAGGAACAGACAGCGCCGAGACGAGCGAGCGGATATGTGAGTATCTCGACGGCCGACTCCACGAGGGAGACGAGGTTCACGCGTTGAACTCGATTCACGGCGGAAACGACGAGGAGTTAGTCCAAGAAGGGCAGGATGCGTTGGCGGTGTTCCAGGACCGACTCGGGGACCGGTTCGATATCGAAACGGAACAGAACACGGACAGGAGCGACCCCGCTCACGACATCCTCACCACCGCGGATGAACTCGACGCGGACGAAATCGCCATCGGCCTGAGTCAAAAGCGAAGCCCGGCCCAAAAGGTCGTGTTCGGGAGCAACACCCAGTCCGTTTTGATGCAAACCCGGCACCCGTTGATCGGGATACCGATGAAAGACACGAGGTAAAATGACGGTGGCCGTTTTCACCGACTGGGAACGAACCGGTCGGTTACAAACCATCCAGCCATACGTTGGATTACGAGTCGTATCGCACCTGAAACTACGGTTACCAGCCGAGAGATATTCGGTAACGAGAGGATTACAATGAATCTGCTTGGAGAAACCGCGATCGGTGTCGGAATCGGCGTCGCGCTGCTAGCGCTCGCACTCTATTTCGGTCGCTCGATACGCATCGAAGACATCGTCAGCGCCGGACGAAAACCGGAGGCGAAGGCGGACGGCGGCTACGCCCACGGATTCCCGTCCGGGTACGGGAAACCGACGGGCGTCATCAGATGGCTGACGACGGTGGACCACAAGGACATCGGGCTTCTGTATCTCACGTTCGGCAGCATCGCGTTCTTCTGGGGCGGCACGGACGCGATGATGATACGGACGGAACTGTTCACCCACAGCGTCGATGTGTGGGACACGGCGACGTACAACGGGCTGTTCACCATGCACGGCCTGACGATGTTGTTCTTCTTCGCCACGCCCGTCCTGTTCGGGTTCATCAACTACTTCCTGCCGCTACTCATCGGGGCGGACGACATGGCGTTCCCGCGGGTGAACGCCGTCGCCTTCTGGATGCTTCCGGCAGCGTTCGTGTTGGTTCGCTTCGGACTCCTCTCGGACATCATCGGGCACGTGATCCAACCCGTGCTCGGAATGGCCGCTGCGAGTCCGTTCTTCCGCCTCGAACCGCCGCAAACCGGCTGGACGATGTACACGCCACTGGCGCGTCAGCGGCCGAACCCGATGATCAACATAATGCTGTTGGGGTTACACCTCTCCGGCATCAGCACCACGTTGGGTGCGATCAACATCATCGTGACGACGTTCACGCTTCGGGACGTGGACTGGAGTGAACTCGATATCTTCACGTGGACGGCGCTCACACAAGCGGGTCTCATCCTGTTCGCGTTCCCCCTCCTGGGCAGCGCCATCATCATGCTCCTGCTCGACCGCGTGTTCGGGACGACGTTCTTCGCGACGGGGGGAGGTGGGCCGATGTTGTGGCAGAACCTGTTCTGGTTCTTCGGCCATCCGGAGGTGTACATCCTCGTCCTGCCGCCGATGGGGCTGATCAGCCTCATCATCCCGAAGTTCTCGGGACGGAAACTGTTCGGGTTCAAGTTCGTCGTCTACTCGACGCTGGCCATCGGCGTGCTCTCGTTCGGCGTCTGGGCCCACCACATGTTCGCCACCGGAATGGACCCGCGCCTCCGCGCGAGTTTCATGGCCGTCTCGCTGGCCATCGCGGTGCCGAGCGCCGTCAAGACGTTCAACTGGATCTCGACTATGTGGAACGGAGCCATCCGCCTCGAAGCGCCCATGCTGTTCTGTGTGGGATCGATTGCGACGTTCATCATCGGCGGCGTGACGGGCGTCTTCCTCGCCGCGATTCCCGTGGACCTCATCCTCCACGACACCTACTACGTCGTCGGCCACTTCCACCTCATCATCATGGGACTGATCCCGTTCGGCATGTTCGCGGCGGTGTACTACTGGTTCCCCATCTTCACGGGCCGGATGTACGACAGGACCCTCGCGAAGGTCCACTTCTGGCTCACCTTCGTCGGCGTCATGATCACGTTCAACGCCTTCATCGTCCTCGGAATGATGGGACTTCCGCGCCGGTACGCGAGTTACCCGGTCAAATTCCAACTCCTCCAGCAAATCGCATCCTTCGGCGCGGTCCTCATCGCGCTCGGGTCGCTGGTCTGGATATGGAACATGCTCCAGTCCTACCGCAACGGCGACATCGTCACCGACGCGGACGTGTGGAACCTCAAGAAATACGGCATGTTCTCGAAGGAGTGGCAGTGGTTCGAGGAGCAATTGGAGTCGCGGTAGTTCGCCGAGATAGGCGAACGTTTTTCTAATTTTAGCAGACGGGGGTGCCGCCTACCGCGTGAACCGGCCGTAGAAGACGCCGAGCGAGTAGCCGTAGCCGACGTGTGCGAGGAAGCTGAAGGCGAGATAGAGGACGAGGAGTGCGGAACTTTCGAGTTGCATCCCCGTCGAACCGAGGCCGAGGAAGGCCAACCACAGCAGGAGCGAAAACATGACGCCGCGAACGGCGATATCCCCGCTCCCCGGTAGGACTTTGAACTTGTCCTCGATTGCCGCGAACAGCAGTGGCCAAACGACGATGCCGATGAAAACGAAGACGGAGAACCCGAGATACAAGTCCCCCGGCATCCTGACGAACTTCGCAATCGCGGCCGGGACGCCGAGCTTGAACCCCGATTCCGACTCCGCAGCGAGGAAGATGAACAGCATGAGAGCGGTACTCACGATTCCTGCTTTGATGGTCTGCACACCCTCCACGACGGAGGACGGGAGACCGGAATCGCTGTCGTATCCGGCGACTTCCTGTGACATAGTAACAGCGAGGACGGGAAGCCGTTTATAGGTACTCCCCCTCGTTCGGAATATACTACGGGCGACCCGCGAAACCGCCATCGGGAGTTCGGGTTTTCGGGGTCCGGACGAAGCGGCAAACGACACTGTTTGCCAAAAGAAGTTACCTCCTGGGCGGTTACCTCTCTCGATATGACGCTCGAAAACGAGAGCGATACGTTCGACATCGGCGGCGAACTGACCGTCAACCGACTGGGGTACGGTGCGATGCGTCTCACCGGTGAGGACGTCATCGGTCGACCGGACGACGAGGAGGAGGCCCGACGCGTCCTCCACGAGGTCGTCTCGACGGGGACGAACTTCATCGACACCGCCGATTCCTACGGCCCGGCCGTGAGCGAGCGACTCATCGGCGAGGCGCTGCATCCCTACCCGGACGACCTCGTCGTCGCCACGAAGGGCGGTCTCTGGCGGGACGACCGCGACGGCTCGTGGCCGAAATGTGGCGAACCTGGCTACATCCGCAACGCGATTTTGGGCAGTCTCGACCGGCTCAAGGTGGACACCATCGACCTCTACCAGTACCACCGACCGGACCCCGACGTTCCCTTCGAGGACGCTGTCAACACGTTCGCGGAACTCAAAGACGAGGGAAAGGTCAACCACGTCGGGTTGAGCAACGTCTCCGTCGAGCAGTTGGAGGAAGCCCGCGACATCGTGGACGTCGCCACGGTGCAGAACCAGTACAACGTCGGCAACCGCGATTCGGAGGACGTGCTCGAAGCCTGTGAGGAGTACGACATCGGATTCATCCCGTGGTTCCCGCTCGGCGCGGGTGACCTCGGCGACAAGGAAGAAGCGCTCGAAGAAGTCGCAGACGCACACGACGCCTCCGAGCGGCAAATCGCGCTGGCATGGTTGCTCCATCACTCGCCCGTCACGCTCCCGATTCCGGGCACATCGAGCGTGGAGCACCTCCACGAGAACGTCGCCGCCTCGCACATCGAACTCTCGGACGACGAGATGGAACTGCTGGACTGAGGGCGGGTCGTTCCGTCCGAAGGAACCCTTATGCGCCAGCGTGTAGATGGTAACACGACGCATGAAAAAACTCATCAACGAACCATCCGCCGTGGTGGACGAGATGTTGGACGGGATGGTCGCCGCGCACCCGGACGAGGTTCGTCGACTGCCGGACTCGAACGTCCTCGTTCGGAACGACGCCCCGGTCGAAGGAAAGGTCGCCGTCGTCAGCGGTGGGGGGAGTGGACACGAACCGACGCACGCGGGCTACCTCGGTCCTGGAATGCTCGACGGAGCGGCGGCGGGGGAAGTGTTCACGTCGCCGACTGCCGACGAGGTCAGCGAGATGGTACAGGCCTGTGACGGCGGCGAGGGCGTCCTCATGGTCATCAAGAACTACGAGGGCGACGTGATGAACTTCGAGACGGCGGGGGAACTAGCGGAGATGGAATCCGACGTGGAGGTCGCACAAGTCGTCGTCAACGACGACGTCGCCGTCGAGGATTCGCTGTACACCTCCGGTCGCCGCGGCGTCTGTGGAACCATCTTCGTCCACAAGGTCGCGGGCGCGATGGCCGACGAGGGCGGCGATCTGGACGAAGTCCAGCGGGTCGCCCAGAAGGTCATCGACAACGTAGCGACGATGGGAACCGCGCTCACGTCCTGCATCACGCCCGAGAAGGGCGAACCCACCTTCGATTTGGGCGACGACGAGATCGAACTCGGCATCGGGATTCACGGCGAACCCGGCGTCGAACGCGTGGACATGACCTCGGCGGACGACATCACCGAGCGACTCACCGAAAACGTCCTCGATGACCTCGACCTCGACCCCGGAACGGAGGTCGCAACCATCGTCAACGGGATGGGCGGGACGCCGCTGTCGGAACTGTACATCGTGAACCGGAAACTCCAGTCGATACTGGAAGACGAAGGGCTGGAGACGTGGGACGCGTGGGTCGGCGACTACATGACCTCGCTCGACATGCAGGGCTGTTCGGTGACGGTGTTGGAACTGGACGACGAACTGAAGGAACTGCTGGCGCATCCGGTGGAAACGCCCGCGCTGACGGTGACGTAGGCGGAAACTGATTTTTATCAGTCCAACTGAATCGAGTAGAGTTTCGGCTCGTCCGTTCCGAACACGAGGTTTCCGTCGCGAACGGCGGGTGGCGACGTGATGTGACCGTCGTGTTCGAACTCGGTTCGTTTTCCGTGCTTCGGGTCGATGGAGAGGACGGTTCCGTCGTAACACGTCAGAAAGAGGGTCGAACCGCGGATATCGCCCGGCGCGTTCACCCTCGGTGGGAGGTCGTGCGTGGCGACGATTTTGCCAGTTTCCGGGTCGATGAGGGAAACCTGACCCTGTTTATCCCGTTCCCACGGTTCACCCGTCACGACCGCGAGCAAATCGTCGGTCACCAAGCCAGCGAACGACACGACCGAACCGGGAAGCGTTCTGCTCCAGCGTTCCGTGTCGTCGTCGGGGTCGATGTAGACGAGTTCGAGACTGCCGTTTCGGTACACCGACGTCACGACGTCCGATTCGTACAGGAACGGGTGAGCCACCATGTTCGAAAACGTCGTCCAGCGCTGTTTGCCGGAATCGAGGTCGAACAGCGCCGTTTCGAGCGACCGAGTGCCGACGACGACCCGTCGCCCGTCCCGGTTCCACCAGCGGCCGGGAACGGTGAGGTCGCCGACACGATGTATCTCGCGGTCACGAACGTCGATACGGTACACGTACGATTCGCTCGTCGTCACGAACGCGGAGCCATCGATGACGATAGGGCGGGACTGGATGCTCGCGTATCCCCCGTCCGGGAGTGCTTGCGACCACCTCAACTCCCCGGACGGATCGAGCAGGACGACGTGGTCGGTGACGGTGAGAAACGAGTCCACGATAGGAACGGGTGGTGTGCCCGCAGCGTTCGAACGGTTGCGCGGCGTACTCGCGACGGAGTTTCCGGAATCCGCGGAAAGGAGACCGATTCCACCGTCATCGGTGGCAACGGCGACGTATTTGTGATCGAGATACGGTTTTTGGGCGATATAATCGCCCTCGAACGGAGCAGACCAATCGACGGAATTTCCGTTGCCGCCGAGCGTACTGCAACCGGAGAGCGTGGCCGCGAGCGCGGTGGAGAGGGCCGCTCGCCTCGTCAATTCCATTGGACGAGGCTCAATCAGTGTCAGTAATGAGTCTTCTGTTCAGAACAAATCGCAGAAGTATCCGCCCAGTATGGCGAGAGATTCGGTCGAAGGTCGGTTATCGTCCAAAGACACCAGCTTCGACCAACAAGAGCGCCGCTAGCGAAATCACGACGAACCAGGCTATCAAGTCAAATCCGAGGACGTTCGGAAGAGAGGAGTCGGTCAGGGATCCGATGAACCCGAGAAGAAGTATCGATGAAAGGGGAAGTGAACGGCTTCCGACGATTACGTTAGGAGTTCCGACGTGCAGAGACGACCCGAAAAACGTTCCATCGAGTCGCAAGCAGGAATTGACCCGCAATCGGAACCCGTTCGGCGATAGGGGACACTGCGAGGCGCTCACCGAGATATCAGTTCCATACCCCAGTAGAGATGTCGTCTCGCGAGCGAGCCGAAATTATCGTGCCCACAATCTGGACACTCGAAACCATCGACGCTGTCTATGTCGATAGGGAAAACGTACCCGCAGTCGGTTTCACAGCGGTTCTGTCGAGGTCCGTTGACGAACGACACCAGCAAATCGTTTCTGTGATCTTCCAGATGTGCCGTACCTCGGTCGTACATCCCGTCGATGGATTCGGTCTCTAACACCTCGTCGCAGAACCCACAGACGAAATGGTACGTGACCGACGTATCGTCGTGTTCCTTCTCGTCACTGTTCTGGTCACTGTCGGGTCGGCGCGTTGGGACGGTCATGGTAGCGTGGAGCGAGCGTGAACTGTGTGATGCGCTCCGCGTGAGTCCTTCCGTCACACGAATAGAATGCCACTAGACTGCCGAGGAACCGCAAATGACCGGCAGTGGACGCATAGTGTGTAATCACTCGGCCGTTGCACATTGAATACATGCTGAGGTCATAAAGATGGTGGGACGGTCCCACACAGAGATGATGATAGCCTTCTCGATGTCATACCACCGTGGCCCGACACGAGCGAAGGTTTACCCCGATAGGGTGCGTGATATCAGGAAACAATGGCAGACACAGCGACGGAACGCGAGGCAGTGCTCGCGGCAATCGGACGGGTCGCCGATCGAATGGCGGACGAAAAGGACTACCTGACCGACCTCGACTCGGCCATCGGCGACGCCGACCACGGGGCGAACATGAACCGCGGCTTCCAGGCCGTTCTCGAAAAGACGGACGGGATGGACGACGCTGAACCGGCCGACCTCGTGAAGACGGTCGGCGTGACGCTCATCTCGGAGGTCGGCGGGGCCGCCGGACCGCTGTACGGCGGGTCGTTCATGAGCGCCAGCGCGGAACTGGCGGACGGTTTGACACCGGAAACCACGGTGGCGTTCGCCGAGGCGTTCCTGGAGAAGGTACAGGACAGGGGAGACGCGCCGGTCGGCGCGAAGACGATGGTGGACGCGCTGACGCCCGCCGTCCACACCTACAAGAAATCCATCGAACAGGACGACCTCGAACCGGTGGAGGCGCTGACGAAGGCGGTCGACGCCGCGGAGCGCGGCGTGAACTTCACGACGCCGATTCGAGCGCTGAAGGGTCGGGCATCGTATCTGGGCTGGCGGTCGGTCGGGCATCAGGACCCCGGCGCGACGAGCACCCTGTTCATGCTCGAAGCGATTCAGGAGACCGCCGTTTCCCACCTCGGGGACGGCAACCTCGAAGCCGACGCGACGTCGCCGACGGTACCGGACGAGGAAGCGACACCCGAGGCGGCCGACGGCGACGGAACGGAGGGGTCCGAATGATCGGACTCGTCGTGGTCTCCCACAGCGAGCAGGCCGCGAAGGGGATTCGGGAGGTCGCCGCCGAGATGGCGGGCGACGTTCCCATCGAGGCGGTCGGCGGCGACCCGGACGGCGGTCTGGGAACGAGCACGCCCGTGATTCAGGAGGCGCTTGATTCGCTCGCCGACGAGGACGGCGTCGTCGTCCTCGTCGATCTGGGCAGTGCGGTGATGAACACCGAGCTCGCCATCGAAATGGCCGATGTCGAGGCGGAAATCGCCGACGCGCCCATCCTGGAGGGCGCGGTCAACGCGGCCGTCACGGCCAACAGCCCGAAGGCCACGGTCGAATCGGTGCTCGAAGCGGCCGAAGAAGCCGGAGAGATTTCGAAATTGTAAGAGGTTTACAACAACTCGGCGACCTCTTCGCGCGTTTCGGCGTCGAGAACGCGCTCGGCGCGTTCTCGCGCCGGTTCGGTGTCGATATCCCCGACGTTCGCTTTCACGTCCGGTACGGTGATCGCGCTCATGCTGAGTTCGTCCAGGCCAAGGCCGACGAGCAGTTCCGTCAGGTCGGGGTCGCCAGCCATCTCGCCGCACATGCCGACCCACGCGTCGCCCTCGTGTCCCGCCGAGACCGTCCGACGAATCGCCCGGAGGACGGCCGGATAGCGCGGGTCGTGGAGGTCCGAGACTCGCTCGTTTTCACGCGACGCGGCCATCACGTACTGGGTGAGGTCGTTCGTCCCGATGCTCAGGAAATCCACCCGCTCGGCGAGCGACTCGGCCATGAACACCGAGCCGGGCGTCTCGATCATCACGCCGAGTTCGGGCACGTCGAACGATTCGCCTTCCTCGTCCAGTTCCTCGGCGACGGTTTCGACCCGCGCGAGCGCCGCGTCGAGTTCCTCGACGCTGGCGACGAGGGGAAACATCACGGCGAGGGTCCCCGCGGAATCGTCCGCGGCAGCGCGCAGCAGCGCGCGCAGTTGGGTTTCGAACAGGTCGGAATCCGGGCCGAGCGAGCGCCGAATCCCGCGCTCGCCGAGGAACGGGTTCGCTTCGTCCGGCGCGTCGAGATACGGAATCGGCTTGTCGCCGCCGATGTCCAGCGTTCTGACGACGCATCGCTCGTCCGGGAAGGTTGCCAACGCCTCGGTGTACACCTCGTACTGTTCGTCCTCGTCCGGCGGCGCGTCGCGGTCGAGGAACAGGAATTCGGTTCGGAACAAGCCGATGCCGTCGGCACCCTGTTCGGCCGCGACGTCGAGCTCTGCGAGCGTCCCGACGTTCGCCGCGACTTCGATTTCCTCCCCGTCCGCCGTCGAAACGTGGTCGTCGATGACGGGCGTTTCGGCGTCGGCGATTCGGCGTTTCGCGCCCTCGTCGGGATCGATGACGACGACGCCGTTCTCGCCATCGACCAGGAGTTCCCGGCCGTCGCCGACCTGTGCGAGTTCGTCGCCGACGCCGACGACAGCGGGGATGCCGAGCGAGCGGGCGAAGATCGCGGCGTGCGAGGTTCGCCCGCCGAAGATGGTCGCGAACCCGGACAGCACGTCCGGGTCGAGTTGGGCCGTGTCGCTCGGCGTGAGCCGTTCCGCGACGAGTATCGATCCATCGGGAAGGTCGCCGAGGTCCATGCGGTCGCCGTCGGTGACGATTCGCAGGAGTCGGTCGCGCACGTCGCGCAGGTCGTCGGCCCGTTCGGACATCGAACCCTCCAGGTTCTCGAATCGGGCGATCGGATCGGTGAACGCACGCTGGATCGCGTGTGGTGCCGGAAGGCCGTTCTCGATGGCCGCCTCGATGCCGCCGACGATTTCCGGGTCGTCCACGAACGCGCGATGCGCGTCGAAAATCTCGGCTTCGTCCTCGCCGACGCGGTCGGTCGCTCGCTCCCGCTCCCGTTCGAGTTCCTCGTGTGCGGTCGCTTGCGCGGCCTCGAACGTCGCGAGTTCTTCCTCGGGATCGACCGTCGTCGGGTCGGGCGGATCGGGGAGATCCGTCGCTCCGCGGTACCAAACGACCCCACCGACGCCGGCGCGCGGCGTCACGCCGATTCCGGAGAGTTCGGTCGTCACGCTTCCCCATCCTCCGGCGTAGTGAGCACGTCCTCCAGCGCGTCGAGGGCGTCTTCGGCGTCGTCCCCCTCCGCGACGAGTCGAACGTCGTCTCCTTGCCGCGCGTTGAGCGTCGTCACCGACAGCATGCTTCGGGCGTTGACCGGGTCGCCGTCCGTGAGGGCGACGGTGAGATCCGATTCGAACTCGTTGGCGGTCGTGACGAAGCGCGATGCTGGTCGGGCGTGCAATCCGGCCTCGGGGACGACGGTGACAGTACGTTCCATACGGGTCATTTCCAACGTTTGGTGTGGAACCCGCTTCATGCTATCGCCGCCACCGCCGCAATCCCCACTGTGCTCGCGTGTAGCCGAGACCGAACAACACGGTTCCAACGAGCATCAGCGTCCCGCCGAGAAGCGGCTTGTTGACCGCCGTTCCGGGGGCGGAGATAGCGACGAGCACGAGGCCGGAGACCAGAACGGTGAGTCCGACGAGGCTCACCGGGTCGAGAAACATCAGTCTGAGGTACGCTCCCGTCGAACGGTCCGGGTCGTCTGAAGTCGTCACGGGCACTCGTTAGCTTCCTCCCGTCGAGCCTTCGTGTTCTTCATCGTGCACCGCAGGCTCCTCGGGTTCGATATCCTCGGCTTCGAGTTTGATGACGTACTGACGCGTTAGCACGTCGTATAACCCGCCGCCGATGATACCCCCGACGATGGTCGAAACGGTCGGCAGCCACCAGCCACCCCGCGGACCGGGGAACGCGATGGACCCCCATCCAGCGAAGTAGCCCATGATTCGCGGACCGAGGTCGCGGGCGGGATTCAACGCGGCCATACTGATGGGTGCTTCGTACTGGACGAGCGCCGCCACGAGAAGACCGATTAGAAATGCCGCGAGAGCGGGCGATGCGCGCGTTCCCATCGGGTTCTCGTCGTCCACGAGGGCGAAGATGACGGCCACGAGAATAGCCGTGATGACCATCTCGCTGAAGAACGCTTGTGGGAACGAAACGAGAGATGCTGCCTGTTGCAGCGTGTTGTAATCCCCGACTTTCACTCCCGCAAACGCCGGGTTCGGGAAGAACGTCCAGAGCGTCATTCCCGTGATCGAACTACCGGGTTGTCCGCGAACGACGTTGTTCGCTTGGCTGAAACTCCGGTAGTACCCCGACCACGTGATGAGCAGGGTTCCGGCCGCCAGAAACGCCCCGATGATTTGGGACACGATGTAGCCGGGAACGTGTCGCCACGGGAAGTCCCGCCAGACGGCGTTCGCAATCGTGACCGCTGGGTTGATGTGACCCTCCGAGACGCCGCCGACCCAGTACACCGCGAACATCACGGCGAATCCCCACAAGATGGATACGCCGAACAGGTCATACCCACCTGTCAGCACCGAGACGACGACTGCACCGTCGCCGAGCAGGACGAGGATGAACGTACCGACGATTTCGTTGATGTACTTCGCACGCCAGTACTCCTGGGGACCCTGCGTTGCTGCTCCGGATTCGTCGGCCGTTTCCGACATCTCAGGCACCCCCCTCGCTTGCCCAGCCAAGGGAACGTTCGACCGCGTCCTCCCAGCGAGCGTACTTCTCGTCCGCCTCCGCTTCCGTCATGTCCGGTTCGAACTCGCGGTCCACCTGCCAGTTCGTTCGAAGGTCGTCCGTCGAGTCCCAGTAGCCGACGGCCAGACCGGCGGCGTACGCCGACCCGAGCGCCGTCGTCTCGTCCACGACCGGCCGGACGATATCGGCCCCGAGGATGTCGGCCTGAAGCTGACAGAGGAAGTTGTTCTTCACCGCGCCGCCGTCGACTTTCAGCGACTCGACCTCGATGCCGCTGTCGGCCTCCATCGCTTCGGCCACGTCGCGGGTCTGATAGGCGATGGATTCGAGCGTCGCCCTGACGATGTGCTCCCGACGGGTTCCGCGCGTCATGCCGACGATGGTCCCGCGGGCGCGCTGATTCCAGTGCGGCGCACCGAGCCCCGTAAACGCGGGAACCATGTAGACGCCGTCTGTCGAATCGACGCTTCGGGCGAGGGATTCCGTTTCGGCCGCGTCGTCGATGAATCCCACGTCCACGAGCCACTCGATGGCCGCGCCGGTGACGAAGATGGAGCCTTCGAGCGCGTACTGGACGGGTTCGCCCGAGCGCTGGAACGCGACGGTCGTGAGCAAGCCGTGTTCGCTCTCGACAGCATCGTCGCCCGTATTCAGGAGGAAGAAACTGCCCGTGCCGTAGGTGTTCTTCGCGTCACCGGCGTCGAAACAGGTCTGCCCGAACAGGGCGGCCTGCTGGTCGCCGAACGCGCCCGCGACGGGAATTTCCGCGCCGAGGAAGCCGTCGGGGTCCGTCGAACCGTAGGTCTCGTCGTCGCTCGACGGACGTACTTCCGGGAGCATCGCGCGCGGCACGCCGAACTCCTCACACAACTCGTCGTCCCAGTCCATCTCGTGGATGTCGAACAGCATCGTCCGCGACGCGTTCGTCACGTCCGTGATGTGCTCGCCCGTCAGGTTGTAAATCAGCCACGAGTCGATGGTTCCGAACAGGATTTCGCCCTCCTCGGCGCGTTCCCGGATATCCGCCGGTCGTGCGCGCTGGAGTTTGATGGGGTCGGCGTTGTCGAGCAACCACTCGGCCTTCGTCGCCGAGAAGTACGCGTCGGGTTCCAACCCCGTCTTCTTTCGGATTTCATCGACCTTTCCGTCCGCTTCCAACTGCTCGACGCGGTCGGTCGTCCGCCGGTCCTGCCAGACGATGGCGTCGTGGATCGGACTGCCGCTATCTTTATCCCACAGCAGCGTCGTCTCGCGCTGGTTGGTGATGCCGATGGCTTCTAGCTGATCCGCGGCGACGTCCGCCTCCTCCAGCGCGGCCGTGACGACTTCCTGTGTGTTCTCCCAGATTTCGAGCGGGTCGTGCTCGACCCACCCCGGTTCCGGGTATTTCTGTTCGTGTTTTTCGTACGCGCTGGCGACGACCCGACCGTCGTGGTCGAACAGCATGAACCGGGTTCCGGTCTGCCTTGGTCGATAGCGCCGACATATGTATTTGACATCTGAATGCCCTCGTTTTGGTGCGCCGGACTCTCCCACTCGACGACACCTCTGGGAGAGAGACGGGACGGAGAATAATGATGTTTTCCCACAGGGAGGTTTCCACGCCCGTAGCCCTGGGTTTTCACTCTCTCGCCAACCAATCGTGAAAAATAGTCGTCAATTTCGTCGCTTATTCGTCTCGACCCACGTTCTCGATCCGGTCGTACTGCTCGCCCGAGAGTTCGATGTCGGCAGCGCCGACGTTCTCCTCCAGTTGGTCGGTCGTCCGCGCGCCGACGATGGGCGTACAGGAGAACTCGCGCTGTTGGATGAGCCATCGGAGCGCGACCTGCGCCGGGGTGGCGTCGAGTTCGTCCGCGACCGCTCGAATCTCGTCCAGAATCTCCCAGCCCTCCTCGGACATGTAGTAATCCTCGAAGTAGTCCACGAGGTCCGCGCGCGACCCGGCCGGGATGTCGCCGTCGCGTTCGTACTTGCCGGTCAGGAAGCCACCCGCGAGCGGGGAGTACGGACAGACCGCGATGTCCTGGTCGGCACAGACGTCGAGGTAGTCCTCCACCGGGCCGCTGGCCGCCGCGTGGTACATCGGCTGGGTCACGTCGAAGCGCTCGAAGCCGTTCACGTCGGATTTCCAGAGCGCCTTCGTGAGTTGCCACGCCGCCATCGTGGACGCGCCGAGGTAGTTCACCTTACCCTCGTCCACGAGTTCCGTCAGCGTCGCAAGCGTCTCCTCGATTGGCGTCTCCTCGTCCCAACGGTGGATGTAGTACACGTCGAGGTAGTCCGTTCCCAGGCGGTCGAGCGTCCCCTCTATCTGGGCGCGGATGTGTTTGCGCGAGAGCCCCGAGTCGTTCGGTCCCGGTTCGCCCCAGCCGTCGAACGGGAAGTACACCTTCGAGGCGATGACGAAGTCCTCGCGGTCGTACTCCGACAGCCAGTCGCCGATCCACTCCTCGCTGGTGCCGTTCGGGTCACCGTAGACGTTCGCCGTGTCGATGAAGTTGATGCCGTTCTCCCACGCCGTGTCGAGCAGGTCGTGTGCCGTGTCGTAATCCGTTTCGACCGTGCCGTTCGATTCCATGGCGAATCGCCACGTCCCGAAACACAGTTCCGAGACCTTCGTGCCCGTCGAACCGAGAGTTCGATACTCCATACCACGGCGTCGTCGGGAAGGGTCCTAAAAGCCCGGAAAGCGGCTAAGTTCGGAAAGGTACGGAACGCGGATTCCGTACGTAAAACGGACCGAGCGTGGAGGGTCGCCCGGGTCGCGTCTTCAGGCCCCATCGTACTCGCTCAACCAGTCGCCGACTATTTCTTGAATCCCGAGGGTCGTCGTACCGATGTTCAGAATTTGATACCCGTTCCGAGCTTTTTCGTTGACATCGTCCATCCCGAAACCGAGGTTTCCCACGGGAACGCCTCGGTCGATACCCTCCGTACGAACGGTTTCGACGGCGTCCCGTACGTCCGGATGGTCGAGTTCGCCGGGGGAGCCGACCGCGACCGAAAGGTCGAACGGGCCGACGAAGACGAACCCGAGGTCGGGAACGTCCAGAATGGAGTCGATGTTCTCGACCGCCTCGCGCGACTCAATCGTCACACCGATGAGGACCTCTGCGTCCTCGGTAGCGACGTAATCGTCCTCCCGTCCCCACCGACTCGCTCGCGGAACCGCGAGGCCGCGTTCTCCCGGTTCGCCGTCGTAGCCGAAATACGACGCTCGAACGATATCCCGCACCTCGTCCGCTGTATCGACGTGCGAGAGGAACACGTTTCTCACACCGGCGTCCAGTACCTTCCGGACGAGCGCCGGTTCCGTAACCGGAACCCGAACTAACAGTTCCGTCCCCGTGAGTTCGCTCGCGCGAAGCAACGATTCCACTGCACCGGCATCCCATGGACTCGGTCCCGCGTGCTCGAAATCGATCCAGACGAAATCGAGTCCAAGATCACCGTACAGTTCGACGACCGTCGGCGCGTACGTGTCGTCGGCTATTCCGAGTACGATTTCGCCGTTTTCGAGCCGATTTCGCAAACTAGCTGTGTCTTCTGTCTGTGTCATGAGTCTCCCCCCACGAGGAATCGATTACGGTGGATTCCTCGGATGTGCTTTCTCCCCCCGATCGTTTCCGTACCGCGCCCGGTGATGGAGCGGCGAACCTGCTACGCTACCGGAGGTAGTATCCCTGTTGGTCAGTGATACCAAAGTACACGGTACCGTCGACATCGCACTATTCCTCGGTTGGATACTCCTTTCGCACAACTACGCCGCCGCTCGAATTCCGAACGACGACCGTATCGCCGCCGTTGTTCCAGACGGCGCTTCCCTCGCCCCAGTACAGGTCCGACGCGGAATCGCTTCCGCTGCCGGTGTGGAGCGTGACCGTCGAACCGGCGGCCAGCGTCGTCCCGGTCGGCACTTCGTAGCTGTGCCCCGCCGCGTCCGAAACCGACCAACCGGAGATGTCGAGCGGTTCGTTCCCCGTATTCTTCAGGACGACGTACTCCTCGTTCGGATTCTCGTTGTCGTTTCCGGGGGCGTCCGCACGAATTTCGCTGATGGCGAGGGGGCTGGTCGTGCTCCCTCCAGTCGTCGAGGTGGCGGTTGTCGTCGTCTGCCCGCCGTCACTCCCTCCGCTCGCACACTCCCAGAGTCCGAGACCGGTCTTTTGTGCGGCCGATTCGGCGGCGTAAAACCGCTGGCGCTTCGTGAACTCGCTGTCGTACACCCGCGCGTAGCCCTGCTTGACCAGTTGGTAGTTGAACAGCGTGCCGTCCCCCTCGCGGATGTAGATCAGCAGTCGTCCGTAGTAGCCGCGCGGCCCCTCGTTCTCGTCCAGCGTGATGGTCACCCGCTTGCCCGCGAGTTCGGTGTCGGCGAACTCGCTGGCCTTGTGGCCCCAGTCGCGCAGGCAACTCGAACCGGCGGCGTCGTCCGGAATACCCTCGAACTCCGTCGGGTCGTTTTCGGTGTGGACCTCGGGCGTATCCACGCCGAGCAGTCGTCCCGTGTCAGTCGTTCCGTTCTCGTACTGGAACTTCACCGTGTCGCCGTCAACGATTCGAGTGATGGTCACCGTCCAACTGTGGGCGGACTCCGGGTTCGACTGTCCGGTCGTCGTGGACTGCTGTACGGAGGTACACCCGGAGGTCAGCACGCTCGTCCCGACCAAGAGGAGAACGGCGAAGACGGCGAATCGGGAGGAGACGGTGAGAGACACGACGATATCGAGACGGGGTCGGGGGATAAAACTAGGTGAGAGAGGCGAGTGAGTTCGCGGGTCACTCGTTCGTCGGTAGACACGGAAGCGGGCTAACGGGGCAGAACATCGTCGCTTCGGTGAGGAGGTGGCGGTCTCGGGCCATAATTTCCCCCGAAAAAGAGAACAGTTACGGTGGGGTTCGCGCCCCCTCCGACGCCCGACAACCGGAGTTCGGAATTCGAATCGTAATTCAGCGCGGAACATTTATTATCAGAGAAGAATTGTTATTAGTAATGAATAAATCGGATTCGTCAGGAGTGCTGTACGGAATCGTGGGGATCGTTGGAGCCTTCCTCCTGTATTGGGGTGTCGTGAGTATCATGACGACGTCGTACGTCCCGTCCGTTACGTTCCCGTGGCTCGACCGGACGCTCACGGCAGTTGGTCAATACGTCTGGATTCCCGCGATCGGCGTCCTCCTGCTCACGGTGAGCGTGTCGCCACTCGTGTCAGTCGGTGCTCGAAGGAGTCGAATTGGACGAGTAACGATCGGTGGCTTCGGAGTCGTTCTGCTGGGTCTCGGCGGTGCGATCACGGCACTCACCATCTCCCCGACCTGGGGATTCCTCCAGTTCTCGCCCGTCGTTCTAACCGGCGTACTGCTGATGGCCATCGCTTTCGGGCTTCAGGACCAAGTGTCGAAACGCGTCCACCTGTCGTGATTTCCCCGACGCTCCTTCGACTCGAACGGACTCGGAGTGCTCCCGTCGCGGTGGTCACGAAACGGTAACGGATCGGAGAAGAAGGACGTTTTATACCTCGGCGAAGAAACGAACTGGTATGAGCGGGACCGCGAGCGAGCGATTTCAGGAGAACGCGACCGAAATCGCGTCGATCCTCGTGACGGGGATTTGGCTCCTCGCCTTGCTCACCGGCCAAGGATGGTGGCTGTGGGCACTGTTGGGCGGTTACATCGTCGTTATTCCGATAGTCGAATTGCTGTTCGGTGACGAAGACGAGGAGGAAGCGGACGATGAACCGTCCTCGCGGAAACAGCGACGGCGGGAGCGCAGGGAGAGAAGAAGGAACCGACGACGAGACCGGTGGGAAGACGACCCGCAGGGAAACGACGAAAGCACACGCGGAGCGGCGAACAACCGCGACGCCCTCGAAACGCTCAAAGACCGCTACGCACGCGGCGAACTCACCGACGAACAGTTCGAGCGAAAACTGGAGAAACTCATGGAAAACGACACCGTGGAAGATGTCGAGGACCGATTCCGAACCGATCGGGAGCGAAACCTCGAACGCGAATGATCGAAATCGGCGCGATTTTTACTCGTCTCCCGACGCGCGAAAGTTTATAACTGAAACCGGGACAAGGTGTTTCCATGGACGAATGGGAGTACAAAATAGTGGAACTGTCGGACGGCGGCCTCTTCGGAGATAGTGAGAAACCGACGGAAGCGAGCCTCAACGAACTGGGCGAACGGGGCTGGGAACTGGCGGCATCGTTGACCGGGTCGAACAGGTCACTCGGCGGACGGCCCAAAAGCGAGACGAGCGCGCTGGTGTTCAAACGTCCGAAGGAGTAACCCCGTCACTCCTCGACCGTCCAGGAATCGAGCGTTTCCTGCACCAGCGCCTCGCCGACTGCTCGGCCGAGCACGTCGTAACCGGCGCGTTCGGCGCGGTCGTCGGCGGACGCGATGAGCCGCGAAACGATGAACTCCGGCGTGGACCTGCCGACCGTGTCGAAGCGGGGTTGGTAGTCCACGAGCAGGTCCAACTCCTCGTCCAACCCTTCGGCGAAGATACCGTCCTTCCGGGCTTGTTCGGGGAGCGGATTCAGGTCGTCCGCGAGGTGGGTGACGAACACGCCGAGCGCACCCCTGTCGACGGTCAAACTCACGAGGCCGTGGAGGAGGTTCGCGGCGCTCCCCGGTTCGGTAATCGCTTCGAACTCGTCCACCAGCATGAGCGTCCGTCCGTCGTCCGTGAGCGGCGGGACGATGCTCCGGAGCGTGGATTCGAGCACGCCAGCGTTGAAACTGGCGTGGCGGCGGTGGAAGACGATGGCGTCGGAAATCGACACCTGTGCCCGCGAGGCGGGGACGGGCAGACCCATCTGTGCAAGCAAGCCGACCTGACACAGCGTTTCGAGCAGGGTCGTCTTCCCACCGCTGTTCGCGCCGGTCAGAACGGTCACGCGATCACCTTTCGGTGGTCCCGCGACGGCGTGGTCGCCGATGCCGTAGGTGATGGGCTGGACGTCGCCGCTCCCCGTGGCGAGAAAGAGGTTCCGTGCACCCTCGACGGCGAACCCGGAGTCCACGAACTCCGGACGCGTGAGGTCGAACGCTGCGGCGAAGCGGGCGAGCGACAGCGAAACCGCGAGGTCGCTCACGGCCGAAGCGGCGGCATCGATGGCATCACGGGCGGTTTCGATGTCGGTTTCGAGTCGCTCGACCACCGAGGATTCCCGTTCCTCGGCCGCAGCACGGCTTTCGGCGACGAGTTCGCGGAGCGACCCGCCGACGAAGTCAGTGGCGTCGGTCGCCTCGCCCACCGTCGCGTCGCGGATCCGCTGCGGTTCGATGCCGGTCTCGCGGGCGACGTACTCGACATAGCTCTCGCGGAACTCGTCGGGGTTTCGAACGTCACCGGACTGGACGGCTTCGAGCACGTCGAGGGACCCGCTTTCGAGTCGTTCGGCCGCCGCGAGCGTCTCCCGGAGGCGGTCGAGTTCCTCGTCGGCACCCTCCGCGACCGATCCGTCGTCGAGTTTCCCGAGGGCACCGTCCGCGACTTCGAGGTCGTCCGGGTCGATTCCGGCGACGGTGGCAAACGCGCCGTCATCGACGCCGGTTCGTTGGAGCGCCCGCGCCGTCTCGACGGCGGTTCGCTCGCTGCCGTCGTAGGCGTCGAACGCATCGAGGACGGTTTCCCGCGTCTCGTCGTCCAGTTCATCCCACGATTTTACGGCCGCCATCGCGGAGTCGAGTCGTTCCTCCGCCTTCTCCCGGGATCGAACCGGCGTGAAGACGCGAATTCGGTCGCCCGCGTCGGGTGTCACGGCATAGTCGCTGGCAAGGTCGAGCAGTGACTTGTACACCGAACGAGCATCCCGCGTGGCGAGAACGTCCATCCCCTCGCCGCCGTTGGCCTGCCGGAGGATACGTGTCGCCCGTCCTCGGGGAAGCCCCGCCTTCGTCAGTGCGCGAACGTCGCTCGATTCGATGGCGTGAATCGCTCGTTCGACGCCGAGTTCCGATGCGAGTAACTCGCTCGTCTTCGGCCCGACGCCCCAGTAATCCTCCAGCCTCATACCTATCGGCTGACACGGACGAGTATTAATCGTTCCCGTTTGACCGAAAGGTAGAGATAGCTCGGCAGTGTTAATATTCCCATGTCCCTCCATGAATCATACCTGGACACGCCACAAATCGTCTACGTTGGTCAGAGCGGACGAGTTGGACTACAGGGAGCCACGGAGCGGCGAACGAGTGCCACGAAGGTGCTCGACCGACTCGATATCGCCGACTGCGTGGTCTGTGAGCAGTCACCGCCGGAACGTGACGCGGTGGCTGTGTTGGAGGAAGTACGCGAACGCGACACGGAATTGCCGTTCTTCATCGTCACCGACGACGACCGGACGATAACGAGGGCGCTTTCGTCAGGGGTTACCGACTGTGTCAATCCCGACCGTCCCGAGTTACTCACACACAGAGTCGAGCGCGCCATAAACGACTACCGAACCGGACAGGAGTTGGAACAAGCAACGGCGATACTCGGTGGGTTGGCGGATGCCGTCGTAACGATAGACGAGGAGGGACGTATCCGCTACGCCAACGACGGTCTCGAACGCGTTCTCGGGTACGACCCGACCGAAATGCTCGGGAGACAGTTGACGACGGCGATCCCGTCAGTCCTCCGGTCGACACATCGGAAATCGTTCGACCGATACGTCGAAACCGGAGAGCGCCAACTCGACTGGGAGCACGTCGAAACGATAGCACGGCACCGTGATGGCCACGAAGTTCCGGTACTGCTCTCGTTTCACAACGGCATGTGTGGCGGTGACGAGTTGATAACCGGCATCATCCGCGACGTATCGGAACGAAAAGCAGTGGAGACGGAACTCGAAGCGTCACGGGAACGCTATCGGCGGTTGGTCGCCACGAGTCCGGAGGCAGTTCTCGTCGCCGATGCTGAGACGGGTATCATCGTGGACGCCAATGGGGCGGCGGAGGAGTTGCTCGGACGCCCTCGGAACGAGATTTGTGGGATGCATCAGTCGGAGATTCATCCAGTAGAGCGACGGGAGCAGTATCGACAAATTTTCGAGAATCACTCGGAGGCGGAGGGAATAATACGGAACGTGGATCACCTTTCGGTCGTTCGCCCCGACGGCGAGGAAGTGCCGGTCGAGATCAGCGCGAACGTTTCGGAAGTCGGCGACCAACGGCTCGTCAACGCCATCTTCAAGGATATCTCGGATCGGAAGGACCGCGAACGGACGCTCGAATATCTGCGCTCCGCGACGCGTCGACTCATGACGGCGGAGACGAAGACGGACATCTGTGAAATCGCGGTGAAAGCCGCCGGGGATAAACTCGACCTTCCCCTCTCGATACTCCACCTCACGAACGAGGGAGGCGACGAGCTCGTTCCCGCTGCGATGACGGAGACGACCGAGACGCTACTGGACGAAATTCCACGTTTCGAGGAGAACGATGATCCGGTGTGGTCGGCGTTCGAATCGGGTGAAGCAGTCATGTTCGATGGGTCGGACGACGGTCTCGAAGTATGCGAGGAAGGAATGGAAGTCGAACAGGGGATCGTGATTCCGTTGGGGGCTCACGGTGTCTTTCTGCTCGGTTCCCCTTCCACGGGACGGTTCGACGAATACGTCCGTGATTTCGCCGAGATTTTGGCGACGAACGTCCAGTCGGCGCTCGATCGGGCGGAGCGCGAGGAAACGTTGGCGACACAGCGAGGCGAACTGGTCGAACTGAACCGAATCAACGAAGTCATCCGGGACGTGGATCGAACGCTGGTGCAGGCCACGAGCAGGGAGGAAATCGAGGAGACGGTCGTGGGGCGGTTGGCGTCGGCCGGACCGTACGAATTCGCGTGGATCGGTGAGTACGAGATGGGAGTCGAAACCGTCAGAGCAGTGGCGAACGCGGGGGATGATACTTACTACGAATCGGCCGACAAGAAGGCGGGACAGCGGAACTGTCCGGTCGCCAAAGCGCTGCGATCCGGGCAGACGGTGGTGGTCGAGGACGTACCGACCGATCCGGCGTTCGAATCGTGGGTGACGGAAGCGCTCGACGGCGACTACCAATCGTTGGCGGCGCTTCCGATTCGATACGACGAAACTCAATACGGCGTCCTCGTCGTTCACGCCGACCGGGAAGGGGCGTTCGATAGCCGCGAACAGTCGGTGCTCGTCGAACTCGGCGAAACTATCGGGATGGCTATCGCCGCGATGGAGAGCCGAAAGGCGCTCGTCTCCGACTGCGTGGTGGAAGTCGAGATGGAAGCGCTGGAGGCCGACCACTATCTCATCGATATTCCGCAGAAACTCGGGTGTACGTTCGTCTTGCAGGGAACGACGATTTCGCCGACCGGCGAAATCCTCTGTTTCGTCACGGCTTCAGGTGCGCCACCGGAGGTCATCCGCGAGCGAACCGAACAGTACGATGGAGTAACGGACACGCGAGTCGTCCACGAGCGCGAGGACGAGTGCATATTCGAAGTCAGCTACGACGGCCCATCGTTCGTCAAGGCGCTCGTGGACAGGGGGGCGACGCTCGGACACGTCGAAGCGGGGCCGGAGAAGGCCAGAGGAACCATCGAACTACCGAGAGACGCGGACATCAGGGGAATGGTCGAAGCGGTGCAGCGCATCGCGCCGACCGCTCGGGTCGTCGCCCAGCGGGAGCGGGAAAAACCCGAACCGACGGCGACGGAGTTCAGGATGCAACTCGCGGAGTCGCTGACCGACAGACAACGGACGGCAATGGAGACGGCGTATCTCGCCGGGTTCTTCGAATGGCCGCGAAACAGCACGGGCGAGGAAGTCGCGGAACTGCTCGACGTTTCGGCACCGACGTTTCATCAGCACCTGCGACACGCACAGTCGAAGGTGCTGAAGACGTTTTTCGACCGATAGGTGAGGCGATATCGACCGGAGGGACTTTCACCTCCTCCTCGGTTTGTCCCGTCATGCGTCTCATTCAAGTTCTCGTTCCGGACGATTGCCGGAGCGACGTTCTCGCTGTGCTGGACGACGAGGACATCGATTACGTGCTCACACGGGAGGAGGGCAACGGGGGCGATTCGGCGGTCGTGCAGTTTCCAGTGCCGACGCAAGCAGTGGACGCCGTTCTCACGAGCCTTCGAGACGCAGGTCTGGACGAGAACGGCTACACCGTTGTCGGCAGTTTGGAGACGGCCCGGACACCGAACATTCAGGAGTTGGAGGAACGCTTCGTCAGGGGGCAAGACGAGGACGACAGCATCGCGACCGAGGAGATTCGGACGAAGGCGCTCGGCATGAACCCGAGTCCCGTGACGTACTACGCGATGACCGTGCTGTCGGCGATCGTCGCGACCGCCGGGTTGTTGCTCAACTCGCCCGCGCTGGTCGTCGGATCGATGGTCATCGCCCCGCAGATGGGGTCGGCGATGACCACGAGCGTCGGACTCGTCCTGAACGACCGCAACATGATACGCGACGGGTTGTCGTCGCAGGTGCTCGGACTCGCCGTGGCCATCGTCAGCGCGACGATTTTCGGGTGGTCGCTCAAGTCCGCGCAGTTCATCCCACCGGCCCTCAACGTGGCGACGGTGAACCAGATAAGCCAGCGCACCTCTCCTGGATTCCTCTCGCTCGCCGTCGGCCTCTGTGCTGGCGCGGCGGGGGCGTTGGGTGTCGCAACCGCACTGCCGGTCTCGCTCGTCGGCGTCATGATCGCGGCGGCACTCATTCCCGCCGCCGCCGCCGTCGGCGTCGGATTGGCGTGGGGACCGCCGGTGTTGGCGTTCGGCGCGTTCGTCCTGCTGGTGGTGAACGTCGTCTCCATCAATGCCGCGTCCGGTAGCGTCCTCTGGGCACTCGGTTACCGACCGAAAAACGAAGGGAGTATTCGGGATGCCGCACCGAGAATCGTCGCGGCCGCGATTTTGCTCGTCTCGTTCGTCGGCGCGGGAGCGCTGATGACCCAACAGGTCCACACCGAAAACACGGCGAACAGGGAGGTACAGAAGATACTGGAATCGAAGCAGTACGAGCAACTCGAACTCGTGGAGGTGAACGTCGAGTTCGACGACATGGGCCTCGTCGACGACAAACAGCACGTGACGGTGCTCGTGACCAAGCCGTCCGGAAAGCGGTATCCCGGGCTGGCGAAGAAGCTCGCCGGGAAGATATCCGCCAAACTCGACGGGAGGACGATAGTCGAACTGCAGTTCACCGAAAGCCAGCAGTCGGTGGCGAGAACGTGACGCCGTGGTCGGCCGTGATCCGGTAGGCGGCCGTGCCCCAGATGTAGTCCTCGACGGGCCACCACGTCCGGGCGTTGTTGAGACTTGCGACGAGGACGCCGTCGTCCGGCCGTTTGAGGTCGGGATGGAAACTGACGCTCCCGCTGTCACCGTCGGTAAACGAGGACCGTGACCCCCATTTCAGTTGTCCGTGTTTGCAGACGGTTCCGTACGCGCAGGTCATCCCGTCCACGGCTTGAATCCGACCCGACGAGTAACCGGAGACGGCGGCGACTTTCTGCAGTTTCGACCGACGTGCTTTGAGGTGGGCGAGTCCCGCGCGCGTGAACTGCCCCATGACCGCGGATGGTGAAGCGCCGTGGATGGCGCTCGTCGGAAGCGCGTCGTTCACCGGGTCGATGCGTACGAAGTCGTCCAACGCGTAGCCGCGTCCCACTTTGCCGACCTTTCGCCATCCGGTGCGTCCCTTGACGTAGAACGGTTCGCCGCGGTGTTGTTCGTCGTCGTCCCCGTAGAGATGGTTCGAAGTCGCAAAAAACGGCGTTCCGTCGTCGTACATCGCCGGACAGAGCGTTGCGGCGGCGTGCTTGCTCCCGCACTCGACGCTTCCGGGCACGCGGTCGTCGTCGAACGAAGCATCGTACGTCCGACTTTTTTCGGTCGTATCGGCGGCTTCGACGTGATTCACTTCGATGGCGACGTCGCCGATTCGTTCGGGGACGGAACCCGTCGCCTCGTCGTCGGTCACGTCCAAGGCGAGGGCGGCGTTTCGTCCGCCGAACTCGCCCGGAACGACGGCGCTACCGACGATTCCGTGACGAGAAAGCAAGTCGTGGCGCTCGTGTGCGTCGAACGCGGCACGGAGGTCGGCGAACCAATCCGCCGGAACTGTCGTCGTCAGCGGTTCGGAATCGGACCCCCGACCGTACACGAGTGGCACTTCGTCGCTTCCGGCCGCCCGCACGTCGTCGGGCGTGAGCAGGGCGGCCATCGAACCGAGCCCTGCACCCGCGAGTGTCGTGACGAACCGTCGCCGCCCCATCGTCCCCAGTCGTCTCCGTGGCAGCGAGCGCGTTGCTGGTCGCTGTCCGATGTCGTCGTGGTTCCCCATCGTGTCGTTTCCCCGTTCCCGAACTCGGGTACGACGGGGGAGTACTTGAAACTGAACCGTCAGGTACCCCGTCCGAGTGGATGAATTATCGGTATGACGACAGTGTAGTTTTAGGGCTGCCAAAAAATGAGAACATTTACGTACCTTTAGGCGAGCCTAAAACATGGGCATGGTAGCAGACGACCCTAAGACCACGAGCCGTCGACGGTATCTGTTCGGTTGTGGCGTCGCCGGAGCGACGATCATGGCTGGCTGTCTCGGCGGCGACGAGAGTTCAGGAGCAGGAACGGACACGACGAACACTAGCGAGACGACGGGCTCGAAATCGGACGGGACGAGCACGGAGACAACCGAGACGGAAACGTCGGAGTCGGGTCCGTACTCGGTATCGATGGAACCGGTCGGGTCGGTGAAGTTCGATTCCGTCCCGAAGAGTTGGGTCGCCAACAACGGCAGTTGGGCCGACATGGGCATCGCGCTCGGTCTCGAACCGCCGAAAGCGGTCTGGTTGACGAGTCGGTACCACACACAGTACTACGACGAGATACCCGGCGTCTCGGTGGACAAGAGCGGGATGAAGGACCTGTACCAGGACGGCGTCAACAAGGAGCTGTTCTACCAACTGGACGGCGACGTGCACGTCATCGACCCGAACTTCCTGATGAACCGATTCAAAGGGTGGTCCCAGTCGGACGTCGACGAAGTCGAAAAGAACATCGGGCCGTTCTTCGGCAACAGCATCTTCTCGACCGGATACAAGTGGCACAAGGACTACAAATACTACAGCCTCTACGGGGCGTTCGAAAAACTCGCCAAGGTGTTCAAACGCACCGACCGGTACGAGGCGTTCAAGTCCCTGCACACCGACTTCCAGTCGAACCTCGAATCGGTCGTCCCGTCGAAGAAGTCGAAACGGCCGTCGGTTGCTATCATGTGGGCGAACGGGAACAAACCCGAGTCGTTCTCGCCGTACCTCATCTCGGAGGGGACGAGCTTCAAACAGTGGCGCGACCTGAAGGTCCAAGACGCGTTCGCCAATACGGACGTCCGTGACTTCCACGCGACGCGCGGAGAGGTGGACTTCGAGACGCTGTTGAAGATCGATCCCGACGTGTTGCTCCTGCGCGGACACGAGAACCAGACGAAAAAGGAGTTCCAGAACACGGTCGTCGAGTTCATGAAGAACCACAAGATCGGCAAACGGCTCACCGCCGTCAAAAACGACGACGTGTACCGTGGTGGCGGGCTGTACCAGGGGCCGATCACGAACCTCGTCCTCACCGAACGCGCAGCAAAGCAGGTGTACGACGCCTCGGGCGACCTCTACGACAAGAAACGGGTCGCGAACATCGTAAAGGGAGATATTTAAGCAAGGAGAAAGACGGTCGGCGACTTCCGGAGGAATAACCCAGTTCAGTGCGACGCGGGCACGGTAGGCATCAACCGCTCGCGTCATCCCATATCACTTCGACGAGATCCCCAGTCATCACTTTTCAGAGCGAAATCGTAACCCATCGAATCGAGGATGGAGCCGTGCAACAAACCTGGAATGGACAGTGAGTGCGCGATAGAGGCGTAATTAGCACTCCGGGAGAAAAACCAAAGCTCTTATCGGTGTTTAGGCAGACCTAAAAGGTGAACAAGAGGTGAAGCACGAGTCGCTTCACCGGGTAGTGACAACGATGGAAAAACCGAGTACGGGGTCGGACACATGACAGAGGAAGTCGAGGCGACGATAGGAGAACGAATAGACGGGTCACTGGCGGGGCTTATTCTGGCGAGTGTCGGAGTCGTGATCGTTTCCGCGCTCGTGCAGGTCAGTTTCGGCGCGTACTCCACGACGCTTTCGCAGGCGTGGCACGCCGTGTTCAACCCGAAAGTCATCGCCGATCCCAAGGTACTCGGGGCGCTCCTGTTCGGGGGCGAGATTCCGGACGGTACGAACCTGAGCAACACCACGACAGTCGTCTGGAGTCTGCGGCTTCCACGAGTCCTGGTCGGAATCTTCGTCGGCGTGAACCTGGCCGTCTCGGGCGCGATATTCCAGGCTGTCACGCGCAACGAACTGGCGAGCCCGTACATCCTCGGCGTCAGCAGCGGTGCCGGACTCGCGGTGCTGCTCACGCTCGTCGTGTTCAGCGGCCTCTCGTTGTTCCTCCCCGTGTTCGCGGCGCTCGGCGGTGTCGTCGCGTTCATCATCGTCTACACCATCGCGTGGAAGGGTGGGACGAGTCCCGTCCGACTCGTCCTCGCGGGTGTCATCGTCAGCACGGTCTTTTCGTCGCTCCAACGCGGCCTCTTCTTCTTCGCGGACGACATCGGCGTGGTACAACAGGCCCTCGCGTGGACCACGGGGTCGCTCACGGGAACCGGCTGGGAGCAGGTTCGGATCGTCCTCATCCCGACGCTGATCGTCATACCGATTTCGCTGATCGTGTCCCGGCAGTTGAACGTCCTTCTCCTCGGCGAACGAACCGCGCGGTCGCTCGGCATGTCGGTCGAACGGGTCCGGTTCGGACTCTCGATACTGGCGATCATCGCGGCGAGTTCCGCCATCTCAGTGGCCGGAATCGTTAGCTTCGTCGGCCTCATCGTTCCCCACGTCGTCCGGAACATCGTCGGGAGCGATTACCGAAAGCTCATGATCGGGTGCCTGTTCGCCGGACCTGCGCTGGTCGTCGCCGCCGACGTGGGGGCTCGACTCGCACTCATGCCGATCCAGATTCCGGTCGGTATCGTCACTGGGCTCGTCGGCGGGCCGTACTTCCTCTATCTCATGCGGAAACAGCAGAACATGGGTGAGCTCTGATGGCACACGAAGGCACCACCGCCACCAACGAAGGGACGACCGGGACGGAACCGGACGCCTGCCGGAGGAATCAGAATGAGTGAACAGCTAGACCAAACGATGAACGAGGAAACGGACGAATCGGAGAACGAACGAACTGAAGAGCCGACGAACGAGCGCGCGAGCGAACTGTTCGGCGAGGAGTTGGCGATCGGCTATCCGACCTCCGGAATCATCGTGGAATGTAACTCCATCGTCCTCCCGGCGGGGGAGATAACCGCGCTCGTCGGCCCGAACGGGAGCGGAAAGAGCACGCTTCTCAAGGCGCTGTCCCGCGAGCTGGAACCCGAAAACGGCGTCGTTCGGTTGGACGGCAGTGACATCCAGTCGTTCGGGACGAAGGAACTCGCGCGGGAACTCGGGCTCCTTTCACAACAGAACAAGTCGCCCGGAAGCCTGACCGTCGAGGAACTCGCATACCACGGTCGATACCCGCACCGCAAGCTCTTCGAGTCGAAGACGGAAGCGGATCACGAGGCCGTCGATACCGCACTCGAACGCGCCGGCGTCACGCACCTCAGGGACGAGGAGATGAACAGCCTCAGCGGCGGACAAAAACAGCTCGCGTGGATCGCTATGGTGCTGGCACAGGACACGGACGTGCTGCTGTTGGACGAACCGACGACGTACCTCGACCTGCGCCATCAGCTGAACGTCCTCGAAATCGTCAAAACGCTCGCCCGCGAGGAGAACCTGACCATCGGCATCGTCCTCCACGATATCTCGCAGGCCGCCCGCTACGCCGACAACCTCGTCGCCCTCCGCGACGGCGA
This sequence comes from Haladaptatus sp. AB643, assembly GCF_024136975.1. Classification (NCBI taxonomy): domain Archaea; kingdom Methanobacteriati; phylum Methanobacteriota; class Halobacteria; order Halobacteriales; family Haladaptataceae; genus Haladaptatus; species Haladaptatus sp. AB643. The sequence continues at coordinate 107,713 of NZ_JAMYJW010000009.1, forward strand.
ACCCTACGACTGGGGACCGCCGGACGAAGTCGTGACCGAGGAACTGCTCGCCGAGGTGTTCGGCGTCGAAGCGACGGTCGGCCTCGGACCGGAAGGACCGGTCGTGAACCCGCAACGACCGCTGTAAATGGTCGCGGCGGTACGTTCAGCCCGGGAACCGTTCTTTTTCAGCCACAAGTTCGTCAGGTATCGAGCCAGGAATATCTGTGACATCACCAACATATTTCAAGTATTCATGATTCCTGAGTAACTTGTGCCGATGTTGAACGTTCGATACTCGGTAGATACATCAATCGATACATGACACGAAATGGACGCGGAATCGTTATCGTAGTGGCACTGACCCTGATCTTCTCGGCCGCTGGCTTCGCGCTCGTAAGCGCTCAAAACAGCGGATCAGACGTCAAATTGACGCAAAACGCGGAGGGTGAGTACGTGACGATTCACAACAATGGGGACCAACCATTCGACCTCTCGGGAAAGACGCTCTCGTTCGACGACGGACAGACGAACTTCACGTTCGACGACGGAGTGGAAATCGGTTCGGGTGAGACGGTGACGGTCGGAACCGGCGCGCACACCAGCGTGGATACGGATTACAGCGCCGAGTACGACGGCTACGTGCTCAACAACACGAGTCCGGATACCGTACGACTCCTCGACGGCGACACCGTCATCGCTTCGACGGACGACGAGACGGACACGACAACCGCGACAGACACTGTGACGACCACCACCACGCCGACATCGACTACGACGACGTTTTCCACCACCACGATTACCGAAGAAACGACGACTGACGAGACCACCACAACCAGCGGCACGACCACCACGACTGACCAAACAGCGACCACGTCGGACGAGACCACGACTACCACAGACGGGATGACCACGACGTACACGACGACTACGACCTCGAAGGACTGCTAAAAACGACTCTGCGGGATTCTTTTTCGGAATCAGGAATGGAGAGAGGCATACGTTTTTAACGGAAGAGGAAATGTTTTCGAATGACATTACTGGAGAGACATCATGAGCACAGCGGAGTATGCACGACGACTCACCGACCATCCCCTCGGCCGTCTAGTGATACTCATCGCCGGAATCACCGTCATCGGCGCGGTACTGCTGTTCTACCCACCGTTCTGGACCGTAGTGTGGTGGTTATTCCCAACCTTGTTCGTTCTCGTCGGTGTTTCGGAGTTGTACTTCCGTGGAGCGGACGGTGCATTATCGATGGCCGCCGGTTCCCTGCTCGTTCTCGGCGGTGTCAGCCGTGCGCTGTACCAACTCGTTCCGATGGACGAGTTCACCGGAACGGTAGCGAACGTCATTCCACTATTCGGAATTTTCGCCATGATGTACGTCCAGCACTACCGCGAGAACGAGTAAACTGCGCGCTAGATTCTACCTTACAGCGACTGCCACGTCCGGGGCGAGTCGTTCAGGCGCTCACAGCCGTCCTCGGTGATGACGACCAAGTCCTCGATTCGGACGCCGAACTCGCCGGGGAGGTAGATGCCGGGTTCGACGCTGAACACCATTCCGGGTTCGAGTTCGAGGTCGTTGCCCTCCACGATGTACGGCCCCTCGTGTACGTCCAACCCGACCCCGTGGCCGGTGCGATGGATGAACTCCTCGCCGTAGCCGTAGGATTCGATGACCTCGCGGGCGGCACGGTCCACGGATTCGGCGGTGACGCCGGGTTCGGCGGCGTCGACACCCGCCTGTTCGGCTTCGAGGACGGCCCGGTGTACCTCTTCGTACCCTTCGGGCGGGTCGCCCGCGAACACCACGGTTCGGGTCTGGTCGCCGGGGTAGCCGCCGACGAACGCGCCGAAGTCGAGGACGACGGGGTCGCCGGAGCCGATTTCGCGGTCACCGTGGCCGTGGTGTGGTTTCGCGCCGTTCGGACCGGAACCGACGATGGTGTCGAAGGCGAGTTCGTCGCCCCCCGCGTCGGACAGGCGGGCTTCGATTTCGGCGGCCAGTTCGGACTCCGTCATCCCGATGGCGTCCTCGCCAAGTTCCCGGATTTCGACGCTGGCTCGGTCCGCGACTTCGCCGGCCGTTCGTAGCGCTTCGATTTCGGTTTCGTCCTTCCGCATTCTGAGGGAGTCGATCGCCTCGCTGGCCAGTCCGAACGTCGCGTCGGGGAGAGTACGCCGGAGGCCTTGGGTGAACAACGCCCACATCCGGTCGTCCACGAGGAGGTGGCCGCCGTGGAGGTCGAACTCGTCGGCGACCGATCCCACGAGCGAGAGCGGGTCGTCGCCGTCGCTCCACGTTCGTACGTCGGAAATCCACGACTCGTCGGCTATCTGCTCGCCGTACATGTCGGGGACGACGAAAACGGGGTCGTCATCCTTCGGGACGAACAGGAGCAGGTGTCGTTCGCCGGGATGTTCCCGGAAGCCGGAGAGGTAAAACAGGTTCGTGCTCGGGAAAAGGACGAGGGCATCGGCGTCGGCCGCATCCAATCGCTGCTGACACCGGCGGGTTCGTTCCGCGAAAGCGTCCGTCATGTCTCGAATATCGGAACCCGAAGCGTAAAAGTTGGTGCTCCGGGGCAATTCCGAAAGGGAAGCGTCCGCTGGAAACGAGGACGGCGGCGAAAAACGAATAACGAAGACCGGGACAAGGTTGCTGAATAAATCGCCGAACGTCGCTTCGAAGCGACGTTCCGAACCGACAGACGATCCGAACCTACACTGCGTCGATTCCGCGATTCCCGGTTCTGACCTGACAGGCGTCGAGGACGGGAAGGACGAATATCTTTCCGTCGCCGGGTTCGCCGGTGTGAGCCGCTTCACGGATCGCTTCCACGACGTCCTCGGCGGGCGTGTCCGCGACGACGCACTCGATTTTGACCTTCTGGTGGAGGTCGACGACGTACTCCTCGCCGCGCCACTGGCTCTTGGTGGCCGGTTGACTGCCACGCCCCGAGACGTTCGTGACGGTCAGACTGGGCGCACCGGCTTCCACGAGCGCACGCTTTACGTCCGCCAATCGGTCGGGACGAATTATCGCGACGACCATCTCGATTCCGGAGTCGGCTGCGGCGCTCATTTGTGTTCACCTCCGTCCGCGATGGCGTGACCATCCGTCGCTCCCGTCGGCGAGCCACCGCCGGTTTCGTCGAACGATTCGACGAACTCGGGGTAGGCCACGATGCCGTGTTCGGAGCTGTCCAGACCGGTGTGTTCGTCCTCCTCGTCCACGCGCAGGCCCACGGTGACTTCCGCGAGCTTGAACACGAGGTAGGAGGTGACGAGCGTCCAGATCGCGATGGTCAAGATACCGACCGTCTGCATCGTGAACTGTGCGAGCGAGAAACCGGAGACGGCGAACACGGGAATCAACAACGTACCGATCGCACCCGCGCTTCCGTGGACACAGAACACGCCACACACGTCATCGACTTTGAGCGTGTCGACGACCCAGCGGTAGACGAGGGGCACCTGCACGCCCGCGATGGCACCGAGGGCGATTCCGCCGAACCACGTGACGTGGGGGACTGCACCCGTGACGGCCACGAGACCGGCGAGCAAACCGTTCGCCGTGAACAGCGGGTCGGGTTTACCTTCGAGAAAGGTCGTCGCGATTGCCGCGGCGACGGCACCCGCACCCATGCCGAGGGTGGTGTTCAACGCGACGCGGCCGAGCGCGGCACCCGTGAACGTCAGCGTCCCGCTCGACGCATCGAGGACGGTCGCCTGCGTTCCGACGTTGAAGCCGTACCAGCCGAACGCGAGGATGAACGTCCCGAGCATCACGAGCGTCAGCGAGTGGCCGGGGATGGGGACGCTGTTGCCCTCCTTGTCGAACCGTCCGCGGCGAGGTCCGACCATGTACGCGCCCACGAGCCCCGCGATGCCACCGAGCATGTGAACCACGGTTGCGCCCGCGAAGTCCATGTACCCGACGCCGTCCGCGATACCGTAGATCGAACCGACCGCCTGACCGAGGAATCCGCTGGCAGTCAGCAGACCGGCGTCGGACCACGCGAATCCCTGAATAACGGGGTAGATGACCGCCGTCAGGGCGATGGAGTAGAACAGGTACGCCTTGAACTGCAGGCGTTCCGCGACTGCCCCACTGACGATGGTCGCCGCCGTCATGGCGAACACCGCGCCGAACAGCCAACCGATCCACGAATCCGGGCTGTTGACGTAGGAGAACGCACCGGCCAGCGAAAGTCCACCGGGAGCCAGGAACGTCGCGGCGATGGCCGCGATGCCGGACCCGATGAGGAAGTAGATGAGAACGCCGAGCGACCAGTCCATCAAGTTCTTCATGAGGACGTTCGCGACGTTCTTCGCCCGAACCTGTCCAGCCTCCAGCATGGCGAACCCGGGTTGCATGAAGAAGATGAGGAACGAGACGGTGAGTATCCAGACGTTGTTGACTCCGTCCGCGACAGTGCCGATGTCAACCATCAGCCGTCACACTCCTCGAACCCCGTTGGAGGGGTATCGATAACAAGATTGTTTGCCTTTTCACCCATTTTGACTGCGTTCGTAATCCAAGTCACGGTATAGAGTCGTGATTCATAAGGATATAAAATTGATCGTTTACAAACGTCCAATTAATCAAACCATTGTTGACGAACAGCCACTTTACAATCGAATATATTCCATATAAGGTTGTAAAGCGTACAGAAATAGGATGTATGTGGAATCAAAATCGGACGGATGTAAACATTATAAATTGACATGTCCGAGGCCGAGAATTCGAGCTGCGCGCTATCAGTGAACGTACTTCACTGTGCATAATTACATATGTTCACCGTGCACAAGCGGCGTGATTAAAGGTCCTATTACAGGATCCGAAAATATGGATTGGCACACAAGAAGTGTTTTATACTGCCGTATTGTTTCGTTATTTCGTGAGCAGAAATACAAACGTGGTTAAATATCGCCCGAATTGCCCCCTTTGTTGTTCTAGTTCGTTCGGCAGTGCGAACCGTCGCCCGTGTGATGTGGGGGGGATGGGAACGTGACGACGTCCTACCTTCCCCCAGCAGAGATGCTGACCGACGAGAAAAACGTCTCTGCGACATATCAGCAACTCACGCTCTTCATCGAGGAGTACGTCGAACGGTCGGGGGCCGAGGGCGTCGTCGTCGGAATGAGCGGCGGCGTCGATTCGACGTTGGCCGCGTACCTCGCGGTCGAGGCGCTCGGCTCCGACCGCGTGTTCGGACTCCTACTCCCCTGTAACTTGACCGCCGAAGCGGGGAGTCACGATGCCCTGACCGTGGCCGAGGCGCTCGACATCGACTACGAGGAGATCCACCTCCAACCGCTCATTCGTGGGTTCGAAGAACTGATAAGCGGCGACGCCGAGCGCGACGGTCGAGTGCAAGCGCTCGGTAACGCCATCGCACGCCTCCGGATGACCAGCACGTACTACGCGGCAAACACTCAATCCAAACTCGTGCTCGGAACCGGCAATCGGTCGGAGCAACTGCTCGGTTACTTCACGAAACACGGAGACGGTGGGTGTGACCTCCTCCCGTTAGCGAACCTCTACAAGACGGAAGTACGCGCGCTCGCCCGGTACGTCGGACTCCCCCGGCGGATCGTCGAAAAGCCCTCGACGGCGGGGCTGTGGGCCGAGCAGACCGACAAAGAGGAACTGGGTGCGTCCTACGAGCGAATCGACGCGGTCCTCCACTACGTCGTGGACAGACGCTACCGGGCGGAAACGGTCGCGGAGGAACTCGACATTCCGATAGAGACGGTCTGGGAAGTCGTCAACAGACACCTCGAAACCCATCACAAACGCCGTCTGCCAGCCACGCCGGGCAGGGAAGTCACCGAATAACGACCTCCCGTGCCGACGGACTGATCGGGATTCGAGGGAGGTCATCGATTTTACCCCGAGCGATATAATCACGGACCACGTAAGGGCTGTATGGGTGGGGACCCGAACGCAGATGGCTGACGATACAGCGCTGCCGATGGAGCGGTCTCGTCTCGCGTGGTGGGTGGTCGGCGTCGTCCTTGCGATCATCGTTCTGTTCGTCTTCTACTCGTTCGAGGGGACGTTCGTACTCGGCCTGTTCATGTACTACGCGACGCGGCCGATATACAACCGTCTCGAACACCGACTCGGCCATCCGGGACTGACCGCGTTCGCGTCGCTGATAGCAGTCGCACTTCCCGTCGTCGTGCTCATCTCCTACGCCGTCGCCGTGAGCGCGGTCGAGGTGGCGTCGATCGCTGGCGAATCGTTGAAGGGGTATGAAGGCGTGCTCCGGCCATATTTCGACCTCTCATCGCTGACGGTCCATCCACAGCGAATCATCCATCTCCTCCAACAGAGCCAAGGGGAGATCATGCGACTGGGCGGGCCAGAACTGCTCAAGACGGCTGTCGACGTGGCGGCAGCGTTCGGAACCGCGCTCCTCCAGTTGTTCGTCGCGCTCGCGTTCGCCTTCTACCTGCTCCGGGACGACGACAAACTCGTCCGCTGGTTCGTGCGCGACATCGGCGGCGAGCGGAGCACGGCGTACAGCTACCTCGCTGCGGTGGACCGAAGCCTGCAAACGGTGTACTTCGGCAACATCCTGAACGCCTTCGTCGTCGGCCTCGCCGCCGCCGTGGTGTACAACCTCGCCAACGTCTTCGCACCGCCGGGACTCGCGGTGCCGCTTCCGACGCTACTCGGCTTGCTCACCGGAATCGCTAGCCTCGTTCCGATCGTCGGGGTGAAGTTGATTTACGTGCCTATCGCGGCCTACCTCCTCGTCAAATCGCTCGATACCGGGATTCGAACCATCTGGTTCCCGGTGGCGTTCGTCGCGCTGTTCATCATCGTCATCGATCTCGTGGCGGAAACGGTCATCCGACCGTATATCACGGGACGGGAATTACACGTCGGGTTGATGCTGTTCGCGTACATCTTCGGGCCGTTGCTGTTCGGCTGGTATGGGCTGTTTTTCGGGCCGTTGTTGCTCGTCTTGCTCATCCAGTTCAATCGCGTCGTCCTCCCCGATTTGATACAGGGAGAACCGCTTCCGAAACGGCACGCGACGGGAAAACCGGCCGAAAGCAGGGAGCCACGGACCGACGAGAGTGAAACGAAATCGGACGATGAAGTGGAATCGGACGACGAAGCGGAATCGGATGGCAAAACGGAATCGGGGAACGGGACCGAGGACGACGCGACCAACCTCCCGGACGAGAGTCACCGTGACGAGGACGACACTACGAGTCCCACGTGAGGGACGAAAGGTGGAGATGGGAAATCTTCGGGAACGAAACCCGATGATCAGTACTGCTCCTTATCGATGTCCTCCAGATGGCGCTGAATTCGGTCGAACTTATCGACCTCGACGAACGCGTACTCGGCACCGCCGAAGAACGAATCCGGCACCTCGGAATCCGTGAGGAGCAGTTCGGGGTCCGAATCGACGTGATTCACCTTCTGGAACGGGATGACGCGGGCCAGCGGTGGGTCAGCATTAATACAGACGACCGCGTTTTCCTGCACGAGCACCGCGTCGTAGTCCTGTGCCTCGTATTCGTCTACCGCGAAGACCGTGGGCATGGGTGAATCGATGCACGGAACGATATTAAAAATGAACCCGAGCGAACTCGACCGACGGCTACGCGAGCGATTCGACGCACCGGAAGGTGCACGCAGGGTCGTCGTCCGGGAAGCCCGCGACCTGTCCGATTCGGGCCGGTATCGGAAACACGCGGGCATCGAACTCACCGCATCTGCCATCGTCGGTCATCTGGAGGACGCACCGGACGACATGTCCCTCCCCGAGAAGTGGAACTGGTGGGTCGGGTCGCTCGAAATCGCCTACGGAGGCTACACCGAATTTCTCGTCGTTCGCTGGCAGGGAAGCGAGAATCAGTGACTACGGGTTGAGTTGACCGGTCACCATCAGATAGGCGAGCGCGAACTGAATCGCGTTGAACGCGCCGTGGATCAGCGCCGAGACGACGAGGTTTTGCGTGTACTCGTATGCCGCACCGAGGACCGGCGAGAGCACGAGCAGGATGGCGAGATAGACGAGTTTTCCCGCACCCTGCAACGAGAAGAAGTGGACGAGCGCGAAGATCAGACTCGCCAGCGCGATGGCGGGCCACCGTCCGAACGACTCCCGGAGACGCCCCTGGACCACCCCGCGATACAGCAGTTCTTCGCCGGGACCGATGAGCAGGAACGAGAGCGGAATCAGGAGCAAGAACACGTTCGGGTCGCGTTCCCCGATGGCCGCCAGTTCGTTCTGTGCCGACTGAATCCCGAAGGTCGTGAGCACGAGCGACACCACGATGAGACCGCCGTAGAAGACGGCGAATCCGCCGACCGTCCACCCGAGGTCCGAGAGCGTCGGAATTCGTGCGTGGACGTAGCCGAGGCCGCGTCCCGTGTAGTGGAGATACGCCAGTGCGAACAGACCGAAGGAAACGCCCTGTCCCATGACGATCGAAACCGCGACGAGCAACGTCGGTCGGGAGAGCAGGGCGATACCGGCCGCGGAAAACAGAATCGCCGTGAACAGGACGACGATGACCGCGAACGCGTACCCTCCAAATCCCAATCCGACTGCGGTAAACGTCGCCCGAGTCTTCGGGTTCCAGATCGCGCTCATTCGCTCGCCTCATCGAGATTCGCGCCGGTCGCTGTCGTAATTTTCCCGTTCACCCCAAATCCTCCGCCTCGTATGTTTACTCGCAGGGTACTGGTTGTTGTGTAGAAATACTGCCAGTAACCCGGGAACGAAAACGGCGGGAATCGGTTGAGAGAGTGCGAATCGCGGTTGGAATCAAAACGGTGAGAGCGATGATATGAAAATAGGTAGCCGTCCCGATACAGCAATTCGATCTACACGTGTTCGTCCAAGAAGGCCGAAATCCGCTCGAACTCCTCCACGAGGTTTTCGCGGGAGGTGGTGTGGTGCCCCTCGTCCTCGAAGATACAGGTTTCGACGGGGAGGCCCTGCTCGCGGACTTTCGCGGCGATTTGCTCGGCTTCGCCGACGGGGACGCGGGGGTCGTTCGCGCCGTGTTGGATGAACAGCGGGCAGTCGATCTTCTCGGCATCGTGAATCGGACTGATCCGTTCGAGGAGTTCGGGGTCGTCCAGCGAGCCGTACTCCTGTTCGCGGTGACTCCGTCGCCACTCGCCCGTGTTTTCGAGGAAGGTCTCGAAGTCGGCGATGCCGACGAACTCGACGGCGGCGGCCCAGCGGTCCGGGTACTCCGTGATCGCCGCGAGGACCATGAACCCGCCGTAGGAGCGGCCGTAGGCGACGATTCGGTCGGGATCGACGGCGTCCTGCGCGTGGAGCCATTCGACACCGGCCTCGATGTCGGCCACAGAGTCCATGCGCTTTTCCTCGTCGTCCAGATGGGCGTAGGCCTCGCCGTAGCCCGACGAGCCACGGACGTTGGGTTCGAGAACCGCGTACCCCTGCTGGAGGAAGTACTGCTTGGTCGGGTAAAACCACGGCTGACGCTGGTGCTGCGGACCACCGTGGATGTCCACGATGACGGGCGTGTTACCGGGTTCGGCGTTCGGCGGGAGCGTCCAGTACGCCGGAATCTCACGCCCGTCGAACGATTCGAACCGAACCGTTTCGGGTTCGAGGAACGTGTCGCGTGGGATGCCGAGCGTGCCGAAGTCGGTCCACTGCGAGACGCTTCCGGCCTCCGGATCGAGGACGAAAACGTTCTGCGGGTCGTCGCTCCGACTCAACGTGAGCGCGCACTGCTCACCGTCGGGGCCGAATCCCGCACCGAAGAGCACGCCATCGGGGAAGTGAGGCGTCGCCGTTCGCTCGATCACATCGGCCTCGGCGTCCAGTTTGCCCGCGTGCACCTCCGAGTAGCCGTCCACGTTGCGCGCCCAGACGACTCGACCCGTTCCACCGTGGAGCGAGAAGTGAGAAACGTCCCATTCGCCGCCCTCCTCGACCGTCGTGAGAGTTCCATCGTCGAGGTCCAGTCGGGCGATGACGGTCGTGTCGAAATCGTGGTTCGTCACGCAGTAGCAGTTCCCGTCGGCGTCGAACCGCGCGCTGTGGTGCTGCGCGTCGGTGTCGTCGGTAAGTCGCCGATGCTCCCCGGTTTCGGGATCGAGCAGGAACAAGTTCTGATCGAAACTGGCGTTCGCCTTCGAGAGGACGAGACCGGGTTCGCCCCATGCTTCGACCGTCAGAAAGCCGCCCGCCCCTTCGTGAACGAGCGTGGCCGATTCGTCGTCGCGGCCCTGCACGTACACGTCGAACGTCGATCCCTCGCGGCGGTTGGCCGTGAACGCGATTCGTTCGCCATCCGGACTAAAGCCGCCCCACTGGTGGATGGCTTCCGGGGTCGCCGTCAGCGGCGTTTCGGTCCCCGTTTCGAGGTCGTAGCGGTACAGTTGGTCGTGTTCGTCGCTCCCGGTGTCCATGCCGAAGACGACCTCCGGACGCGAGGGCGACGCCGAGACGAACGAGACTCGCTCGTCGTGGCTCGTCAGTCGTTTCGGGAACGAATCCGGATCGTCGAGCGACCAGACCTGCGGCGTCCCCGTCGTGTCGGCGAGGAAGACGAGCGTCCCATCGACCGCGATGGTCGGGGAACTGGCCGAGTCGATACCGAGATAGCGCGTGAGCGGATACGGCGTGGTTGGCATGCTATAGCGTGCGAAGAGGGACGAGAAAAGGATTCGGCTCACGGTAGTTTTGATGGGTCGAAGCGGACGTGTCCGGAAGTTTCGTGATTGTAGTCGTTGCAATCCCAACAGAATCAAACTCGTTCGTCGCAAGCGGCTGAGGACGTTCGAAGTCAGCGCTCCTGTAGCTACGATTACAGCAAACCCGACTTCAGATCCAGCTCCTCACCACGAACGTCGGAGCAAGACCTATCGTGATTCATGACGTTCAATTGATGCGAGAACCCATCAGCGAAGTCCATCCAGCCAATGTCATCGGATCTGCTCCTCGTGTCGGCGTCGATAATCGCGCTCGGAGCGGCGTCGAAACTGCTCGCGGACCGGTACGAGATTCCGAACGTGGTGTTTCTGCTGGGTTTCGGCATCCTGTTCGGACCGGCAGGGGTTGGACTCATCGACCCGACGCTGTTCGACGACTCGCTCTCGACTATCGTCTCGCTGGCGGTCGCCATCATCATCTTCGAAGGGGCGTTCACGCTGTCCGCGTCGAATATTCGTGACGCGCCGAAATCGACGCTGAAACTGGTGACGGGCGGGGCGGCACTGACGTTCGTCTCCCTCTGCGGTCTCGTCCACTATCTTCTCGGCCTCCAGTGGAACCTCTCGTGTCTCATCGCCGCGCTGCTCGTGGCGACCGGACCGACCGTCATCACGCCCGTGTTGAATCAAATCGAGGTTCGAGAGGGCGTCAAGACGCTACTGGAGACGGAAGGCGTTATCAACGACGTGACCGCCTCCGTGTTGGGCGCGGTCATCTTCAGCGTGGCCGCGTTGGGCTACCATCCCGACCCGTTCGGGGGGCACATGGGCGCGGACGTCATCGTGGATTTCGTATCGAGAATCGGAACCGGCGTTCTCATCGGGATCATCACGGCCTTGCTGGCGGGATACGTCCTTCGATACCTGAGCCTGTCTCCACAGAACTCGCGGATCACCGTCATCGGGACGGCGCTGATTTCCTACGCCATCGCGGACGCGTTAGCGTCGGAAGCGGGCATCGTGACCGTGGCGGTCGCGGGCCTGATTCTGGGCACCGTGGATATCCCGTTCGAGCGGGAGATAGCGGGATTCAGCGGCGATGTCACGACCATCGTGTTGAGCGTGGTGTACATCATCCTCGCGTCGCTGCTGGACTTCCGGCATCTCCTCACGCTCGGGGTGGGCGGTCTCATCGTCGTGGTTTTGGCGATGGTCGTGATTCGCCCGCTAGCGGTGTTTCTCTCGACGACCGGGACGCAGTTCACGTGGAACGAACGCACGTTCATTGCCGCCGTCGGCCCGCGCGGGATCATCCCCGCTTCGACCGCGACGCTGTTCTCGCTACAACTCGCCAACGCGGGGGTGCCGAACGCGAAGAGCGTCGTTCACGTCGTCTTCCTCGTGATTTTGGTGACCGTCGTCGTGGAGGCAGGCGGCGCGCCGCTCGCGGCCAAAGCACTCGACATCATACCCATGACCGTACTCATCATCGGCGGGAGCCGAATCGGACGGGCGCTGGCAGACAGGTTGGACAAACGCGGCGAAAACGCCGTCATCATCGAACGCGACGATGCGGTTATCAACGAGTTGCGGTCGGACGGCTACTCGGTGGTTCGCGGCAACGGAACGGACGCGGCCGTGCTCGAAGAGGCGGGGGGTGACCGCGCGAAGATGGTCATCGCCGCGACGAGCGACGACGACCAGAACATCCTCGCCTGCCAGACGGCACGAACGCGGTTCGGCATCGACCGGCTCATCGCACAGGTGAACAAACTCGAGAACGCGGATGCCTTCTCCGACCTCGGCGTTCAGCCGGTGACGCCGGTCACGGCGACGGTAGACATGATGGACGATCTGATCCTCCGGCCGAACTTCTACGAGTGGCTGTCGGCGGTCGGCGACGAGAACGAAATCGCGGAGGTCGTCGTCAAGTCGGACGCGGCCGTCGGCGAACAGATACAACAAATCGAACTAGAGAACGACGCCGTCATCGCACTGTTCCGCCGCGACGACGAATTCATCGTCCCGAAACCGACCCTGAGGATTCGAGAGGGAGACGTGGTGACACTTATCGGAAAGCGGGAAGCGGTCGAACGGAGCGTCGCCATGTTGGAGTAGTCGGAATCGGTCGGATTCGGATCGACCCATCGTCCCGCGTATTTTTGGTGTCTCCGTGAGACGCTACAGGTGACACGGAGAAAATGGAGGACGTATCCCAGCCACCGACCGTCGAGGAAGTGAGCGAACTGCTCGACGCACGGGCGTACGACGACGTGACTGCCTGCCTGAAGCGGTTCGAAACGGCACCGGCCGACGACCGAAGAGGGCTGTCACAGGAACTCCAACGCGTCGGCGAGGAGACGCCCGACGCGCTGGCACCGGTCGTCCCGGCGCTCGTTCGATTCCTCACGGACGCGGAGCGGTCGGTTCGGTTGACGACGGCGAAGACGTTCGTCGCCGTCGCGAAACACGAACCCGACGCCGTCGCGCTGGTCGCGCCAGCGCTCGCCGAACGGCTCGCGGACGACGAGGAGTTCTACTACGTTCGCGCTCGCTCAGCCGAGGCGCTCGGTTACGTCGCCCTCGACCATCCAAATTCGGTCACGTCGCCCGAGCTGATGGCCGATCTGCAGGTCGGGCTGTCGTTCGACGAGCCGGAAGTAAAGCGGAAGCTGGCGAAAGCGCTCGAACACGTCTCGCTCGGCGATCCGAATCGGCTCGCCCATCGCGTCTCGAAGCTCACCGACCACCTCGATGACGACGACGAACTCGTCCGCTACCATCTCTGCACGGCGCTGGTGGCTGTCGGCTGTGCGAAACCCGAAAAAATCGGGGAGGCAACCGACGCGCTCACGCTGCGGTTGAACGACGAATGCGACTACGTTCAGGGGCGTGCCGCCGAAGCGCTGGGGTTGTTCACACGCACGGAGGAGGGGTCGTTTTCGCCGGAAACGACCTCGCTGTTGGAGGCCCGATGCGAGGACGGAGCGGAGTTCGTCCGCGAGAGAGCGGTGTTCGCGCTCGATGCGATCGATGACCCCGAGGCGGCCGACGAAGCGAACGGCGAAATCGGGACACTCGATGGGATCCGCGAGACGACCGAGGAGGCCCTCGACGAACTCACGTCGCCCGACGAGGAGAACGTGTGCCCGAACTGTGGACTCGCACTCCCGGACGCGGGGCCACCGTTGTGCCCCGGTTGTGGGATGCCCTGGTGAGCGGAACGAGGGACATCTCGGAATCCGAAAACGCTTTACTGTTTTAGGCGAGCCTAAAAACATGGCTCGAAACGGGAGAAACGACGATATCTCACGAATGGGACTGCAGAGGGTCCGATACGGTGATCATCGATGACGGCGACCGAGGACAGCTACGACGTCGTCGTCGTCGGCGGCGGCCCGACGGGTAGTGCCGTCGGCGTGTTCGCCGCACGATACGGACTCGACGTCGTGGTGTTCGACCGCGGCAAGTCCTCGCTCCGACGGTGCGGCCATCTGGAGAACTACCTCGGATTTCCGGGGGGTATCGACATCCAAACGTTCTACGAGTTGATGCACGACCACGTCGAGAAAGCGGGGTGTGAACTCGTATCCGATTTGGTCGAATCGGTGGAGTTAGTCGAGGAAGGGGAAGACGGGTTCGTCGTCGAAACGCAAGACGGACGCCGGGTCACGACGGACAGAGTGGTCGCCGCGACCCGCTACGGCGGCGAGTATCTCTCATCGCTGGACGACGGGTCGATGTTCAAGACGTACGAGTACGGCGGCGACGAGTACGAAAAATTCGACAGGTCGTACGCCGAGGACGATGGGACGACGCAAATCGATGGGTTGTACGTCGCGGCACCCGCGGAGGCGGCGGATCGACAGACGCTCATGGCCGCCGGACGCGGTGCACGCGTCGGTATCACGCTCCTCGAAGACGTTCGGGAGGAACGCGGCTACCCCGAAACGATCGCAAGCCAGTACGATTGGATACGACGCGAGGCGGGGAGAACCGGCGAGTGGAGCGACCGTGACCGATGGCGTGAATGGTTCGCCGAGCAGGTACCCGACGACTACGACCTCGACGAGGACGGACGAACCGAACTCCGCGAGCGGGAAATCGACCGGCGGTTCGACGCGTATCTGCCCGACGAAGAGATTGAACGGCGGCGTCGGCAGGGACACGAAACCCTCCTCGAACACATCGACGACGAACTCATCCTCGATGCCGCCCGCGAAATCAGGGACGAACGTGGAGCCGAGGGAAGCGACGGACGAGCGGAGTGACGTTTCTTTCACAACGTCTTTTAGGCTAGCCTAAAAAATCGAAGTAGTTATCAGTTATTAGGCTAGCCTAAAAACATGGCAAGAGACGGTGGAAGCCACGAAATGCCGACACGACGCGACTACGTCAAGTACGGTGGCGTCGTCATCGGCGGCGGGTTGTTGGCGGGATGTGCAAACAAAACGGAAACGGAAGCATCATCCACGACGCAAACGACGACCACATCGAAGTCGTCCGACGGGTCGACGGAGACGGAGAACGAGTCCTATTCGGTTTCGATGGCACCGACCGGGAAGGTCACGTTCGAGTCGGTTCCCGGTCGATGGGTCGCATACGACGGCGGCTATGCGGACATGGGCGTCGCGCTGGGGAAGGCCGATGGGATGACGGGTATCGGTAGTCCGGACCGGTACTACACGGGCGTCTACGACGAACTGCCCGGCGTGAGCGTCGACCGAAAGACGCTCGAAAAGAACGATTTCGGCAAAGCCGGGATGTCCAAAGAACTGTTCTACGAACTCGACAACGACGTGCACGTCATGGACCCGGA
The DNA here is from genome assembly GCF_024136975.1 of Haladaptatus sp. AB643. NCBI lineage: Archaea > Methanobacteriati > Methanobacteriota > Halobacteria > Halobacteriales > Haladaptataceae > Haladaptatus > Haladaptatus sp. AB643. The sequence goes on from NZ_JAMYJW010000009.1 coordinate 123,191, forward strand.
GATGCTCGTCAACTGGTTCGACTGGAGCGAGAAGGACGTCGAAGAGATCACGACGAAGGTCGGACCGTTCGTCGGAAACGTGATTTTCCGCCGCGAGGACGAGTGGCACGACTATCGGTACTACACCCTCTACGAGGCGTTCGAAAAGATAGCCGAACTCTTCCAGGAACGGGAACGGTACGAGGCGTTCGAAAAGCTCCACGACGAGTTTATCGCCGATATTCAAGCCAAACTCCCACCGGCCGACGAGCGTCCGAACGTGTTGCTCGTGTACGAAGGGAGCAACGAACCAGTGAAGTTCTCGCCGTATCGGCTCAACGACAAGGGGACCAGCAAGAAGCAGTGGCACGATCTCGGCGTCAGCGACGCGCTCTCCAGTACTGGAATCGACGGCATCAGCACCACCGACCGCGGGCGGATCGACTACGAGACGATGCTCGAAATCGACCCCGACATGATACTACTGCGCGCTCACGAGCGCCAGTCAGCGACCGAATTCCGGAACACGGTCCTCGAATTCATGCGGAACCACCCCGTTGCGAGCAAACTAACCGCCGTGAAGAACGGGCGGGTCTATCGCGGCGGCTACCTGTTTCAGGGACCGATTCAGAACCTCTTCCTGACCGAGCGCGCGGCGAAACAACTGTATCCCGATACGTTCGGCGAGGTAACGAACGACGAACAACTGTTCGACCGTCAGCGGGTTGCAGACATCATCAAGGGAGAGTTCTGAATGCGCGACGGGAGCGACGGATCGACGCGACGCGAGTACGTCAAATACGGCGGCGTCGTCATCGGCGGCGGACTGTTGGCGGGGTGTACGAGCGATTCGACCCCCGAAGACGGGAAAACGAAGACGACGAGCGAATCGACGGACGGGTCCGACGCTGAAACGGTGAAAACGACCGATTCCGACGGGTCGTACACGGTCACGATGGAGCCAGTCGGGGCGGTCGAATTCGAGTCGGTGCCCGTGCGCTGGTCGAACCCCGGCGGTCCCGCGTACCTCGATATGGGCATCGCGCTCGGGCAACTGGACGGACTCGTCGCCACCGGGTTCGGGTTGTTCCCGGCCGTGGCGTTCGAAGCGACGGGAATATCCATCGACGTGGATCCCGACGAAATTCCCGTCATCTGGCAGGACGGCGGCTTCGACAAGGAGGTGTTCTACGAAGCGGACTCCGACGTGCACTTCGCCGACCCGAACTACCTGCAGGCGTACGGCATGTCGAAGAAGGACATCGAGGAGGTGTCGAAGAACGTCGGCCCGTTCTTCGGCGCGTACGGTGCCCGGCCATACGACTGGAACAGCGACTACATGCCGTCGCTGTACGATCTCTTCGACAAGGTTGCCGAAGTGTTCCGCGAGCAGGGCCGCGGGGAACAGTTCCGGCAGTTACACGCGGGGATGCTCGACGACATCGAGGGCCGATTGCCCGCCGAGAGCGACCGGCCGACCGTCGGCGTCCTCTTCGTCGGGTCGAACCCCTCGAAGGGATCGTTTCAGCTCATTCAACTCAGAGAGGAGGGCTTCCGGCAGATGCACTACCGCGATGCCGATTTCGAGGACGCGTGGGCGTCGATGGACGTCCAAGCCGGGGAGTATCCGACGGTCGGATACGAGACGCTGCTGGACGTGGACCCCGACGTGCTCATCTACGACGCACAGATTCCGTCGGCGATGGATTCGACCGAACTCCGCGGGACCGACGAGTGGCGTCGTACCTACGTCGAACCCATGCGAGACCACGCCGTCGGGAGGAAACTCACGGCCGTCAAAGACGACGCCGTCTACCCCGGCGGACCGCCACAGGCGGGACCGCTTCTCAACCTGTTCAACACCGAACGGACGGTCAAGCAGGTGTATCCGGACGAATTCGGCGCAGACGAGAAACTGTTCGATAGACAACGAGTGAGAGATATCGTCAACGGAGCGTTTTGAACATGACAGACAGCAATAACAGTAGGATCGGCGTACCGACACGAAGGCAGTACCTGAAATACGGCGGCGCAGTCGTCACCGGCGGCGTGCTAGCGGGCTGTTCGAGCAGCGAAGGCGAACAGACGTCGGAGAACACCTCGACCGGAGAGACGAGTTCCACGGACGGAACGAGCGAGACGGGCAAAACGACGGACCAAAGCGGCGATGACGGGCCGTACTCGGTGACGATGTCGCCGGTCGGCGAGGTCGAGTTCGAGAGCGTCCCGGAGAACGTGATGATCTACAGCCTACTGTACGCCGACGCGGCGGTGGCGTACGGACACGGCGACGCGGTGAACTCCCTCGGCTTCGACTCCGAGGCCGGTGGAAACACGCTGGACGCGTACTACGAGCGCCTCGACGACGTCTCCTTCGACCGGGACGGGTTGACCCAACTCAACAGCGGGTCGGGAGGCGTCAACATCGACAAGGAGCTGTTCTACAAGCTCGATTCCGACCTCCACATGATCGACCCGGCGCTCGTGGTCTCGTTCAAGGGGTGGGAGAAATCCGATATCGAGGAGATTCAAAAGAACGTCGCACCGTGGTTCGGCAACAACTACAGCCGTCGGAACAGCCAACCGCCGAAGGCGTACCGGGACGACTACCAGTACTACACGCTGTGGGAAATCGCGGAGAAGGTCGCGGCCGTCTTCCGGGAAGAGGAACGCCACGCGAAACTCGCGGCGGTTCACGACGACCTCGTCGACAGGATACAGTCGAACCTGCCGCCGAAGGACGAGCGACCCACCGTCGGTTCCGTGATCTTCATGCAGGGGACGTTCTACCCGTCGAAGATCAACACGGCCGGGTTCGCAAACGCTCACGTCAGACCGCTCGGCGCGACGGACGCGTTCGCGGAGAGCGACGTGACGTTCCAAACCTCGTACGACTACGAAACGATGCTGAAGGTCGATCCCGACGTCATCCTGCATCGGTACGGAATCGCTTCGTACTACAACGTGGAGAAAATCCGGACGCAGTTCGAAGACGATCCGATCGGGAGCAAGCTCACGGCCGTCAAAAACGACGCCGTCTATCCGTCCGGAAACCCGGTTCAGGGTCCGCTTATGAACCTCTTCCAGTTGGAGATGACGGCGAAACAGCTGTATCCCGAGCAGTTCGGCGAGTGGCCCGGATACACGAACGGGGACCCCTATCCCGAAATTCCGGCGGACGAACAACTGTTCGACCGTGGGCGAGTGTCGGACATCGTCACGGGCGGTAACTGATTCCGACGACCCCGTTCGAAGGGACGATCTATCGACGGTAGGCACCCTTTACTTCGGGTATCGCGCCGCATAACAAAGGACGAATCGGTCGCCGAAAGAGACGAGGAAATCATGTTCCAAGCTCACGATCGCGGCCGATTCAGCATCGTATCCGACCTGCACGCGGCCAGTGGGGGCGCGTGAGATGTCCGTCGAGGACAACGAGACGACGGAAAATGCACCATCGTCGGACGCCGAGTACGAGATGTTGTTCTGTGACAACGGCTGGGTCGAGTTACGGAACCCCGACGATTCGGACACCCAGTGGCTGATGGCGAACACGAGCATGGAAATACGCCAGTGAGTCGTCGGAACGACGACTCACAGCGATACGAGAGCACGGTATCATCTCAGAAAGAAAGGAACGGCCGTCTTTTAATCGAAGGATATTAGTTCGAGGTGGAGATGGAGTTTCGAAAGCCAGCTCGGTAATGGCCATTCCGATCGAATTCGGCGTTACAGCGGCTGGCGCAGGCCATTAGTCGGGCGAAACGGGACGCCAGAGGATTTTCCCCTTTAGCCACAACTGTAGAAAACCTCGATGCCGTACTAGTTTCCATGAACATCGCAGGGAGTCTGACCGACGCCGCCACGTTCTTCGGGGAGATGACGTGGAAAACGTGGTGGGCGCTCGTCCTCGGATTCACGATTTCGGGAGCGGTACAGGCGTTCGTAAGCGAAGAGCGGATGACGAACCTGCTGGGGGGGCGTGGATTGCGGGAGATCACCATCGGGAGTTTCTTCGGGATGATCTCCTCCAGTTGCTCGTTCGGGGCCGTCGCGACCACGAAATCGCTGTTCAAAAAGGGTGCATCGCCGGAAGCCTCGTTCGCCGGGTTTCAGTTCGCCAGCACGAACCTCGTCATCGAAATCGGACTGGTGATGTGGATCCTGCTCGGGTGGCAGTTCGTCGCCGCCGACGTGTTCGGCGGGATTCTGATGATCCTGTTGCTCGCCGCCATCACGAAGTACGTCGTCCCGGACTCGTGGTTCGACGCGGCCCGCGATCACGTTCGGTCGGACGAGGAGGAGAGCGGTACTGTCCGTGACCCCGTCTGTGGCATGGAGGTGGACCCGAACGACGAGAGCACGCTCAGCGTCGAGACGGAGGGAGGGACGGAGTACTTCTGTTCACAATCCTGCAAGGAGACGTTCGTCAATCAGCAGGAGGACGCGACGTGGAAGGACAAACTGCTCACCGTCTCGGGGTGGAAGAACGCCTTCCGGAACGCCATCGGCGAGTGGCAGATGCTGTGGGACGACCTGGTCGTCGGGTTCATCGTCGCCTCGCTCCTCGCGGCGTTCATCCCCAGAGCGTGGTGGGCACAGTTGTTCACGCTCGTTCCGGAGGGAACCGTCGGGTGGGTGGTCCTCGGGTCGGCCATCGGCGTCCTCGTGGGCATCATCACGTTCGTCTGCTCGGTGGCGAACGTCCCCTTCGCGCTCGTGCTGTGGAACGCGGGCATCCCGTTCGGCGGCGTCATGTCGTTCATCTACGCCGACCTCATCGTCCCGAACATCGTGGACATGTACCGGAAATACTACGGCAAACGGCTGGCGGCGGTGCTGTTCGTCTCCATCTTCGTCGTAGCGACCGTGGCCGGTATCGTCACCCACTACGCGTGGGCCGCCGGTGGATTGATTCCGAAGCACAACGCGACGGGCGGATCGGTCCCGCACGCCTACACGACGGTGCTCGACGTGATTTTCACCGTCGTCTTCGCCGCGCAGTTGTACGTCACCTACTTCGAATCGAGCGGCGAAGGGGAAGAAGAGATGGCCGCCCACGCGGACTGAAATCCGTTCTCACGTTTTTCGTTTACTCGTCAGAAACCGAGTTCCGCTCGGCGGTTCGCGGCCGTTCGTACTCGCCGAGCGTCGGGTGTGTCTCGCGCATCGAGACGAGAACGATGACCCCGGAAATGAACATCGCGTATGCCGTCACGTAGAACGCGTCGTGGATGGAGAACACGTCGGCCGTGATTCCGATGACGACCGCTCCAAACCCGTATCCGGCATCGCGCCACATCCGATACACGCCGAGTCCGGTCGCTCGCCACGACGGATGTGCGGCATCGCCGACGACCGTGATGAGGTTGGGATACAACAACGCCATCCCGACGCCCGTCACGCCCGCCGTGACGACCCACGACGAAAATCCGGAGACGAGAGTGGTCGCCAGCACGCCCGCACCGGCGACGAACATTCCGGCGACGACCGGCGGCCGACGCCCGATTTTATCGGCGAGTCGGCCGGTCCACAGTTGGAGTACTCCCCAGACGCCGCCGTAGACGCCGACGACGAGACCGATATGGGCGACGCCGAGGCCGGACGCGGAGAGATACAGTGGAAACGCGATCCAGACGAGAACGTCGACGAACTTCTCCACGCTGCCCGCCTGTGCCGCCGCGAACAGCGTCTGATCACCGTACGTCGCTCGTTTGACGACCTCGGAAAACGACAAGTCGGCGTCCGTCTCGTTCCCGTCGGACTCGGCCCGTGCGTACGGGAGCGTTTCCTCCACGAAGAGGACGGAAACGAGGCCGGCGAGAATGACGACGCCGAGCAGGCCGTAGAACGGTTCGGGTCGGAGTCCGTATCGTGCCGCGACGACCCCGGTAACCCACGACCCGACCGCGACGCCGCCGTAGCCGAACGCCTCGTCCAACCCCACCGCGAGTCCGCGTGCCTCGCTTCCCGCGAGGTCGATCTTGGCGTTGACGCTCATGCTCCACGTGAGGCCTTGGTTCACACCCAGTAGCACGTTCGCTCCGGTTATCCACCACCAGTTGGGCGCGTAGATGAGGACGAACGGAATCGGCAGCGCCACGAGCCATCCGGCGATGAGCACGCGCCGACGACCGAACTCCTCGGCCCACTTGCCGCCGTAGAGGTTCAGAATCGCTTTGACGAAGCCGAAACTGACGACGAACGACCCGATGACGAGGAGCGACTCGACGCCGAGAACGTCGCGGCCGAGGACCGGAACGACGGTCCGTTCCGACCCGATGGTGAGTCCGACGGCGAACACGACGAACAACTGAAGGGCGAACTGCCGCCAGTTGCGTCGGATACCCTGTGTGTAGTTCATTCGAAGGGAGATTCGAGATCAGTTCGACGCGCAGTTGTTGGGGCCGAGTTCGAGCGTTTCAGCTTCCGCCGTAGCTCGTTCTTTGCCGGTGTTCACGCGCTTGATTCGGTTGTAGTTCGCGGGCGTGTCCGGCAGGTCTTCGAGGATCGTCTCGACGAACGCCGACTTCGTGTCCATGCCGAACAGTTCGTTGTTCGCTTCGAGGTGTTCGATGGTCGCGCCGAGCGGTCGTATCTCCTCGTCGCTGAAGTGTCCGGGGAGGACGACGGTGTCGTCCGAGAGGTCGGCGAGTCGATCCAAACTGTCGAAAAGGAGCGTCGCGCCCTCACGGGCGACATCGCTCCCGCCTTCGAGGTCGGGTCGGCCGACGCTTCGAACGAACAGCGTGTCACCGCTCAGAAGGGCGTCACCGACGAGGAAGGAAATGCTTCCACGGGTGTGCCCCGGCGTGAACAGGATTTCGACGTCGTAGCTTCCGACCGAAATCACGTCACCGTCTTCGACCGCGGTGTACCGGTCGAGTTCGCGGGCGTCCGTATCGTGGAGATAGTACGGAACGTCCTCCGCTGCGGCGAGGTCACGCCCGCCGCTGATGTGGTCGGCGTGAGCGTGCGTATCCGCGACGGCGACGATGTCGAGGTCACGCGTGTCGGCGAGGTTCTGATACACTTCGGTGTGCTGGCCTGGGTCGACGACGAGCGCTTCGCCGCCGTCCGCGACGAGGTACGAAAGACAGCCGGTACCGGGACGGACGATCTGTGTGACGGCGTCCGAGTCCGTCACGTCGTAGGCCTGATACACCATCGCCCAGCCACGCATGCCACCTTGCATCGATTTGGCGTCGTAGCCGTTGTTTCGGAGCACCTGTGCGGCCCGCTGTGAGATGACGCCAGCGACACAGACGGTCGCGACTTCCGCGTCGTCGGGGACGTCATCGAGCGACTGTTCGAGTCCGATGGTGTTCCCGCCGGATAGTTGGTCGTAGACGGGGACGTTGTGGCTTCCATCGATGTTCCACTCCTCGTAGTCGTCCTCGTTTCGAACGTCGAGGACGTACAGGTCGTTATCACCGTCTCGGAGCCGTGCAGCGACTTCCGTCGGGCTGATATCGGTATTGCTCGACATACACAATACTATGAAATACAGTATTGATAAACCTGTGGGTTTCCACGTTCGTTGCCCGCTTTGGCTATTCGAGGCCGAGCAACCGCTGAAAAGACGACTTTACCGCTCCCGTTCCGGGTTCGAACCGACGATTTTCCGTACTTTTCGTGCGATTCGTTTCACGAACAGAGCGTACTGTTCGACGGGGGACGTGCGACAGTTCGGCCCGTCGTCGATCGTACACGCGTCGCCGGAATCGGTTCGCTGGTTCATGGTTCTCCGTTATCGACGTTCGTCGCCGTAGTCGTTTCGACGGATAGGGCGACGAACGCCACGGGTGAAGATAGGTGCTGCAGCCACTTGTATTGTTCCATCATTGCAAGACACTCTGACCGAAACCTCAACTACTAACATCCCCGACGCCGTAGGGAAAGCCGATGACGTACTACGAAAAGCGGCAAGTGGACGGCGAATTCGACGAGGTCGTCGAGCGAACGACCGACGCGCTGGCCGACGAGGGGTTCGGCATCCTCTCGGACATCGACGTGAGCGAGGCGTTCGCGAAGAAACTGGACATCGAGGACTACCCGAACTACCGAATTCTCGGCGCGTGCAACCCGCCGCTGGCGAAGCAGGGACTCGACGCCGAATCCGACCTCGGCACCCTGCTCCCCTGCAACGTCGTCGTCTACGAGACGGACGACGGCGTGGTGGTCAGCATGGTTGACCCCGAAACGATGCTCTCGGTCGTGGACAGTCCGGAACTGGATGGCATCGCCGACGACGTCAAAAGTCGGTTCGACCGCGTGCTGGCGTCGCTTTCCGACGAGTAAAATTACCTCGCGGACGACTTCTCAAACGACCCGACGAAGTCGGTCGTGAAGCTTTCGACGTCCTTCCAGTCCGTGTACTCGTACTCCCGCGACGTGTCGCTGTCGACGCTCGTCCGTTTCGCGACCTGTTTCATGACGAACCGCTTGAGCGTGCCGTACTGTCTGTATTTGAGCGCCCCCGGGACGACGGCGGTTTCGTCCGGGTTCCACCCCGTCTCCGCGAGGAACGCCGCGACTTCTCGACGGGCGCGGTCCCGCGCCTCGTCGGTGTCTTCGGCGGCGGTGAGGCTCACGGAGAAGAACGCGGACGGCAGTCGGTTCAACTCGTCCACCTGTTTTTTCACGTAGCGCGTGACGTACCGCTGGTGTTTCCCGCCGTGAACCGACGCGCCGATAATGATCGCGTCGTAGTCCGCGAGTCGGAGCGTCTCGGGTCGGTACAGGACGTGCGTGACGGTCGGGTCGTGGCCCGCCGCTTCGAGCACGTCGCCGATTCGCTCCGCGACCGTCGCGGTCTGTCCTTCGGACGTACCGTACAACACGAGTACGCGTGCCATTACTGACTCCTCCCGTTCGAATCCGTCGCGTCCACGGCGACGAGAAATCCCATTCCCGATTGCATCTCCCATTCCCCCATGTCATGTCGTCCGCCGCCGTCGTAAACCGTATGGCCGGGCGCTATGATCGGGTTCTACTGATACCCGAGTGCTTTCAGCCTGTCCGTTATCTCCTCGGGCGGGGCGTCCCCGCCCTCGTCGCTTCGATTCTCGTCGGCGGTCCCCTCGGACACCATCGCGGCGATTCGTTCCTCGACGGCCTCGTGAAGGCCCTCGGGGACCGCGATATTCTCGTCGCCGGAGAGCAGGTCGTTCGACTCTTCCGGGTCGTCGATCCGGTCGTACAGTTCGCGTTTTTCGGATTCCGTGTGGTAGATGTACGTCCACTCCCGAGTCCTGGCGCTCACGAGTAGTTCGCCGTCGTCCAATCGTCGCGGAATCGGCTGATACGTGACGTTCGCCCCGCGAACGGCAACGGACGTAACCGGCGTGGAGTCCGATTTCCGGTCCAGCAAACTCTCGCCGTCGAAGTCGTGTTCGACGCCCATCGCGTCGCAAATCGTCGGCGGAATCGCGTCGAGACCGACGGCACGCTCGACGGCATCGGCGTCGCCGACGGGATGCGAGACGAGGAGCGGGACGTGTATCAGTTCCTCGTACAGTTTCGGGTAGTGAGCGAGGTGGCCGTGTTCCATGAACTCCTCGCCGTGGTCGCCCGCGAAGACGAGGAACGCATCGTCCCGTAGCCCCCGCTTCGAGAGCGCCGAGAGGACGCGCCCGACGCTCTCGTCGACCTGCCGAATCGCGGCGCGGTAGAGCGACTGGAGGTTATCGAGGGTCTCGCCGCTGACCTCCCGGCCGAGTCCTGCCTGGGCGTGTGCCTTGAGCATCTTCAGCGACCCGACGTTGACCCCGGTTTCGTCGCGGACGAACTTCGGGGCGGGGACGTACGGGGTGTGAACGTCCATGTAATGCACCCAGAGGAAAAAGGGCGGTTCCGCGCGCTCGATGAAGTCGATGGCGTGACGCTCCACGTCTTGCATCCGGGAGACGTTTCGTGCCCCGCCGTCGCCGCCGAGCAGTCGCCGGAACGGCGACGCCGCGACTTGAAGCCACGCCTGAACGGTCGGATGGGCGGTGAGGTATTTGCTGTAAAACGAGTCGGTCGTGCTCGACGTGAACGTCTCGAACGCCTCGAAGCCACGGTCGTAGCCCCAATGGTCGGTCAGGAATCCGTTCGCGCCGTTGAACCCCGCAGTCGGAATTCCGGCGTCCCGAAGCGTTTCGGCGAGCGTCGGTCGATCGGAAAGCCCGATGTCGCTCGAATCGGTGAAAACGTGGTCACCGCCGAGAATCGAGGGGAAGGAAAACGGCGTCCAGTTGCCGTGTGCGAAGGCGTTTTTGAATGTGGTACCCCGTCGTTCGAGGTCGGCAATCTCGCCGTCCTTCGGCAGGGCGTCCGCTCGAAGCGAATCGACGGTGAACAGGACGGTAATGGGAATGTCGTTCGTGTTCATCTGTCGCGGTGAGTGATGGTTCGCTACGTGAGAATTCGGTAGCGCGGTCAAATAGCTTGCGAGACGGCAACTCTATTGCCGCTATATTTCACGATAGGACTCGTGAGACGTGGCAGCCAATGGTTCCCTATTCGACGGGTTCGAGTTCCGCGCTGAAGTGACGCAGTTCCTCCATCGGCGGTTCCCAGACGATTTCCAAGCCCGAGAGTTCTTCGCGCTTCTCGCCGACCGCTTCGAAGGTTTCGGCGATGTGCTCCAGATGCTCGCGGAAGTAGGTCCGGCGGGGGAGACAGAGCCGGACGAGTTGCGGGCGGTCCTCGCCGGGGAACGCGAACTCGCCGAGTTCGACGGCGCGAACGCCGCCCTCGCGGTACAGTTCGCCGACGAGAACCTGTCCGGGATACTGCTCGCGCGGGATTTCCGGCAGGAACTCCTCCGCATCCACGTACACCGCGTGGCCGCCGGTGGGACTGTAAATCGGAACGTCCGCTTCGAGGAGCAGGTCGCCGAGTTCGGCGACCTGCTCGACGCGCGACTCGATGTAGGGTTGGGTGACCGCTTCACGAAGACCGACCGCCATGGCCTCCAGGTCGCGTCCGGCAAGCCCGCCGTAGGTCGTGAACCCTTCGTAGAGGATGCCGCGCTGTTTCGCGTGTTCGAACAGGTCGTCGTCGCGCACGCCGACGAACCCGCCGATGTTGGCGAGCGCGTCCTTCTTCCCGCTCATGACGATTGCATCCGCGTAGGAGAGTTCCTCGCGGGCGATGTCGGCCACGTCTTCCCCCTCGAACTCGGCTTCGCGCTGTTGGACGAAGTACGCGTTCTCCGCGAACCGGCAGGCGTCGATGACCAGCAGCGCGTCGAGTTCGTCGGCTACCTCGCGCGCCTCGCGGATGTTCTCGACGCTCACGGGTTGGCCTGCCATCGAGTTGTTCGTGATGGTGACGAGGACCGCGGGGATGTTCTCTTCGCCGACCTCGTCGGCCAACTCGCGGACCTTGTCGGGGTCGAGGTTGCCCTGGAAGGGGTCGTCCGGCGCGACGTCCACGGGACAATCGACCGGTTTTCCACCGTTGTTGACGATGTGTGCCCGCGTCGTGTCGAAGTGGGTGTTGTTCGGGACGTAATCGCCCTCGGAGACGGTAACACCGTAGAGGACGTTTTCCGCGCCGCGACCCTGATGGGCCGGGACGATTTTGTCGAATCCCATCACGTCTGAAACGCTCTCTTGGAGGCGTTTGAAACTGTCACTGCCCGCATACGCTTCGTCGCCGCGCATCATGGCGGCCCACTGTGCATCGCTCATCGTCCCCGTCCCGCTGTCGGTCAGCAGGTCGATGAACACGTCCTGGGAGTCGAGGTTGAAGACGTTGTAGCCCGCCGCTTCGATGTTCGCGACGCGCTCGTCGCGGTCGGGGAGGTGAATCGGTTCGACGACTTTGGCCCGGTAGGCTCGCATATCCGAACTGGGGGAGTCCGTCTTCTTAACCCTGCTGAGAAATCATCGGTGGAAAACGGGCGTATCCGGGTGTCAAACCCCGAATCTGCACATCGCTACTTTCCATAGTCCATCCGTGTCGTGATGCCCTCGATGTGCATGGTGGTCGTTTCGTCGGCCAACCGCTCGACCGTTGTGCGCGTCTCACTCGTACCGCAACGCGTCGATGGGGTCCACACGCGCGGCGTTCCACGCCGGGTAGAGACCGGTGATCATGCCGACGAGGATACCGACCCCGATGGCGACGGGGACGACCTCGTACGCGAAGACGAGCGGCAGGCCGACGTACTGCGTGGCGATGTACCCACCGACGGCACCGAGTGCGACGCCGAATATCGACCCGACGACGCCGAGCAGGACGGCCTGCATCAGAAACAATTGGAGCACGTCGCGGTTCTGCGCGCCGACGGCTTTCATGATGCCGATTTCGCGGGTGCGTTCAGTTACGCTCACCAACATGATGTTGGCGATTCCGATGGCCGCGACGACGAGCGAGATGACCGCGATGCTCGTGATGAACGTCGTCAGCGTCGTGAGCACGTCCTTCAACCGATTCACGAGGTCCTGGTCGGTTCGTACCCGAATGGCGTACTTGTCGGGCGTGAGTTGGACCGCGTCGGAACTGGAGTGAAGGTAGGCTTTCACCGCCCGCTTGCTTTCCGGAATCGTCGCGTGGTTCTTTGCGACCACCGTCAGGAGCGGGTAGACGCGCTCGTCGGTGCCCTGCGTCGGACTCTTCACCGTCGAACTGTAGAACGGCCGTGTCGGGACGTACACCTGCGGGAGCGACCCGCCGCTGTCGAACTGGCCGTTCCCGTTCGAGTGGCGTAACACGCCGACGACGCGGGCGCGCACGGTACTGCCGTCGCTCGTTCTGATCTCGACTGTGTCACCGACGCGGAGGGTGTCGTCGAACATCGTCGCCGCCGCCGGGTTCACCACGACTTCGCGTTTTCCCTGCCGAAACGACTCGCCGTGAGCGAATTTTCGGGTTCGGAACTGCGCTGGCGTCGTCGCCACGATTTGGTTTTGGCTCACCGTTTGGCCACCGTGGGAGAGCGCGATGACGGGGAGGATGCCCCTCGGAACCACCGTCGCGACGCCGTCGATGTGGCGGAGTCGGTCGACGTCGTGGGCGGTGAAGACGGGTTGTGCACCGAATCCGGCTTGGCCGCCGGGTGGACCCGCCCAGACGTACACGTTCGGGGCGTGGCCGCCGGTGAACTCGTGAAGGATATCGACGCGGAGGCTGGTGCCGAGCGTGACGAGCGTGATGACGGCGGCGATGCCGATGACGACGCCGAACGCAGAAAGGGAGGACCGAACACGATGGCTTCGGATCGCCCTGAGGCTCATTCGGAGCGTTTCGCGGAACTCCATTTGTCTCGCTACCGCGTCCCTTCGACCCGCCGCCGCGAATCGATCTCCTCCACCCGTTCGACGGTGCCGTCAAGGATGTGAACCACGCGCTCGGCGTGTTCGGCGATGTGGCGCTCGTGCGTCACCATCAGCACGGTGTTCCCCTCGTCGTTGAGTTCCTCGAACAGGGCCATTATCTGTTGGCCCGTCTCGCTGTCGAGGTTGCCGGTCGGCTCGTCGGCGAGGATGATGGCCGGGTCGTTCGCCAGTGCGCGGGCGATGGCCACGCGCTGACGCTGGCCACCTGACAGTTCGTTCGGCCGGTGGTCCTCCCGACCGCGAAGCCCCACCCGGTACAGCAAGTCGTCGGCCCGCTCCCGGCGGTCGGTTCGTGAGACGCCGCGAAACACGAGCGGAAGTGCGACGTTCTCACGGGCGGTGAGACGCGGCATCAGGTTGAACGTCTGGAAGACGAACCCTATCTCCTCCCCACGAACCCTCGTCCGTTCTTTGTCCGACAGGTCAGTGACATCGCGTCCGTTGATGGAGATGCGTCCCTCGGTCGGCGTGTCGAGACATCCGATGAGGTTGAGGAGGGTGCTCTTTCCCGACCCACTCGGTCCCATCACTGCCGTGTACGCCCCCCGTGGAATCGACAGGTTCACGCCGTCGAGTGCGTGAACCGGCTCCCCCAGAAAGTACGTTTTTCGAACGTCCGTCAGTGTCACCGCATCTCTCTGCCCCTCGTCGGAACTCGCCGAGTGGCTGGCTGCCATAGTACAGGTTACTATCCCGACAGTCTAAACCCTACTCCATAACACGATACCGGGTGCGGGAAAAATAACGACGGAGCGGTGTTACACTCATCGTCGCCGGTTCGGAACGTGAAACGTTTCGCACACCGGGGAATTTCCGTCTCCACGATCGCGGGTTATTCGATCATCGGGAGCGTATATCATCGGTGAATTTCCGATGACCGAACTATCAGGCGTGTGGTCGAAGGACGAACTGATCGAGTACTTCGAGCGGACGACCGTTCCGCTTCGATTGGCCTGTAGAACCCCATCGGGGAGCCTGTGGATGGTATCGCTCTGGTACCTGTACGACGGCGACGCCCTGTGTTGTGCGACCGCCGCGAGCGCGGATATCGTCAACCTGCTTCGGAAGGGTCCGTCCGTCGCCTTCGAGGTGTCCACGAACGACCCGCCGTACACCGGGGTACGAGGGAACGGAACCGCGAGCGTGGAACCCGATTCGGAGAAGGAACTGCTCCGGGAGTTGGTGACTCGGTATCTCGGGGACGCCGATTCGCGACTCGCACGGGAGTTGCTGTCGGACGACCGGAGCGAGGTGACCATCCGGATCGAACCGAACCGCCTGCACAGTTGGGATTTCACCGCTCGAATGGGCGAACCGTCCCCATGACGTGACGACGGGGTGACTTCCGGCAGTTCATACCACCCACCCCGACCTACTTGGGGCGCGCGGACGACACGGAACGCATGAGAATCGACCGGGACCGACTGCGGAAGGACATCGAGGCGAACGCCGAATTCGGTGCGCTGGACGATGCCGAACACGGGCGAACCGTCCTCACTGGAACGGAAGCGAACCGACAGGCACGGGAGTACTTCGTGGAGCGACTGGAGGACGCCGGATTGGACGTTCGCGTGGATGCCGTCGGCAACATCGCGGGACGGTGGACGCCCGAAAGCGCCGACCCGGACGCCGCTGCGGTCGCGGCCGGGGGCCACCTCGATTCGGTTCCGGAGGGCGGCATCTTCGACGGCCCACTCGGCGTGTATTCGGCGTTGGAAGCGGTTCGGGCGATGCAGGATTCGGGAATCGAGGCGACCCGTCCGGTCGACGTCGTCTCGTTCACCGAGGAGGAAGGTCAGCGGTTCGCCAGCGGCCTGCTCGGGTCCTCGGTCGCCGTCGGCGAGCGGTCGGTCGATGACGCGCTGGCGCTGACCGACGGACGAACGACGTTGGCCGACGCGCTCGATTCGATGGAATTT
The DNA here is from genome assembly GCF_024136975.1 of Haladaptatus sp. AB643. Lineage (NCBI taxonomy): Archaea > Methanobacteriati > Methanobacteriota > Halobacteria > Halobacteriales > Haladaptataceae > Haladaptatus > Haladaptatus sp. AB643. The sequence continues at coordinate 138,420 of NZ_JAMYJW010000009.1, forward strand.
CGGGGAGAGGGACGACTCGATGCGAGCGAATGGGACTCGTGGCTCGAACTTCACGTCGAACAGAGCCGACGCCTCGAACGGGCCGACGTGTCGGTCGGCGTCGTCACGACGATCACCGGGATCACGCACTGTGACGTGGAAGTTCGAGGCGAGGCGAACCACGCCGGGGCGACCCCGATGGCGGAGCGAACGGACGCGCTCGTCGCGTCAGGCGAGTTCGTTCAAGACGTAGAGCGGGCCGCGAACGAAATCAGTGAGACGGCCGTTGGGACCGTCGGAAAGATCGACGCGCGGCCGAACGCGACGAACGTCGTCCCCGGAGCGGTCACGATGGGCGTCGATATTCGGGACGTGGAATACGAGTCGATGAATGAACTCGTCTCCCGTGCCGAGGAGTCGCTCACGATTCTCGAATCGGAGCGCGGCGTCGAGACGACCCTCTCCCGTGACTTCGACCTCGAACCGACGGACATGAGCGAGCGCTGTCGGGAAGCGGTGCACGAGGCGGGCGAAAAGTCGGAAATAGAGACGCTCGACCTCCACTCGGGGGCGGCCCACGACACGATGCACATCGCGGACGTGACGGACGCGGCGATGTTGTTCGCGCCGTCGCGCGACGGGATTTCGCACAACCCCGCCGAATGGACCGACTGGGAGGACTGTTCGACGGCGACGCGAGTGCTCGCCGGTGGGATTGCCACGTTGGCGGGCGCTCAATTCTGAGACAGAGGATCAGTCCTGATATCGAGCCACGTCTTGCCCCGTCAGACGTCGGAGTTGGTCTTCGCTCAGCCCCTCCGTACTGGCTCCCATCTCGTCCAGTCCGACGCCGCTGGTGACGAGGGCGCGGAACGCGACTTCCAGTGGAATATCGACGTCCAGGAGGTCGTCGTTGGGGACGTTGACGACGAAGCCGCCCATCACCGGGTTTGGAGCCATTGGAAGGAAGACGGTGGTCATCTTCTCCTCGCCGGTCGCTTTTCGCACCTCGTCCGGCGTCTCCGCCGTGACGAACGCGAACGTGTACGTGTCATCGGTCGGGAATTCGAGCAGTTTCACGTCCCGAAAGTGGTCCTCGTCGCTCTCGACCATCGCGTCCCCCATCCGCCGGAAGCTTCGATAGACGGTTCCGAGTCCCGGAATCTGGCTGATGGCGTAATCGAAGTTGTCGATGGCGCGCTCGCCGACCGGCGAGTGCGCGACGAACCCGACCATCATTATCATGGACACGATGACCAGTACCGCGATGCCACCGAGGACGAGTATGGAGCTGACAGGAACGAGTCCCAAGATCGGAATCAGCATATTCCTGACAAACTTGAGCAAAACGACGACGACGTACAACGTTATGAGAAGGGGAACGACGACGGTAATACCCGTGAGCGCCGTCTCCCGTGTTTTATCGAATAGTGACAAGTCGTCCGAGGTAGCCATCGTACAGCACACTCGGGCGGGGGAGTAAGAGCGTACTGGCTGAATATTCCAGCAAGAAAATTCATCAGCCACCAGCAGAGTAATCCCTCGGAAGCGCCTAGCTCTATCTCCATGAGTACAATCGCCATCGTGCGACTTCCGGCATCGGACTTCGCACTGGAGGCGACACTCGAACGGGTTCCAGGCGTTACGTTCGAAGTAGAACGTGTCGTCGCACCCGAAGCCGAGCGGGTAATGCCCTACGTCTGGGCGACGGCAGACCCGGACCAGTTCGACGCCCTCCACGCCGCCCTCGAAGACGACCCGACAACCGACGGTATAGAGCTTCTCGCGGACCTGGACGACGAATGGCTGTTTCGAATGGAGTGGATCGGGAAAACCAGATTCGTCATCCACATCCTCGTCGAGGAGAGCGGAACGATAATCGACGCGAACGGCTCTGGCGACGAGTGGAAACTACGGATCCTGTTTCCCACTCGGGACGCATTGGGCGCGACGTACCAGTACTGCGAAGAACACGGCATTCCGCTCGAAATCGAGCAGATCTACCGACTCGACGAATCCCCCCGACGGGGACAGTACGGACTCACGAAGGAGCAGTACGACACCCTCGTCGCCGCGCTGGAGGAGGGCTACTACGACATCCCGCGGACGATTTCGGGCGAGGAACTCTCCCGTGACCTCGGAATCTCACACCAAGCCCTCTCCGAACGACTCCGTCGTGCGTACACGAACCTGATAGCGAACGCGCTCGTCATCGGCGAAGGCGAACTCGAATAGTCGTTTCGTCGCCCGTCCAGTTGCAGTTGAACTATCCTTATTCATCATAAAATATAACGATTATCCAAATATATGCGGGATTGACCGCAGAACGTGGCTTTAATTCGGTCGTCAGTAGAGTATCGTTCGATGGATTACGAGACGATAGCCGATGCGAGGAGCAGTCGATGAGTGCGATATCCGCGTTCACCTCCGCAATCCTCCCGATCATCGCCATCGCGGGCGTCGGATACGTCATCGGGTGGCGAACCGGCATCTCGGTCGGTCAGCTCAACACGGTCGCGCTGAACTTCTTCCTCCCGGCGCTCGTCTTCCACGGAATCGTCACCACCGATTTGAGCGGCAAGACGGTGCTCAACCTCGGTCTCGCCGTCTTCGCGTACACGCTCGTAATGATGGGCGTCGCGTACCTCAGCGGGCGAACGCTCGACCTGCCGGACGCCGCCCTGCCCGGCGTCGTGTTGGCGAGCGCGTTCCCGAACTCCGGGTTCGTCGGAATCCCGCTCACGGAGTTCGTCTTCGGCGACGTCGGGCGAACAACGGCGACGCTGTTTCTCACGATACAGAGCGTCATCCTCTACACGGTCGGCGTCTACGTCGTCTCCGCGAGCAGCGACAACACCGCGGGCGTGCGAAGTGCGGTCCGAGAAGTGTTTCGACTGCCGCTCGTCTACGCCGTCGTCCTCGCGGCGCTCGTCCGTTTTCTGGGCCTCGTTCCGCCCGTCGATGGAACGTTCATGACGACGCTCGATAGCGTCGGGTCGGCGTCAGTCCCGTTGATGCTCACCGTCGTCGGCATCCAACTGGCCGAGGTGGACCTCGGCGGACTGCACCGAATCGCGCTCCCGACGGCGCTCAAACTCGTCGTCGCGCCGGTTCTGGGGGCGGGTATCGCGGTCGTCGTCGGCTTCACGCGACCGCACGTGGGCAACATCTTCATCCTCGAATGTGCGACGCCCGCCGCCGTCACCCCGCTCGCCCTCACCATCGCCTACAGCGACCACGACGAGGAGTCGCTCTCGACCGCCGAGTACATGAGTACCGTCATCTTCGTCACGACGGTCCTCAGCGTCGTCATCCTGACCGCGCTCGTGGTTGCCATTCAGGGCGGCTATCTCTTTTAATCATCAACCGTCATTCGATTCCGGAGATCCGGGCCACGACAACGTCGGAAACACGACCCAGAGGAACTGCACCACGACGACCATGATGAACGGGCCGAGGAAGATACCGTACCAGCCGAAAATCGGCGGGCCGAGGAGATAGGCGAACACGATGAGGCTCGTCGGGAACAGCCGTCCCGAGAGAACCGGACGGATGTAGGTCCGGACGACGTTGTCGAACGCGATTTCCATGATGAGCAGGAGCAGGATCGGGAACCAGAGCCGAACGGGGTCGGTTTCGAGCGCGACGATGGCGAGGTAGGCGACGACGAAGAAGTAGACGATGGAGCGCCCGACGAGCGGGACGATGGTGGCGAGGCCGGTCGCAACCGCCACGAGCATCGTCTGGGGAATCGCCATGCTCGGCGGCGCGACGAGGTTGAGCAGGTTGTAGATGACCGCGGAGAGGATGATGATGACGAAGATGGTCAAGGTGTAGCCGAAGAAAACGGAGTTCAGCCCCTGATCGACGGCTTGCAGGTACCGATAGGTACTCGTTTCCTCGTCCGCGACCGTCCGCCGGAACCAACCCGTGATCGTCGCCTCGTCGCGGACGAGGAAGAAGACGAAGACGAGCGTGAGAAACAGGTTGTACGATTGGGCCGCGAACGCCCCCACGAACCCACGAATCCGGAAGACGAACGATCGAATGGACGGGTTGCTGAGCAGTTCGGAGACCGAATCGTACCACCCCTCGGGTGTCGCCGGAATCGCCCCAAAATTGAAACCCGGAAACAGGGTTCGAACCAGTCGTTCGACGTCTGCGGCGCGGACGGCCGAAAGCTGGCCGAATGCGATCACGGCGATTGCCGCGAGCAGCGCGATGAACGGCAGGATGATGAGCGCCAGCGTCAGGATAGTGGCGATTCCGGACGGCACTCCCCGCTCCTGGAGCCATCTGGCGATCGGTCGGGCGACGTAGTACAAAAAGAGGCCGAAGACGAACCAGCCGAGATACGAATCGAGCGACGTGACGAGCACGACGGCCAACGCGGCGGCGAACACCCACCAACCGAGTTCGGTCGAACTCGGGCCATCGTCGCGCTCGAATTTCATGAACTCCTCCGGATACGGGAGGATACATCGAGAAGGATGATAGTTTGGTGGGTCATTCCGACCGGTCGTCGTCGGGGAGAAGGGTGATCAATTGACTACCGAACGCGATCAGACCGATGAACAACCCACCGAAGGCTATCAAATCGCCATGAGTTCCGGGAACGTCGTAATCGAGAGTCATCCAGATGGCAACCAGCACGAGGAGAATGGCGAACAGGAGGATGTCAGTCGTCCGACTCATACACTTTCGTTTCGTTATTTTCTGATAATCGTTTCGAATCCGTGATAGCAGTGCGTCACCACTCCCGTTGCCACTCGTCGATGACCGTCACGACGCGCTCGTTGAGCGGCACGTCGCCGAACGGTTTCGCGGAATCGATGGCGGCGAGGGTGTCCCGAACCGGGCCGTCGGCCTCGGCCAATCGAAAGTCGATACCGCGCTTTTCGAGGTCCTTGGCTAACGATACGAGCATGTCGGCGGCGGTGAGGTCGACCGTCGGCGACGAGCGCATGTCGAGGACGACGAGCGAGACGGGGCGCTCGCGGGTATCGACCTCGTCCATGACTGCCGCACGGATTGTCGGCGCGTTGGCGAAGAACAACTCGGCGTCCACGCGGTACACCAGCACGCCCGGAACGCGTTCGTTTTCCGGATGGCGCGACAGGTCGCTGAACTCGTCCGACCCCGGAACCCTGCCAATCGTAGCCGTGTGCGGGTAGGTCGCCCGCGCCACGACGACGAGGATCGAGACGAGGACGCCGATGAACACGCCCGACAGCATCCCGAAGAAGAGGACGCCGAGAAACGCGGACGCGGCCGTGGCGAACTCCGGCTTGTCGATGCGGTAGATGCGCTTGAGTTCCGACACGTCGACGAGTCCCGAGACGGCGACGATGACGACGGCGGCGAGGACGGTTTCGGGAAGCGTCGTGAACAGATCGGTCAAAAACAGGAGGACGAGGGTGATAGCAACCGCCGCGACGCCGCTCGTGAGTTGTGTCTTTCCGCCGATTTCGTCGTTGAGCGCGCTTCGGGACATGCTCCCCCCGACGACGAAGCCGTGACCGATTCCCGCCGCGAGGTTCGTGAGACCGTCCGCGAGGAGTTCCTGATTCGCGTCCACGGAGTCGTCGTGCCGCCGGGCGAACGTCTCGACGGCTCCCATCCCCTGGACGTAGGAGAGCAAGAAGAGCGCGAACGCGACGGGGAGCAGGTCGGGGAGTGTTCCCGTGGTCAGCGTCGGAATCGAGAGCGGCGGCAAGCCGTTCGGAATGTTCCCGACGATTTCGACGCCCCGTGCCTCCAGATTCGTCACGGCAACCAGTCCGGTGGCGAGGAGAACAACGAGGAGCGCGGTCGGAAAACGCCTCGCGTAGCGTTCCCCGAGGACGAGCAGGACGATGGCGGCAATGCCGACCGCGAGCGTCGGCAGGTTCGTAGCTCCGAGGTGGGAGACGACGAACCCCAGTCGGTCGAAGAAGGTGCCGCTGGCCCGTGGAATCCCGAACAGTTTGTCGAGTTGGGTCGCCGTAATGTACAGCGCCGCGCCCGCCGAGAAGCCGGTCAGGACGGATTCTGAGATGAAGTTCACGACGAAGCCGAGTCGGAACAGCCACGCGACGACGGAGACGAGACCGACGAGCAGCGTCGTCAGCGCCACGAGCGAGGCGTAGTCGGCCGGGGAGCCGCTGGCCACCGAGCCGACACCCGACGCGACGAGGATGGCGAGCGCGGACGTCGGACCGTAGATGACCTGTTTCGACGTGCCGACGAACACGTACGCGAGGAGGGCGAGGAGACTCGCGTACAGGCCTGTTTCCGGCGGTAGACCGGCCAGCGAGGCGTAAGCCATCCCCTCGGGCAGGATGGCGGCGGCAACCGTGATGCCCGCGAACAGGTCCGGACGGAACAACGACGCATCGTAGCGGGGAAGCCAGCGAGCGATCGGAAGGACCGATTCGACGAGTCCACCGTCCGTATCTCCGTCCCGGTGCGAGGATTCCGGAGCCATTCGATGACCTCAGTTACGAGGGACTCTGTTCGGGCTGTTCCGTCGCCTGCTGATACTTGTGGCGGTACCGCGATATCTTTCGGTAGAGAATCGCAAGGAAGATGCCGTCGTAAACGATGACGAAGGCGATGAACGTCACCCCCGTCAGCGGGAGGTACGTCACCAGCGTATCGTAGGTCGCGTGAATGAGCGCGGCGATGAGCAGGCCCTTGACGATGATGGGACCGCGATTTTCCGGGTTCCCCTTCGCCAAGCCGAGGTAGTAGCCCGCGAACGACGCGTAGATGACGTGGCCCGGGCCGACGAACGACCGCTGTGCGGCGGTGCCGACCACGACGCTGACGAGCCTCGACATCGGAAGCTTGCCCGCCGTGAACAGCGCGTTCGTGATGTACGTGAAGTTCTCGATGGTCGCGAAGCCGAGTCCGGCGAACGCGCCGAACACCGCGCCGTCGATGGCGGCGGAGAGGTACTCGGTTCGATAGGCGTACAACCGCGAAGCGAGCCACTTCGACGTCTCCTCGACCGGACCGACTTCCAGATAGAAGAACAGAACCGTTCCGACGACGGGAATCAGCTGGAAAACGGGTTGCAGCGCCGTGTTGAGCAGGGACGCGAACCCCGCGAACAACACGCCCAGCAGGAACGTCACCGCGAGCGGCGCGAGCGGTTCCCGCTGCACGTCGTCGCCGTACCAGATGAGCGCCGCGAGGACGAACGCCGGAATCACCGACAGAAACGTCAACACCCCCAGCGCCGGTTCCACGAACAGGATGAACCCCGTGGCCGCGAGTTGCGCGACGAACAGCAACACCGCGAGTACGACGAATATCCGTTGCCAGTTGTTCGTGAGCCCACTGTAGATACCGACCGACACCCGGTCGAGCACCGTCCGTTTCTCCCACGTGGTAACGTCGTACAGGTCTTCTTCCCGAAGCGATCTTTCTATCTGCTCGTCTTCACTCCCACCCATAACCCGTAAACAACCCGACACGCCATAATCGTTGTTGGCAACGACGGGCGGTCCACTACTTCGATCCTTCGGACTGCGCGGATCGTGTTGACGGGACAGAGATTTAGCCGAGGCGAACGTTTCTAGGGTCCGACGAAGAAGTTCTTCGGGGACGGGGGGACGATGAAGTTCGTACCATCGAACGCAGAGGGGAGAGGAACGAGCGAGGTGAACGGAGGGAGTCGTGGCTGAGGCGGACGCAGCGGACACGGAGGACGCGGTTTCGGTCTGGGAACCCTTGGGCGAACCCGTTTTCCGGGCGATGTGGACGGCGGCTCTGGTGTCGAACGTCGGGACGTGGATGCAGAACGTCGGCGCGGCGTGGCTGATGACCTCGCTGACCACCTCGGCGCTGTTGGTCGCGCTGGTGCAGACTGCGACGACGCTCCCGGTCGTCCTCGTGTCGCTTCCAGCGGGTGCCATCGGCGACATCGTGGACCGGCGCTGGCTGCTGTTGGTGGTTCAGGCGTGGATGCTGATCAGCGCCGTGATACTGAGCGGGCTGACGGCGGTCGGCGCGACGACGCCATGGGTACTGCTGTTGCTAACGTTCTCGCTCGGCTTCGGCACCGCGTTCCTGAACCCGACGTGGCAGGCGATTCAGCCGGAGTTGGTCCCGCGAAGGGAGCTTCCGGCGGCGATTTCGCTGGGCGCAGTAGGGTTCAACATCGCCCGCGCAGTCGGTCCGGCGGTCGGCGGCCTCATCCTCGCTGCGACCGGCACGGCGACGGTGTTCTTCCTCAACGCGGTGTCGTTCGTCGCCGTCCTCGTCGTCGTGTATCGCTGGAAGCGGGAACCAACGACATCGGACCTACCGCCAGAGCGGCTATCGGAGTCGATCTATCGCGGGGTGCGGTTCGTCCGGAACGCCCCGGCCTTGCGGTCAGTGCTGGCTCGAACGGTGCTGTTCATCACCTTCGCCAGCGCGATTTGGGCGCTGTTGCCCCTGCTCGTCCGCAATCAACTCCACCTCGGCGCGGGGGGGTACGGCATCGTCCTCGGCGTCACGGGTCTCGGGTCGGCGGCAGGAATCACCGTCCTCGAACGGGCGCGAAAGCATTTCACGACGAACCAAGTCGTCCTCGGGGCGTCAGCCCTGTTCGGCCTCGTGCTAGTGGTGCTGGGAACCGTCCACATCGTCCTCGTCGCGCTGGTCGCTGTCGCGCTCGGTGGTCTCGCGTGGATTTCCGTCCTATCGAGCCTGAACACCGCCGTGCAGACGCTCTCGCCCGAGTGGGTCCGTGCACGGACGCTGTCGGTGTACATGCTGTTCTTCCTCGGCGGGATGGCGGTCAGCAGCCTCGGATGGGGCGTCGTCGCCGACCATCTCGGCACGCCGATGGCGTTCGTCATCGCCGGAGTCGGGTTGGTCGGCGGCCTCGTCGGGGGTATTCACTGGCGGATTCCCGAGACGGACGACCTCGACCTGCGACCCTCCGGGGACTGGTTCAACCCCAGAACTGAGTTCGAACCGCCCCCCGACACCGGCCCGGTGCTCGTCAGCGTCGAGTATCGAATCGACCCGGCGACGGCCGACGATTTTCTGGCGGCCGTGGAAAAGTTGGGGCGCGTGCGGCGGCGGAACGGCGCGCGATACTGGAACGTGTTCCGCGACACCGAAACCGACGACCGCTACCTCGAAGTGTATCTCACGGGGACGTGGATGGCCCACCTCCGCGAACACGAGCGCGTTTCGGTAGCCGACCGGGAGATACAGAGCCGAGCGGTGTCGTTTCACGTCGGCGACGAACCGCCGCAGGTCTCGCACTTCGTCTCGGGGATGGACGAGTACTGACGCCGCGAGTATTTGATTGATGGAGAACAGTTATCCCAGTTGTCTGTGTTTGTTTGCGTATGTTCCCTCCAACGAAGAAATCCGTCGTCCGGAACGGTGATGATTCGCCGTGAGGTTCCTCGAATATCTCTCCGACGGCTTCGACCGTCTCGGAGACCTGCTCCCCCTCGCGGTAGTGCCGCTCCTCGCAACTTTCATCGACATCGACAAGATTCGAAAAGTGTCGGAGGTGAACGGGCTCCGACTTGGAGTGTCGTTTCACTTTCCGACGGGCCTACCGACGTTCTGGACGTTCGTGAGCCTCCCGAACACGACGACGGGGATTCACATCTCGCCGATGTGGTATTTCGTGCCGATATACGCCGTCGTCACGAGCATCCTCATGGGCGGCTTTCTCGGAAGTATCCGGGACGGCATCGAAACCGGCAGCTACGATTTCACGTACAACGCTCGCAACTACTTCCTTCCGCTCTTGGGCTACACGGTTCTGGTGTGGGTCGCCATCCTCGCAACAGGCGGTGCCGCGTTGGTATTTGCGCCGCTCATCTTCGTTGCACTTCTCGTACTGTTGGTTCTGAATTTCGTGTTCTACGGCGTTCCCTTCATCGTCGTCGTGGACGACCGTTCGCTGACCGAGGCGCTCCGACGGAGCTACGAACTCGCCACGGGAGAGTCGAAGTACGCCACTTTCGGCGTCGGCTATCTCGTCGTCGTCTTCCTGCTGTCGCTCGTCGGAACGCTCTTCATCAATCTCGGTATCGCCGGTATCGTTATCGGGGCGGTCCTTTCGGCACCCGTTTCGCTCGCGCTGACGGTCGCCACCGTCGAGTTCTTCATCGATCTCAGGTCGCCGGGGAGCAACCCCGTCGAACGACCACCGACCGAACGGTCCGATTGGCCACCCACCGAACGGTCCGATTACGACTAGCACCCACGATTCTCGGATTTTATCACTGTCGGTGCCGAAGCCGTGGCCATGCACGTTGCAGACGAGCGGCCCTCCAATCGGACGGGAAAAACGACGCGTCGGCGAGCGGAGATGATGACACGTGGGTGATGGTGACGATGGTGACGAAGGCTCTGACCTCCGGAGAATCGCGGTCGAGCAGTTCGGCGACGAGGATGCGGAATTCGTGCGGGCTTCCGCACCCGGCCGGGTGAATCTCATCGGCGGACACACGGACTACAACGGCGGCTTCGTTCTCCCCGTCGTGATCGATCGGCGAACCGAAATCGCGGTGCGCCCCCGCACCGGAACCCGCGACCGTCCCGACCGTACCGTTCGCGCATACTCGACGAACTTCGAAGAGAGTCGTGAGTTCTCCCTCGATTCGCCCCCGAGCGAGGGATCATCGTGGCTCGGCTACATCGAGGGAATCGCCCGGGAACTCGCCAAGGGAGCGCCGGGAGTTTCGGGGTTCGACCTCGTCGTGGACGGCGACGTTCCGATGGGGGGCGGCCTGTCGTCGTCCGCGTCGCTCGAACTGGCGACTGCGACAGCGCTGAACGAGGCGTGGGACTTCGATTACACCCCGACCGAACTCGCGGATCTCGGGTGGCGGGTCGAACGGGAGTTCGTCGGCGTCGAATGCGGCATCATGGACCAGTTCGTCGTCGCGCTCGGCGAGCGGAACCACGCGCTGTTTCTCGACTGCCGCACCCGAAACTACGAGCGCTACTCGCTGGACGAGGACGTTCGCGTCGTCGTGACGAACACGAACGTCGAACACGAGTTGGTCGATTCGGCGTACAACGAGCGGGTCGCCCAGTGCGCGGAAGGCGTCGAACTGCTGGACGAACTCCTGTCCGACGACGTGAGCGCACTGCGTGACGTGTCGGTCGCCGAGTTCGAGGCGGTCGAGGACGAACTTCCGGAGACGATACGAGAGCGGTGCGGACACGTCGTGTACGAGAACGAGCGCGTTCGCGAGGCCGCGAACGCGCTCGAAACAGGCGAGATGGCGCACGTCGGGGAACTGATGGATGAATCGCATCGAAGCCTCCGGGACTCCTACGAGGTCAGCTGTCCGGAGCTCGATTTCGTGGTGGAAACGGCGGGCGACATCGACGCCGAACTCGGTTCGCGGATGACTGGTGCCGGGTTCGGCGGCTGTGTCGTGAGCCTCGTCCGGGCGGAATCCGTCGAATCCTTCGCGGAAACCGTTCGGGAGGCGTATCTCGCCGAAACCGGCATCGAACCCGACGTCTTCCCGTGCGCCGTCGGCGACGGCGCACGGGTCGAAGCGGGACTTGAGAACTGACCGCCACGGAATCGAAACGGCGGAGGAAGGCGGGCGGCGGCGAACGTTCGCCGCCGCCCGCCAGCGAACCGGTGGTTCAAACCTGGGAACCCGGCGGTTCATACCGGTGAGACCGGCGGTTCATACCGGTGAAACCGGCGATTCGTACCGGTGAAAATTTGGAGCACGTACCCACGAGAATTATCGTCCTTCCACGTGTAGGCCGTCGTATGACGGAGATCCTTCCCGAGAAGTCGAAGCGTTTCGTACGTGCCGCGGTCGCCGAACCGGACGAAACCCTGCAAGCGATGGAGGAGCGCGGCGAGGACTTCCCGACCGTCGGTCGGGAAGTCGGGCAGTTTCTGCGGTTGCTCGCGTACGCGGTGGACGCCGAGCGGATTTTCGAGTTCGGGTCCGGTTTCGGCTACTCGGCCTACTGGTTCGCCGAGGCGCTGCCGGAGGACGGCGAAATCGTCCTCACGGAGTACGACGCGGACGAACTCGACGAAGCACGGGAGTACCTCGAAGCGGGCGGGTTCGCCGACCGCGCCACCTTCGAGAACGGCGACGCGAACGAAATCGTCGATCATCACGACGGCCCGTTCGACGTGGTGCTCATCGACCACAACAAGGACGGCTATCCCGAAGCGTGGGAGTCGATCCGAGGGAAAGTCGCACCCGGGGGCGTCGTCATCGCCGACAACGCGATGATCGCCGGGCGGCAGGACTTCGACGCGATTCTCGACGCCATCGAAGGTGGAAACCCGGAGATGAACGAGAACACCCGCGGCATCGCGGAGTATCTGCTGGCGGTGCGCGACGACCCCGACTTCGAGACGAGCGTGATTCCACTGGGCGAGGGAATCGCCGTGAGTTATCGACGATAAGTCGGGAAGAGGGGGGAGGGAAGAGAAGGAAGATCAGAACAGCGCGAGCGCGAATCCGGTGGCGACGAGCGACGCACCGAGCGCGAGTTTGAGTCGGGACGGTTCGACGCGGTGGGCGACCCGCCACCCGACGACGACGCCGAGGAGTTCGGGGACGCCAACCGCGACGGCCAGCGGAACCGACACGGCACCCTGCGTCAGGTAGGTCATCGCCGCGAACGCAGAGAGGAACACCGACTGGACCTGTGCGGCCGCCAGCGCGTCGAGCATCGAGACGCCCAGTACGATGAGGACGGGGACGGCGATGACCGGACCGCCGACGCCGAGCAATCCACCCACAACGCCGATACCGAGCCCGAGACCGCCGAATACCGCGATTCCGACCGTCGAATCGTGGTCGAACGACCACTTCGACCCGAGGCCGTGCCGTTCCCGATAGACGATGGTGACGCCGACGAGGGCGGTGAACGCCGTCAGCATGGTGCCGAACGAACCGGCGGCGAGAATCGTGTTGGCGAACGCCCCGAGGACGGCACCGACGATGCTCGGAACCGTCACGAGAACCGCGAGTCGTCGGCCCGAACGCGACCGGAGTTCGCCGGAACGGACGTACGTGAACGTTCCGAGGAGACCCGTGAACACGAACGTCGTCATCGCCGTCCCGGCGACGACGGACGACGAGACGTCCGTGAGCGCGAACAGGGCGACCGTGATGAAGATTCCGCCGGGGCCGACGGCGGTGATGCCGACGCCCGAGAGGAACGCGATGACGACGAGAATCGTCAGCGTCGTCGGTTCGGGGAGCATCCGTCGGGAATCAGAGTCCTCCGGAGGTCAGCGCGTCGATGAAGCCGGGGAGCGAGGTCACGGCGAGGTAAATCGACAGGAGGACGAGCAGGACGTTCAGCCCGGCCATCACGATGCCGTTCTTGTGCTCGCCCATCGTCTTCCGGTCGTTGACCGCCCAGAACAGCACGAGGGCCGTAATCGGCAGGCCGACGATGCCGTTGTACGCCGGGAACAGGAGTATCATGTCGATGATGCTCAGGCCCGCGAACTGGTGGACGAGCGGCGAGAGGCTACCGAGACCGACGCCGACGGCGTAGATGATCTTGAACTCACGGCTCGCGCTGTCGGCGACCTTGCCGCGCGCGTTCTGCAAGAGGTACGCCGGCGTCCACATTATCGGAATGATGCTGTTGAACGCGGCGGCGACGGTCCCGATGAGGAAGACGTACATCGCCCACTTGCCGAACACGCCCGCCAGCGCCTTGCCGGGCGTGATGAACGTGTCGAGTTGGGTGTATCCCGCGGGGCGCAACACGGCGGCCGCCACGACGACGATGGCCGCCGTCGTCAATCCGCCGACGACGTAGCCGATGCCAAGGTCGCGGCGCATCTCCGGGACGTCGTCCTTGCCGACCCAGCCCTTCTCCGAGACGAGGTTCGATTCGAGGAAGAAGTTCGGCCACAGGGCGGTGGTTCCGATGATTGACGCGGCGAGCGTCAGCGCGCCGACGGCCGGAATCTTCGGGATGAACCCACCCACGAGATGGGTCACGGATGGCGTGCTCACGCCCGCAACGACCATGTAGACCACGAGCAGGATGAGCATCATCGCGGTCATGATCCGCTCGATACCGTCGTAGTTCATCACGCCGACGAGGATGGCGAGCACCCCGGTCACCAGCGCGAGCGGTTGCCAGCCGATGGCACCGCCGAGCAGAATCGAGACGGCCTTGCCGACCGCGGCGGTGAGTTCGAGCGTCCACGCGACACAACCGACCGAGAGGAGTACGGCCAGTACCGTCGCGCCGGTTCCCCCGATTTTCTTACGGACGAACGACATCAACGGTTCGCCGAAAATCCCGAGCCGAGCGCTCATATCCTGCGCCATGAACCCGAGGAACACCGCGCCCACGACCGCCCAGAGGAGACCGTAGCCGTACCGAACCCCTGCGGAACTGGCGATGAACACCGATCCCGACCCGAAGTAGCTCGCGACCATAACGAACCCGAGGCCGTACTTCTGGAAGAAGCCGCTCGTGGCGTCGCGGAGGCCCTCCGAATACTGCGCTATCTTCGACTGCCCACTGCTCTTCGTTGCCATTCTGTCAGTATCGTGGGGCGTCGGCCGTTATTTCCCCATGGCTGTGTGTGCAAGGGGTATTTACGTCAAAAATCGGATTGAAAGGTGTTCTGGCCACGAAAATATAAAATATAATCGGCACTTGAAGTAGGGACGAACGAAGGACCGAGCGCCTTCAGGAGGTCATCCGAGTCGTCCGAGCGTGTCGAGGATAAGGTACGCGACGAGAACGGTTTCGATACCGGCGAGGGCGAGCAGATAGGTCGGCGCAGACCGTTCGTTCCGCTCGGAACCGTCGATGTTCCGATATACTAACGCTCCGGCGAGAATCGAGAATGCGCCCAGAGCAGTTCCGCCCGCCGAACTCGCGGTCACGCCGTCCGTGAACGCCGTCACGGCGTTGTCGAGGACGAACCACAGGCCGAACAGTACGAAGTTGTACGCGTACACGTCGGCCCGACGAATCGCCGGGAATGGGGACGAAGACATCCACGTATCCATCTGCCACAGCCAGTCATCAGTTTTCTGGTGACACCGAAAACGCGAAACGAAGGTCACGACCCTGACCACGAGACTTGGTGGTTGCCTACCTCGGAAATCCGAGCGTCGCCCGTCGAAGGGATTCATCAATATCAGAGAGTGTCGTCAGTAGCAGAGAATATCATCAGTATCAAGATATATTTCTGGATAGCTATCCAGAAATCCATTCAGAATTCCGTACAGAAATCCATCAGTAGGCGGCACGGGAGATCAAAACACCGAAAAAGTGGGTCGTTCCGAACGAGGCCGGGTTCTCAGTCCCGCCGACTGCCGGGTTGCGGGTCCACGTGCGGTTTCGCCATCAGATCCGAAAATCGGGCGTCGTCCAACCAGTCGAGCAACTGCACCAACTGCTCGGTTGCCGCCTCGAACAGTTCCGCCCCTTTCTCGGGCGTCGCGTCGGTCTGATCGCCGAACACACCGTTTTCGCTGTTGTCGATGGCGTCGTAGAAGTTCCGCGCGCCGTGCTTCGTGAGGTTTCCGGCCGAGATGTCCATCAATCCGTCGTCGCGGGCCTCCGCCAGTCGGTCCTCGTGCACGAGTTCCGGCGCGATGTGCATGATCATCGCCGTCTCCTTCGGACCGCCGTGAGGGCCGTTGTGTTCGAAGATGCTGCTCACGAGTTCCGGAATCGATTCGTCCCACATCCACTCGACGGCGAAGGCGACTTCGTCCCGACGGAGTCGCCGTCCGACCTCCCGCAAGTGCTCCATGTTGCCGCCGTGGGCGTTGACGTAGACGATGCGGTCGATACCGTGGTAGGTGAGGTTGCGCGAAAAGCTCTCGACGTAATCGCGGAACTGCGGCGGGTCCACCGACATCGTCCCGTGGAACTGCATGTGATGCGTGCTGACGCCGACGTTTATCGTCGGCGTGCAGAGATAGCCCGCCCGGTCGGCCGCCTCGCGGGCCAACGCTTCGGCGATGAGGTGGTCGGTGGCGAGCGGAAGATGCGGGCCGTGCTGTTCGGTCGAACCCAACGGGACGACGGCGACGGATTCCTCCGCGACGTAGTCCCCGAGGTCCGGCCACGCTTGGTCGGCGAGGTACATACGAGAGGGAGGGTGCCGAGAGGGCATAAATTTCAGCACGCCGGAAAACGATTCTCCTAGGACAGGCGGTGACCGGCGAGCGAGAACCCACAATCAGAACCGCTTTTCGATGGACTCGACCCCGGTCATGACTTCGTCGCGTTCGAAGTAGAGACCTTCGAGGAGGATCAGGGTGATGGCGATGCCGAAGACGAGGCAGAACACGCCGAACTCGGCGGTGTAGAGGTGCCAGACGAAGATCGGGAGAAAGAGCGCCGTTCCGATCAGTCCGACGAGCGGGATGACCGAGATCAGTTCGGAGCGTTGCGTGTAGGCGAGCGCGTTCATCGCGCCGAAGACGACGATGAACGACAGGGACGCGAACTCCGTGATTGCGGTGAGGCTGCCGTACACCGTCAGCAGAATCGTCAGTCCGCCGATGACGAACAGCGTTTTCGTCGGGACGCCCGCTTCCCGCGTCGGGGCGAGTCGGTCGGGAAGCAGGTCGTCGGTGCTCATCCCCTTCGCGAACAGTGCGGTGCTGAACAGGGTCGCGTTGATGGCGCTGGCGGTGGAGGCCACCGCCGCGACGCCGATCAGGACGTACCCGATTCTCCCGGAGAACTCCCGGGCGGCGATGGCGAGCGCGAGGTCGGGGCTGGCGATCACGGCCCGCTGGTTCGCCACGCTGAGCGCGACGAACGCGACGAGGATGTAGGAAAGCGCCGAAACGGGAATGGAGATGTAGACCGCTTTTCGGATCGTCGCGACCGGATTTTCGATACTCTCCTGATCGTAAAAGAGGAGTTGCCACCCTTCGAACGACACGAACGCGACCGCGGCCGCGAGAACGGGTGCGTCCGGCTGTTTCAGTGTCCGTTCGACCCCGAATTCGAGTTGTCCGTGGGTGTAACCGTACCTGATGCCGAGGATGATGAACAACAGGACGATGATGAGTTTGAGGGCGACGAGGAGGTCTTCCACCACGCCGGATTCGTGGACGCCGAGGAGGTTGACGCCGATGAAGCCGACGATAACGAGGAGGGACAGGACGGGCCGCGACGGGAGGCCGAGGAACGGGAGTTCGGTGATGCCGAAGATAGCTCCGAAGTACGCACCGAACGCGTAGGCGTACATCGCCATCGTGCCGACGTACCCGACGATCAGCGTCCATCCGACCATCCCGGCCAGTGTCGGCCGGTCGAGAAAGACCTCGATGAAGGCGACCGCACCGCCGGACTCTTCGGTCGTCGGAACCCGTTCGTTGAGCTTGACGTAGGAGTAGCCGGTCGCCATGACGACGATACCGGCGATGAGGTAGGCGACCCACGCGGTCGGGCCTGCGACCCGTGCCACGACGCCGAGGACGGCGAAAATCCCCCCGCCGATGATCCCACCGAGGGCGAACGAAACGGCTTCCGTGAGGCCGAGTCGCTCCGTCACCATCCGTCGTACACGAGGACGCGACTGCTCGAATTGGGTCCTCGAATCGACCCGGAGTAGTCACACGACGGGACGCACTTACGCATCGGCATCGACGGCCTCCCGTTCCCGTTTTCGAACCCGACCGAGCGTATAAATCACGTACACCGCGATGAGCGTGACGAGGCCACCGGCGATGACGTCGCTCCAGAGAACGTTGTCCGAGACGAGACTGGAAACGGTCGAGATGCCGAAGACTATCAGCCCCAACAGGGCGATCATCCATTCGCTCACGAACGAAAGCGACCGACTTCGAAGCAGTCCAACGATGTAGAGGCCCGCGAACAAAACTATCGCGAGGCCCAACAGTGCGTGATCCTCGACTCGAAACTCGGAGCGGAGCGTGAGCGGCGAGAACGTGATCCACAGTCCGAGGAGAACGAGGAGACCGTGCAACCAGATGAGTCTCCGACGTTCGTGCTGGTCGAGTTGCGGGGCCACGGATGCAACGCTCATAGCGAGGTCTGTTACCAGAGTATGTCCTCGGTGGCGACGATAATAAGCGTATTCCACGTTGTCACGTTGGACCCGAGTTTCGAACGGTCCCGGCGGAAGCGTGCGTCGAGCAGGAATTCCGCCGGAAGCGTACGTCGAGTCGAATTACAGTCGTTTCGTCATTCGATGGCGCTTGGTCACGTAGTCGTCGCGCCGGTAGAGCGACTGAGCGACGTGGTTTTCCGCGTGAACGTCGAGCGAGATAAACTCACACCCCTGCCGTCGTGCCCACGATTCGCCCCGCGAGAGGAGCGCGGTAGCTATTCCGTGCCGTCGGTGGCTTCGGCGGACGAACAGGCCGTCGATGTAGCCACGTGGGCCGCGGGCGAAGACGGGCGGGGAATCCCGTTTTTCGACCGATACGTAGCCGATCAAGCCGTCGTCGTCCGCGACGAACGTGGCGATGCTCGCGTCGGAGAAACGGTCTTTCACGTACGAAAATACGTTCGCCCTGACCCCGTGGTCGGCCAGCGTGTCGAAGTCGTCCATCTCCGCCATCTCGCGAGCGAACGGGACCCAGAGGTCGTCCACGAACCGGACGAGTTCCCCCGCTCGCAGTCGTCGAATTCGCATCAGGTCGCCTCTCCGAACCCGTGTTCGGCGAGATATCGCTCGACGTCCGGTCGCGCCGCCTCGCGTTTTTCCTGATGATCACGAAGGAAGGTTTCGAGGCGCTCCTTGGCGATTTGTTTCAGTTCGCCCGAGAGCATCGCGCCGGATTCGTACTTTCGCCGGATTCGTTCGAGTTCGTCGTCGTCCCGAACGAGGTGGAACGCGAGCAGTTCGAACACCATGTCGTCCTCGACGGTTCCCCCTTTCTCGCGGTGTTCCTCGACGCTGGCGCGACCGCCGGTCTTCGCCGCGTCGATTTTCCGCTTCGCGTCCTCGACGGTATCCGTGAGTGCGATGTAACTCGTCGGGTCGGACGAACTCATCTTCCCCCCTTGTAGCCCGCGCATGAACCGATGGTACGTACTCGCGGGTTTTACGTACGCGGTCTCGCGGTAGCGCGAGGCGACGTCCCGCGTCAGGCGAACGTGCGGGTCCTGGTCGATGCCGACCGGGACGACCGTCGGTTTCGGCCCGCCGTTCTCGGGTGCCTGCGGCCGGAGAATGTCGGCGTACTGGGTCAGCGCCGAGGATATCTTTCCGGGTGAGGTCGCGCCGTAGGTCGCCTCGAACTCGTTTTCCGTGATGTACCGCGAGAACAGTTTGCTCCGGGCGAGGTGGTCGTTACCCGCCCCCGACTGGAAGTAAAAATCCGTCCTGTCGAGATCGAGCCCCGCCGCGACGTAGTTCAGAAGGTACTCCTCGACCACCAGTTCGCGGGCGTCTTCGAGCGACACGTCGCGCGTCGCGTAGGCTTCGATATCCGCCGCACAGAGGGTGACCTCGGCACCCATCTCCTGAAACATGCGGACCTGCTCGACCACGGCGAGGTGGCCGAAGTGGAAGACGCCGGAGGGCATGAGGCCAGTCATGACGGCGAACGGGTCGCCCCGGTCGCGGGCGTCGAGGACGGTTTCGAGGTCGCGCTGGCCGAAGACGATGCCGCGCCGGACGAGGCGATTATCGGGAAGACGGTCGGCGAGCGGGCCGATGGGTTCGATGCCGAACCCCTCCATCGTCGCCGAGTAGTCGGCGATTTCGACGTCGCCCCACGGGTCGATGTCGGTCATCGGCCATCACCGCCGAGCGAATCGCTGGTGGAGAACGGACTATCGGTGAAACGATACGACAGGATCAGTTGACTATGCCGTGGTCGGCCAAAATCGACCACCGGCAGTAGTGAACGAAGACATGCCGGTTGCTACTCCGGGAGTTGCGGGCAAAAGGGTTTCGCGGGCGTGAGAGACGGTGGCAAACGCGAGTGGCCGAGCGAGCGATTCGGCCGCCATGGCGGCCGAATCGCAGTTGTCCGTGGCTATCGTAGGGGAGCCATCATGGCAACCGAGATCGGCCGAAAAGAGATCGTTGTTGCGATTCGAAATGCGCCAGCGCCGGTGGTGAACACGTCGTATCTCGCGGACGAGTTGGGCGTCCCCCGTGAGCGACTCGGCGACCAACTCGCGGAGTTGGTCGCCGATGGCGTCCTCGAACACACGGAAGCGCGCGGCCGAGGCCACCTCTGGTGGCTCTCGGCCGCGAGCGAACTGGCCGAGTGAAAAAACGGGGACGACATTGGAGGAATCGGCCGATTGCCCACTTCGCAACACCGGCGCAACTGGACGGTACTGAGGCGTCAATTCAGTTAACGATCATCGGAGCCTCGCCGACCCATCTGTCCGTCTCCGCCGCACGGACCATGAACGCCGCCACAGTAGCTCGCGAGACCGTTGACAAGGTTGTGAGTCCGAGATACCCCGTTCGATAGTCACGAGTGCGTGGGCCGCTCCTGAGCCACGGCGGTCTGACCATGACCCATTCGCAATCGCTCGCCGAGAGCGTTCTCATGAGTCGTTCTCCTCCCCCGGTGAGATCACCTGCGACGAGGTCCACCGCGGACGAGAGAACTCGTCCCGAAACGGAGAACGGGTCTTTTGGATGGGAAATAACTCTGCCGCCGAGAATCACGACCCGTGGAACGTCGTGTGCTTGCATCGCAGTGAGGATGTTCTCCCCGCCGCGAATCGCCACGTCGATAGGGGAACCTTCTGCGGGGCCGAGCGCGCTGAGGACGGCATCGGCCCCCTGCACGGCGCGTTCGACCGCATCAGTGTCGAGAGCGTCACCCTGGACAATCGACAGATGGCTGTTGTCGCGGTGGATCGAATCCACTTTCTCCGGACTGCGAACGAACGCTCGTACCTCGTGCTCCCGTAACAGCGCGGTATCCACGACGTGACGGCCGACGCGCCCCGTCGCCCCAAACACGACGACTTCCATTCAGTTCCCGTCCCCTTCTCTCGTCTCGAGAATGATCTTCCCGCAGAGGTGCCCGTTCTCGCTCAACTCGTGTGCCTGCTGTGCTTCGGCCAGCGGGAACACCGTATCGAGCGTCGGCGCGACGGTACCGTCTTCGAGGAGTTTGGTAATCTCGTCGAGCCATTCCCGGTCGAGGGTGTCCGACCGTTCGACGCGGATGCCGTGCTCGTCGGCCGCCTCCTCCTGTTCCGGCGTGAGGTTCAGCGGGAGATTGTCGATGACCCCGCCCTCCTTCGTGATTTCGAGCGAGCGGGTGAAGGTACCGCCACCGATCGCGTCGATCACCACATCGACCGGTTCGATGGCGTCCTCGAAGCGCTCTTCGCGGTAGTTGACGAATTCGTCCACGCCCAAATCGCGGAGATACTCCTCGTTCGAACCGGAAGCGGTTCCGATGACGTGGGCACCTCGCCGCTTTGCGAACTGGACGGCGAAGTGACCCACGCCGCCCGCCGCGGCGTGAATCAGCACCCTCTGACCGGGTTTGAGGTCGGTCAGTTGCATGGACCGCCACGCGGTGAGTCCCGCCATGGGAACACCGGCCGCCGCCTCGAACGACAGCGACTCCGGTTTCTGACCGAGTTTTCCTTCCGTAGGGGAAACCGCGACCGCTTCCGCGTACGCGCCGCCGTCGCCCGGAAACGGCAGTATCCCGTACACTTCGTCGCCCGGTTCGAACTCGGTCACGTCCATGCCGACTTCATCGACGACCCCGGCGATATCCCATCCCGGAATCCACGGGAGGTCGATGGGGAATGGGGCTCCTTGCCGAATTTTACAATCGGCAGGGTTCACACCGGCCGCGTGAATCCGGACGCGGACCTCGTCGTCGGCCGGTTCCGGAGTCTCTATCTCCTCGTACCGGAGATTCGATGCATCGCCAAACTCGTGAATACGTACTGCTTTCATCCGTGAATTCTCCTGAATTCGTGGTCGTGCTGTACCGCGCTGTGCGCGTTTTTCGTCCGCGCCGTCGGACGCATCGTGTTGCTGTCTGACCACACCGAACGCTACGTCTCCCCGGCGGATGCACCGACTGCCCCGAAAGTGGGGCAGTATTTAAGGGAACGTCGCATGAGTAGTAGCACGGTAGGCGACCAAATCGGACAGGATACGCGATACTGCATGAGATCGATAACGTTCACCATCACTCGACCTGACGGGTTTTACCCGGCCGTCCACGAACTGCTCGTCAGCGAATCCGCCCCCGTCCGAAAATCCATCCTCCACTTGAACACACTGGACGACGGGACGATGGTCATGTTGGCCCACGTCCATGGGAATCCCGACCGCACGCGTCGACTGATCGAGCAAAACCCGGACGTGATCGACTACAGCGTTTCGGAGGAAGGGGACGGTACCGGACTCATGTACGTTCACAGTCATTTTCCGGAACCGATACGTGGGATCCTCCGCCCCCTCGACGAACACGAGGTGTTCTTCGAGTCCATCGAATACATCTCCGAGGAGGAAATCCGCGTGACCATGATCGGCGAGACTAACGAAGTGTTGCAGCGGGCGCTCGCCGCAATCCCCGAGGAGATCAACATCAGCGTCGAGCGCATCGGCGTGTACTCTCCGGGGACGAGCGATCTCACCGGATTATTGACCGACCGCCAACAGGAGATTTTGGACATCGCGATGGAACTCGGCTACTACGAGAATCCGCGCCGTGCCACCCACGGGGAAATCGCCGAGCGCGTCGGAATCGACGCGAGCACGGTCAGCGAACACATGCGAAAGATCGAAGCCCGAGCGTTCGCGTTCCTCGCTTGAAATTCGATATAGGAGCACAAGGGAGGAGTATTCGTTCTCACTCGTTCGGCAACAGCGCGTACAGTCCGAGTGCCATCGCCGACAACACGCCCAGAATGATGAACGCGAGATTCAATTCGTTCGCGTCGGCGAAGACCCCCATAAACGTCGAACCGAGCGAACCGACGAGGAAGAAACCGGTTCTGATGAATCCCCACGCCGAGCCTTGAAGGTGGTCGGGGAGCGCGCCGACGATGAAGGAGTTCGTGACGGCGTTGACCGCCATGCGCGTACCGAGAATCCCGACGACGACCGCTATCGCGAGTTTTCCAGAGACGAGCGTCAGTGCGATGGGAGCGACGACGCCGATGGCGGTGACGACGAGGAGGACGGGTTTGATGCCGATTCGGTCGGCGGCACTGCCCGCGACGATTTGGGACGCCGCGCCGACGACGAACATGAACCCGAACAGCAGGGCGGCGGTTCCCTGACTCAGTCCCTTCGTCTGGAGATACGTCGGGAGGAACGCGGTGATCCCCTGATAGGCGAAGAGCAATATCGCCACCGAGAGGGTCGCGAGCAGGATGGAGCGGTCCGAGAGCGTCCCGACGAGTTCGCCGAACTCCGGTAGCGTGGAGGACGAGGCCGTGTCGGATTCACCGCCGTCGGAGACGGCGTCGGTCTCCGACGGGTCGTCGCTCCGACGGTCGTCCTCGGCGGGACGTTCGGGGACGACGTTCCACGCCATCACCGCCATGACGAAGAACGGGACCGCCAACCCGGCGAGGATGGCCCGCCAGCCGACATCGGTCACGACCGCCGCCGCGATGTTCGGGAGGAACGCGGACCCGAGGCTACCGATGGCCAACGTGATGCCGAACGCCGCGCCCGCGTTCCGCGTGAACGTCCGCGAGAGGACCGTCCCCCGACTCGGGCCGTAGAGGCCGGACGTGAGTCCGTAGGCCGCGCTGCCGAGGAAGAAGACGCCGAAAGCCGGCGCGAACCCGAGGAGGAGCATGCTGAATCCGGACAGACCGAGGCTCGCGGTCAACAGCCGTCGCTCCCCGAGACGGTTGACCAACACCCCCGCCGGGAACTGCATCAAGGCGTAACCGATCCAGAGGGCGGTGATGGCGAGTCCGGCGAGCGAGTCGGAGATGTGGAGATTCGATTCGATCTGGGGCAACAGCGTCGGGAGGATAAACCGCATACCGAGCGTGAACGCCCACCCGATTGCGACGGTGACGAGCAGCCAGCCCCGGCCGTCACCGCGGAGGCCGCGAACCGTCTCCCGTAACTGTCGAGATAGCGAACGATAGCGAGCGGACATCTGGTAGTTCGAGGATGGTTCGGCGGCCGGTTAAATGGGCGGATGTCACCCAATCTTCACCGGTATTCCGCCGTCACGACGATACCCGGCCCCCCTCGCCGGAGCGGTTTTGTCGATAGGGGTCGTCATCGCTCGGACGATGGAAACGGAATCGGAACCGGTTCGGGGACTCGTGGACGTGGACGTACAACCGCTGTCGGCGTTACATGAGCGCGTTGGGGAGCGCGTCGAACTCACGGTCGGCGGCGACCCCGACGAGGACGCGCTCGTCGACGAATTGGCCGACATGGACGTGGTGTTCACGACCTCTCGCCTGCCGATTTCGCGGCGAGTCCTGGAAGCGACGAACCTCTCGGTGGTCGCCAAGTTCGGCACCGGCCTCGACAACGTCGATGTCGAAGCCGCGAACGACCACGGAATCCCGGTGACGCACACGCCCGGACTCAACGCGCTCTCCGTGGCCGAACACGCGCTCGGCCTCCTGCTGGCGACGCTCCGACGAACGGTTCACGCCCAGCGCGTCCTCGAATCCGGCGGCTGGCGGGACGAAACGCCCATCGGTCGGCAACTCTCGGGGAAGACGGTCGGCATCGTCGGCTACGGTCGAATCGGCCAGCGGTTCGCCACGCTGCTCGACGGGTTCCACGCCGAAACGCTCGCGTTCGATCCGTACGTGGAGCAGGAGGACGCGGAACTGACGGGCACGGCGATGACGACGCTCGATTCCCTGTTGGAACGGAGCGACGCCGTCGTGATCACCACCGAGTTGACCGACGAGACGCGCGGCATGCTCGACGAAGCGGCGTTCGCCGCGATGAAACCGTCGGCCGTCGTCGTCAACGTCGCACGGGGGGCAGTCATCGACCAATCGGCACTCATCGGGGCGCTCCGCGACGAAACCATCGCCGGTGCCGGACTCGACGTGTTCGAGTCGGAGCCGCTGACCCCCGATTCGCCGCTCCACGGGTTCGAAACGGTCACGCTGACGCCGCACATCGCGGCGCGAACCGAGGAGGCGAGCGTGGCCTGCATCGACCGTTTGGCGACGAACGCGCTCGCCCTGCTCGACGGGCGGACGGTTCCCGACCGCTATCTGGCGACGGGGTCGGGGTTACGATGATCGGACCGACAGGTCGGCCCCTTGCAATCGACGGGCGTTGATGGCGACGATGACCGTGCTCGCGGACATGAGCACGGCACCGACGGCGGGCGAGAGCAGGATGCCGAACGGCGCGAGGACGCCCGCCGCGAGCGGGAGCGCGAAGACGTTGTACCCCGTCGCCCAGACGAGGTTCTCCTGCATCTTCCGGTAACTCGCACGGCTGAGGCGGATCAGTTTCACCACGTCGAGCGGGTCGTTCTCCACGAGGACGATGTCGGCGGATTCGATGGCGACGTCGGTACCGCTCCCGATGGCGATTCCGACGTCCGCGCGCGTCAACGCCGGTGCGTCGTTCACGCCGTCGCCGACCATCGCCACGCGCTCGCCGCCCGCCGTGAGGTCCGTGACTCGCTCGTCCTTCTCCTCCGGCAGCACCTCGGCGAAGTAGGTGTCGATACCCAGTTCGTCGGCCACGGAACGGGCGACGGCCTCGCTGTCGCCCGTCAGCATGGCGACTTCGATTCCCATCCCGTGGAGCGCATCGACGGTCCGCTTGCTCGCCTCCCGAACCACGTCCGCCAGCGCGAATCCGGCGACGACGTTCCCGTCGGAGACGAGGTAAACGACGGTCTGGCCCTTCTCACCGGCAGTTCGGGCGAAGTCCGAAATGTTCTCGGGGAGAGCGGCATCGAGGGAATCGAGCAGGTTCGGCCCGCCGACGAGCGTCTCTCGGGTCTCGACCGTCGCGCGAACGCCGCGACCCTTGATGTTCTCGAAGTCGCTCGCGGTCGGGATCGAGACGTCCTCGTCGTTCGTGTGGCGACGGACCGCTTCGGCGATGGGGTGTTCGGAGTCGGCTTCGACGGCGGCCGCGACGGCCGATGCCCGCCGGTCGTCCCATCCGTCCGCCGTCTCGACGTCGACGACGCCCTGTTTTCCTTCCGTGAGCGTCCCCGTCTTGTCGAACATGACGATATCGAGGTTTCTGGCGTCCTCCATCGCGGTGCGGTCACGGACGAGGACGCCGTTCGTCGCGGCCATCGAGGTGGTGATGGCGACGACCAGCGGGACCGCCAACCCGAGCGCGTGCGGGCAGGCGATGACCAACACCGTGACGACGCGTTCGACCACGTCGAGGCCGAACCCCGTGGCGAGAATCCACGCGACCGCCGTGACGGCGGCGACGCCCAGCGCGACGTAGAACAGCCACCCGGCGGCCCTGTCGGCCAGCAGTTGCGTTCCGGATTTGCTCCCCTGTGCCTCCTCGACGAGTCGCACGATACCGGCGAGGGCCGTCTCGTCGCCGGTCGCCCCGACTCGGACCCGGAGACTTCCGTCCCCGCTGTTGACCGTTCCGCCGATGACGTCGTCGCCGGGGTGTTTTCCCACCGGGCGCGATTCGCCGGTGATCATGGCTTCGTCGGCGGACGACTCGCCGTCCTCGACCGTACCGTCCGCGGGGATGCTCGCCCCCGGTCGGACGAGCACTCGGTCGCCGACTTGCAAGTCGGCGACCGGAACCTCGTCCGTCGTTCCGTCATCCGTGATTCGCTCCGCCGTATCCGGCATCAGTCGGGCCAGTTCGTCCAGCGCACCGGAGGCCTGCCGGACGCTCCGCATCTCCATCCAGTGACCCAACAGCATGACGTCGATGAGCGTCACGAGTTCCCAGAAGAAGCCCATCGTCCCGGGGAGGACGAACACCGCCGCGATGCTGTAGACGAACGCGACCGTGATGGCGAGCGAGATGAGCATCATCATCGCTGGTTGGCGGTTTTCGAACTCGACCCGCGCCATCGAGAGGAAGGGAACCCCGCCGTACGCGAAGACGATTACGGCGAAAACCGGCGTTACCCACTCGCTCCCCGGAAATCTGATCGCGGTGTAGCCGAGCGTCAGTTGAACGAACTCGCTGAAGTAGAGCACCGGTACCGAGAGAACGAGACAGACCCAGAACCGACGCCGAAACATCCCCTCGTGGCCGTGATGGTCTATCTGCGCCGGACGGTCGTCGCGGGACGACGGTGTTTCGGCGTCGTGTGGTTCCCCAGGACTATCCGAACTGACGTGTGACATCTTCACCCACCCTGGAGGGGATACGCCGGTGAGAATCATCAAGCTGTCCACAATTATGCGTTCGGAACACGAGATAACCGTCCGTAGAGGTGGTGAAACTGGGGAATTTATTTATTATGAACGATTCTGATAACAATCCTGTCGTGTAATTTTTTGGCCAATAGCGTTTTGGATGCCATCTCCCTGATGGGTAGCAATGGCAGCGAACGCCCCTCCAGCATCCCGCGCTCGAAACGTCCTCCTGATCTGTCTCGATACCGTTCGGGCGGACTTCTTCGCCGAGTACGCGAAGCGTCTCCAACGACTCTCGGACGTGACGTTCACCGGGTGTCGCGCCGCGAGTTCGTGGACGGTTCCGAGTCACGCGAGCATGTTTACCGGGGAGCTACCCTCCAAACACGGCGTCCACACGTACAACCGCCGGTTCGATACCATCGACCGCGACGAGACGTTCCTGTCGGAGTTGGACGGGTACACGACGTTCGGCGTGAGCGCCAACGCCTTCGTCAGCCCGACGTACGGCTTCGATTCGTGGTTCGACGAGTTCGCCGCTGTCGAACCGAAACACCGCTATCCGGAGGCGACGAGCCTCAACGAGGTCGGCCAGGAAACCGACGGCTCCGAGAAGTACACGGAGTTCCTTCGGGCGGCGATGGCGGACGACCACCCAATAGAGAGCCTGAAAAACACGGCCTACGGTGTGCTCCACCAGACGACGAAGACGGGTCCCGTCCCGAAACTGGTGGACAACGGTGGGTCGGCGGTGCTCGACGCGACGAAACGACGGGCCGACGATGCCGACGAACCGTTCTTCGGTTTTTGTAACCTGATGGACGCGCACACGCCACTTCAGCCGTGCCGGGCGTACGACTCGGAGCTACTTCGTGGCGTGCCGAACTCGTGGACCTCGGAACAGTACGGCGTCTGGGAACTGATGAACGGGGAAGACGAGCACGAGGACTACTGGCGTATCCGTCGGCAGGTGTACGGCGCGACGATCGAGTACATAGATCGACTCCTCTCGACGTTCGTCCACGACGTGCTCGATTCGTCGCGGCGCGAGACGACGATCATCGTCACGGCGGACCACGGCGAGAACCACGCCGAGGAAGCCGACGACTACCTCGCAAACCACAAGAGCAGCCTCTCGGAAGGGCTGTTGCACGTGCCCCTCTGTATCATCAACCCACCGGCGGGCTACGAACCGGAGGAAACCGGGTACGTCTCGCAACTCGAACTCGGCCGTCTCGTCACTGGGCTTGCGAACGGCGAGACGCCCGACGTCTCGCACGACGAGATACCGGCCGAACTGGTCGGGCTGAGCGCCGGACCGGAACCGCCGGAAAACCGGGAGTACTGGGACCGGATGATGCGCTGTGCGTACGAGGAAGGGGAAAAGACGGTCTGGGATTCGCTCGGGACGCGAACCGAGTACGAACTCGACCCGAGTCGGCTATCGTGGCAGCGGAAGGTCGAATCGGACGAGGACGGAGCGGACGAACCGGACGACGAGTCCCCGTTCTTCGCGGACGCCATCGCCGAGGCGAAAGCGACGGCCCAAAGCGAAGACCGGGACGAATCGGACGACGAAATCGACGCATCGACCGAGTCGCGCCTGCGAGAGCTGGGATATCTGTGAGTGGATCCCGCATCCCTCCGGGGGGAGGGATACCGACGGTTCGACGCCGGACCGACGAAACACAAGAAATAACCACCGACGGTCGGATACCAACAGCAGACGCCAATGGCTGACGACTCCTCGGACTCATACTCACCACTGAAATCGATCTCCCGTGGCGCGTCCTTCTTCATGGTCGGGAAAGGGCTCGACAGCGGGCTTCGGTTTCTGTTGAGCATCGTGCTGGCACGTGGGCTCACTACTGGTGGAAACGCTGTCATGTTCAGCGTCTACACCTTCGGGTTCGTCGTCATCCAATTCGTGGAGGTGCTGGCAAACCTCGGCACCGACCAGTCCATCCTGAAGTTCATCCCCCAGTACGAGGACGAACCGAGGAAACGGCAGCGGATGGTCGGACTGGCGTATCTCACGTCGCTGATCGCCGGTTGTGCCGTCGGCCTGGGGCTCTACATCGGGGCACCAGTCATCACGGGAATCGCGGCCGAGTCCTTTCGGCCGTACCTGACCGACGTGCTTCGAGTCCTCGCCGTCATCGTGCCGTTTTTCACGCTCACGAGTTGTATCAAGAGCGTCTTCAAGAGCCTCGAACTGCCGGAGTATCAGGTGTTCATCATGAACGTCCTGACGCCGGTAGTGCGGTTCGCCCTCGTCGGTGTCGCGCTGCTCCTCGGGTACGAACTCGTCGGCGTGACGGCGGCGACGGTCGTCGCCACGATTCTCGTCTTCGCCGCGGCGGCGTGGCTCGTGTGGTCGAAGACCGACCTCGTGCCGTCGTTCCGGGCGTCGAAAGGCGAAATCAAGGAGTTCTACAACTTCTCGCTGCCGTTGACGCTGAATCAGGCCGGGTACGTCCTCTCGAACCGCGTCGATATCATCATGATCGGCATCTTCGTCACGTCGATGTCGGACGCCGCGGGAATCTACCGGGCCGCCGCCGTACTGGCCGGACTGCTCATTCTGCCGCTGAGCGCGTTCAGCCAACTGTTTCCCCCCATCGCCTCCCGACTGTACAGCAACGGGAAGATGGACGACCTCGAATCGCTGTATCGACGGGTCACGCGCTGGACGTTCACGATGGCGCTGTTTCCGGCGGTCGGCGCGGTAGTCTTCGCCCACCAACTGCTCCTCCTGTACGGTAACGCGTTCACGCAGGGGGAAGCGATTCTGTTCCTGCTCGTCGTCGCGCAACTGGCGAACGCCAGCGTCGGCCCGAGCGGTTACGTGTTGATGATGACCGACAACCAGTACCTCGCGCTCGCGAACCAGTGGATTCTGGGCGTCTGCAACGTGGTTCTCAACTACGTCTTCATCCAGCAGTTCGGCCTCATCGGGGCCGCCATCGCCACGGCGACGGTCATCATCTCGGTCAACGCACTCCGCGTCGTCGAGGTGTGGCACTTCGTCGGTCTCTTCCCGTACTCACGAAAATACGCCAAGCCGATAATCGCGGGCGTCCTGTCCGCGGTTTCCATGCTCGGCGTGAAGGCCGCCGTCGGCGGACCGCTCTCGGCACACCTCCCGACGACCGCGGCCGCGCTCGCACAGGGTGTGGTCGGCGGCGTCGTCGGCCTCGCCGTCTTCGCCGGGGTGCTCTACCTGCTCGGCATCGAGCGGGAGGACCGGGAGTTCGTCTCCGAAAACGTCCCGCTGTGAGATTCGTCGAGCGTTTTGACGTATGTATCGCGAAGACAGCGGGAGTCTCGAATGAGAATCCCGAGTGAAAGTCCCGAGCACGCGGCGACGCCGCGTGCTCGGGTGGTGACGGCGGTTGGATTTTCCGCGGTTCGGTTTTCCCCGGTTCGGTTTTCCCCGGTTCAGGTTTCAGCGATTTTCGACCTTCCGGTGACTTTCGGCTTTCGTCTCAGTAGGTGAGGCTGAAGTGCTGGGAGTCGTTGCCGGTGCCGCCGTTCTCGTAGGTGAAGTAGTAGTCGATGGCGTCACCGGACGAGAAGTCGCCGACCACGTAGTCGGGAGTGGTTTCGAGCGTGTGGGTGTCGCCGCTCTTGTTCATCCGGTAGTTGTACTGTGACCCGCCGTTGACGGTGTAGTGAACGTCCACCCAGTTCGACCCGACGTTCGAGACGAACGTGAACGACAGTTCGTCGACGGTTGAGTCGCTGTCCGACCCGTCGATGCGGGAAACGCTTTGGTTGAAGTCGCCACTGCCCGACGAGTTCGTTGTGACGCTCACTGTGTTGGACGCGCTCGACTCGTTGCCCGCACCGTCCACGGCCGTCACGGAGAAGTCGTAGGTCGTCCCGCCGGAGAGTCCGGAGACCGTCGTGGACGTGGTACCCGCCGAGACGGTCCCGTTCTGCGAACCGTTCACGTAGACCGCGTAGTGGTCGAGTCCCGACCCGCCGGTGTCGCTCGCGGCGCTCCAACCGAGATCGACCGACGACGTGGTGTGGCCGGACGACGAGAGGTTCGACGGGGACGACGGTGCAGTCGAGTCTCCCGAACCGCCACCGCTGCTCCCGCCGGTGCTCGAATTCATCGAGTTGGCTCCGACGGAGAGCGACGTACCGTCCGAGAAGTTCACCGTGATCGCCGCGTTCCCGCCGTTGTAGGCGACGTAGGTCTTGTCGCTCCCGCTCCCGAAGACGTACGCCAGCGGATAGTCCGCGGTGACCGACGGGTTGGGGTTGCCCATGCCGTCGATGGCGTAAATCCAGTGGTACGTGTGCGCCTTCGTCTCGCCCGATTCCGGCGTGTAGGAGCCTTTCTTGGCTTGGAACATGCTCTTGGCGTCGCTCGGGTTCGAGAACACGCGGTAGTTCCACATGATGTCGGGCCAGAGGTTCCAAGCGCCGCCGTTGTCGTCGTTGGCCACCGCCTCGGAGTAATTTCGCTCGGCCAAGTCGGCGTCCCAGCCGAGATACAGCGAGTGACCGGCGTACGGCAGGTAGTTGATGCCGTGTACCGCCTCGGCGTCGGCGTTGAACCACGTCGCGTAGGAGTACTTGTCGCTCCAGACGATACCCGCCGTGTCGTGACCCCAGGCGTCGGGTTGGTTCCCGTCGTCCACGTCGAACCAGTACTCCATCGCGGAGATGACCTCGTGGGTGTATAGGTAGGCCGCCCAGTTCAGCATCTCGTCGTTGTCGGTGTACACCGCCCACTCGACCATCGCCCCGTAGGCGTTGATGGCCTCCGAGGACGATTCCTGGTCGTTGCCGTCCGCGAACTCCGCGGTACCGGCGGCCCACGAGTGACCGCCGAACGGGCTGAAGTTCCGCAAAAACGGGAACGAATCGGCGGGATTGGTCGCGGGTTCCTGTGCGTTGGCGCGGTTCGGCCGTTCCCAGTTGGCGAAGTCACGGACGATGAGGTCGACCATGCCGCCCCAGTTGCCGTCGTCGCCCCACGAGTCGTCGGTTCGCGAGAGGGCGGCGGCACCGCGGACGAAGTAGCCGTAGTGGAAGTGGTGGTCGTTGAGGCCCGACGCCGACCCGTACGAGTCGGGGTAGCCGATGAACGTGCCCCAACTGTCGTCGTAGTAGAACAGGTTCGAACTCTCGCTGCTTCCGGCGACCAGCCAGTCCTCCATCCGCGACTGGATGGCGTCGTACAGCGCGTCGCGTTTGCTCGTGTTACCGACCTGGTCGGCGATGGGTGCGGCCGCGGCCGCCCGACCGAACTCCTTCCCGGTCGAGTACGTGTCGCTGCCGCCGAGGCTCGACGACACGTCACCCACGTAGCCCGAGAGTTCCGATTCGTCGTACGTGCCTCGGTCGGGGAGATACGGGAGGACACCTCGGAACGGGTGGGTCGTCGTGAACGACGACCCGCTGGTCGTCTTCATCGTCCCGCGGGGGCACACGTACGTGTCGCTCAGCAGGGCCTCGTCCGTGTACTTGTGCTGGTGCGGATACAGTCCCGTTATCGTCCCGCTGGCCTGACTCTCGGCCTTGTCGTCCGTGTTGAACGAGTAGGTCGTTCGGACCTCGCTCGCGGACTGGTCGTAGGTCGGACTGACGCGAGTCGCGTCACCGGCCCCGGTGTCCATGACGAAGTTGTAGGCGTACTCCTCGAACGTGTCGAGCGTCGAGGTGTTACCGTCGGGGAGGATGGCTATCGACAGATAACCGCCCGACAGCCCGTTGGTCAGCGTGGCCGAACCGGTGCCGGACCAGTCGTCGCCCGACGGCGCGAACAGGCCGTAGTGGTTGCCGTTGTGGGTCACGCCGAGGACGTTCCCGCGGTCGGCCCAGACGTTCGGGGTCGCCGGAAAGTCCAGTTCCGCACCGCCGCCCGTGTACTCACAGAAGACGAAGGGCAACCCCGTCGTCAGCGACGCCCTGAGGGTCGTCCCCGTTCCGCTTCCCCATTTCAGCGTCACGGACCAGTCGCTGTGGCCGTCTACGCGCGTGTCGGCGAACGATGAGGTGGCGGTGTGGCCCAGCGTGAAGTCGCTGCTGACGTCCATTATCGCGGCAGTGTCAGAGGTCGTCCACGTCGACGGGTTGCCGACTTCGAGACCGGCCTCCACCGCCTGTCCGTATCCGGGGTCGAAAAAGAGGTTCTCCGAATACCCCTCGACCAGTGCCGACGTCCACCAATCGTTCGATGGAAGCGGCGCTTGGACGTTCCCGGTCGTATACAGCGTCGAAGGTGGTCCGTCCTCTCCCGATGGCTTCGTCCCGGCGTAACTTCCGTTGCCGACGCCGTGAACGTCGCTTGCCGCCATTGCCGGTGCGGGAATCCCCGCCGCGCCGGCCAGTCCGGCGGCCCCGAACGCCTTGAAATACGTGCGCCGCGAGAGCGATAGCCCGTCGTTCGATTCGGCTGGTTCGTCCGATTCGTCCGTCTGACTCTGCCGTTCGTCGGCAGAATTGCGAGTTGGCTCGTGCATATGTTCGTGTCCTGCTGTGCGATTAATCCCTGATCAATCGCAATAAAATACTACTTATTGAGTAGTTATAATTATTACTCAAAAATTTGAATTATTAACGGGTAGCGACCATACTAATAATTATTTGATACGAGTGGTGACGAGTGAACCCGAATCCGGAACTCGTCGATCACCACCCGTCATCGTTCATCGCCACCCCATCATCCATCACCCCCGTCACCGTTCATCGCCACCCCCTCATCCATCACAATCCACGTGAGGACCACGCTCACAGCGGACGGTTGATCACGCGTAAGTGTTCGGGAAAGCGAGCGAAACGACGATCGAATGGGGAGAACGGAAGCAGTTATCCCGTTTCCGCCCGCGTTTCCGTCGCTTTCTTTACCGCTTCGCGGCCGCCCATCGCGGCCGCGACCATCGAGAGACCGCTCGTGAAGAGGCCGATACCGAACAGGAGTCCGACGGCCCACGTCGCGGAACTCGGGTACGACAGCCAGACGAAGAAGGCGACGAGGATCGACGCAATTCCGCTGATGGCGATCCATAGCCACCCGCGCTCCGGTCGGAGTCGGAACCCCATGGCCAACTCGACGGCCCCCTCGACGAGGAAGAAGATGACGAGGAGGATGGTTAGCGCCGTGAGTCCGACCAGCGGGTTCAGGAGGAACGCGATACCGCCGATGGCGAAGATGATTGCCAACAGCAGTTGAAAGACGAATCCCGTCCACCCGCGCCCCGAAAACGCGTGGACGAAGTGGGCGACCGCACCGATCACGAGGTACACGCCGAACAGAAACGACAGCGTGATTCCCGTGAAGAACGGCGTCAGGATCGCCAGTAAGCCGACGATAGTGAGTACGACGCCGACACCCATGAGGAGTCGCCACGTATCTTGAATCGTGTTTGCCAGTCGTTCCCTGTCGTACGTCTCCGCGGTTGTCATCCTTGAAATCCCCCGGACCGTGTACGACGGTCTCCGGAATAAAAGGATGCACAAACGTGCAGCGGTATCGGGATGGAAATTTTTGGAAAGTACGTGTGGTAGCGCTCGACCTGTCGCCCGAACGGGCGATAAACCGGACGAACGCATAAATGGGTTGGGTGGGTAAGTGGGAGCATGACGAACCGGGTAACGGTGTCGCTGGACGACGAGGCACAGGTCGCGCTGGACGAACTCGTGAGTCGGGACGGAAAACCCCAGAGCGAACTCGTCAGGCAGGCGCTCGTCTTCTACGCCGCGAACTACGACGCCGCCACGACCCAAGCGGGACCGAGCCTCGAAGCGTACCATCAAATGCTGGCGAGCGGCGAACACGTCCTGCTCGACGTGGACTTTCTCCACTGCTTCTTGGAGTACGTCGAGGACGAAGACGGTGAGCCGGATGCGGCGTTTATCGAACTGGCAGACAGCGTCTCGAACTATCACGCCC
This sequence comes from Haladaptatus sp. AB643, assembly GCF_024136975.1. Taxonomy (NCBI): domain Archaea; kingdom Methanobacteriati; phylum Methanobacteriota; class Halobacteria; order Halobacteriales; family Haladaptataceae; genus Haladaptatus; species Haladaptatus sp. AB643. Next base: position 173,548 of record NZ_JAMYJW010000009.1, read on the forward strand.
GCGAGTACGAACACCGATTCGAAACGCTCGGGGAACTGCTCGACTGGCTTTCGTTCTGTGGTTTCCTGACCGTTCGCGGAACGCAGGGTGACACGTATCACGTCGTGTTCCCAACCGAGTCGGTCAAATGGTTCATGACGCGATTCGTCGAGCGAAGCAGCGCCCGGCTTCCTTTCGAAATCGAACTGGAGGAAGGCGTCTCCAAGGTGCTGATGACGGAAGTCGACCCCGAACGCTGATCCGTTCGTCAGTCGTCTGAGTTCATCGTCATCCCTCAGTGTTCGTCGTCGCTATTCGTCAGTATCCGTCGATATTAGTCCGAATCGTCAGTATCCGTCGTCCGTCTCCCGTTCATACTCTTTCATACGATTTCATACGGCGAGAGACGGCGATACACACCGTTCTCAACAGGATTTATCTCCAGTCCATGGATTGTGACATCATAGCACACCACAACCATGAATATCAGTGAACGACTACGCTCTATCGGACCCGGCGCGATGGTGGCCGCCGCCTTCATCGGCCCCGGAACGGTGACGACCGCCAGCGTGACCGGCGCGGAGTTCGGCTACGCGCTCGTCTGGACTATCGTCTTCTCGATCATCGCCACCATCGTCCTCCAGGAGATGAGCGCCCGCCTCGGCGTCGTCTCCCGGGAGGGACTCGGCGAAGCGCTTCGGGAACAGTTCGACAGCCCCCTGCTTTCGACCCTCAGCATCGCGCTCGTCGTGAGCGCCATCGGCATCGGGACGGCCGCCTACGAGACGGGAAACATCCTCGGCGGTGCCGCCGGGTTAGCGGGCATTACCGGCATCAGCGCGCACATCTGGGGTCCGGCCATGGGTCTCTTCGCGGCCGCGCTCCTCTGGACCGGACGCTACAAACTCATCGAGAAGGCGCTCGTCGCGTTGGTGGCCATCATGGCGCTCTCGTTCGTCATCGACGCCATCCTCATCGGACCCGACCTCGGCGCGCTCGCGGCGGGATTCGTCCCGAGCGTCCCCGAAGGTTCGACGTTCCTCATCACGGGACTCATCGGGACGACCGTTGTCGGCTACAACCTGTTCCTGCACGCCGGAAGCGTCCAGGAACGCTGGTCGGGACCGGGTGAATTGCCCGAGTCGCGCGCCGACACGATACTCTCCATCCTCATCGGCGGCGCAATCACCATCGCCATCCTCGTCACCGCGGCCGCGGCGTTCCCCGTCGGAACCCAGATCAGCGACGTGAGCAGGATGGCCGACCAGATACGACCGCTCGCCGGACCCTACGCGACGGTTCTGTTCAGTATCGGTCTGTTCGCGGCCGGGTTCACGAGCGCGACCACGGCACCGCTCGCCGGTGCGTACGCGACCGCGGGAGCCTTCGGCTGGGACACCGACCTCAAATCGTTCAAGTTTCGGGCCGTTTGGGCCGTCATCCTATTCATCGGTGTCGTGTTCTCCGCGGCTGGCTACCAACCGGTGCAGGCCATCGTCTTCGCGCAGGTGGCGAACGGAGTCCTGTTACCTATCGTCGCGCTCTTCCTCATCTACATCATGAACGACAGGGACATCCTGGGGGAGTACGTGAACGACACGACGCAGAACGTCCTCGGAATCGTCGTCACGCTCGTCGTCGTCTGGCTCGGAGTACGTGCGCTCTACACCGTCATCGGAGGGTTCTGAATGGGCGGGAACGACCGAACGCGCGTCGGCGTGGATGTCGGCGGGACGTTCACCGACGTCGTCCTCCTCCTGCCGGACGACGAACTCGTGACGGCGAAGGTGCCGAGCACGGACGACCAGAGCGTCGGCGTCGTGCAGGGAATCGGGAAAGCCTGCGAGGAAGCGGGCATCGACCCGACGGACGTGGACGCGTTCACCCACGCGATGACGGTCTCGGTGAACGCACTGCTCGAAGAGAACGGCGCGAAGACGGCCCTCGTGACGACCGAGGGATTCCGCGACGTGCTCGAAATCGGGCGGCAGGCCCGACCGGACCTCTACGACGTGAACATCGACAAACCCGCGCCGCTCGTCCCGCGACGGCGGCGGTTCGAAGTCGCCGAGCGGACGGGCGTCGATGGCGTGCTGACGGAACCGGACGAGGACGAAGTACGCGAACTGGCGGGGGAGATCCGTAACAGTGGTGCCGAAAGCGTCGCCGTCTCCCTGTTACACGCGTATCAGCACCCCAAAAACGAACGACGGGTCGCCGAAGTGCTCCGCGAGGAACTGGACGTCCCGATCTCGGTTTCCCACGAGGTGCTCGCGGAGTTCCGCGAATTCGAGCGAACGTCCACGACGGTCGTGGACGCCTACGTGACGCCAGCAATCGACGCCTACATCAGTCGCTTGGAGGAACGCGCCGGGAACCGGGGCGTTCCGGAACCGCGGATCATGCAGGCCAACGGCGGTATCGCGTCGGCGAAAACCGTCCGCGAACACGCGGTGACGACGACGATGTCCGGGCCAGCGGGTGGGGTCGTCGGCGCGGCGGAGACCGCCGCGGCCGACGACGTGGACGGCCTCGTCACCTTCGACATGGGCGGCACGTCGAGCGACGTGAGCCTCGTCCAGGACGGCGAGGTGGAACGGACGACGGACGCAGAAATCAACGGCCGACCCATCAAGACGCCGATGGTGGACGTGAACACGGTCGGCGCGGGCGGTGGCTCCATCGCGTGGGTGGACGCCGGAAACGCCCTCCGCGTCGGGCCGCGGTCCGCCGGAGCGAACCCCGGCCCCGCCTGCTACGGGCGCGGCGGGACGGAGCCGACGGTAACGGACGCGAACGTCGTCCTCGGCTACATCGGCGGGAGTTCGGCGCTCGGCGGCGAACTCGAACTCGACGTGGACGCGGCCCACGAGGCGCTCTCGAAACTCGCCGACGAGGCCGGGTTGGACGACGCCCTCGCTGCCGCTCGGGGCGTCTTCCGGGTCGCGAACGCGAACATGGCGCGGGCTATCCGCGCCGTCACGGTCGAACGGGGCCACGACCCGCGTGGATTCGGACTCGTGGCGTTCGGCGGCGCGGGACCGATGCACGCCGCCGCGATTGCGGAGAGTTTGGACATGGATCGACTCGTGATTCCGCACGCCTGCGGCGTGCTGTCGGCCTACGGTCTGCTCGCGGCGGACGAGAAACACGACTCGGTTCGAACGTTGAGAAATCCGTTGGCGGACGTTTCGCTGGACGATATCGAATCCGCCTACGACGACCTCACGGACGAGGTACTCTCGGACGTGGAGAATCGGGATGCGGCGGCGGTCCAGCGGGCCGCCGACCTGCGGTTCGTCGGCCAGAGCTTCGAACTCACGGTTCCCGTAGACGAGGAGTTCGACGCCGAGACGGTCGCGGAGCGCTTCGAGGACGCCCACGAGAGCGCCTACGGCTACGTCATGGACGACCCCATCGAACTCGTGAACCTGCGGACGACGGCGGTCGTCGGTCGCGAGTCGCCATCGGTTTCGTATCGAACCGCGGGCGACGCCGAGAAGGGACGCCGCGAGGCGTTTTTCGATGGCGAGTTCCACGAGACACCGGTGTTCGACCGAACCGGACTCGGCGAGTCCGATTCGGTTTCCGGCCCCGCAATCCTCGAACAGGACGAAAGTACGGTGGTCGTACCGCCAGGATGGTCCGGAACGACGAACGCGGACGGAACGCTGGTGCTCGGGAGGGAAGAGGAATGAGCCACGACGATTCGAATTCGAACTCTGACACGGACATCGACGCGGTAACGCTCGAAATCATGCGAAATCAGTTCGAGGGTGTCGCCGAGGAGATGGGACAGGTGCTCATCACCTCGTCGTACTCGCCGAACATCAAGGAGCGACGCGACTGCTCGACGGCACTGTTCGACGCCGAGGGGCGACTGGTCGCGCAGGCCGAACACATCCCGGTGCATCTCGGCGCGATGCCCGAGGCCGTGGACACGGTGCTCGACTACGACCCGGAACCGGGCGACGTGTTCGTTCTGAACGACCCGTTCGAGGGTGGTACGCACCTCCCGGACGTGACGATGGTGTCGCCGGTTACGGTCGGGGACGAAATCCTCGGATACGCCGTCTCCCGCGCGCACCACGCCGACGTCGGCGGGATGACGCCGGGAAGCATGCCCGCCGGAGCGCGGGAAATCTATCAGGAGGGGATTCGACTGCCGCCGGTTCGCCTCGTGAAGCGTGGTGAAGTCAACGACGACGTGATGAGCCTCCTGCTCGCCAACGTCAGGAACCCCGGCGAGCGCCGGGCGGACATCCGGGCACAGATCGCCGCGAACGAACGGGCCGAGGAACGACTCGGAGACCTCGTGGAAGAACACGGTCGGGAGCGCGTCGTCTCGGCCTTCGACGCGGTGATCTCGTACTCGCGGGATCGACTGCTCGCCGAACTCGCCGACCTGCCGAACGGAACGTACAGCGCTCACGACGTGATGGAAGGGGATGGCATCTCGGACGACGAGATACCCATCGAAGTTTCCGTGACGGTCGACGACGAGGAAATAGAGGTGGATTTCTCGGGCACCGCTCCGCAGGTTCCAGGTAACGTCAACGCGCCGCTCGCGGTCGCGAAGAGCGCCGTCTACTTCGTGATTCGCTGTGTGACGGACCCCGAGATCCCACCGAACGAAGGCTGTTACGACCCCGTTTCCGTCTCGGTTCCGGACGGGTCGCTGTTGAACCCCCGGCCACCAGCGGCCGTGGTGGGCGGCAACGTCGAAACCAGCCAGCGAGTGACGGACGTCATGTTTTCCGCGCTCGCCGAGGCGGCCCCGGTCCGCGTTCCAGCGCAGGGACAGGGAACGATGAACAACCTCACCATCGGGAGCAGGAACGGCGGTGACGACGGCTTTACCTACTACGAGACCATCGCGGGTGGCTTCGGCGGCCGCCCCACGAAGGACGGGATGGACGGCGTACAGGTGGGGATGACGAACACGCTGAACACGCCCGTCGAGTCCCTCGAAGCCGAATACCCGCTATTCGTCGAACGGTACGGACTCCGCGAGAACAGCGGCGGACACGGGCAGTTCCGTGGCGGCCTCGGCGTGGTGCGCTCAGTCAGCGTCGAAACGGACGCGACCGTCTCCCTGCTGACCGAACGGCGGCGCGTCGCTCCGCACGGAATCGACGGCGGTGAGGACGGACGGTGCGGCCGTAACGAAATCGACGGGGAACGCGTTCCGGCGAAGGCCACCCGCGATGTGGAGTCGGGCACGACCATCACGGTGTTCACGCCGGGCGGCGGCGGGCACGGTCCAGCGGAAGAGCGCGACCCCGGCGCCATCGAGATGGATAGGGACGACGGGAAGATGGAGTGGGAAGAATGATCGTGAGAGCGATGACACGAGCGGGGTGGCCGTAATGTTCGGATGGCGCGGCCGTCTCGGCGTCGTCGTCCCGTCCTCAAACACGACGGTGGAGGGCGAATTCGGGCGGGTGCTTCCGGAGGGCGTGAGCCTCCACACGGCCCGAATGCCGCTCGAATCGGTCACCGTGGACGAACTGGACACGATGGCGGACGATGCCGTGGACTGTGCGGAGCGATTGTCCCACGCGGACGTCGATGCGGTCGCCTACGCCTGTACGACGGGAAGTCTCCTTCACGGGGCGGGGTTCGACGCGGAACTCGAAGACGCGTTGGCCGAGGCCGCTGGCGTTCCGACGGTGGCGACGGCCCTGTCGGTCAAGCGGGCGCTCTCCGCCCTCGACGCGACGCGAATCGTCGTCGTGACGCCATACACCGCCGATCTGAACGACCGTGAGGAGTCATACCTGGACGACGCCGGATTCGAGGTGGTCGATCTCCACGGACGGGGAATTACGGCGAACACTGACATCGGGTCGTTGTCACCAGACGACGCGTACCAACAGGTCCGGAATACCGTCTCGGACCCGAGTACCGTGGACGCCGTGTTCGTCTCGTGTACGAACTACCGAACGTTCCCCGCCATCGAACCCCTCGAATCGGACCTCGGGATACCGGTGGTGACGAGCAATCAAGCGACGCTGTGGGATGCGCTCGGTCGAGTGAGCGTTTCGGCGGACGTGCCGGGAACCGTGGGAGAGCGATAAGGGAACCGACAGAACCCCGTCTGCCGGTTTGTAAACGCTTTCCCCTTCCCCCACGAGGAAGGTGACATGACGAACGCGAACGGCGGAACGGACGGAGGAGAAACACGAGATATCGAGGCGAACACGGGCGATCCGACCCTTGTCGAACTGCGCCGCGATTTGCACGCCCACCCCGAGGCCGGGTGGAAGGAGTTCCGGACGACGGCGCTCGTCGCGGCGGAACTCGACGAACGGGGATTCACGCTCCATCTCGGAGCGGACGCCGTCGACGTTGACGCACGCCTCGGCGTGCCGAGCGACGACGAAATCGCGGGCGCGAAAGCCCGAGCGCGTGAGGAAGGTGCACCGGAGCGGTATCTGGAGCGAATGGGCGACGTGACGGGACTCGTCGCCGAGAAGACGTACGGAACCGGCGACGGGCCGACCGTCGGTGTCCGAATCGACATGGACGCGCTCGAACTGACCGAGTCGAGCGACGACGATCACCGACCCGCACGGGAGGGGTTCGTGAGCCGTCATCCCGGGGAGATGCACGCCTGCGGTCACGACGGACACACGACCATCGGCGTCGGAATCGCCCGTGAACTCGACGCCACCGGCGGGTTCGATGGACACCTCAAACTGTTCTTCCAGCCAGCCGAGGAGGGTGGACGTGGCGGCGTCCCGATGAGTAAGACGGACCACCTCGCCGACCTTGACCACTTCCTCGCGCTCCACCTCGGCCTCGACAACGAGACGGGGAAGGTCATCGCCGCCTACGAACACCCCTTGTCGAACGCGAAGCTAGACGTGACCTTCCACGGGGAAGCCGCACACGCCGGAAAAGCGCCGAACCAAGGCCGGAACGCGCTTCAGGCGATGACGACGGCCATCGGAAACCTGTACGCGATTCCGCGGCACGCGGACGGGGCGACGCGGATCAACGTCGGACAGGTTCACTCCCCGAACGCACAGAACGTCATCGCCGAGGAGGCGAAAATGCGCATCGAAGTCCGCGGCGAGACCGCCGAACTCAACGACTACATGCTCTCCCGAGCGCGGCGAATCGTGAAACACGCCACCGCGATGCACGACGTGGAGTTCGAAACGTCGCTCTACGGGAAGACGACGACGTTCACCGCCGACGACGGGATGGTTACGGCCGTCGCCCAAGCCGCAGAGGGAGTCGAGGGTGTCGATACCGTCGTCGAGCGAGCGCCCATCGGCGCGAGCGAGGACGCCTCGTTCCTCATCGAACGGGTGCAGGAGGAAGGTGGCGTTGGGACCTACGTCGGAATCGGTGCGAGCAACCCGTTCGGTCACCACACGTCGAAGTTCGACATCGACGAGGACGCGCTGAAAATCGGTGTCGACGTCGTCGTTGAGACGATTCGGTCGCTGTAGCGAAGAATCTCGTCGAGGGCTCACGAGGGACACCACAGAAAAGCGGTCCTCGCCTCGACCTCGTCACCACCATCAAAACCACCCCCACTACTTCCGTTGTCATCGCTTCGACTGCTACCGTTTTCGTCGTTTCCGACCTCATCACTACTACTTCCGCTGTCCTGGGTACTGGCACCCCAGTCACCGAGTCGGAATTCACTCGTCAGGGTTGTCAAACAACTTCATCCGATGGAACCAAATCCCGAATTGGCACGGAGTTTTCGCACGACTGGACGCCGAGGAATAGATTGTTAATCCTCGAAATCCGATGGATGGTATGAGCAGACGAGTTGGTCGCCGTCAGTTCCTCTCCGGTATCGGAGCAACTGTCGGGCTCTCCAGTGTCCCCGCTGCGGGAAGCGTCCGTACCGTCGGTCACAACGCACAGACGACGAGAAGACGGGATCTGAACCTCCCACCGAAAACCGATGCTCCAGTGGACGTCCGTGGCGCGATTTACCTCCCAGCGCGCGCGTTCAACCGGTATCAGATGTGGGACGATTACGATCCGGACGTCATCGAACGGGACATGGGCTACGCCGCGAGTCTCAATCTCAACGCGATTCGAACGTGGCTGAGCTACGAATATTGGCTCGTCGAACCGGAAGACCACAAGGAGTCGCTCGAACACCTGTTGGACACCGCCGACAAACACGGGATCCGCGTCCTGCTCGGTCTGTTCGACAGCGTCGGACTCGAACCCACGTTCGAGAACCTCGTGAAAAACGACCCCAAAACCGCCGTTCAGACGTTTTCCCCCTCGACGCGGACGGAAGTCACCAAAAACCTGTGGGACGACCCACGCCACTTCATCGAGGAGTTCATGCAACTGTACCGAAACGACGAACGCCTGCTGGCCATCGAATTGACGAACGAACCCGGGTGGAACGCGAAGGACATCCGATTCTTCAAAGAAATCGTCGATACGATGACGTACTACCGCGGCGAAATCCCCCTTTCAGTCGGGTCGACCAGCCTGGCGAACAACGCCCAATATCTGGAATGGGGAATGGACATCCTCCAGTTCCACTACAACTTCGCACGTAATCCGGCGCTGTACAACCGCGTGCTCCAACAGGCTAACAACATCAAGGAAAAACTCGGACGCCCCGTTTGGCTCTCGGAATGGCAACGGATTCGGCCCGGGAACAAGTTCTTTGCCAACGTCTCCGGCAACGCCGCAGTCCCCGACTACTCCTCGCTCGCACCCACCATTCGCAAATCCGGCATCGGCAACTTCTTCTGGTCACTCATGCTCAAACCGGCCTTCTCGCTCTACATGCGACGAAACGGCGTTCTCAACGGCCTGTTTCACGAGGACGGTGCCGTATGGAGTTTGGACGACGCCCGAAGTATCAAAGCCATGTCCGGTGAGCCCGAATTCGACGGCACGGAACGCCGTGAGTACCCCGAATGGGCGAGCGGGATCAGAAAAGACGCCGGGAAGGCACCCGGCGACGAACAGCCACAACCCTAGCTCACGCGCCGACCGAACCGCGTCCACGCGTGCTGTTCAATTGATTATCGTGGTAGTGTAGCGTCGAGTAATCGACGTTCTGACTTCGGTTATCCACGAGGAGACCGAACAGGTTGTGTGCCGACCGCGAGTGCGCGAGAGTCACGTCCGAACTGTTCCAGACGGTAATTCCCTCCGTGCTCCGAACCGTCGTCACGTTCCGAACCGTCGCCGACGACGAGTTCCGGAGATGAATCGCACGATTCCAGTGGGACACCCGAACCGAGTGGATCGTCACGTCGGAGACACCACTGGCATTATTGACGAGAATGCCGGTCGTATCGGTGACGCCTCTCCCTTTGATCGTGTGACCCGACCCATTCAGCGTGACGTGACTCGAATTGATCACAAGACAACTACCCGTCAGTCCGGTCGCACCGCCGAAATCGGACGCCAAAACGTAGTTTCCCGGCTTCGAGATCGTCCGACAGCCTTTCACGGGCTTCGGCGGTTCGGATTTGGAGTCGTGACCTCCACCTAATGGAAGGTTCACAAAGTTGAGTGAAAGGGCCACCGCGACGAGGAGAACCAACGGGACGACGATGAGGACTTTCCGACTCGTAGAATCGATGGAGACCATACCTACATGTACCTTTCTTTGGTCAGATTATTAAAACTCAATGGCTCGCGAAACTGTAAGCAGTATTGGGTTTTCGTAACGGGTCGACATCCATCGATTCCAGTACTATGCATCACAAGCATAGTAACCGAACATTTCCGTCGATGTGTCACCACGGTAGAAACCGGATGAGACACGATGCGGATGAGATACCTCTATCAGCAGTCGAAAAATAAATAGAAAAACCCCCACAGAGCAGTGGCTCTGTGAGGGTTAATGAATGAAGTATGAATGGAGGCGGCGAATCGAATTT